>JAJZAK010000001.1 GCA_021799485.1 bacterium | reverse complement strand
GCATGCCTTTCTCCTACTACGTCGACTCCCATTCCATCTTCCGCTTCGTCCAGGGAAGAGACTCGGTTTGGCGCGACCACAGGAAGCTCACCGATGAGGTCGATCCCCAATGGAAGCGCGTCCTCCTAAACTGCGGCGTCAAGATCATCTACGCCTTATCGCCACAGGCCAAGGGCAAGATCGAGCGGCCTTACCAGTGGCTCCAAGATCGCCTGGTCAGGACCTGTGTGCGCGATAACACCACAGACATTCGCAGGGCCAGGGTGTTCCTCCAGCAAGAGGTCAACCGTTACAACTACAGACAGGTCCATTCCACGACGATGGAGGTCCCCTACGCGCGCTTCCAGCGGGCTTTACGGGAGAAGCAAACTCTCTTTCGTCCCTTCAGCCTCAAGCCGCCCTTCCTGTCCGTCAAGGACGTTTTCTGTCTGTGCATGGAACGCACGGTCGATTCCTATCGCCGCGTCTCCATCAACAACAGGCTCTTGCCGGTCAACAAGGCCCACCCGGACGACCGGCTTGATGTCCGTTTCTACCCCTTGACGGGCGGTGTCACCGAACTCCGATTCTGGCGCGAGACGGAATTGCTGGACGTCCAGAGGCTCAAAACGAGCGACCTTTCGGGTGTCCAGTTTTAATCCGTAAACTGTCCACTTTTAAAAAACGCCTAACAGACCCCAAGGACATCGAAAACACTGAGATTCCCAAGTATCCCTATCCAGTCTCCGATGACCATTCGACCTATAGACTGTGAGGGGCGGAGCGATCCCGCCTTCTGGATTGGGCGGCTCAGCATCGGAACCTGGCCCTCTTTCGATAACCGCGATCCCGCTGGTCTTATAGAAGTCCGCCCATTCTGTCTTGGTATTTGGCACGGCAAATCCTTCGCCGCGCACCACGTCCCCAATCCGGAACTTATGTTTCTCGTGGGCTTTGGGACCGATGGCAATCCGAAAATCCCTTTCCACGCCCTGGACGTTTCCCTTCATGACGAGCGAGTAGCCTTGATACTGGTGGGTGGGAATCTGGTCGAAAGATCGGATGAGGCGAATGCGGGCCTTGACGGTCAGGACTCGGCCCTCGAATGATATTTTTGCGGCTGGGTGCTCGGATCGGAAATTCATGAACGCTCTTGATCTCGTTGCGGTGCTTAGGTCATAAGTTTTGACCTTCCCCTATCTGTCGGCATCAATGTCCGACAACATTGACCAATCAGACGAAAAGGAGACGACCATGACGAGCAAGGACGAAATAATGGTGGAAAAGACGGGACTCTCGGCGGCTGCGACGGGAAACGGCGCTCAGCCGTACTTGTACTTGACGCCCATCCCGCCGCCGTGCCAGTCGCAGGCTATGTTGTCGAACGGACAGAGCATGCGGCAGGCGCCGCACTCGATGCAGTTCTCGTAGGCGACGATCACGCGCTTCTCGGGGGCGTGCCACTCGTAAACCTTGGCCGGGCAGACCGTCGTGCAAGGGCGGTCCTTGCAAAGATCAACGCAGGGCGCCTTCTCCGAGGCGTCCCGAAGCGTGATATGGGTCTGCGGCGATTTCTTCCATTCGAGAGTCCCGAGCTTCGACTCGACCGTCGCCGCCCCGGGAGGGAGAGGAATCGTTTTCTCGTTCACAAAGCCGCCTTGCGCAAGGGCCAGAGGTCCTTGGCGATTCTTAAAAAGCCGCGCTGCCTCGCCAGCGCCAGGGCTTCCTTCAGATGCGTTTTCTTGGGCCGCCCGTCGGCCGAGAACCGAAGATGGGCGAGCTGGGTGGCGAGCTTGGGGTAGAACTCGAGAAAGCCCGGGCTCTTCTCGACCGCCTCCTCGAGCCCGCTCACCTCCGCCAGGTCCTGCATGACGTAGCTCGCCTGGAGCTTCTCCCCGTAGGAGGCGAGCCCCGCTTTTGAAAAGTCGCCTTTCCTTTTCGCCTCGACCACCGCCTCGCCCGCGAGCTTGCCGGACGTCATCGCGAGATTGGAGCCCTCCCGGTAGGCGGGATTCGTCATCTGGGCGGCATCTCCGGCGATTAAAAGCCCGTCGGAAACCAACGGCGGCATGGAGGGGAGGCCTCCCTCGGGGATGAGATGGGCGGAATATTCGAGAGTCTTGCCGCCCGAGATGAGCTTCGCGATCAAGGGATGCTTCTTGACGATCTCCAGATGATCCGAGGGACGCAGGCCTTTTTTCTGGTAGTCGGACAGCTTGCAGCCGACCCCCAAGGAGACGCTTTCCTTGTTCGTATAGAGGAAGACATAGCCCAGCATGCCCAGGGATGTCGCGCCGAACATCTCCATCGTCGAGCCCTCGCCGGGATTGAGCTGGAATCGGTCCTCGATGACGGAGGAGGAAAGCGCGATCACCTCCTTGGCGCCCAGGGCGACCTCGCTCGGTTTCAGCTCCCGGCGCACGCCCGCCTTCTGGGCGATGATCGAGTTGACGCCGTCCGCGGCGACGACGGCGGAGGCCAGAAGCTCGTCGCCGTCGGAAGTCTTGATGCCGACGACGCGGCCGTCCTTCTTGACGAGATCCTGGACCATGACGCCGGCGAAAAGCTCGGCTCCCGCCTCCTCGGCTTTTTTCGCGTACCATTGGTCGAAGCGGACCCGGATGATCGTGAAGCAGTTGGGGACGTCCTGGAGAAACTTGAGCGATTTGTAGCCGACCGTGATCCAGGAGTCCTCGGTCGTGACGCACATCTTCTGCTCGACGACCGGGCGCTCGACGGGGGCCTGGGGATCCTTCCAGAATTCGGGGACGATCTCGTGAAGCATGCGCGAATAAAGGACGGCCCCCTGGACGTTCTTGGCGCCCGGATATTCGCCTCGCTCGAGGACGAGGACCTTGAGGCCCGCCCGAGCCATCGTGATCGCGGCGGAGACGCCGGCCGGCCCGGCGCCCACGACGATCGAGTCGTAGCTGTCGGACATCAGGGCTTGGCGGACGCGGCGACGGAGGCGGCGGCCTTGACGTCTCCCGAGCGGCGCTTGGCGGCCGGACCTCCCGGGTCGAAATAGGGGTATTCGTCCATGATCGCCTCATAGCGGCTCATGAGTTCGGCTCCCTCGCTGGGCTTGAGTTCGCCGGCGCGCACGCGGGCGTCGACCGCGGCGCGGACCTTGCCCACGAGCTCGACATCGCTGTACTGGACGTCGGAAAGGACCTGGCGGACGGTCTGCCCGGGAATGATCTTGTCGAAATAGTAGCCTCCGGGAACGCTGCGGTCCGAGAAGACGTGAACTTCGCTCACGCGGCCGAAAAGGTTGTGGATGTCGCCCATGGTCGCCTGGTAGGCGCCCACGAGGAAAATGCCCAGGTAATAAGGCTCGCCCGGCACGAGATCGTGGAGGGGAAGGCCGGCGCCGGCCCGCTTCGCGCAGGCGAAGCGCGTGATCTTGCCGTCCGAGTCGCAGGTGATGTCGATCAAGGCCGCCCGCTTGGCGGGCTGCTCCTCCAGCCTGTGAATCGGAATGATGGGGAAGACCTGGCCGATCGCCCAGGAGTCGGGGAGGGACTGGAAGAGGGAGAAATTGCACAGGTATTGGTCCCTCAGGGATTGCGCCGCCGCGGCGACCTCCTCGGGCGTGTTTTTCGACCGGGGAGCCAATTCCCCGAGCTTCTCGACGAACTCGCCCCAGAGGGCCTCGATCTTGGCCTTGTCCTCGAGGGATAAAAAACCGAGCTTGAAGAGAGCCTCCGCCTCCGAGAGCCGGCCGGCCGCCTCATGGTAGGCGGGAGCGAGGGTCTTCGCGTCTAAATCGCGGATGAGCTTGCGAATCGCCTTGACTCCTTCGGCCTCATCGGGCGTCTCCTTGAGAGGAAAGCCGCAGGTCCCCGCGACGGCGCCGAAGGCGTTGACGATGACGACGGAGTGATGCGCCGTCAGGGATCTGCCGGACTCGGTGACGAGATCGGGTTCCGGGACTTTCTCCTGCCGGCAGACCTCCTGCACGGTTTGGACGACGCTCGCGGCGTATTCCTTGAGCGTGTAGTTCGTCGAGGCGTCGGACGTCGTGTGGGTGCCGTCGTAGTCGACCCCGAGCCCGCCGCCGCAGTCGAGGAATTCGAGAGGAAGGCCTTTCTGGCGCAGCTTGGCGTAGATTCTGGCGGCCTCTTTGACGGCGTCCTTGATCGCCTGGATGTCGGTGACTTGCGATCCGATGTGGAAGTGGAGGAGCTGGACGCGGTCGAGGGCGGAGGCGGCCCGGATCTCCTCGAAGGCCGCGAGAAGCTCCGGCGTCGTCAAGCCGAATTTGGCCGAGTGGCCGGCCGAGTATTTCCATTTGCCCGTGCCCTGGGTCTGGAGCTTGGCGCGCAGGCCGATGAGAGGCTTGACGCCTTCCTCGCGCGCGAGCCTGAGGAGCATCCCCAATTCCTGGGGCTTCTCGACCACGACGATGACGCGGCGGCCGAGCTTGAGGCCCAGGAGGGCGAGGCGGATCATGGCCTCGTCCTTGTAGCCGTTGACGATCGTCAGGGAGTCGTTGGCGTTCATGGCCAGCACCGCCATGAGCTCGCCCTTCGATCCCGCTTCAAGGCCGAAGCGGTAGGGCTCCCCCGCGTCGGCGATTTCCTCGACGACCTCCCGGAGCTGATTGACCTTGATGGGGTAGACCCCGAGGAATTTCCCTTGGTACTGGCTCTGGGAAATCGCCTTCGTGAAGGACTCGTTGAGGATCTCCACGCGGTGGCGCAGGATGTCCTGGAAGCGGATGAGGACCGGGAGCTTGATGCCTCGCGAGACGACGTCGTCCACGACGCGCTTCACGTCGATCGCGCCTTCGACGCCGCGGCGGGTTTGGGCGACGAGATGCCCGTCGCCGGCGACGCCGAAGTATTTGCCGCCCCAGCCCTTCAGGTTATAGAGGGACGCGGAGTCCTCGGGGCTCCACGCGCCATGAGCCGAACCGTTCGCCACCAGGCGATTATATATAATCGCCGCTTTCATGGATTGGTATCTCGCTGTTCCGCTCGGCCTTCAAGCGGCGTGCATCATGACGGACGAATTTTATTTCCACCGCCGCCGAGGCCTGCCGTTGTGGGAGAGGCGGGGCCATCCGCTCGACACCGCCGTGTACTTCCTCGCCGTCTTGATCGCGGCCCTGCTTCCATTTTCGAGCGGAGCCTTGAAGGCCTTCGTCGGGCTTGCCGTTTTCTCCTCGCTTCTGATCGTGAAGGACGAGCCGGTCCACGCCCGGCTCTGCGCGGCCGGGGAGCATGTCTGCCACGCCTTCCTTTTCATGCTGCATCCGCTTGCTCTCGTCGCGATCGGCGTCCTATGGTCCTTCGGCGGCCGCGAAAGCGAGATGCTCCTCCGCAGTTTCGCGGGAGGCATTTTCGTCTTCGGGACGTATCAATATGCCTTTTGGCGTTTCGCGGCGGCCGAGGATCAAAGGGGAGCCGAGATCATCAACAACGACTTCTATGACGAGCTCGGAGAAGGGTGGTACGAACGGCACGATCACCCCGTCGCCATTTTGCGCGCGGAGTCCAGGCTGAGGAACTCCTGGGTCGTGGAGGAGATCGGCCGAAGGCTAGGTCCCGGCGGGAAGGATATCCTCGACATGGGCTGCGGCGCTGGACTCCTGGCGAACGCGCTGGCTCTGGCGGGGCACCGTGTCACCGGGATCGACCGGTCCTTAAAAAGCCTGGCTGTCGCCCGCGGCCGCGACAAAACCGCGACCGTCCATTACGTGGAGGGCGACGCGCTCAAGCCGCCTTTCCGCGATGGAAGCTTCGAGGCGGTGTGCGCGATGGACTTTTTGGAGCACGTCGAGGATCCCTCGGCGGCGGTCCGCGAGGCGGCCAGGCTCACGAGGCCCGGGGGGCTTTTCTTCGCGTATACGATCAGCCGCAACCCCGTCTCCTGGCTCGTCGGCATCAAGGGGATCGAGCGCTTCGTTCGGAACGCCCCGCCGCGCATGCATGTCTATCCGCTTCTCATCAAGCCCCGTGAATTGGCGGCGGACGGCATGAGCGCCGGGCTGGCGCTGGCCGGGATGCGCGGCGCCCGCCCGCGGGTCTTTCACGCGGCATTCTGGAGGCTCCTTCGAACGGGCGTCGTGCCGGAGGATTTCGAGTTCGTCTGGAGCCGCTCCAAGCTGTTAGGATATATGGCGGTGTTTGAGAAACCCAGGAAATGAAGAGAGACGACGTCCGCTGGATGCGGTTGGCGCTCAAGATCGCCGCGCGCGGGCGAAGGCGCGTCTTTCCAAATCCCATGGCGGGCTGCGTCATCGTGAAGGGGGGGCGGCTGATCGCCTCCGGCTGGCATCGCGGATACGGCCTGCCCCACGCGGAAGCAGAGGCTCTTAAGGTCGCCGGTTCGCGCTCGCGCGGCGCCGCGGCCTATGTCGCCCTTGAGCCCTGCGTCGTGTTCCCCGGGAAGAAAACGCCCTCCTGCGCGCGGGCGTTGGCCGACGCCGGAGTCGCGCGGGTGGTCTATGCCGCGGGAGACCCGAACCCTTTCGTCTCGGGACGCGGGAAGCGCCTGATGAGCGCCCGCGGCATCGAGGTGGTCTCCGGCGTCCTCGATCGCGAGGGCCGCGCGCTTAACGCCGATTTTTTAGCGCGCATGAGCCGCCCCGCGTCCCTGAGGCCGCGCGTCATCCTCAAAATGGCGCTGAGTCTCGACGGCAGGCCGGCCTCCCTCTCCGGCGAGTCGCGCTGGATCACATCCGGGTCCTCGCGAAAGCTCGTCGGCCGGTGGCGCGCCGAGTCGGACGCGGTCCTGGTCGGGATCGGCACCGTCCTCGAGGACGATCCCGAGCTCACGAGCCGCGGGATGGGGCGCAATCCCGTGCGCCTGGTGCTCGATTCGCGGCTGCGGATTCCGCGCCGCGCGAAAGTTCTCGACGGGAAGGCGCCGACCTGGATTTTGAGCGTCCGGAAGGGGCGAGTCCGCGGCGCCGAGGTGATCTCGCTGCCGGCGAGCGGGGGGGAGGTCGACTTGAGGGCCGTTGTCGCCGAGCTGGGCCGCCGCCGCATCCGCTCCGTCCTCGTCGAGGGAGGGCCCAGGGTCTGGAGGGCGTTTTTGGAGGCGGGGCTCGCCGACGAGGTCCGAGTCTTCATCGCCCCCAAGCTCTTGGGCGGCGCGCGTCGGATGAGAGACGCGGTTGTCCTGACGAAGCCGGCGCTTCGGAGGTCGGGGCCCGACTTGCTGATCCGGTCCCGCGTCGTGTCCCGGACATAGCTGGACGACGGGCGGTTAAGGGTTCGTTCGGGGACGAAAGCTTTCTCGACGGGTTCTTCGGATCTTTACCGATTCGGCGGAGCGGGAGATAAGGCCGCGCTCGTCGTCCCCTCTCCGGGCGTGGCCATGGCGGGCGAGGAAGGCGTCGGGCCGGCGTTCGTGTGCGGCGACCAGCCCCCTTCCAGGATGCCCGCGACATACCCGATCATGCCGATGGCGCCGACGACAATCCCGATAGGGCCGCCGACGAGCGCGCCCAGGCCGATCGCCGTGGCGGTGAGGACGCCCCCCATAAAGAGAGGATGGTGGTTGACCAGATAGCGCAGGCCGGTGATATGTCCGACCTTGCCGAGCTTCGCATCGACCTTGTCGAGCCAATGGGAAAACCGGACAAAGACGCTGCGCACGGAGTCGGGCGAAGGTTTCGCGCCGGGGGCCTTGGACGAGGGCGGCGGCACCGCCGCGGCGGCTTTGCCGGAGGCTGGGGCTGTCGTCAGACGGGCCGCCGGAATGGCCGCGACCCGAATCCGCCTTGAGAGAGAGATGCCGGGCTTCTCCTGGAGGCTGGAGAGCCCGATGTTTTCGCCGAAATCCCGGCCGGCCGGCGCCTTGAGGGCTTCCCAGGCGTCGGCGCGAGCCGTCTGGCTGTCCGGCAGCCATGAGGCCGCCATCATGAGAGCGACGAGGGTTGGGATGGAAGGATGAGTTCGGTTTTTCATGGCCATAACAAGTGAGCTTATTTTACGCCGGAAGCTTGGCGAACGGCCAGGGTCCCTGGGGTCCTGCTTCGATTGGGCCGAAAGTCCCATTCCCAAGATCGGTATACTCTTCTCATGGCGGCGCTTGATCGGACCTTTCTCGCCCTGGGCTCCCTATTCGGATTTCTAGGGGTGGCTTCCGGGGCCTTCGGGGCGCACGCTCTCAAAGGGCGGGTCGATCCCGAATCCCTCGCCGTTTTCGAGACGGCGAGCCGCTACCAATTGATGCATGCCTTGGCGCTTCTCGCGGCGGCTTGGGCCTGCGTTCAATATCCCGGCGCCTGGACGCGCGCGGCGGGATGGCTTTTCGCGGCCGGCATTTCCGTTTTTTCCGGAAGCCTTTACATCCTGGCCTTGAGCCGCGTCAGGGCCTGGGGCGCCGTGACGCCCGTGGGGGGCCTTCTTTTATTGGCGGGCTGGCTGTGCCTAGCCTTGGGGGCTTTAAAGGGAGGATCGGCTTAAAGCATCGTCCGAGCCGAGTGAAGGGCGCGCCGGGCCGCCGGGATATCCTTGTCCTCGACCCAGACCGCCGCGCCGAACTGTTCTCCCGTCCCCAGGACGTCCGCGTAGTTGACCTTGATCCCCGCGCTGGAGAGCTTTTCAATGATGGCCGGCACCGCGGCGGGCGTCTCAGGACCCGAGGCGAAGAGGACCCTCGATTTGCGGGGCTTGATCCCGAGAGATTTTAAGAGCTTCTCGAGCCGCGACGGCCGCCTCGAGATGGCGGCGATCTGGCGCCCCCCGTCATGGCGGTAGGTCCAAAGCGCCTCGAGGTCGACCCCGGCGTCCATGAAGGCCCGGGAAAAGCTCGCCAGTTGCTCCGGCCTGTTCGACGTGTTCCAGTCCAAGCATTCCATTACCGAAATCTTCATGGCTCTTATTTCCTCCTAGCCTGACGCACGTGCACAACACGCAACGTTGGGGCCAGGAAATTCATAGAATCTGGCCGGAAGACTTCTATGTTCACGGGCATCATCACGCATACCGCGCGTGTCGCGTCAGTGGACGCCCGCTCAATCGGCCTCAAGGCCGCAGGGGCGGCCGGCCGGCTTAAGATTGGATCGAGCTACGCCGTCAACGGCGCCTGCCTCACTGTCGTCCGCAAGCGGGGGGGCATTCTCGGCTTCGACGTGAGCGCCGAGACTTTTTCGAGGACGAACCTCGGCGATCTCGCCAAGGGCGATGTCGTCAACGGCGAGTTCCCTCTCAAGGTCGGGGATTCCCTCGGAGGCCATCTTGTGAGCGGGCACATCGACGCCTGCGCTCCGATTTTGGAGATGGAGCGGCTTCGCGCCGGATTCGTCCGGCTGCGCGTGGGGCTTCCAGGCGCCCTTCGCGGCTTGGTCGCGGAGAAGGGCTCGGTCGCGGTCGACGGGGTGAGCCTTACGGTCAGCGCCGCCGGGGATGATTTTTTCGAGGCGGCCCTGATCCCCGAAACCCTTTCGGCGACCAACCTGGGAGCGCGGCGCGCGGGGCAGAGGGTCAATCTCGAAGCCGATCTCATCGGCCGGTATGTCCTTTCGATCCTCGAGAGCCGGGGGCGGATCCGTGCCTAATTTCGATTCGATCGAGTCCGCGATCCGCGAGATTCGTCGCGGGCGCATGGTGATCGTCGTGGACGACCCCGCTCGCGAGAACGAGGGCGACTTCGTGATCGCGGCCGAGAAAGCCGGAGAAAAAGAGGTCAACTTCATGGCCCATCACGGCCGAGGCCTCATCTGCGTCCCCATGCGGCCGGAAAGGCTCGACGCCCTGCGCCTGCACGCCATGGTCGATCCCTCCCTCGTCGGCTCCTCGGCGGCCGGCCGCGACACCGCCTTCGCCGTCTCGGTCGACGCCCGCCGCGGGACGACCACCGGCATCTCCGCCCATGACCGCGCGGCGACGATCAAGGCTCTTCTCGATCCTAGGACGAAGCCCGACGATCTCATCCGTCCCGGGCACATTTTTCCTCTTAGAAGCCGAGAGGGCGGCGTGCTCGTCCGGGCGGGGCACACGGAGGCCGCGGTGGACCTGGCGCGCTTGGCGGGGCTTCGGCCCGCAGGGGTGATCTGCGAGATATTAGGGAAATCCGGCCGCATGGCCCGGGTGCCGGAGCTTTGGAGGCTCGCCCGCGAGCATGGGCTCAAGATCGTCACGATCCGCGACCTCATCAGCTACCGGCTCTCAAAGGAGCGGCTCGTCGAGCGAATGGCCTCGGCGCGTTTCCCCACCCATTTCGGGGAGTTCGCGATCCATCTTTACCAGGAGATCCTTTCCGGGAAGCAGCACCTGGCTCTCGTCAAGGGAGAGGTCGCGGGCGCCAAGAACATCCTGGTGCGCGTGCACAGCTCCTGCGTGACGGGGGACGTCCTGTTCTCCGCGCGCTGCGATTGCGGCCAGCAGCTCGCCGCCGCCTTGAAGCAGATCTCCGAGGCGCGCCGGGGGGTGCTCCTCTATTTGTTTCAGGAGGGGCGCGGGATCGGGCTCTTAAACAAGCTGCGCGCCTATGCCCTTCAAGACAGGGGGCTCGACACGGTCGAGGCGAATTTAGCGCTGGGCTTTAAGCCCGACCTTCGCGAATACGGGATCGGCGCCCAAATTCTGGCGGATATCGGGCTCTCGACGATCCGCGTCCTCACCAACAACCCGCGCAAGATCGTCGGCATCGAGGGCTACGGGCTCAAGGTGGTCGAACGCGTCCCCATCGCCATGCCGGCCACGCCGCATTCGAAGCGCTATCTCGAGACCAAGCGCCGCAAGCTCGGTCACTGGCTCGCCGAGGAGGCCCTGCCGTGAAAGGAGACGCCGCGATCTCGATCGTTTGTTCGCGCTTTAACGAAAAGGTCACCTCCCGGCTCCTGGCGAGTTGTCTTGGGGCCTTGAAGGCGGGGGGCGTTCCGCCCGCGCGCGTGCGCGTCGTGCGCGTGCCGGGAAGCTGGGAAATTCCCTGGGCCGCCCAGGAAGAAGCCTTGTCGGGACGATGCCGCGCGGTGATCTGCCTGGGCGCCATCATCCAGGGCGAGACGCCGCAGAACCGGCATTTGTCGAGCGCGGTGTTCTCGGCTCTGCAGAAGGTCGGGCTTCGGACGCGCATCCCCGTGCTCCTGGGCGTCATCACCGTGGACGACGTCCATCAAGCCATGGCGCGCACCCGGGGGAGCCTCGATCGGGGCCGGGAAGCCGCCGAGAGCGCTCTTCATATGCTCGCCATGGTCCGTCCCGCCGTCCGCTCGCGGCGGGGAGGCGGACGGCGGAATGGGTAAGCGGCGGGAGGCGCGCGAATGGGCGCTCAAGTCCCTTTATTTGATGGACTCCTCCGGGCTTCCGGCGAAGCAGGCTTGGAGAGCCGTCCGAGCCGAGAAGATCGACGACAAGCGGGCCGGTGAGGAGGAGGCGAAAGCCGAATTCGCCAAGGCCCTCGTTCTTGGCGCGCACGAGAAGCGCCGGGAGATCGACCGGGCGATCGGGGCCGCCGCCAAGAATTGGAATATTGAGCGCATGGCCGTCGTCGACCGGAATATCCTGCGCCTGGCCGCCTATGAGCTCCTTTATGGGGATGCCCCCAAGGCTTCCGCGATCAACGAGGCGATCGAGATCGCGCGCAAATACTCGACCGAGGAGTCGACCAAGTTCATCAACGGCATCTTGGACAAAATCAGGGCGATGAAGCATGATCCCGAGGAAGATCCGCGAGGACATCGAAAAACTTAGGCGCGAGATTCTCCGGCTCGACAAGCTGTATTACGAGGAGGACAAGCCGGAGGTCCCCGACAGCGTCTACGACGGCCTCGTGGCGAAGCTCAAGGCTCTTGAGGAGAAATATCCCGAGTCCCTCGCTCCCGAATCGCCGACCCAGCAGGTGGGAGGGCGGCCCAGCGCGGCCTTCAAGTCCGTGCGCCATGCGGTCGCCATGCTCTCCCTCGACAATGCCTTTTCGGAGACGGAGTTGCGGGAATGGGAAGATAAGATCAAACGCTTTTTGAGGCGCGAGGTCCCGATCCGTTATCTCATCGAGCCCAAGATCGACGGCCTCTCGTGCGCGCTGACCTTCGAGAACGGGGAACTCGTCGGCGCCGCGACCCGCGGAGACGGACAGACCGGCGAGGATGTGACGGCGAACGTGCTCGCCATGAAATCCATCCCCAAGCGCCTCAAAGCCGTCTTTCCGGAGGTCCTGGAAGTCCGGGGGGAGGTCTTCCTGCGCGTCGATGATTTCGAGAAGGTCAACGCCGAGGTCGAGGCCGCGGGCGGCGAGCCTTTCGTCAACGCCCGCAACTGCGCGGCGGGATCCCTGCGGCAGAAGGACCCCGCGATCACCGCCCGCCGCCGGCTGCGCTTTTTCGCCCATTCCTACGGGGTCTGGCGGGGCGGAGGCGTTCCGGAGACCCAGCGGGATTTCCTGCGGCGCCTGGAGTCGATGGGCCTTCCGGTGCCGGAGCCCGTCTGGGAGGCCGCGACCATCGACGAGGCGGCGGCGGTATACCGGGACTTCAAGGCGAAGATCCTGCCGGGACTCGGCTACGCGGCGGACGGGATCGTCGTCAAGGTGGATTCCTTCAAGCTCCGGGCGGAGCTGGGCGAGACCGCGAAGAGCCCCCGATGGGCCCTCGCGGTCAAATACCCGGCCGAGGCGGTCAAGACGAAGCTCCTCAACGTCGAGTTCTCGGTTGGCCGCAGCGGGGTCGTAACCCCGGTCGCAAAGCTCAAGCCCGTCTTTTGCTCGGGGGTCACGGTGAGCTCGGCGACGCTCCATAATTTCGACGAAATCAAGCGCCTCGGGCTCAAGGTCGGGGATGCGGTGTGGCTTGAGCGCGCGGGAGAGGTGATCCCGCATGTCGTGGGGGTGGCCAAGGAAGAGAGAACCGGGTTGGAGCGCCAGATCGTCGAGCCCAGGTCCTGTCCTTCCTGCGGCGGACCCCTGACCCGCGAGGAGGGCTTCGTGGCTCTTCGCTGCGACAATCCCGCCTGCCCGGCGCAGCTCAAGCGGCGGATCCTCCATTTTGCTTCCCGCCCCGGCATGGATATCCGGGGCTTGGGAGAGTCCGTGGTCGATGGCCTGGTCGACTCCGGCCGCGTCAAGGATGCCGCCGAGATATACGGCCTTTCCCTGGGCGACCTCCTCAAGCTCCCGCTTTTCAAGGACAAGAAGACCCAAAATCTAATGAAGGAGATTTCGGAGAGCAAGTCGCGCCCCCTCTCCCGGCTTCTCTTCGCCTTGGGCATCCCTCATGTCGGGGAGAAAGCGGCGGAAACCCTGGCGGAGCATTCAAGCTTGGAGGAGTTGGCGGAGGCGAAGGCCGAGGATTTGGCGTCCATTCCCGAGATCGGAGATGTCATGTCCCGCGCCATCGTCGACTACTTCCGCGCCCCGGGCGTCCGCTCCCTGATCAAGAGGCTCAAGGCCGCGGGCCTCGATTTCAAGCGCGTCGAGCGCGCCGCGGGCGCCAAACCCCTCGCTGGGAAGACCTTCGTCTTCACGGGCGGACTTCGGAGCCTCTCGCGCGAGGAGGCCGAGTCGCGGGTGAAAACCATGGGGGCGAAAGCCGCCTCCTCCGTCTCGAAGAAGACGTCCTATGTCGTGGCGGGCTCCGAGGCCGGCTCCAAGCTCGACCGCGCGAAGGCCCTCGGCGTCCCCATCCTCGACGAAAAGGAATTTTTGGAGCTGGTCAAATGAGCGTCTCTTCCGATCGCTGGGCCTTCCTCAACGTCGTCGACAAGACGGGCATCGTCGATTTCGCTTACGCCTTGAAGGAGGCGGGATTCAAGATTCTCGCGGCCGGGGCGACGCTTTCGGCGCTTCGCCAGGCGGAACTTGAGGCCGAGGACGCCCGGACGTGGGTGGGAGGGCCCAACGTTCTCGAGGGGCCCTTGGGCCTTTTGCATCCCAGGCTGATCGCGGGAATAGCGGCCGACCGCGACAACCCCTCGGCCATGCACGAAATCGAGAGGCGACGCAGCGTCTTGATCGACCTCGTCGCCGTGAATCTTTATCCCTTGGCCGAGGCCTTGGCCGAGCCCAACGTGGGGGAGGGCGAGATTTTCGACTACATCGACGTCGCGGGATCGACCATCCTGCGCCTCGCGGCCCGGAACTTCAGGCATGTCATCGTCCTTTCCGATCCCGGCGACTACGTTTCCGCCTCCGAGTCGCTCAAAAAATCGGGCGCGCCTTTGAGCCTCGAGAAAAGAAAGGCCCTCGCCGCCAAGGCCTTTCACTACGGCGCCTATTACGACGCGACGGTCGCGCAGTATTTTTCGGGGGAGGAAATGCCGCTCCCCGAGGAATTCGTCGTCGCGCTTAAAAAAACCCAGGAGTTCGCCTACGGGGAGAACCCCCATCAGCAGGGGGCCCTCTACACCTTGAGCGGCGCTCGGCCCTGGGGGGTGAACGCCGCGAACCTCGTCGCGGGACGAGCCCTCTCCTACAACCACTTCCTGGACCTCCACGCCGCCTGGGAGCTCGCGACCGAGATCGCGGAGCCATCCTGCGCGGTCGTCAAGTTCGGCGTCCCGGTGGGATTCGCTTCTTCCGAGAAGCTCTCCGAGGCGGCATTTCTGGCTTGGAGGTCGGATCCCCGCGGCGCGATCCAGGGATCGGCCGCCGTCAACCGCGAACTCGACGAGGACACGGCGAAGATCCTGGCCGAGCAGTTCGTGTCTCTTATCGCGGCGCCTCAGTTTTCGCCGAAGGCCCTCGCGATCCTCAAGACGAAAAAGGAGGTGCGCTTGGTGACTCTCCCGTCGACCTTGATCGCGGCCCACGAGATCGATCTCGCGAGCGTGGCGGGCGGGGTGCTCCTTCAGGATCGGGACAACCAGGTCTTCGGCGCCGCCACGCGCGTCGCGACCCGGCGCCAGCCGACGGACCAGGAGATGAAGTCGATGAGGCTCGCCTGGCACGCGGCCAAATTCGCGAAAACCCATGCCGCGGTCGTCTGCCGCGGGGGCGCCACGATCGGCATCGGCTCGGGCCAGACCTCGCGCCTGGATTCGATACGGCTTGCCGTATTAAAGAGCCAGGAGCGTCATCCCATTATCACGGGGGAACTTCCGGTCGTCATGGCCTCGGACGGGCCGCTCTCGGCCGAACACGTCATCGAGGCCGCGCGCGCGGGCGTCGCCGCGATCATGGAGCCGGGGGGCTCGACCGACGACAAGGACGCGATCGAGGCGGCCGACGAGCGAGGGCTGGCCCTCGTGTTCGCGGGCCTGCGGCACTTCCGGCACTGACGCTCAGGGTTCGGCGGGTCGCAGGACGCGCTTGCCGAGGGCGCGGCCCTCGGACGAGATCTCGTAGACGATGGGCTCCCCGGTCGGGATCTCGACTTTCATGATTTCCTCGGGCGAGAGCCGGTCGAGATCCATCACGATCGAGCGCAGGGAGTTGCCGTGCGCGCAAACAAGCACGGCGCGGCCGGCCTTGACCGCCTCGGGCAGTATCTGAGACGTGAAATAAGGGAGCGTCCTCGCGGCGGTGTCCTTCAAGCTTTCGCCGCCTGGGGGGCGCACGTCGTAGGAGCGGCGCCAGATGAGCACCTGTTCCTCGCCGTAGCGCTTGGCCGTGTCCGCTTTATTGAGCCCTTGAAGATCCCCGTAGTGGCGCTCGTTGAGGGCCTGGTCCTTCTTGATCGGGACCCCGGCCTGATGGATTTCCTTAAGAATGATATCCAGGGTCTGTTGGGCGCGGGTCAGGGCCGAGGTGAAGGCGCGGTCGATTTTGAAATCCTTGAGGAGCTGTCCCGCGCGCCGGGCTTCCTCCTCTCCATGCGGGGAAAGCGGGATGTCGATCCAGCCCGTGAAGCGGTTCTCCAGGTTCCATTGCGACTGGCCGTGGCGGATGAGAATGAGGCGGCCCATGGTCACTTTTTGTGATGCGGGTCGAGGAGTTCCTTCACCGCCGCGCGGAATTCCTCGAGTTTGAGGGGCTTGGGGAGAAAGCGAGAGTGTTCGGGGTCCGCGATTTGGTTGAGGATGTCCTCCGGAGAGGCTTCGCCGCTGATGAAGAGGACCGGAGTGGGCGCCCCGGACTGGTTGCGCCGCATCGACTCGAAGAGATGGGCCCCGTTGGCCCCCGGCATGTGGAAGTCGAGGATGACGAGGTCGGGCTTGAGGCTGCGAGCTTTCTCCATCCCCTCGACGGCCTCGAAGGCCGAGTCCACTTGGTGGCCGTCTTTCGTGAGAATCTCGTCGAGGAGGGAGACGATTTCGAAGTCGTCGTCAACGATGAGGATGCGCGCCATCCCTTCAATTATGGCATTTTCATCCCCGGACGCCGCGCTGATACGGTCTAAATGTTGCAGTTTCGCAACGGGAGAGAAGGAAGCGATTCCCGGAGTCTTCTCCATGCCCACTTTTGTTTACGCATCGAAATGCGAGGGTTGCGGCAAGTGCGTCGATATTTGTCCATCGGATATCATGCGCTTTTTGCCCGGCGGCTCTCCGGATAAAAAAGCTTTCAATTCCGAGCCCAATTACTGCTGGGAATGCTGTTCCTGCGTCAAGGAATGCCGTCCGCGGGCGATCGGCGTTCGGGGCTACGCGGATTTCGCCCCCTTGGGATCCTCGTTGAGCGTGATTCGAGATAAGGAACGCAACGTCATTGAATGGACGATTCTTTATCGCGACGGAACGAGAAAGGAATTCGCCTTCCCGATCAGGACCACGCCGTGGGGCTCGATCAAATCCCCGCTGGAATTAAAGCCGCCGGAGGACGCGGATCGACGCTCTCAGCGCCTCTCCAATGAGGGCGAAGAAAATCTTCTTCAACGAGAACGATGGAAGCGAAAGTCATAGACAGCGACGTCTTGATCCTCGGCGGCGGGATGGCCGGATGCGGCGCGGCCTACGAGGCTCGCCATTGGGGGAGAGGCCTCAAGATCGTCCTCGTCGAAAAGGCGAGCATCGAGAGGAGCGGCGCCGTCGCGATGGGGCTCTCGGCGATCAACTGCTACCTGGGGGTCCGGGAGGGCGAGAACGCCCCCGAGGATTTCGTGCGCTACGCGAGAAACGACATGATGGGACTTGTCCGGGAGGACCTCGAGTTCGACATGGCAAGGCACGTCGACTCCTCCGTCCGCCTTTTTGAAAGCTGGGGGCTTCCCTTCAAGCGCGACCCCAGGACCGGGGGCTACGCGCGGGAGGGGCGGTGGCAGGTTCTTATCCACGGGGAATCCTACAAGCCCATCGTGGCGGAAGCTGCGGCGAAGTCCGCGAGCGAGGTCTACAACCGGATCATGGTGACGCATCTTTTGACCGACTCCGGGGATCCGGGGCGGGTCGCCGGCGCCGTCGGGTTCGACGTGCGGGACGGGGCCTGCTGGGCCTTCAGGGCGAAGGCCGTCATCGTCTCGGCGGGAGGCGCCTCGCGCATTTTCCGGCCGAGATCGGTTGGGGAGGGAGCGGGACGCACCTGGTATGCGCCATGGAGCTCCGGCTCCGCTTATGGTCTTCTCATCGACGCGGGCGCCGAAATGACGCAGATGGAAAATAGGCTTGTGGTCGCGCGCTTCAAGGACGGCTACGGCCCCGTGGGCGCCTGGTTTCTTACGTTGAAGGCGCGGGCGACGAACGCCTACGGCGAGGAGTACGAGCTCAAATATCGCGACGAGCAGAGAAAACTTTATGGACGATACGCGGACGCCAAGCCCCTTCCCTCCTGTTTGCGCAACGACGCCATGCTTCGGGAGATCCGCGCCGGAAACGCTCCCATCTACATGCATACCGAGGAGATCCTTGACACTCCCGAGAAGGAGGCGATCGGCTATGAGGACTTCCTGGACATGACGGTGAGCCAGACCCTCGTTTGGGCCGCGCAGAACATCAACCCATCCAAAAGGGCCTCGGAACTGCAGACCTCGGAGCCTTATGTCATGGGATCCCACGCCGCCTGCGCGGGGGCCTGGGCGAGCGGGCCCCAGGATGTCTCCCCCGCCGACTACTTCTGGGGATACAACCGGATGACGACGATCCGCGGCCTTTTCGGCGCCGGGGACACGGTCGGGGGATCGGCGCATAAGTTCTCCTCGGGTTCTTTCACGGAGGGCCGGCTCGCGGGAAAGGCCGCGGTCGCTTTCATCGAAGATCATCCCAGCGACCGCCCCGCCGCGTCCGACAAGGCGTTGGAGGATTTGCGCGAGGAGATCTATAAGCCCATCGAAAACTTCCGTCTCGCCAGGGGCCTCATCACGGGAGGCAGCGTCTCTCCCGACTATATCGATCCCCTTCAGGGGGTCGTGCGGCTCGAGAAGATCATGGATGAATACGCGGGAGGATGGGGCTCGATGTACACGACGAACGCGACGCTCCTGCGGCGGGGAATCGAGCTCCTCTCGATGCTCAAGGAGGACTTGTCTTGGGTCGCGGCCGAGGACCTGCATCAGCTCCAGAGGGCGTGGGAGCTCCGTCATCGCGTGCTCACGGCGGAGACATTGCTGAGGCACACCCTTTTCCGCCAGGAGACGCGCTGGCCCGGCTACGGTTACCGCTCCGATTTCCCGAAGCTTGACGACAAGAATTGGGACGTGTTCGTGAATTCCGTTTATGACAAAGCCAGCGGCGAGTGGAAAGTCTTCAAAAAACCCTGCCTTCGCTTGGGCTTCTGAGAGCGGCGGGAAGGAGGCGGGGCCGCTCGGGACGCCCTACGGCGGAGCGCTCGTGGACGGCGTCATGTCCACCGAAGAGTCGCGGCGGGCCTTGGCGCGCGCGGCGCGTCTGCCATCCTTGCGGCTCTTCGACGACTTCGTCTATGACGCCGAAAAGATCGCCCTGGGGGCCTACACCCCGCTGGAAGGCTTCATGGACTCGCGAACCTTTGAATCCGTCGTAAAACGGGGGAGGCTCCCTGGAGGACTGCCGTGGCCGATCCCGGTTATTCTCGCTCTCTCGCGCCAGGAGGCCGCTTCGATCCGCGCGGGACAGGAGGTCGCATTGATCGACGGCGGGGGCGGCGTCTTCGCGCTGATCGAAGCGGTTGAAAAATACGAGTACTCCAAGGAGGAATTCGCGCGGGGCGTCTACGGGACGACGGATGAAAGCCATCCCAATGTCCGCGACATAGGCCTTCATTACGGGGGCGTCGCTCTCGCGGGAAAAATCCGGCTGATCCGGAGACTTGCGGCGCCGTCAGGGGCGGCCGAACTTTCCCCGCGGGAGACGCGAGCGTTATTTGAAAGCAAGGGCTGGAAAAACATCGCCGCTTATCAATGCCGGAATCCTCCTCATTTGGCGCACGAGTACATGCAGAAAGCGGCGCTGGAACGCGATGAGATCGACGGTCTTTTCATCCATCCGGTGATCGGACGGCTCAAGGCGGGGGACTATAAGCCCGAGATTATCATGGAGTCTTACCGCCGCGTTATCGAGGGGTATTACCCGCGGGAACGGGTCGTGCTGGCGCCGCTTTCCATCACGATGCGCTACGCGGGCCCGAAGGCGGCGCTTTTTTACGCGATCGTGCGCAAGAATTACGGCGCCACGCACTACATCGTCGGGCGCGACCAAGCCGGGCTGGGAAGCTTCTACGATCCCTATGCCGGCCATAAAATCTTCGACGAGTTTGATGTCGGCATTCGGGCGCTGCGCTATAGGGAGCTGTTTTACTGCGGAATATGCGGCTTCATGGCTTCGGATAAGACGTGTCCGCATGCCCAAGAACATCATGAGTCGGTGAGCCAGACCCGTATCAGGCAACTAATTAAGGAAGGGAAGGGTCTCCCCGAGCGCTTTTTGAGGCCGGAAGTCATCGAAGTCTTGGGCCGCGGGGACGTCCTCATCAAATAGCCGAAGCGGGACCTTCGGCCCCATGGGGCCTGGGCCTTTGGCCCCTTGGTGACGCATGCGCGTCGGGGTATCGTCTTTATTATGAAAATAGCGGAGCAGAAATTCCGATTTTGTTGGAGGAGTTCCTCGATCCTAGCGGCAACCGTACTGGCGGTCGCGAGCCCATCCGCGCTCTTGATGGCGGGAGACTGGGGCGGATCGGGGCTGGACTATCTTGAAGGGATGGCCTCGGGGCGGCTGCGGCCTGCGGCCGTCGAGAATCTCCGAGGCGCCTCCGCGGCGCCGGGCCTGAAGGCGACGGCGTCTGCGACTGTCCAGCCGACGCCCCCCGCGGCTTCGGGGGCGGAAAACCTTTTCACGGGTCAGGGCTCCGATCTCTCGGCCGTGCTCGTTGGCGAGATCAACGGCGCCAGGAAGTCCATCCAGGCGGCGCTCTACGAGCTGGACCTCCCGAACGTCTCGCAGGCCCTGCTCGCGGCCTTCCGTCGCGGGGTCAATGTCCAGATCGTCATGGACTACGGGACCACTTTCCCGGGCCAAGGGAAGACTCGGGACCAAGCCCTCCAGGATCTGATCGATGCGGGGGTCGCGATCCGCGTGCTCAAGGGCTTCGGCAGTTACGGGATCATGCACAATAAATTCGCCGTGTACGACGGGAATCTCCTCGAGACGGGGTCCTATAACTGGACGCAATCCTCCAATGTCAACGACTATAACAACGTCATCGCGAGGACCGATGCGGGCCTCATCGCGTCCTTCCAAAACTATTGGGAGTGGATGTGGGACGCCGCGACACCCGTCGCCGATGCCCAGAACGGGGTGGCGCCTCCGTCGGTCACGACGCCGCCCGCGGCGACGGGCTCCGGGCCGAGCTTCAAGGGCCGGAGCTTTCCTTCCTGCACCTTTTCGCCCAACGGCGGGACGACGGACCAGCTCGTGAGCCTCATCAGTCTCTCCCAAAAGACGATTGATATAGCGATGTTCGCCTTCACGTCCAAGCCGGTCGCGCAGGCTTTGGTCCAGGCCGCCCATCGCGGCGTCGAGGTTCGTTTCTTGCAGGACCGTTCCGAGGCGCCCTATTCCCAGGACAAGACTCTGCTGGGCGCGGGAATCCCGGTGAGAATTTTGTCCGGCATTTCCGGTAAGGGCGTCATGCACGACAAGGTGGGAATTTTCGACGGGGAGATGGTGGAAACGGGCTCCTTCAACTACTCCGGAAACGCCCAGGCGAATAATTTCGAGAACGCGGTCTACGACGCCGCCCCGGCAACCGTTTCCGCTTTCGAGGGGGAATTCAACGCCCTTTTCGCGAAGGGAACGGTGCCCACCGAGCAGGACCTGACGCCACCCGCCGGCGCTCCCCACTCCCCCTGGCAATAGCAGAAGGCGATTCGGGAGCGCCTGACATCGTCATGGCCTCTAACATGGTCCCTTGATGCTGTTTATTCGCTGGCTGATGCTGCGTTTTCGGACCAAGCCCAGAGCCTTCTCGGAGCAATCCGAGGGGGGCTTGAAATGCCAATTTGGCACTTCAAGTTGGGGCGGAGATCGGCGTGCGCTCCCGTATGTTTTTACGGAACAGGGCGTAGCGATGCTGTCAAGTGTCCTGAAAAGTGAACGTGCCGCCTTAATCAACAATCAACATCGCCATCATGCGGGCGTTCGTGCGGCTGCGGGAGATGGTTTCGGCCCATGGGGAGTTGGCGGCCAAGCTTGCGGAGCTTGAACGCCAGATGGCCAGCCACGACAGGCATATCCGCTCGCTTTTCGACGCCATCCGGGAACTGATGGAGCCGCCGGAGAAGCCCATGCCCCGGATCGGCTTCAAGCCGCGCGGAGACGAGTAGGCGCAAGGACGCGGCGGCGATGGCCGATCCCTACAGAAGTTATCTCGCCGAGGTCGAGGCCGCCTACAAAGTGGACGACGCCACCGAGCACAGCTACCGTGACGATCCCTTGAATCTCCTGAATCCCCCTGTCGCGTCCCGCCTAGACCTGCTACACTACCGCGGGCCGTTAGCTCAGCGGTAGAGCGTCCGCCTTACACGCGGAAGGCCGCAGGTTCGAAACCTGCACGGCCCAAATTTACTTGGTGGGACCGGGATCGGCGGGCAGATCGGCCAACTCCTTCTGGGCCTTCTTCAGGCCCTCTTGGGCCGCGTCGAGAAATTTCTTCGCGTATTTGAGCTCGAGGCTGTCTGGCTTGTAATAGGGCATTTCGTAGCTCATGGTCTGAATCGTCTGCTCCAAACCCATGATGAGCCTCTCAAGGAACTCCCTCCTATTGATGCCCTGCGTCACCATGACATCTTATCAATAAAAAAGCCCGGCCTTGGGGGCCGGGCTTTTAAGTGGCGCGACTTTGGGTCGGTTTAGTTCAGGTGCTTGCTGACGAGCTTCGTCATCTCGAACATGTTGACGGAGTTCTTGCCGCTGAAAACAGCCTTGAGGTTCTCGTCGGCGTGGATCATGCGCTTGTTCTTCGTATCCTGCAATTTGTGCTTGCGGATGTAGGCCCAGAGCTTCTTGACGACCTCGGTGCGCGGGTAGGGACCCTTGCCGATGACTTTCTCGAGGGCGGGGCTGATCGACATCTTCTTCATGAACGCGGCGTTCGGTTTCCTGGCCATGTCGTGGGATTCTCCTTGCGGGCTATTGGTATTAGACGACGGCGCCTCCTGGCGCTTCCGAATTGTAGCAAGTGTCTCGACTGAAGAAAAGGCCTTATTCTCTCGAAAACGTCTCGGATCAAGCCTCCGGCCCTTCGTGGAAAAGGAAATGGGATGGCGAATGGTGCCAGGATGTGTTACAATCAGTTTAACGCTTCCGGAAGGAGGCACTGCCGGGCCCCAAGGCAAGGCAATCCCAAGGTAGAGAGGTGCAAGTAAGTCAGATGCCGACAGGACGTGTGAAGTGGTTCAATGATCAGAAAGGTTACGGGTTTATCACGCCGGATGACGGATCGAAGGATTTGTTCGTTCATCATTCGGCCATTCTAGCCGAGGGATATCGCTCCCTCGCCGAGAATCAGGCGGTGGAGTTTGAGGTTCAGCAGACCGACAAGGGGCCTCGGGCAGCCAACGTCAAGAAGGTCTAGCCGAAGTTAAGCCGTACGACCAGGAGCCCGCCCGCTCTGCGGGCGGGCTCCCTTGTTTTTTATTATCTTTCAAGGAGAGCCGGGCGCGATGCGAAAGAAAATGAGATTCGTGGAAAGCGCGCTAGGACTTCTCATCGTCGCGGGATGGTTCTCCGCCTTTCGCTCCCCGATGGCGCCGGCTGCGGCGATCGAAGCCAAGCTCTACGACTGGGGGCTGAGGCTCTGCGAGAGCCAGGAGACATCCCCCAGGATCGCCCTGGTCGCGGTCGACGCGGCGTCGCAGGCGCGCCTGGGCCCCTGGCCTTGGTCCCGCTCGCGATGGGCGGATCTCATCCGGGCGATCTCGATTGAGAAGCCGGCGGCGATCGGGTTGCTGCTGGAACTTTCAGCGCCCTCCGATACGCGGGCGCTTGCCGAGATTAAGGATCTTTCTCAGGCTTACGCGCGGCTTAAGCGCGGCCGCAGGGTGATCGACCGGCGAGGGCGTCTCGCCGAGCTTTTTTCCCAGGCGGCCCTGAAGCTCGATGCGGACCAGGATCTGGCCCAGGCGATTAAGGAGTCGGGACATGTTCTGCTGGCGGCGCGAGTTGGCGACTTCGAGGCCTCTAGCCCTCCGGCGGTTTCCAGCGCCTTCCCATGGGCGCTTGCCCGACCCGCTTCCGCGAACGGTCTTCCCCGCGCCGCCTCCTTGACTCTTCCTCTGCCGCTTTTCTCCCAGGCCGCCGCCGGAATCGGAGTCCTAAGCTTCCCCAGGGATTCGGACGGGGTTGTAAGGCGCCAAGTTCCGGTGTTCGGCTTCGCGGATCAGGCGCTTCCGTCCTTTCCGCTGGCGCTCGCCGCCTTGTCACAGGGTCTCCTCTTGGATCGGCTGAGCGTCGTTTCAGGCCGGGGCGTTTCCGGCGGTGGATTTGAGATCCCCTTGTCGGCCAAGGGAAGCGTCCTGATCGACTTTTATGGTCCGTCGAGGACGTTTCTTCCATATCCGGCTTGGGAGGTTCTTTCCGGCAAAACTCCCGCTTCCGCCCTTAACAATAAGATCGTCCTTGTGGGGCCGTCGTCTCCCGAGGCCAAGCCTTTTTATAGGACCGCCGTCGATCGCTCCATGACGGAGCTCGAGCTGGCGGCGAACGCACTTCAGAATATCCTCGACAAGAATTTCATTCTTCCAGCGCCCCGGCGAGAGAGGTGGGAGGCCGGGCTCTGGGCGTTCGCCGCTTTGTTCGCGGCCGGCGTCCTTCCCTTCATGGGGGCGGTCTGGGCCGCGGCCATCGCCTGGCTTCTCGCCTGCGGCGTGGTCGTGTTGGGGCTCTACTTCATGGCGCATGGCTTTTGGATGGAGGTGGCCGGGCCTGCGTCGGCGATTTTCGCCTCGGCTTTCGTGGTCGGCTTCGCGCGCGTCGCGTGGTTCGCGTTTTTAGGGAGGCGGGGACTCAAGCGGGAAATGGCGCCGGCCGCGGTCCCATCGCCGACGCCGGCTATGGAACTCCCGCGGGTCGCCCCGGAGGCCGCGCCCCACCACGGCACGGCGGCGCTTAATGGGCACGCCGAAAAGAAGCCCTCCGGCGAAAGCATCCCGTACGAGAAGCTCCGGGATGTCCCGGGCCTGATCCTGGGGCGCGGCCAGTCCGCTTGGGTGGGGCGGGATTCCCGCACGGGGGCCGAGGCCTTGATCATCTCTCGCCGCTTCGCCTCCCTGGACGACGCCGAGGCCTTTCTCGCCGAGGGCCCCGCTCTCGTGTCTCTCGACCACCCGAATCTCCTTCACGTTTTTGATTTCGGCGAGGCGGGAAAGGCCGGCTATCTCGCGGCGGAGATGTCCACGGCCTCGCTTCTCGCCTCCAGCCTTCGGGCGGGCCCTCTTTGGGACGTCGCGGGAACCCTTCGGGCTGCGGCGGGGATCGGAGAGGCCGTGGCGGCCGCTTTTGAGGCGGGGGTTCCCTGTTTCGCCGTCCATCCCGCCTCCATCTTCATGGGGCCGGGAAACAGCCCCAAACTGCTCAATTATTGGGGCGGCGGGCTTCCCGCGGCGGCGGGAACCGGCGCGGCGGACGGCGAGCCGAAAAAGGAAGAAATTGCCTACTTGAGCCCCGAAGCCGTCTTGGGCAAGCCTCTCGATGCGGCGTCCTCCGTTTTCTCCATTGGCGTCCTCCTCTATGAGTTATTGACCGGCAAGCACCCATTCCTGAGGCCCCAGGACGGCCTGGGAGAGCTTGTCTACAGGATAGCCAATGATTCCCTGGTGCCTCTTTCCGAGCTCAATCCTGGATCGCCTCCATGCGCCCAGGAGATCGTCATGCGCGCCCTTTCCAAGTCTCCCTCCGAGCGCTATGCGGGGCCTGCGGAAATGGCCGCGTCTCTGAGAAGCTGCTTGGCGGCTCTGGGCTCGCTGCCGCAGGCGGCTCCGGCGGAGTCGACGGTTTGATGATCCGATCTTATCCTGTCTTGTCCGCCGCGGGCTTGAGCGACCGCGGCCTCGTCCGGACCAACAACGAGGACCAATGGAGTATGGCTGCCGAGGAAGGTCTTTTCATCGTCGCGGACGGCCTGGGCGGGCATAACTCCGGGGAGATCGCAAGCTCTCTCGCGGTTCGGACCTTCATGGATTTGGCGTCCCAGCGGCGATCGGCTGCGGCCCAGGCGCCGGGCCTTCCCGAGAGGAGGAATCTCCTTGAGGCATGGATCAAAGCGGCGAATCGGGCGGTTTACGACCGGGCCCGCTCCTCGGCCAAAGACGCCGGCATGGGAACAACCGTGGTCGCGGCATGGGTCGGCGCCGAGGACATCGCTTACGCCCATGTGGGCGATAGCCGCCTCTATCTTTGCCGGGAGGGCCGTTTGGAAAGGCTGACCCGGGACCACAGTTGGGCCGAAGATCAGGTGCGTCGAGGGCTCTTGAGCCCTGAGGAAGCCCGAAGACCCGATGTGTCGAGCGCTTTGACAAGAGCGGTCGGCCTCCAAGCGGACGTTTCGGTGGATGTCGCCGGCCGGGCGCTCGAACCGGGGGACGTCCTTCTCCTGGCGACCGATGGGCTTACCAACATGGCGCCTGACGCGGAAATCGAGAAAATTCTCGGTATCTACCGCCTCGCGGCCGGCGAGGCCGCGAGGCGTCTCGTCGAGCGGGCGAAGGCCGCGGGCGGAGCCGACAATATCACCGTCATCGTCGCCAGGATGGCGGGAGGGAGGCAGCTATAGTGGCGATGGACGAAGCCGCCGTCGTCGATGAGATCATCCAGGTCTGCCGCCGCTTGAACGACAAGAATATGATCGCCTCGGCGGACGGCAACGTGAGCGTCCGGTTATCCGACGATCTTATCGTGATGACCCCGACCGGCATCAACAAGGCCTTCCTCAAGCCCGAGGACATCGCCATGATCGCGCCCGACGGCCGCGTGCTCAAGGGAAAGCCCTCGAGCGAGCGCCTCATCCATCTCGAGGTCTACAACAGCTGTCCGCAGGCGAAAGCCGTCGTGCATGCCCATCCGCCGGCGGCCATCGCTTGGTCCGTCGCGCGCCCTTATTTAAAGGAACTCCCCTCCGACTGCCTGCCGGAGGTCATTTTGGCCGTGGGGCGCATCCCCATCGTTCCTTACGCGCGGCCCTCGACCGAGGCGATGGCGCAAAATCTGCGGCCCTTTCTTTGCAAGCACCGGGCCATGATCCTCGCCCGTCACGGGGCCCTCTGCTGGGGGGAGACGCTCCAAGAAGCCTACAACGGCATCGAACGCGTCGAGCATGCGGCCTGGATCCTGCGCCTTGCCCAAGGCTTCGGGGGCTTGGCCCCGGTTCCGGGGGCGGAGCTCGCGGCCCTGCAGGGCATGCGCCGGAAGCTCGGCGAGAGGATTTTGTAAGCGCCCCGTGAAGGCTCTCGCCTCGATGGGCCTTATCTGCGAGAAGGGCCGTCTCTGGGTCCTGGACCAGACCCTGCTTCCCAATAAAGTCGAGTGGCTGCGCGCCGACTCGCCAAGCAAAATGGCCAAGTACATCCTCGATCTCAAGGTGCGGGGGGCCCCCTTGATCGGTGTCGCGGCTGCCGCCGCCCTTGCCCGACATGCCGAGGAGGGCGCGGACTGGGAGGAATTCAGGGCCTCCGCGAAGCTCCTGCGCCGGGCGCGTCCGACGGCGGTCAATCTCATGGCTGCGGTCGACCGAATGCTTGCCGCCTGCCAGCCTGCTAGGCAGGAGGCGCGAGGAGGCAAGGACCTAGCCGGAAAGGCCGCGGCCGAAGCGGAGCGCATCTTTGACGAGGATGTCGCGTTGTGCCGAAGGATCGCCGAGCACGGAGCCCGATTCATCAAGGACGGCGAGTCGGTGCTGACGCACTGCAACGCCGGAGGCCTGGCGACCGCCGGCATCGGCACGGCGGTCGGGGTCATCCGGGCGGCCCACGAGTCCGGCAAGCGCATCCACGTTTACGTGGACGAGACGCGCCCGCTTCTTCAGGGGGCGAGGCTCACGGCCTGGGAGCTCGAGAGCTTGGGAATCCCTTATACGATCGTCTGCGACAACATGGCCGGAAGCCTCATGCGCCGCGGCAAGGTCCGCGGGATCTTCGTCGGCGCGGACCGCATCGCCCGCAACGGCGACTTCGCGAACAAGATCGGCACCTATCCTTTGGCCGTTCTCGCGCGCCATCACGGCGTGCCGTTTTACTGCGCGGCGCCGGTGACGACGGTGGACCTTTCGATCTCGACGGGCGACGGCATCCCGATCGAGGAACGCTCCCCCGAGGAGGTGCGGCGTGACTGGGGGCCTAAGCGCGCCCGCGTTCATAATCCCGCTTTCGATGTCACCCCCGCCGATCTTGTCGAGGCCATGATTCTCGACGTCGGGGTCGTCAAGCGCGCGGATCTCATCAAGGGCCGACTTCCCTCCCGGGTTTCTCCGAATTCCCGGGTCCGCCATGAGCCGAAAGTCGACCGTGCCGCCTAAAGCCTGGCTCGCCCTCGAGAACGGATCGGTCTACGAGGGGCTCTCGGCGGGGGCCGGCGGAACGGCGCAAGGAGAGGTGGTTTTTACGACTTCGATGACGGGGTACGTCGAGACCCTCACCGATCCGTCTTATTGGGGGCAGATCGTCGTCGCGACCAATCCCCATATCGGCAACCACGGCGTCCAACTCGAGGACCGGCAGTGGGATCGGATCGCGGCGGCGGGATATGTGGTGGCCGACAAGACTTCTCCGGACAGTCCCGGGATGGATGGGCGGAGCCTGCGACGATTCCTTCAAGAAGGGGGGGTCGTGGCCGCCTCGGGACTTCCCACGCGGGACCTTGCCCTCATGATCCGAGGGGCGGGCGCTCTGCGCGGCGTCCTGACAACCGAAAAGGCGAGCTCCAAGGCCCTGGTGGCCCTCGCCAGGCGCGTCCCCGCCATGGAGGGGCGATCGTTGTCGCGTCTTGTCAGCGTCCGCGAACCCCGCGTTTTCGGCCGTTCGAGGCGCCGGGTCTCTCTTTTGGATCTTGGCTCGAAACGAGCCTTGATCGATACGTTGATCGAGTCCGGCGTCTCGGTCAAGGCCTTCCCCGCGCGCACTTCAGCTGCGACGCTTCTCAAAGAGGGGCCCGAGGCGGTTGTCCTTTCAAGCGGCCCCGGGGACCCCGCGGCCATGCGGCCCGAGATCGAGACGACGCGGGAGTTGATGCGTTCGGGCGTCCCCGTGCTCGGGATCTGCCTCGGATACCAGCTTTTAGGTCTTGCGGCGGGAGCGTCGAGCTTCAAGCTTAAGTTCGGCCATCACGGCGCCAACCATCCCGTCAAGGACCTTCAGACGGGCCAGGTCCTCATTACGACGCAAAACCACGGATTCGCGCTCAAGGCCGGGAGCCTTCCCTCAGGTTGGAGGGAGACCCATCGGAGCCTCAACGACGGGACCTTGGAAGGCTTCAAGCACCGCCATGCCGCGGGACTTCAGTTCCACCCGGAAGGAGCGCCGGGCCCCAGGGAAGCGAGGGAACTGGTCCGGCGGTTTCTCAATCGCTCATCGTAACGAGACCTGAGGCCGGGCCCCAGGAAGGCCATAGGGGCATGCCTCTATGGTTGCGTTGGGGGTCGGCTTAAATTTTTATCTAATTCCTGCAGGGAGTGGACGTTTTCGAAACGAACTTTTCCGGCCCTGGGTGCGACCGAGAGCATGGCCTTTGCAAGCGCCTCGGTTGATGTTCTGGCGATGCCCATCGATTCCCCCGTGGAGCGCATCTCGAGGCCTAGAGCCGGAGCCAAACCGGGGAATCTGTGGAAGGAGAAAACCGAGGCCTTGGCGTAGCAGAAGCCGTCAGCGATACGCGGCGAATGCTCTGACAGCGCCCGACGCAATCTTTTCCCCAGGAGGACGCGCGTCGCGACCTTCGCCCATGGAACGCCCGTCGCTTTAGAGAGGAAGGGAATCGTTCTCGAGGCTCGGGGGTTAAGCTCGATGACGTAGGGTTCCTCGCGGAAGACGGCGATCTGGAGGTTGAAGAGACCCTTGATCATAAAAGCCGCGGCAAGGCGCCGGACATAGAGCTCGACGCGCCGCCGCAAATCCGCGCTCACGCCGCGGGCGGGGTGGAGCATCGAAGAATCGCCGGAGTGGACCCCGGCTGGCTCCACATGATCGAGGATTCCGCAGAGGGCGATGTCGCGCCCATCCGAGACCGCGTCGACGTCGATCTCGGAGGCCGGGTTGAGAAAACGATCGATGATAAAAGGCCCTTCCCAGCCTAATCCGTCCCGCTCAAGGCACGCTGCGAGAGACCGCGGATTCCGGAAGAGACGGATGCGCTCGCCTCCGAGGGCGAAGGATGGGCGCACGAGGACGGGAAATCCCAGCCGCAAGGCCGCGCGCAGGATGCCGTTTCGCGCGCGAACGACGCGGAAGGGAGGGTAAGGGATGTTCAAATGTTCGAGAGCTTTCGCGAAGGCGACGCGGTCCTCGGATCGCGCGACGGCATCGGCGGATGTCCCGAGGATGGGCCAACCGCCGCGCGCGAGCGTCTGGGCCAGGTTAAGCGGGGTCTGGCCGCCGAATTGGAGGATCACGCCGTCCGGCCGCTCGCGGCGCAGCACGTTTTCCGTTTCCTCGATATTCACGGGGTCGAAATAAAGCCTGTCGGAGACGTCGAAGTCGGTCGAGACGGTCTCGGGGTTCGAGTTGAGGATCACGGCCTCGGCGCCCGCCTCGCGGATCGCCTGGGCGGCATGGACGCATGAGTAGTCGAACTCGATCCCCTCCCCGATGCGATTGGGGCCCGCCCCCAGGATGAGGTAGCGCTTGCGCCGGCTCCTCCCGCCGCGAGGCCGGGGGGCTCCGCGGCCGCCATCCGAGTAGCTCGAGTAGTAGTAAGGAGTCGAAGCCTCGAATTCCCCGGCGCAGGTGTCGACCTCGCCGAAGAGAGGATCGATTCCGAGCGTTTCTCGCCTCCTCGCGACGGAACTCCTCGATCCTCCGGCGAGGCGCGCGATGTGGGCATCGGAAAACCCGAGCGCTTTGGCCTCCCGGAGTTTTCTTGAGTCAAGGCCGCGCCGAAGCCCTCGGCCGCAACGCGAGATCGATCCGATCTGTCGGATGAACCACGGATGGATGCCGGAGAGTCGGGCGGCTTTCGCCTCGTCCCATCCACGATCGAGGGCTTCCTTGACGGCGAAGAGCCTCTCGGGGTTGGCCCGCGAGAGGCGCCGGACGAGCGCCGCAGGGGCGAGCGATCGCAAGGAGGAGAGGTCGAGGCCCTCCTGGCCGTCCTCCAGGGAGCGAACGGCCTTTTGAAGCGCTTCGGGAAAGCTGCGTCCGATCGCCATCGCCTCGCCAACCGATTTCATCGAGGTGTTGAGCCAGGGATCCGCGCTTGGGAACTTGGAGAATTGGAACTGGGGGAGCTTAACGACGACGTAGTCAAGCGCCGGTTCGAAGGCGGCGGTGGTCTTCGCGGTGATTCCGTTCGGGATCTCGTCCAACGTTCGACCCAGGGCGAGCTCCGTCGCGACGGAGGCGATAGGAACTCCAGTCGCCTTCGAAGCAAGGGCGGAGGAGCGCGAGACCCGCGGGTTGATCTCGATGAGGAGCAGCTTTCCCGTCTTGGGATTTCGGGCGAACTGGACGTTGGCGCCCCCAGTCTCGACTCCAACGGCCCGGATGCAGGCGAAGGCCGCCAGGCGCATGTCCTGGTACTCCTGGTCCCGGAGGGTCTGAATAGGCGCCACGACCGCGGAATCCCCCGTGTGCACGCCCATGGGGTCGATGTTTTCCAGCGAGCAGACGACGACGCAGTTGTCCTTGCGGTCGCGCATGACCTCGAGCTCGAACTCTTGCCAGCCTTCCAGGAATTCTTCCGCGACGACGAGAGAATTCCCCGAGAGCTCGACGGCTCGGCGGTAGCCGTCCTCAAGCCCCGCCATGTCCCGCGCGAGGCTCGATCCAAGCCCGCCGAGCGTGAAAGAGGCCCGCAGAAGAAGCGGGAAGGAGAGCTTTCTCGCCGCGGCCTTGAGCGCCGGCAGGTTGTCTGCCGCGGCTCCTTGGGGAAGCGGGAGGCCCGCCTGAAGCATGCGCCGGCGGAAGGCGACGCGGTCCTCGGCTCTTCGGATCGCGGAGGCGTTGGCTCCGATAAGCCTGGTACCGTGCCGCTTCAGAAGGCCCTGGCGATGGGCCGCGAGGCCGAGGTTGAGGGCGCTTTGCCCTCCCATCGTCGCGAGCAGGGCCTGCGGTCGTTCCTTTGCAAGCACCTGTTTGAGCGTGTCGAGCGTCAGAGGCTCCAGATAGGTCCGGTCCGCCATCTCGGGATCGGTCATGATGGTGGCCGGGTTCGGATTGAGAAGTATTGACCGAACGCCCAGGCGGCGCAACGCCTTTAAGGATTGCGTCCCGGAATAGTCGAATTCGCTTGCCTGGCCGATGACGATAGGTCCCGAGCCAACGACGAGGACGCTGCGGGGCAAGGAAGCGGACGGCATGGGATGGCTTTATTCTATACCAAAAAAGAAAACCCCCCGGACGCGGCCCATAAAGCCGCGTCCGGGGGGAGGCGTTGCGTGCGGTTAACTGGCCGGCTGAGCGGCGGGCTGCTGCGGCTGTCGGCGATGGAAGAAGTTCACGATTTTCTCCTTCAGAGCGCCGAGCTTGGCTTCGAACATCTCGAAGCGCGTCGTGGGTTGGCCGTTAAGAGCCTTCTGGGCATTATCGCGCTGCTGCGTCGCCTTCGCCTGCATCTGCTGGGCCTTGGAGACTTGGCCGACGGCGGCCATCTGCTTCTTGAGCATCTTCATCTGGGCTTTTTTCGCGGCGATCAATCGGCCGTTGGCGGCCATCGCGGCCTTCATCGCCTTTTTATCCGAGTTGAGAGCCGCCTTGTCATACTTCGCGGCCTTCTGCTGTCTCTTGAGAGACGTCTTCATGTCCTTCATGTTTTGGCCCAGCATGGATTGGACTGACAGCGAGCCGTTGGAGGCGGAAGAGGCGCCAGGAGCGCCGCCGGGGGTGACGCCGCCGACGGGCATCACGTTATCGAAAGGCGCCGCGGCGTTCTGGCTTTCCTGCTCCAAGTTTCCGGAGTCGGCCCAAGAAGCGGCTGACGCCAGGGCCAAAGTCATAGCCGCCAAAAGAATGGAACTCTCAATCCTCTTGCTTTTCATGTCTTTCATATCCTCCACACTGTGACATTCGCCAAGGCCTTTCGACCCTGACGGAACTTAGAATACCTTGTATGCGTTGACGTCTGCTAGAGGCTTTGGTCCTAGGGCCTCCTAGGACCTCCGGCCCCAAGTTATAGAAGTCCAAGCGTTCGGTGTCAAGAGGAAGGGAAGCCTTAAATCTTCAGCGAAGCCCTGAAAGTCCGCGTTCTCGACGCCGCCGGCCGGGGACGCGGTCGGCCAGAAGCCGCCGCTCGGGCCTCGGCCTCCTGCCTGCGCAAGTCGGCCTCCGGGACGCCCCGGCCAACGGCATCAAGAACGCTCCTTGAAGCCAACGATCAGGTCCGTACCGGACCCCGCCCCAGTCGAAGGGTCAGCGGCCCTTTGATGCCCGTATCTCGGAGAGAGAGAGCATGCCGGCGGCTCGAAATTTTTCTACCATCTCGTCAGGCAGGAGCAGTGGGTCGTCCGGGCCCCCGCAATGTTTGCTGAAATATCCATGCTGAAAACCCGGTCCCAAAGGGACGGGTTTCTTGTCAAAGGAGCGCCGGCGCTCATCGCGAGCGCGTCGCGATGAGCGCGGCGGCGGCGATTCGCGCGTCGGGGCTCACGCGGCGCTTCGGCGCCATCCTCGCCGTTGATTCCATCGACCTGGAGATCGCGGAGGGGGAAACCTTCGCCCTTCTGGGCCCCAACGGCGCGGGAAAGACCACCTTCATCAGCATGCTCTGCACGCTCACAAGACCGAGCGGCGGGACGGCCGTCGTGGGCGGCTTCGACGTCGCGCGGGAGAGCCTCAAGGTCCGCCGGACGATCGGCATCGTGTTCCAAGAGCCGAGCCTGGACGATCTTTTGACCGGCGCGGAGAACCTGCGGCTCCACTGCCTTCTTTACGGCGTTCCTCCGCGGGAGATCGACGGCCGCGTCGAACGCATGCTTCGGACGGTGGGCCTCAAAGGCCGGGAAGGCGAGCGCGTGCGCGGCTACTCGGGCGGCATGAAGCGGCGTCTTGAAATCGCGCGCGGCCTCATCCACCGCCCGCGCATCCTCTTTCTCGACGAGCCCACGCTAGGGCTCGATCCCGTGAGCCGGCGCGCGGTCTGGGACCATATCCGCGAGATGAAGGCCGCCGAGGGAACAACCGTCATCCTGACGACGCATTACATGGAGGAGGCGGACGGCCTCTCGGACCGCGTCGCCCTCATCGACCGCGGCCGAATCCGGGAGATGGGCTCCCCCGAGGAGCTCAAGCGCCGCGTGGGCGGGGATATCGTGAGGCTCCGGGGGCGCGTCGCCCCGCAGGACTTCGCGGGGCTGGATTTCGTCCGGGAGATGACGATCGATGACGGGGGCGTCCGGCTCGCCGTGGACGACGCTCCCAGGCGCTTGAAGGCCCTTCTCGACCGCTGTCCCGCAGCGTCCGAGGTCGAGGTTCGCCGGGCGACGCTCGATGACGTCTTCCTCAAGTTCGCGGGCCGGCCGCTCAAAAACGGCGAAAACGCGCCTCGGGCGGATGAGGAAAGCCGATGAGCGAACTTCAGCTCCGGTGGAACGCCATCTACGCGCTCTTCCTGCGGGAGACGAAGGTTTATTTCCGGGAGAAAGAGCGCATCGTCTCCATCCTCGTCTCGCCTCTTCTCTTTTTGTTCGTCGTCGGCCGGGGGCTCTCCGGCACGAGCCCCGTTCCCGCAACGACCTACGAGCAATTCATCTTCCCCGGGATCCTCAGCATGACGATCCTCTTCACCTCCGTCACCTACGGCCTCTACATCGTCTGGGACAAGCGGCTCGATTTTCTCAAGGAGGTTCTCGCGGCGCCGATCTCCCGGTCGACGATGTTTGTCGGGAAATCCCTCGGCGGAATGGTGGGCGGGATCGCCGAGTCGGCGGTGCTCTTGGCGATCGGGGAGGCCTTCATCCTGCGTTCGAGCCTGGCCGCGCTCGCGACCGCCTTGCTCCTTTCGGCGCTCGTCGCCTTCGCGACGGTCAATCTCGGGCTCGTGATCGGCGCCCGGATGAGGAGCATGGAGGGCTTCGGGCTCGCGATGAATCTCCTCACGTGGCCGATGTTCCTTTTGAGCGGGGCGCTCTTTGATCTTTCCAAAAGCGAGGGGTGGCTCCGTCTCGCGGCCTATCTCGATCCCTTCACCTACTGCGTGGACCTTATGCGGAAGGCGCTTCTGGGCTGGAGCCTGTTTCCGCCCGCCTGGGATCTCGCCGCCGTGCTCCTCTTCGCCGCGGGCGGAATGGCGCTGGGCATCGCCGCCTTCGGAACGCTCAGCCAGGCGGATTAAGGCTTTGGGACAAGATGCGGCGCGCCGCTCCGGCGGGCTCGAGGAGGGGAGAGGGCCCGACGGGCTCTCTCCCCGGATGGCTCGGGGCGGCGAAGAACCCGTTCTGCCAGCCCTCCAGGGCCTTTTCCGCGGATCGAGCGCGCACGACGTCCCAAAAAGGATTGTCGAAGGCATCCACGGGTTCCGTGAGCCGCCCCTCGCAGATCGAGAAGGCGGCGCAGCTGACGATCGGAGGGCCATTGAAGAAGCTCTCGGTGGAATTCATCTTGACGGGCATGAGAGGCAGGCGGCAGGAACTTCGCGAGGATCCGCCAATGGGAAATCCGAGGTGATAGGGGGCCAAAATATCTCCCGTCGGGGGGAAGTCCATCTGCGAGCGCGCGAGCATCACGGGGCCGCCGCCCTTGCCCGCGGGCCGGGAGTGTTCGGTTGAGACCGCGGCCGTCTGTTCTCCCGAGCTCCGGGACCAGACGGACTCCACCACGCAGTTCTCATTCTCCCTCAGCATCGCCGCGAGCTCGTAGAGGCCCTCGGGAGCGTCGAGCTGGATCATGCCGGCATGCCCGTCTTCCCGCGTCGCGGCGGCGTTCCAGACGGCAAAACGGAAGCCTTTCCTTGTCGCTGGCGATAAGAGAAGCCAGGGGTTCGCCATCGGATCCGCGAAGACCAGGTAGAGGGGCAGATTGAAGGTTTCCGGGGCCGCGTTATCCGTCACGAAACAAAGGAATGGCTCTCCGGGGCGTTCATCGATCTCCATCTCGGCGACGACAGGCCCCAATCCAAGGACATTGCCGGTGAAGGCTCCCGGCTCCAGATCTTGCCCCGCGCGATAAAGGCCCTGTCGTTGGGCGGCCTGCGCCCCGGCCAGGAAGGTTTTCCATGCCAGGTGGTGGATATCGGGATTCCCGACGCCCCGCGTGTGCGACATCAGCATCGCCACGTCGTCGCCCGCGTGGCAGACATAGAGATCCTTGAGGAGGTCCTTGCGGTTGAGAAGAACGTAATCCCCGATCGTTTTTAAGAGACGTTGCGATGGGCGGACATCCCCGCCGATCGATCCGACGTCCGCTTTGAAAATGCTCAGCGTCAACTTCATGTTTGGCTCCTCCCGGCGCTTCCGATGGGCTCGGGATTCGCAACGATTGTGCCGTCGGAGAGGCGCGCCGCGGCGAAGACGGCAGCGCCTCTCAATCCGAAATATTGCCTTTCCCTTGGGGAATTGCTATGATTAAACACTAGTTGAGACTTTCTAGATAAAAGGCAACAAAAGATGGACGGAGTTGACTGGCGGAGGTCATCGCATGCTTCTTAAGTCGATCGAAATATTCGGCTATAAGTCGTTCGCTCAGAAGACGACGCTGGAGTTTAGGTCCGGAATCACCGGCATCGTGGGGCCGAACGGCTCCGGCAAGTCGAACATCATCGAGTCCATCCGATGGTGTCTGGGCGAGATGTCCTGGAAATCGCTGCGCGCGGGGTCGATGACCGACGTGATTTTCGCCGGGACGGCCAAACGCCAGCCGCTGTCCCTCGCCGAGGTGACGCTCTGCTTCGACAACGCCTCCAACCGCCTTCCGGTCGACTACACCGAAGTCATGATCACGCGGAGGCTCTTTAAATCAGGAGAATCCGCCTATTTCCTCAACAAGACCCAATGCCGCTTGAAGGACGTCCGCGAGCTTTTCCTCGACACGGGCCTGGGCGAGGAGGGCTATGCGATCATCGACCAGGGCGGTGTGGATTTCGTCCTCAATTCGAAGCCCGAGGAGCGCCGCGCGCTTTTCGAAGAGGCCTCCGGCGTCTCGCGCTACAAGGCCAAGCGCGAGGAAGCCCTGCGCAAGCTCGATCGCGTCGAAGCGGACATGGGCCGGGCCCAGGACGCGCTGGCCCTGATCTCGGAACAGGTCCGGAAATTGGACAACGACGCCCGCAAGGCCAAGCTTTTCGAGAAATACCAGGCCGAACTTAAGGCTCTGGAGGCCACCCTGCTCTGCCAAGAAATCGGGGGCCTGCGGGAGGCCGTCGCGGCCTTGACGTCGGAGGCGGAACCCTTGGCTCAGGCTTTGGAGGATGAGAGAGTTCGTCGAGACGCCCTCGATGCCGAGGTTCAGGCGCTCGACCTCCGGCACGCCGAAATCCTGAAAACCGTCACCGACTTGAAGGCGGACGCCTCGCTGGGCGCGACGGAGTTCGCGCGCCTTGAGGAGCGCATCTGCCATGCGCGCGAGAATGCCGCCGCCGCCGCGGCCTCCTCGGAAAGGCTCCGTGGCGAGATCGCGGGCATGGAGACGCGGCTCGCGGAGATGGAGCCTCGCATGGAGGCGGCGCGGCTTGCCGCGGCGGGCGCCAAAGAGGCTCTGGAAAAGGCGCGGGAGGCGGCTCGGGCGGAGGACGAGGCTTTGGCCGCGGCCAAAAGCGAGGGCGCCGGGTTCGAGAAAGCTTTTGATGCGGCCAAGCAAGCGGTCCTTCTCGCGGCGCAGAAGGGGCTTGATGCGCGGCGGCTGTGCGACCAGGAACGATCGAAGTCCGCGCACGTCCAGGCCGAGCTCGCGTCGCTCTCGCGGGACGCGGCGCGAGAAGAGGAGCGCATCCAGACGGGGGAGGGGGAGCTTAAGGAGCTTTCGGCCTCTCTTGAGGCCGGGCGCGAGTCGGCCCGCACGGCGCGTGTGGAGTTGGATGAGGCCCGGGCGCGGCTTGAGTCCCTGGAGCGGGAGGACCGGGCGCTCGCGGCGGCTATCTTGGAGAAAACGGAGGAGGCGGCGAAGGCGGGAGCCCGCTTGGAGGCCCTTGATGCCGAGGGACGCAAGAACGCCTATTGGTCCGGGGCGCAGGCGTGCCTGGCGGCTTCAATCCCCGGCGTCGTCGGCCTCGTCCGGGATCTTATTGCCGTTCCCGAGGGCTCTCGTCGGCTCTTGGAGGATTTGATGGGCGAGCGGCTCTTCGCGGTCGCCTGCCAAAATTCGCAGGCCGCCTCGGAGGCGGTCTCGTTTTTGCGCGTGCTGGGGACCGGCCGCGCTCGCTTTCTTGTTTTGGACGCCGTTCCCGACGTGCCCACCGACAGGCCTTTGCCCGAATCCGCCGCGGCGCTCTTGAAGGCGGCGAGCTGCGATCCGGCCCACGAAAGGGCAGTTCGGTTCCTTCTCGCCGATGCCTTCGAGATTTCCGGAGCGCTCCACGCCGGGCCCTGGGTGTTTGGCGGCGCCGCGCCGGCCGCCGGCGCCGCGGAGACCGCGCTTGCGGACCTCCCGGCGATGCGGGAATCGTTGAAGAGCGTCGAAGGGGAGATCGCGGCTTTCCGGGGCCGACGGGAATCCGCGGCGGCCGAGGCTGTCTCGGCCCGCGAGTCCCTCCGGACCTTGGAGGCGCGCTCATCCGAGGCCATGAAGGGCGAGCTTGCCCTCGCGGCCCGTTTTAAGGAAAAAGAGGACGCTCTCATGCAGTCGCGGCAGGGGATTTTTCTCTTGCGGGAGGAGTCCGCGGCCAAACGCTCGGAAATCGACGCCCTGAACGCCGCCATCGAGAAAGCGGCCAAGGACGCGGAGACGGCCGCGGAGGAGGAAGCCCGAGCGAAGACCGCGGAGGAGTCCGCGGCCCGGGCCTTGTCTCAATTCAAGGAATCTCTTAAGGATCGGGAACTGCGCGTTCGAGAGCTGCGCGGCCAAGCCGTTAATGTCGAATACCGTGTTTCTGTCGAGGAAGAAGCGGCGCAAAGGTTGGCGCGCGAAAAAGAGAGCCTTTCGTCCCAGATCGAGTTCGCGAGGACGGAGATCGAGCGCCTCTCGTCGCAAGCTTCCGAGGCGGAGCGGACAGCCGAGCGCGCCGAGGCCGAGAAATCCGCCATTGGAGATCGGCTGGGCGTTCTGGAAAAGGAGATCGGAGAACTCGACGCCAAGAGCCTCGAGACGGAAACCGCTCTCGCCGCCAAGCGCCAGGAGTTGAAGGCTCTCCAGGATTCGGTGGAGAGCCGTCGCGCCGAGCTTTCGTCGAAGGAAGTCGAGCTCTCAAGCCGGAAGGCCGCCCTGGAAACCCTCGAAAAGCGCCTCGTAGAGGAAAGCGGGATGTCCTACGAGGACGCGTCCTCGCGTCAGAGCGACGAGGCCCCGAGCCGCGAGCGGATCGAGATGCTCCGAAAGCGCGTCCAGTCCCTGGGCAACGTCAACCTCGCGGCTCCCGAGGAGTACGAGGCGCTTTCCTCGCGCCAGAACTTCCTTTCCTCGCAGATCGAGGACTTAAACAAGGCCAAGGAGGACCTCAAGCGGGCGATCTCCCAAGTGAATTCCTCGACGCGGGAGAGCTTCCTCAAGACCTATGCCGAGGTTCGGGAGCATTTCCGCCGCATCTATGGAGTCCTCTTCGAGGGCGGAGAGGCGGACCTGGTCCTCACGATGCCGGACAATCCCATGGAGACCGGCGTCGACATCGTGGCCCAGCCGCCGGGCAAGCGCCTTCAAAAACTCTCGCTCCTGTCCGGCGGCGAGAAGGCCCTGACCGCGCTCGCGCTGCTCTTCGCCTTCTTCATGGTGCGCCCCGCGCCCTTCTGCCTCCTTGACGAGGCGGATGGCGCCTTGGACGACGCCAACGTGGGCCGGCTCGTGCGGATGCTGAGGGAGTTCGCATCGAGAACCCAGTTCCTGGTGATCAGCCATAACAAGCGAACCCTCGAGGCTGCCGACGTCATCTACGGCGTCACGATGGCCGAGATGGGGGTCAGCCGCATCGTCTCGGTCTCTCTGGCAAAGGCCCAGGCCATCGCCCAGTCGGTGGGACAGGCCCCCGCCGCCGCGGCCGCTTAAAAAACAGCGGGGACGGCCGCGTGACGGGCGTCTTTTCCCCGCGCCGGTGAATGTGTTAAAGTGAGCCGCCTGCCGGACGGTGGGCGGGCGCGGGACGCTTCCCATGCGATTTCTCACTTTTCTCGCCAGCCGCTTCGTCGCCGGGGACAATGCCCAGGAGGCGGCGGAGGCCGTCCGCAAGCTCAACCACGACTCGCTCCTCGCTTCCCTGGATTTTCTGGGGGAAAACGTCAACTCGCGCGGAGAGGCCATCCGGGCGACCGAGGAATATGTCGGGCTCCTCAAGCTCATCGCCCAGGCGGAGCTCGACTGCAACGTCTCCGTCAAGCTGTCCCAATTGGGGCTAGGGCTGGACGAGCATCTCGGCAGGGATAATCTCGATCGCCTTCTGTCCGAGGCCGCGAGGCTTAATAATTTTGTGCGCCTCGACATGGAGGGGTCCGAGTGGACGCAGAGGACGCTCGACGTCTTTCATGCTTTCTTTCCATCGAAATATCGCTGCGTCGGCGTCGTCATCCAGGCGATGCTCAAGCGCTCCGAGCGCGACATCGAGGAGCTTGTCCGCGCGGGCGCGCGGGTGCGGCTGTGCAAGGGAGCTTACAAGGAGCCGCCGGGGCTCGCCTTCCAAAGCCGCGAGGAGATAAACGCCTCCTACGACCATCTGGCGAAGCTTCTTCTCAAGGCGCCGCGCCCCGCCTTCGCAACCCACGACGACGATCGCATCGCCAACGCCGTCCAGGCGGCGCGGGCCGCCGGGCTTGCGCCGGGCGACTACGAGATTCAGATGCTTTACGGTCTGCGCGCGGGGCGCTGGCGCGAGCTCGCGCGTCAGGGCCACGCGATGCGCGTCTATGTTCCCTACGGCTCCCATTGGTTTCCCTATTTCTACCGCCGCCTTCGTGAGCGCAAGGAGAACGTCGCCTTCGTCCTAAGGAACTCATTGAGCAAATGAAAGCCATTATTAAAGCCAAATCAGCGCCGGGCGCCGTTTTATCGGAACTGCCGGATCCCAAGCCCCGGCACGGGGAGCTTCTCATCAAGGTGCACCGCGCCTCCATCTGCGGCTCGGATCTCGCGATTTACAACTGGAATTCCTGGGCTCCGGGACGGGTGAAAACCCCTCTCATGTTCGGCCACGAGTTCTGCGGGACGGTGCTTGCCTCCGGGCCCGGAGCCTACGGCTTCAAGGCGGGGGACTTCGTCTCCGTCGAATCCCATATCTACTGCGACCGCTGTCTTCAGTGCCGGCTTGGGCAGCGGCATGTCTGCGCGGACATGAAGCTTATCGGCGTCGACGCTCCGGGAGGATTCGGCGAGTTCGCGGTGATTCCCGCGCGCGTCGCCTGGAGGCACAAGACGGGGGCGCTTCGCGACTTCGGCTCCCTCTTCGAGCCTTTCGGGAACGCCGTCTACTCGGTGTCGGTCGAGAACGTCAAGGATCAGATCGTCCTGGTCTTGGGCGCGGGCCCCCAGGGGCTTTTCGCGATCGCGGTCGCGAAAGCCTTGGGCGCTCGCCGCGTGGTCGCCGTCGAGGGATCGAAATTTCGTGGGGCCTTGGCGGAAAAGATGGGGGCGGACGCCGTGGTCAAGCCGGACGGGGCGGGGACCCTCGCGAAGGCGCTCAAAGCCGCCAAGAGGCCGGAAGGCTACGACGCCGTTCTCGAACTTTCAGGCAATCCCGAGGCCGCGTCGATGTCCTTGAAGGCTGTCAGGGCCGGCGGACGGATCACCGCCTTCGGCCTTCCGGGGCGCCCGGTCGAGGTCGACTGGGCGCGAGACCTCATTTTCAAGGGCTTAAGGGTTTACGGCATCATTGGCCGCAGGATCTGGGAGACCTGGGAACAGGCGGACGCGCTTTTGGAGTCGGGCGCGGTCGACGTGCGCCCCGTCGTCACTCACGTCCTGCCCATGAAGGATTTCAAGGAGGGCTTCCGGCTCATGATGTCCCCTGAAAAAAACTGCGGCAAGGTGGTGCTTGTCCCATGAAGACGGATTCCGTTTCGACCCCGAAGAGTTCCTCCGGCGGTTTTTTGCGCGAGGCCCTGGATCGCATGATGCGCGAAGGGCGGCTCCCCCGCGCCCGCGTCCTCGAGGGCGCCCAGCAGCCGGTCGCGATGATCGACGGCAGGCGCGTGGTCAACCTTTCCTCGAATAATTATCTCGCGCTCGCCGACCATCCCGCGATGAAGCAGGCGGCGGCCGAGGCGATCGACCGCTGGGGAGTCGGCACCGCCGCCGTGCGCCCCATCATCGGGACGATGACGATCCATGAGGAATTGGAGCGGCGTCTGGCGCGTTTCAAGGGAACCGAGGCCGCGGCGCTTTTCCAGTCCGGCTTCACGGTCAACGTCGCCTGTTGCCAGAGCCTGATGGACGCCGAGGACCAGCTTTTGATCTCGGACGAGCTCAACCATGCCTCGATCATCGACGGCGCCCGGCTCGCGAAAGCCCCGCGCAAGATTTACCCGCACCGCGATATGAAGGCGCTCCAGGCGATTCTTGAGTCGCCCGAGTCCCGTCGAGCGGCGAGGAAGCTCATCGTGACGGACGGGGTTTTCAGCATGGACGGGGACGTCGCGCCTCTCCCCCAGATCGTGGAATTGGCCGAGCGTTACGACGCGATGGTGATGGTGGACGACGCCCACGCGACGGGGGTCATGGGGAAAAATGGGCGAGGCACTCCGGACCATTTCGGTCTTTCCAAGAGAATCCAAGTCCAAATCGGCACGCTGTCGAAAGCCGTCGCGTCCGTGGGGGGCTATGCGGCGGGAAGCCGGGATTTGGCGGACTATGTGCGCGCGACGGGAAGACCCTTCATTTTTTCCTCCTCGCACCCGCCCTCCGTCATCGCGACGTGCCTCAAGGCCCTCGATCTCCTCGAAAACGAGCCGGAGCGGATCAAAACGCTCTGGGATCGCGCCCGGCATTTTAAGGAAGGGCTTAAGAATCTGGGTTTCGACACGGGATTAAGCGAGACTCCGATCACTCCCGTGATGGTGGGGGACACCGAGAAGGCGCGGCGCATGAGCGAACGCCTCTTCGATGAAGGAGTTTTTGCCCTTTCGATCGGCTACCCGATCGTCGCTCGGGGCAAGGAGCGCTTGCGGACCATCGTCACCGCGGGGCATACGCCGGAGGATCTCGATCGGGCCCTGGAGAAGTTCCGCCTTGTCGGCCGGGAACTGGGTGTTATTTAAGCTTTAATAAGCGGGGAAGCCGCCGGACGAATTCCACGTCCGCCGGGAACATCTCTCGCTTGGGAATGCGCCCGAGTCGCGTCCAGAAAAGGGACAGAACATCCTCTCCGTTGCCGGCGGCCCTCAGCTTGCCTCGCCCGCGTCCGACCAGCCAATAGACGCTCACGATCTGCATCGGCACCTGGGTCGAGCGGTGATAACCCTCGCTCGCGTAGAGGAGGCGCCGGGGCTTGACCGCCAAGCCGGTCTCCTCCTGGAATTCCCGCTTGAGCGCCGCCATGGGCGCTTCTCCCAACTCGACCCCGCCCCCGGGAAAATTGACGAACTCCCGGCCGAGAAAGGTGCTGCGGGTCATGAGGAGACGTCCCTTTTCGATCAATATCCCGTAGATGCGCAGGCTGAAGCGCAGGGGAGCTCCCATGTGGGCGGGGAGCGGAGGAGAGGAGGACATGGAGGAGTATAGTATACTCTCTCCCTGATGAATGTCCGTCGAGGGGTCGTTTTGGCGGCCCAACTTTTAACCGGGGCCTTCCTGCCGCTTTCAGGCCTCGCCAGCGCCGCGGAGCTGGGCCAACCGGGGACGTGGGACGGATCCTTCGGAGGCGGCTACGCCTTCCCCTTCGGCCCCAACAGCGAGAATTTGAGGGGTTCCTTCGCATTCGATTTCGCGGCCGAGGCGCAGGCCTCGCCTTGGACGGCCGTGGGGATCGACATGGGAAACGACACTTCCTTCGTTGGCCGCAATGGCGGCGATTCGCTGTCGATCGTCTCCGTCGCGCCGACCGTCAAGTGGGGGAAGGCCTTTTCGACCGGCGGCGGCTCGCGCTGGCGGCCCTACTTGAGCGTGGGCGCGGGATTTTACTCCCTGGAGAGCGTCGCGTATTCGACCTCGACCTCGGGGGGGAATTTCCCGGTCGGCGCGACGTTGCCGATCGACGAGTTCGGATTTAATGCCGGCGTGGGATTCGATTGGCAGCTTAACGCGAATCTGCTGGCCTCGATTGACGCGCGCTTTCATGACTTGATTTTCAGCCACGGCGGTTTTGAAATGGCGACGCCGTCGCTCAAGCTCTCCTATATCTTTGGAGGCCCCCGTCGGGGCGCTCCGAGACATTGGGAATAACTGGTGACACCATACCGATTTCTCCATATTGTGGGCGGAAATAGGGATGGTGTCGCTGGTTTTAACATAAAGGAGATCAAACGATGAAAAGCCTGATGACGGTTGCGGCGGCCCTGGCGCTTTCAGCCTCGGCTCTCGCGCAGAATCAACAGAATCAGAACACGGCGCCATCGGCTCCGCCCGCTCAAGGCGCGTCCGCCGCCGCCCCCAGGCCGGGACAATGGGCGAAGACCCATCCCGGCCGCGTCGAAGTCAACAGACGGCTTGCCGCGCAGAACCGGCGCATCAACCAGGGCCTCAAGAACGGCACGATCAACCGCGCCCAGGCCCGAAGGCTGCGCCGACGGGATCGGAGAATCCGCGCCCAGGAGCGCCGCATGGCTCGCCGCGACGGCAACAAGGGCCATTTGACCCGCGGACAGATTCGCAGGCTTAACCGCGAGGAAAACCGCAACAGCCGCCGCATCTTCCGCGCGAAGCATTAAGCGGGGCGCGGAAAGCCGCAGACAGAAAGCCAAGGAAGTCGCTGGAGGCCCGGATGTCGGTCCTCCGGCGACTTCCTTGGCGTCCGACGCTTTTTGATGAGTTAGGGAATCTGTCCCTGGACGTTCACGTTGACGCGGGCGCCGTTCGGTCCGCCCTGGATGTTGGCGTTCGCGCGGTTGCCGCCCTTCCATTCCCGTCGATGCTGGTTGGCGAATTGGATCGCCTGGCGCAACTGCTCGATCGCCTGGTGAATGAGCTGCCCGGCCTGGGCCTTGTGGCCGCCGAAGCGCGGAGGCGCCTTTTGAAGGTGCCTCTCGGCGTTGCGAAGGGCCTGGATGGCGACATCGATGTTTGGATACGGCGAGGCGAGAACCGGAGCCGAATAAGCGGCCAGGGCCGCCGCCAGGGTGAGTCCTAAGCTGACTTTTTTCATGGGGTCTCCTTTGTCTTTTGTGTCGTTGTTTAAGCTGCTTCGCTCAACAGCTCGTGAAGGGCACGCTCGACGTCGGACTTCTGCGGGACCGTGGCGTTTTCGAGCACGGGGGAAAGGCCGATCCCCGGCACGGCCTTCGCGGCCAGGAGCCGCGGGCGGACCTTGAGCTCGTAGAAAAGCTCGTCCACCGTCCGGCGCAGGAGGTGCTCGCCGAAGTTCGTGATCTCGGTTTCCTCGTTGAGGAAGAGGACCCGCCCCGTTTTGCGCGCGGAGCTTTTGAGGCAGTCCCAGTCGTAGGGGACGAGGGAGCGCAGGTCGACCACCTCGACCTGCGACCCCGCGGATTGCGCGACGGCCTGGGCCGCCTCGAGCGCGATCGGGACCATCCGGCCGTGCGTGACGATCGTGGCGTCCGCGCCCTCGCGGGCGATGCGCGCCCGGCCGAGCGGGACCGTGTAGTCCTCCACGGCCGGCCATCGCGGTTTCCAGTTCTCGCGGTTGGTGATGGGCGCGTTGATCATCTCATCCAAGGCGCGGGAGTCCTTGGGTTCTCCGGGTATGAGCTTTTCGCCGCGCACGCGCAAGAGGGCCTTGGGTTTTAAGTACAGGACCGGGTCGTCGTCCTTGATCGCGGCCAGCATGAGGCCGTAGGCGTCGAGAGGATTCGAGGGACAGACGACCTTCATGCCGTGGAGCTTCGTCGCGACGGAGTCGAAGGAATGGGAATGGTAGATCGAGCCGTGGATGCCGGCCCCCACGGGGGTCATCACGACGAGAGGGGTCCTGAATCGTCCGGCCGAGGACCAGGTCGAATTGGCGGCGAGCTTGAGCAGGTCGATCGCGTTGAAGATGTAGTCCGAAAATTGGACCTCGGCCACCGGGCGTGAGCCCGCCCAGGCAAGCCCGATCGCGGCGCCGATGATGCCGCGTTCATCCAAGGGGGAGTTCCAGGCGGTTTTGAGCCCCTGCGTGACCGTGAACACGCCGCCCAGGGGGGGGCCGACGTCTTCCCCGAAAATCTCCTTGACCCCCAGGTTTTCCTCCCCGTAATGGAGGGCCAGGCGGATCGCCTGGGCCATCGTCGCCATGGAGCCTTACGAACCTCCCTTGGTCGGATACGAATCTGGCAGTCCGCTCGAAAACATTCCCGGCCATATGTCCTCGGGCCTAGGCTGGGGCTCGGATTTGCTCTTCTGATAGGCGTCCTGGCATTCCGCGCGCGCGGCCTGCCAGACCGCGTCCACGGCTTCCTGGGCGGCCAGGCCGCGCTTCATGAGCTGCTCCTCGAAAAGAGCGATGCAGTCGGCCTCGCCGGAAATCCGGTTGGCGCCCGACGAGGATGAATGGCCGTAGAGGCGGCTTGTGAGGGCTTCGATGAGATAGGGCCTTCTTTGGGACCGGCAATAGTCGAGGGCCTCGGAGATCGCGAAATAAGAGGCGACGGGATCGTTGCCGTCGATGGTCTTTCCGGGCATATCGAAGGCCTTGGTCCAGTCCGCGATATGCTTCTCGCCGTGCTGGCCGGAGGCCGGCGTCGAGATGCCGAAGCCGTTGTTCACCACGACCATGAGAACGGGAAGGGGGAGAACCGGGCGGTTCGACCAGACGAGGCAGGTATGAAAGTCCCCTTCGGCCGAGCCCGCGTCGCCGCCGTTGACGATCGTGACGCCGCGCCCGCCCGCCCGCGCCTGGGCGATCGCGGTGCCGATCGCCATCGAATACTGGACCTCGATCGTGGGGCACATGGGGACGACGTTCCATTCCGGGACGTTGACGTGGTTGACGAAGTTGCGCCCGTGCGAATAAGGATCGGTCGCCGCGGCCCGCATCTGGCGGATGAAGTCGATCATGGGCGCGCCCATCGCGAGCAGAAGGGCGCTCGATCGGTAATGAAGATGGAGATAATCGTGGGAGACGCCGCTGCCTTTGAGAACCTGCAGGCCCAGGGGGACGTTGAAAGCTTCCTCGCCGGGGCCGCCGATCCAGAAGAATCCTTCGCCGCTTTTGGACATCTTGATGAGCTGCTCCTCGAGGATCCGGGCGCGGACCATGAGCCGGTGGATGTCGAGGAGGCGGTCCTTGCCGATCTTGAGATAGGGATCCGCGGGAGCCTTGGAGGCCTGCGAGGTGGTCGCCACGGGAGCTTTATAGCAAAACGCGGGGCGGGGAGGGAATTCCGGCAGTTGATGGATTCAGCTGAGTTGTAGAGATGGCCGCCATCCGGTTTTGAAGGCGGCCAAGACGATCTCGGCGCAGGCTCGAGCGTCAGAGAGGGCATCGTGGTGTTTCAGGGGAATTCCCAATCGGCCGCAGACATCGGGAAGCTTGGTGGGGTAGATGCCCCAAAGGTTTCTGGCAAGCTCCATGGTGCAGAGAAAGGGATACCCCGGATACGAAAGGCGCGCATGGCGGCAGCTTGAGGCGAGGACGCCTCGGTCGAACGAAGCGTTATGGGCGGCCACGAAGTCAAGGCTGCTCAACTTGGATCTGAGTTCCGGCCAATACTCCCGGAAGGACGGTTGAGCGGCGACGAGTGGCCAGGTGATGCCATGGACATGTGTGAATGAAAATTCGCGGGAGGGGGGCTTGAGAAGTCGGGCATCGGCCGAAACGATGCGAGTGCCCTCGACTCGCGCGATGCCGACGGCGCAGGCGCTTTCCGGCGACGTATTCGCCGTCTCGAAGTCGGCGGAGAAACCGTCATGGAGTACTACCATCGGGAGGTGGTTGTCCAGCTGGTCGGGGTCGTTCCGGCCCTGCCCCTGGATGCCGAGCCGGTTTTGCCCGGTGAAACGGAGTGCGCCGCGGCGCTGCGGCTTCTCAAGAGACTCAGGGCGGCGGCGCCGCGCCTCATCGATGTGCTGACCTTGGACGCCTTCTACCTCCAGGCCCCCTTTGTCCGGGAAGTCCTGAGCCTGGGCTATGGCGTCGTGATGGTCCTTAAGGCCGAAGAGAGGGGCCTCTATCGTGATGTTGAGGGGCTTCTCCGGATCTCAAAGCCGGAAACGGTGCGCCTGGGGATACGGGGCACGGCCGAAATCTGGGGCATCCATGATCTCCGATCCTGGAGCCAACTCGGGCGTCCCGTCCGGGTGGTGCGCGAGCTCAAGAAGTATGTCAAGCGTGAGCGGATTGCGGGACAATGGACGGAACGTCATGTCGAGGAGGACTGGCGATGGGCCGTGCTGTTTCCGGCCGCCGAGCGGCCGCCGGCTGACTTGATCCGCCGGCGGCCCCTCCGGACGCTCCTGTTCGCGTCGAGGATGCCATGCGGCTTGTTCCGCCGCCTCTCCGCCCCTTCTCGGCGGCCAATCGGCCCGCGCGAATTTGCCGGACCGCTTTTCGGCCTACTTTCGCAATATTGCGGATCAGAGTTGCGGAATTGCTGGAACGACGGTTCACCGTTTCTGGATGCCGCCGCAAAGTTTTGTAGAATGTCGCGGTCGCCGAGAAGTATCGGCGCGAAAGCCCAGTTGGCGCAGCGGTAGCGCGTTCCCTTGACATGGGAAAGGTCGCAGGTTCAAATCCTGCACTGGGCACCACTTGCCTCGAAAGAGAGAATGCCCGTTTACACGATGACTCCAACGAAGGAGGAATGCCTCAGCGCCCTGAGGCATTCCTGCGCTCACTTGATGGCGCAGGCCGTCCAGGAACTTTTCCCGGGCACCAAGATCACGATAGGGCCCGCGATCGAGAACGGTTTTTATTACGATTTTGACAGCCCCCACCGTTTCACGGAGGCCGATTTCCCGAAGATCGAAGCCCGTATGCGCGAAGTCGCGATGGGCCGGCACGCCTTTATAGGGAAAGAGGTCCCCTATGAGGAGTCCCGCCGCTACTGGGAAAAGCGTGGGGAAAGCTATAAAGTCGAGATCCTCGATGGCCTCCATGGCCAGAAGATCACGCATTATACTCACGATACCTTTACCGATCTCTGTCGCGGAGGGCATGTTCGCGACACCGGAGAGCTCCTGCATTTCAAGCTTTTGAGCGTCGCGGGGGCGTATTGGCGCGGGGACGAAAAAAAACCCATGCTCCAGCGCATCTACGGCACGGCCTGGCCCACCGCCGTGGAGCTCGCGGACCATCTTAAAATGCTCGAGGAGGCCGCCCGCCGCGACCACCGGAAGCTGGGTTCGGCGCTGGGACTTTTCTCCATCGAGGAGGGGGCCGGCCCCGGCCTCGTCTTCTGGCATCCCAAGGGCGGCCGCGTGCGTCTCCTCATCGAGGATTGGCTTCGGGGGGAGGCCCTGCGCCGGGGCTACGAAATGGTCTTCACCCCGCACATCGCTCAGGCCAGGCTCTGGGAGACCTCGGGGCATTCGAAATTTTTCCGCGCCAATATGTTCCCCGAGCTCGAGCTTGAGAAAACTCCTTATCAGCTCAAGCCGATGAACTGCCCTTTTCATATCCTGATCTACCAGAGCCGGCTCAGGAGCTACCGGGACCTGCCCTTGCGCTTGTCGGAATTGGGGACGGTGTACCGCTACGAGCGTTCGGGCGTCCTCCACGGGCTCCTGCGCGTGAGGGGCTTCACCCAGGACGACGCCCATATCTTCTGCGCCCCGGAGTCCGTCGAATCCGAGGTCGAGGGTTGTCTCGATTTCGCGCTGGCGGTCTTTGGCTCCTTCGGTTTCGACAAGTACGCGGTCGAGGTCTCGACCTGGGACCCCGCCAACGCCTCGCAGTACAGCGGGGAGGCTTCGGATTGGGAATCGGCGCAAGGAGCGCTTGAGAAGGTGCTCAAGGCGCGCGGCATCCCCTACCGCCTGATCCAAGGGGAGGCCGCTTTCTACGGTCCGAAGATCGACGTCAAGGTGATCGACGCGATCGGCCGCTCCTGGCAACTCTCCACGGTCCAGTTCGACTTCAATCTGCCGGCTCGCTTCGGGCTGGAGTATATCGCCGCGGACGGATCGCGCCGGCGTCCGGTCATGGTGCACCGGGCGCTCTTGGGATCCGTCGAGCGGTTTTTCGGGATTCTGGTCGAACATTATGCCGGATCTTTCCCCTTGTGGCTGGCGCCCGTCCAGGTCCGCGTTCTTACGTTGAGCGAAGCGCAATTAGCCGAGGGGAAAGCTCTTGTCGAGCGCCTCGCGCGCGCCGGGCTGCGCGCGGACCTGGATTCCCGGATGGAAACCGTCGGCAAGAAAATCCGGGAGACGACGCTGGAAAAGATTCCCTATGCCGTGGTGCTGGGACCCAAGGATGTGGCGGCCGGGACTCTTTCGGTTCGGCTGCGCGACGGCCGGCAGTTCCAGGGCGTCAAGGAAGGTGATTTCGTCGGAAGACTTGAGAAGGAGACGCGGGACAAAAGCCCCATGCCGGCGTGGCCGTCATGATGCGGGACAGCGGGGGCCTGGGCGCGCCGTCCATTGCTAAGATTAGGAGGACGTGAATCATGAGCATGCGTATTGGCATTAACGGTTTCGGGAGGATCGGGAGACTTGTCTTGAGGGCGGGGCTCAACAAGCCGGAACTCGAGTTCGTCTGCGTCAACGACCTGACGAGCTCGGCGACGCTGGCGCATCTTTTCAAGTACGACTCCACCTTCGGCGCTTTCCCGGGGAAAGTCTCCGCCGAGGAGGGGGAAATCGCGATCGACGGCCGCAAGATCCGCGTGGTCGCGGAAAAGGACCCCGCGAAGCTCCCTTGGCGCGAGATGGGGGTGGATTTGGTCATCGAGTCCACGGGCCGCTTCACCGAGGCTGAAAAGGCCCGAGCGCATCTCGAGGCCGGGGCGCGCCTCGTCCTCATCTCGGCCCCCGCCAAGGGCGCCGACGCGACGATCGTCTTGGGCGTCAACGAGGATGCTTTCGATCCGGCCAAGCATACGATCGTCTCGAACGCCTCCTGCACGACCAACTGCCTGGCTCCCATGGCGAAAGTGCTGCTCGACAACTTTGGCGTGCGCGCGGGCTACATGACGACGGTTCATTCTTATACCAACGACCAGGTCCTTCTCGATTTTCCCCACAAGGACCTGCGGCGCGCGCGGGCGGCGGCGGCGAGCATGATCCCCAGCACGACCGGGGCCGCCAAGGCGATCGGCCTTGTCATTCCGGAGCTCACGGGGAAGCTCTCCGGCATCTCGGTCCGAGTGCCCACCCAGGACGTCTCTTTGACGGATCTCGCCATCGTGACGGAAAAACCGGTGGCCGCCGAGGCGGTCAACGCGGCATTCAAGAAAGCCTCCCAGGGACGGCTCAAGGGCATCCTGGAATACTGCGACGTCCCGCTTGTGTCCAGGGACTTTCTCGGGAATCCCGCCAGCTGCATTTTTGACTCCCTCCTGACCGCCACCTCCGGCGATCACCTCGTGAAGGTGTTCGGATGGTACGACAACGAGTGGGGTTATTCGCGCCGCGTCGTCGACGTCGCGGCGTATCTGGGGGCGAGGATCAAGGCGCCGGCGGGCCTTTCAAGGAAATAGAAACCTTGCGAACCTCGACCATGGGGGGTCGCGAGATCGCTGTCCTGGGCGTGCCGTGGGACCAGGCCGCCAACCGGACCGGAGCCTCCCAGGGCCCGGCGGCGATTCGACATGCCGGGCTCTTGGATGCCCTGCGGGGGATGAAGCTGCGCGTCAGCGATCGCGGCGATTTGGACGTTCCCGCCAGGCCGGCGGCCGCCTCCGCGCCATCCAAGGGCATCAAGAACCGCCGGGAGCTGCTCCGCATGTGCTCCGAGCTCGCCTCCCGGACGCGCCGCATCGTGTCGGAGGATGCGCTGCCCCTTCTGCTCGGCGGGGACCATTCGATAGCGATCGGCTCCATCTTGGGAATCGCCGGCGCCCTTCGCGAGAAGAATAAGCGGCTCGGCGTCGTCTGGGTGGACGCCCACGCCGACATCAACACGCCGGCGACCTCTCCATCGAAGAACGCCCACGGCATGCCCGTCGCCCATATCCTCGGCATGGGAGACCGCGGCTTGGCGAGGTTGGGCGGGTTCGCGCCCAAGGTGGCGCCCGAGAATTTCTGCTTGATCGGCGTGCGCGACGTCGACGACGAGGAGAGAAAGAACCTTCGAGACAGCGGCGTGCGCGCCTTCTCGATGCACGAGATCGACCGCCGCGGCATCGCGGCCGTGGTGGACGAGGCCCTCGCCCTCGCCGGCGCCGGAACGGCCGGATTCCACCTAAGCTTCGATATCGACGCCGTGGATCCCCGGTGCGCGCCGGGAACGTCGGTCCCGAAGGACGGAGGGCTGACCGTCCGCGAGGCGCATTTCGTGATGGAGGCCGCCGCGGAGTCGGGGAAAATCCTCTCGCTGGAGATGGCCGAGGTCAATCCCTTGGCGGACGTGGAGAACGCCACGGCGGCGCTCGCCTGCGAACTCATCGCTTCGGCCCTTGGCAAAAGGATATTGCTGTGAACAAGCAAAACAAGGAGCCCATCATGCCGGAAGAACCAGCCCTTAAAGTCAAGCGCCTGCAGGACATGAAACTTTCCCGCAAGCGCGTGATCCTGCGCGTCGATTTCAACGTTCCCTTGAATTCGGACGGGGGAGTCCGGGACAATTCGAGGATCCGCGAGTCCTTGCCCACGATCAAGTTCCTCTTAAAAGAGCAGGCCCGCGTGGTGATCCTTTCGCATTTGGGACGGCCCAAGGGAAAGCCCGATCCGCGCCTGACCCTCAAGCCCGCGGCGGAGGAGTTGTCGAAGCTTTTGGGCTGTCGCGTCTCCTTCTGCGAGGAGACGGTCGGGTTGCGGGCGGAGAAGGCCGCCAAGGCGCTCAAGCCCGGGGAGATCCTCCTGATGGAAAACCTGCGATTCAATCCAGGAGAGGAGGAGGACAGCGCCTCGTTCGCGGGCGCTCTGTCTAAACTAGGGGACATATTCATCCAGGATGCTTTCGGCTCTCTTCACCGCGCCCACGCCTCGACCGACGCTTTGCCCCGGCGCATGCCGTCGGCCGTGGGGCTCTTGGTGCAAAAAGAAATCGAGTTCCTGGATCGCGCTCTTGGCAATCCCCAGAGGCCGTTTCTGGCCATCATCGGGGGCGCGAAAGTCTCTGGAAAGCTGGGGGTCATGAAGCGCTTGGTCGAACGGGTCGATTCTCTTCTGATTGGCGGGGGAATGGCCTACACCTTCCTCCATGCGCAAGGCATCTCGGTCGGCCGCTCTCTCGTCGAAAAGGAAATGCTCGACGAGGCGAAGTCGATCATCGAGAAGGCTTTCGCGCGGCAGATCACCTGTCTGTTGCCCGCCGACCATGCCGCGGTCAAGGAACTGCGTCCCGACTCTCCCGTCGAGCTTACGCAGGGGATGGCGATTCCGCCGGACATGATCGGCGTCGACATAGGCCCCGGCACGGTCGATATTTTTGCCGGGCAGATCAAGAAGTCGAAAACGATCTTCTGGAACGGCCCGCTGGGCGTCTTCGAAATGGAGCCTTTCGCCAAGGGAAGCCTGGCTGTCGCGAACGCCGTCGCCAAGCAAGGCGAAAAGGCGGGCGTCGTGACCATCGCCGGCGGCGGCGACACCCTGGCGCTTGTCGCCAAGGCGGGCGTCGCCGGGAGCTTCAGCCATCTTTCGACCGGCGGCGGCGCGAGCCTCGAATTCGTCGAGGGGAAGATTTTGCCTGGCATCAAGGCGTTGACGGGAAGTTGATATAATGCCCGCGATGTCTCACGCTCTCGAGGCTGGCTCCAAGGCCCCCGATTTCGAGGCCGTCGACGACGGCGGCGTGGCTCGCAGGCTTTCGGACTACCGAGGAAAGACCGTGGTCCTTTATTTCTACCCCAAGGACAATACGCCCGGCTGCACGAAGGAAGCCTGCGATTTCAGGGATCTTCATGCCAAGTTCGCGTCGCGCGGCTGCGTCGTCCTGGGCGTCAGCCCCGACGGCCCGAAGTCCCACGAGGGCTTCAAAGCCAAACACAAGCTTCCCTTTCCGCTCTTGGCCGACGAGGATAAGGCCCTCTGCAAGGCCTACGGTGTTTGGAAGGAAAAGTCGTTCATGGGCAGGCGTTACATGGGGGTCGAGCGATCGACATTCGTGATCGGGCCGGATGGCCGCGTGGCATCGGTCGAGCGCAAAGTCAGCGTCCCGGGCCACGTGAAGGCCGTCCTAGAATCGATTAGCGCCGGGGTAGCTCAACGGTAGAGCAATCGCTTCGTAAGCGATAGGTTGTGGGTTCGAATCCCATCTCCGGCTGTTCTCCGTGCTTAAGAAACTAGAGACGCTTCTCTGGATCGGCGTCCTCTTTGTCAGCCCCCTCCTATTCTTCACGGACCTGACGCGCAATCCCTACATCAGCCAGATCGTCCTTCTCAACCTCTGTCTCATCGGCCTGGCTTCAATCCGCTGGCTGATTCCCATGATCGGGGGCCGCGGCCCGGGAATGCCGAGAACGCCGGTCGACTGGCCGATCCTTTTCTGGTGCGCGACGGCCCTCCTCTCATGGGGGGTGAGCTACTGGGGGCATCGGCCATTTTTCAAGCCCGCGATCGCGAGCGAGGGCGGGAAAAGCCTCTTATTTTTGATCATAAACGCCGTCGCGCCCTTTTATCTCGCCTCACGCCCTCGGCGTCCCGACGACGAGGAAGCGGGGGGCGCCGCGACGGGAGCCTGGTCTCTCTTCGCCGTCCTTTGGCCCGCTCTTTGGATCGCCTTTCCGGATTTGCGCTCCCTTCCCGGCGCGCCGGAAAATCTTTGGAGCCACGTCTTTGACTCATACGGGGCGCTCCTGTGGGCCGGCGGCATCGTCTGGGCTTATGCCCTTTGCCGGCGGGGCCGGACCGTCGATTATGCGCATCTCGCCATGTCGGGGGCTTTCATGGCCTCGGCCTACGCGATCTGCCAGTACTTCAACTTGGAATTCATATGGCCGCACACCCTCAATCCTTACGGTTCCCGCTCCGTTTCGACCTTCGGAAACCCGAACTTTCTCTCATCCTACGACGTCCTCGTGCTGCCCTTCGCCATCCTCTATTATCTGGAGTCCCCGGCGCCCCGCCGGTTCGCCTATGGAGCCCTCGTTGTCGTTTTGGAGGGCGCCTTGATCTCCAGCCTGACGCGGTCGTCTTGGGCCGGCGCCCTCGTGGCGTCCTCTCTCCTTTTGCTTTCTCCGCGAGTCCGGGAGCGTCTCGGCGCCGCGCCCAGAGCGAACGGACTTCTCGTCGGGGCCATGGCCGCCTTGGTGGTCTTTTGGCCCCACAACGCCACGGCCACATACGCCCCATCGGTTCTCGATCGCCTCAGCGAACTTTCGGAGATACGCTCCTCCCCGACTCCCTACGCGCCGCTTCATCAGCGGGTGCTGATATGGCTGTCGGCGTGGCTGATGGGTTCGGAAAATCCGTTGACCGGCAAGGGATTCGGCGTGTTCGAGCTTTTCTACCCTTTTTACCAGGGCCCGCTGATGTCTTCTTTCGAATTTTTCAGGACTTTGCGGACCCACGCCAATAATGCCCACAATGAAATCCTCGAGGTGTTCAGCCAAACCGGCCTCTTGGGTTTGGGGGTTTACGCATGGCTATGGACGACGTTTTTCGCTTCCTGCCGGTCCCGCTTCCGGGAAAAGGGCGGACGTCCCGCTCGGCTTGGGCTCGCGGCGGCCGCCGGAGTGGCGGGAATGCTGGCGGACAATCTCCTCAACGTGTCGCTTCATTTCGCGACGCCAGCTTTTCTTTTTTGGTGGAGCGCCGGCCTCGCGACGGCATCCGTCGAGCCTCCACCCCGCCGCCCGCATCGGTTCTGGCGCGCCGTCGGGGTCCTGGGGCTCGCCGCCGCGACGGCGGCCTCATGGTATTGGGTCAGAGTCTGGATGAGGGAGGCGCATTATTTCGCGGGCTTTAAGCTCGCGCGTCAAGGCTTTTACGATCGCGCGGCCGCTGAACTCGAGGAATCCAGGCGTTGGGGGCCGCGCGAAGTCAACGCGCTCTACGAGCTTGGCAACGTCTACGCGCGATCGGGGCGCTACAAGGACGCCGTAGATGCCTACGTTCAAGCCTTGGGCGCCAACGCGGGCTATGACGAGATTTATTACAACATCGGCGCCGTGGAGAGCGGGCATTTGAGCAACCCCGAGGCGTCGATTCCTTATTTTCGAGAGTCTCTTTTCATCAACCCCGTCTCTCCGGCGGCCTACAACAGCCTTTCCAACGTCTATCTTAAGGATCCCGCGCGCTACGCGGGCAAGTGCGTCCGGCTCTTAAAGACGGCCGCCCTGATGTTTCCCTCCGACCCGAATTATTGGAACAACTTGGGCTATCTCTACAGCTTGGCGCGGCGATACGGCGAAGCCAAGGACGCCTATGAGCGGGCGCTGATCATCAACCCCGATCTGGAAGTGGCCGCGCGCAATCTTTGGAGTTTGAGCCGACGCTCGGGGAAACCCGACGGGGGACTCTTCGAAGGTCTTTCGAACCTCAGAAAACTGCGGGGCCTCGTTTCGCGCGGCGATCGAGGCGCCGGGGCCGAGAGCTTGGCCATGGAAACGATCCGGGAGATCCCGCGATTTCCCCAGCCGCGGCTGATCCTGGCGACGATCCTCGCCTCCCGGGGAGACGTCGCCGCCTCGGAGGCCCAAGCCCGAGAATTGCTGAGTCAAAGCCCGGGAAACGTCCAGGCGGATTTTGATGCGCAGCTCCTTCTGGCGGTGCTTAACGAGCGGGAGGGGAAACTGCCAGAAGCCGCCCGGCATTACCGGGCAGCCGTGGCTTTGAGTCCTGGGAGCGACGCGGCTCAAAAAGGCCTTGAAAGGCTGAAAAAATACTAAGGCGCTGTCAGGCCACAGAAGGCGCAAGAAAGCTTCCTCCATGGATGCGACAGCCGTCGAGGCGCCCCGTGCTTTCCGAATTACCGTTGTCTTTGTTTTTCGTAACAAATCAGAAACCGTTGCGCGCTTATATTGCACTCTGTTGTAATCGTCGGCGACGCCTATGCGCGCTTTTAAAATATTATTCTTGGCGGCCGCTTGGTTGGGGGGGGCGGCGCAGGCCGGCGCCCAAGCCGTGACATCGGGATCGCCTGGATTAAGCCGCGATATGCTTCTGGGGATTTATTTCTACGACCAGGGAGATGATGCTCAAGCCCTCGAGAAATTCGGCGCCGTTCTAAACGGGGGGAATCCCGCGGAACGGCCGTTGGCTCGAGACTATCTCAATATGATCACGGAACGGATGAATCCGGCCGCGGAAACCCCCCGTCCTCCTCCCGCCTACCACGGCGCCCCGACCTCGATCGAGCCGCTGCCGACGAACCCTGAGTCTCCGGCCGCGGGCCAGGGGCCCGCCATGGTCGCCGTCGTGCGACAGGCTTCTCCTCCTCCTCCGGGAACGGGAGCCGACGCCTGGCCCGGCCCCGTCAGCACGCAGCGGCCGCTCGTCCCGGTCGATGACGTCGCGGTCAGGCGCGAAGTCGAGGCCCAACTGGATGACTGGGTTAGGAAGGGACTTCTCACTTGGGGAGCCGTTAAGGATTCCCGGATCATCATGAAGCAGACCGGCAGGGAACGTCCGCTGGCCATCGCCATTCCCGCAACGGCCCTGTTCAAGAAGAAGACGGATCTGCGGCGCGGGGCGGACGCTTTGCTCGCGGCGCTGGCGCGGATTGTTTTCGGGTTGGGAGAGGCCCAAGTCCAGATTCTTCCGGAGGGGACAGCCTTCGCCAAGGCGAGCGTGCTGGATATGAGGCGCACGCTCGCGATCGCCTCGTATCTGGTCGATCGGGGGGTCTCCGGACCGCGCGTCCACGTGAATCTCCTCAACACGCAGGTCGATATCCCCGAAGCCCTGGGAACCTACAAGGGCATCATCATCCTTTTCGTTTACGATCAGCCTCTTGAATTGGAGGGAGACTCGGCATCCGCGGCGCCCGGAACTCCGCCGCTGTCCTTGGGAGTGACGCCGGCGGCCTTCAAGGCCGAGGGTTACCAAGGATCTCTCATCGAGTTCGCGGTCGAAAAGCCGCCTGCGGGGCTTGTTTCCTGGCGTCTGACTCTGGGGCGGCCCCCGACGGAGAAGGGCTTTCGGCCCGCGCCGATCGAGGAGTTCGTCGGGGTCGGCCCTGTCTACGAGCAGCTTTTCTGGAGCGGCCGAACTCATTTCTGGGGGCCGCCGCTCCCGTCGGGGCGCTATCTCTGCCGGCTGCAGGCGACGGACTTCAAAAATAAGACGCTTGTCGCGGAGCGATGGATCGACTTGAAAGGCGCTGGAGCGCCGGCGGCAGCCAAGTCGCCGGCCGCCACGCCGGCGCAAGCGGCGCCCGCGCACAAGTCGTCGGCTCTACGGCGGGCCCACCGCCGCAAGGCGCGCAAGCGGGTCCGGCTTCCCATCAAGATCTACCGCTTCCATTTCGATAGGAGAAGCTTTGAGTGGAGTTCGCGGCTAAACGCGGCGCTCCAGAGAGTCGCGATGACGCTCCTCGCGCATCCCAAGGAGAAGGCTCGGATCGTCGGCTACGCCTCTTCCAAGGAGCCTCATGCCGAAGACCTGGCTTTGAAGCGGGGCGAGATGACGGCGGGACTTCTCATTAACCGCTACAACGCCGATCCTTTCCGCGTCTGGGTCTCGACTCGCGTCGCGGGCTCTCTGCCCCCGGAGGCCGTTCTGAGTTTTTCCAAGGGGGGGCCTAGCTAATTACATGGGCCTAAACGACGTCGTCCAGCAGTGGGCTTTCGGCAGTTCGCGCCCGCAGCACGCAAGCTGTCTGGGTCTTTTCGTGAGCCCGGGCGTCGTGTACGCCGCGGCCGTGCATTTGAAGGGCGGCCATCTCGCCGTGGAGAACCTATTGCGCTTTCCCGTTCCCAGCGCCGGCGCCTCGGCCGCCCCGGCGGCCCTCACGGACGATTTCCTCAACGACGCCGAGAAGTTCGCCGATTTCCTCGATAAAAATTTAGGCGCCGCGAAGCGCGCCGGCCCGAATGTCGTCGTGACGTTGTCGCGCCAGATGGGACTTTTCCGCTACTTCATGATGCCCGCCATGGAGCGCAAGTTCTGGACGACGGCGGTGCGTCTCGAGATCAAGAAGCACGTTCCTTTGGCGCTGGAGACGCTGAAGTTCGATTTCCAGGTGGTACCCCAAGGAAAGTCCGGGACCTCCAAGCCGCGCCAGGGCGTCCTGACGGCGGTGACGGGAAAGGACACCGTCGGAAAGATCGAAAAAATAGTCGCGGCGGCGGGCTTGAAGCTGGCCGGCGTCGAGGTCGCGCCCTGCTCGATTGCGCGGCTGTGGGACCTGCTGGAAGCCGACGCGGAGCGAAAGCCCTACGCGCACGTGCTCGTGGACGCGACGAGCCTTCGGTTTCTTGTCATCGACAAGGGAGTGCCTGTCCTGTTTCGGGAGTTGCTCTGGAGCCAACCGCCGTCCATTATCGAGGCTCTGCGGAGGATCGAATTCGGCAATTCATTGCGCTTCGCCGCCGACGCCCTCGGAACCGGTCCGATTTCCCGAGCGCTCGTGAGCGGGCGGCTCCCGGACATGAACGCTTGGAGGCAGGCTTTGTCCCAGGATGCCGGCGTGCCCGTCCAGGACGCCGACGTGGATGCGCCGCTCGGCCTGCGAGGAGGGGATTGGGCTGCCTACGCGTCCGTCGGCGCCGCGGCTAAATTTATGCTGCCCAACGCGATCAACGTCGACGTCGCGCAAACGGGAAGAGTGGCCGAGGACGAGTTGCGGGTTGCAAGGAACATTTTTGTGGCGGGTTTTGCGTTGGCGGCCTATTTCCTTGTTTCGGGTATTGTCCAAAGCTTTCTTTACATGCTCCATTCCAAGGATTTAGAGAGCTATCACCGTGATTCGAGATTGGAAGCCGTCTTTAAGGGTCAATCCGAGATAGCCATCAAGGGCTTGATCGGTAATATGCAGCAAAGGGCCAATGCCTTCGACGATCTGTCCGGCGCGGCCAACAGGCTCAAGCCTTCGGAAATTCTCACGGAGGTGGCAAACAGCCTTCCCTCTCAAATGTGGTTGACGGGCATTCAATTCACGCGTCCTTTGAGTTCGCAAGGAAGGGGTGATGCCGGAGGCAAATTGAGCCTCTCGGGGTATGCCAGGGCCGCCACTCGCGACCAAGAAGGCAATCTGATCCTCAAGTTCAAGGGCGAACTTTTGAAGTCCAAGGACATCGGCGCCTTTCTTGGGCATATCGGCGTCATGATGGATTCCAAAGAAATAAATGAGGGGTCCATGTTCGGCGGCAATATGAAGAACGTCAAGCAGACGGCGTTCACGCTCACCTTGTCGCCGGCATCTCGATCCGGAGCGAACCGCTAGATGGACAAGCTCAACGCTTGGCTCGGCTCCATGATGGAGGCCGCCCTGCGTGAGGCGAAGCTGACGGCGGCCGTTTTCGTTGAAAAGGGCCTTGCCCGTTTTGGCAGGGCCGTCGTGATCGCGGGGTGCGCGGTTCTGGGAATTTATCGGCTGGTTTATATTCCCGCAACCCTTAAGGAAGCTCTCTACGAAAACCAGCTCAGGACGGCGAAGATGGTCGCCCGATATGAAGAGCAGTATAACAGCCTGGAGAAACGCATTGCCGCCGGAGCGTCGTTGCTGACCCCGTTGAAGGATCGGGAGGGGGGCCTTTCGAAGGCGGTCCTGGCCACGCTGAACGATCAGCGCCTCGAATCCAATACGATTGGCGCCGGTACGGAACAAACCCTTCGTGAAAGCGGGTTGATCGTCCAGGACGTCTCCGTGAAATTTAATGTCCAGTTTAAAGATTTTGTAGCGTGGCTCAAACGCGTCGAGGATGCCAGGCCGGTCCTTTACATCGAAAGCTTGAAGATGGAGAAATTGGACAAGCCTATCGGGATGAATCAGGTCGATTGCTCGGTGGACGATTTTCTCGATGGGAGCGCCGCGGCATCGAGGGGGCGGCGATGAGGCGCGGCGGCTTTTGGGTCTGGATCGTCTTGGCCGTCGCGCTCGCGATCCCTCTGATGGCGCTTTTCGGATCCGCGAGACTGGGACGCCGGCGCCAGACCAAGCCGGCCGCGGCTGCCGCGGCGCGCGGGAATCCCCAGCCTCGCGCGCCCTTCATGCGTCCCGCCGATGGGACTCAAATCATCACGCCGCCCGCCAAGACCCTATTAGCGTCGCGCTCGATCCCCGGTGCCGGGGCGATATCGCGGGGAGTAGTCCCCGGGGCGCCTTCCTCACCCTTGGTCCCGCGTCCGGCATCTCCGCCGCTTGCGGCGCCGCCAAGCGCGGCTTTCGGAGTTCCCCAGGCGGCGGCAGCCGCGACGTCCGGAAGTCCCATCGCCCGTCCCGCGGCCATGGGCGCCTCCATGCCCGCGCGGATCGGCATCAACACGGCCGCGCCGCCGACCTCCGACACGCCGCCGATCATCCGGGATCCGATGCTGTCTCCCGAGGACATCGAGGCGCTCAAGCCCAAGCCGAAGGTGGTCAAACATCGGCCGAAACCCAAGGTTAAGCGCGTCGACTTCGCGGCGATGCTGAGAAATCTCCTGGCTTCCGTGGAGCTGCAGGCCATCATCACGAAGGGAGCCGCCAGCAAGGCGATCATTGACGGCGACACGGTCGACGTGGGGAGCGTCATCAGGGTCAAGAAGCAGACGCTTAAGATCGTGAAAATAACCGGCGAGGGAGTCGTTTTCTCGTGGAAGAATCACCGGGCGATCAAGGCGTGGAAAGGCGGACTGGAATAGAAGGAGGACAACATGGAGAATGCAGCCACGAATCAGCAGCGGCTTAAATCGGCCTTCTCTTCCCTCTTAACGGGAACGCGCCGTTATTTCAGTAAAGCCGTTGCCGCCGCCGCGGCTTTGGAGATGCTTTGTTGCGCCTCAGCGGGGTCGGCGTGGGCCCAGCAAGACCCGACTCAGCAGCAAGGGCAGTCCTCCTATGGACAGGGCGGAGCCGGTGCTCCCCAGGCGACGCCGTCTTCTTCCGCCAATCAGCCGGCCTACCCTCAAGGCGCGGGGCCGACTCCTCCAGGGTATTCGGATAGGTCCCTGCCGACCGTGACGGAGGAGCCGACGACCAATGCTCCGGCGCCCAGCGCGCCGAAAACGCCAAAGTCGGTTCTTGACACCCGGGTGACGGTCCGCGTCAAGGCGGCGCCCCTGGGGGCCTTTCTCGACGCCATTGCCGCTCAGGCGAAGGTAAACTTTATCGTCGCCGAGGGTGTGCAGGATAAAAAAGTGACGGCGTTCCTTCAAAACGTCACGGTCCGGGAGGCGCTGCAGGTGCTTCTGGAAATGAAGGGACTGACCTACGAGCGCATCGGCAAGAGCAGCACCTATTTGGTTCTGGCCCGCTCTGTCAAGGCTAGGAACTGGATCGTTAAGATATATACCCTCAATTGGATTCCGCTGATTCCCCTGCAGTCGCTTCAATCGGCTCAGCAGAGTATTACTCCCATGACGGGGGGCTCCGCGATGGGCGGCGGCGGCGGCGGGATGGGCATGGGCATGGGCGGCGGCGGGATGGGTGGTATGGGCGGCGGCGGGATGGGCGGTATGGGCGGCGGCGGGATGGGCGGTATGGGCGGCGGCGGCATGGGCGGTATGGGCGGTGGCGGCATGGGCGGTATGGGCGGCGGCGGTATGGGCGGATCGGGCGGTAATAATAGCGGGGTCGTCATTATGAACATCCTGAAGACGATCATTGGCAATTCCGGCGCCGTCGCCGTCGACCCCCGCACGAATTCCCTCATCGTCACGGGAACCCCGGAGATCTTCCCCCAAGTCGAGGACATCATCGACGCTCTCGATAAGAAGGTGCCGCAGGTCCTCATCGAGGCCCAGGTGGTCGAGATCGACGCCAACAAAGCCAACGACCTGGGTCTCGAGTGGGGAGGGCCAAACGGGGGTCTAGCGACCTTCACGGGAGGAGAGAGGGACACGACGTTCCCCATGATTCTCCCATCGAATCTCTCCAACTTGGCTCTCTTCAACCCCAACCCGTCCGTCATCAGCCAGCTCGCGATGATGGGCGGCCAGATGATGAATCAATCGCAGAACGTTGGATTGGGCGGCAGTAACTCGTCAGTTACCAGCGGCTCGCTTAATCTCAACCAGACGGGAGTTTTGACCAGCGTCTTGAATCTGCAGCAATTGACGGTCGTGCTCAGGGCCTTGGTGTCGCGAACGGAGGCGCGTTTTCTGGGAAAGCCCAAGGTCCTGACCCTCAACAACCAGCCCGCCGTCGTGCAGATCGCGGCCAAGACGGCCGTGGACGTCATGCAGGCCGTCACGAGCGGCTTCGGCTCCGGCACGAGCCAAGCGGGGGCGACGGTCGACCGGACCACGACGGGCGTCATTCTGAGCGTCACGCCCCAAGTCAACAAGGACGGCTACGTGACGATGTACGTGCAGCCTCAGTTCGTCAACACGCAAACCTCGCCGCTGTCTTCCAGCGCCCAGCCCATCCAAGACCCATTGAGCCGTTCCGTGTCTACGGTGGTGCGCATCAAGAACGGGCAGACCTTGGTGCTGGGAGGGCTTCTGGAATCCAACAAGAACAAGGTGGTCCGGAAAGTGCCGCTGCTGGGCTACATTCCGATCATCGGCTGGTTCTTCACAAGCACTCAGGCGAGCACCACGAACACGGACCTCGTCGTCTTCATCACGCCGACGATCATGCTTGATTAGGGCTCGTTAAGAAATAAGTGATACACTTCGCCGGGGCCAGTTCGGAGCGAGCCGAGGCGAGAGGAGCGCGCATAGCTGAAGCTATGGAAGCGACGATCAACGAAGGCGCAGCCCGAAATCGCCCCGGCCCCGAGGGGGGGAGGCCCGATCTTGGCCGACTTCTTCGTTGCTCCTCGGTTCCAGGCCTCGGCCTGCGCCCTCGTCGCGCCTCGAATTCGGCTCAACCTCGGGCCTCCGAAGTGCATCAATTATTTCTTAACGAGCCCTTAGGAGTTTTAACTTATTTTTTGCGTTGTTATCCTTGACTTTTGCAGTCGTCCCGGTATACTTTTGCCGTATTGTGATCCCATAATGCCGCATTAAACGCCGTCAGCATGATGAGATGCCGGAACAAAAGCTCGATATCGCCGACATTTTGATGGCCGTGAAGGTCATCACCCCGGAACAACGGGAGCGCGCCGATAAGCTTGCGGCGCAATCGCGTTGTTTATTCGGCGAGGCCGTCGTGAGATTAGGATTCGCGAAGGAAGACGCCATCGCCTTGGCCCTCTCCAAAAAGATGGGGCTCCCGTTCGCGTCCAAGGAGAACAGGCTCCTCAAGGTCCAGAAGCACCAGAAGCTTGAGGATCTCGTGCCCGAAAACTTCGCGCGGGAACACGCCCTGGTGCCCCTCTTCCGAGACAGCAGCTTGCTCGCCGTCGCCATGTGGGATCCGACGAACATCTCCGTTCGGGAAAACTTGAAGCTTTTGACCCACTGCGAGATCCAGCCGTTCGTGTCCACGAAGGTCCAGATCTACTCGGCGATCGACGACTTTTACCAGCAGGGCAGCAGGAGCATGATCGACAAGACGATTGAAAAGATCGCCGCCGCCCCGCTGGACGCCAAGGCGGGGGGGGACGACATGGAGTCCCTGGTGACCAGGGTGGACCTCGACAGCGCGGCGACCTTGTCGGAGGACGCCCACACCATCGCCCTCGTCAATGCGATCTTGAAGCAGGCCGTGGCGGAGCGCGCCTCGGACATCCATCTGGAGAGCTACGACCAGCGCGTCGTCTTGAGGTTTCGCATTGACGGCACTCTTTATGAGCGCGCCGCCCCCCTGAAAAAGGATTTCATGGCCATCGTCGCCCGGATCAAGATCCTGGCGAAGCTCGACATCGCCGAACGGCGGCTTCCCCAGGATGGGACCTTCTCGATCAAGGTGCACGACATCCCCATCGACCTGCGCATTTCGATTTGTCCCACGGTCTATGGAGAGAAGGTTGTCATGAGAATCCTCGCCAACGCCGCGACGGAGCTCAATATCGACGCCTTGGGCTTTGAACCGCGCCAACGGACCGATTTCCTGGATGCGGCCAATCAACCGCACGGGCTCATCTTCATCACCGGCCCCACGGGCTCGGGCAAGACCACGACGCTCTATACGGTCCTCAACACCATCAAGACGCCCGAGCTCAACTTCATGACGATCGAAGACCCCGTCGAAATCAAGCTGTCCGGCATCAGCCAGGTGCAGGTTCGCGCCAATATAGGCCTGACCTTCGCCTCGGCGCTGCGATCCTTCCTGCGCCAGGACCCGGACGTCATCCTGGTGGGAGAGGTGCGCGATGCCGAAACGGCCCAGACCTGCCTGCGCGCCGCGCTGACGGGACACTTGGTTCTTTCCACCCTCCACACCAACGACGCCCTCTCGGCGGTCGTGCGTTTGGTCGATATGGGGATCGAGCCGTATCTCCTCGCGGGCTCTCTGATGTTGGTCGCCGCGCAACGGCTCGTCCGGGTCCTCTGCCCCGAGTGCAGGAAGCCCTATGAGCCCCCCGCCGAGGAATGGGACGAGGTGGTCAGGGGCGCGATGCTGGATTCGGCTCCGCCGACCAGCCGGACCTTCTACAAGCCTTCCGGGTGCCAGAGCTGCTATAACACGGGCTATAAGGGCCGCCGGGCCATCTACGAAATTTATCGGATCAACCAAGACATGCGGCGCATCATCTCCAAGGACAAGGGGGACCTGACGAAGCTTCAAGCGGCCGCGGCCAAAACGGGGATGTGGAATATGCGCGCGAGCGGCTTCCGGAAGGTGCTCTTGGGCCAGACGACGATCGGCGAGGTGCACTCCGCGACGGTGGAGGAATAATCGGCATGGCTCAATTCTCCTACACGGTCCAGAATGAGCGCGGCGAAATGAGCTCGGGCGTTCTAGAGGCTGTCGACGAGAATGAAGCCGTCGCCGCCCTCCAAGGCCGCGGGTTTTTCATCCTGGCGCTGGCGATCGAGAAGGGTGGCTCCGGCATCGCCAAGAAGCTCTCGGGCGGCGGCAAGGTGGGGACGTGGCAGCTCATCTTTTTCGCGGAGCAGTTGGCGACACTCCTCAACGGCGGCGTGCCGTTGGTGCGAGCGCTTTCCCTGCTGGCCGAGTATACGGGGTCAAAAGCCCTCCATTTGGCCCTGACCCAGGTCGCCAAGGATGTCTCCGCGGGCTCGGCGCTGTTCAAGGCGCTTGAGGCGCACCCCAAGATTTTCACCGACCTGTGGATTTCGCTGATCCAGGCCGGGGAGATGGGTGGCCAACTCCCGAAAATCCTCAATCAGATCGCGGTCTATCTCGCCTCCCAGGCCGAGCTCAAGACGAAAGTATTGAACGCCATGATGCTTCCGGCCGTGCTCATCGGCATGTCGGGCATCGTGATCACGGTTTTCATCACCGTCGTCGTCCCGAAGTTCACGGAGATTTTTAAAGAGTTCCACATGGAGCTGCCTCTCCTGACGAAGATGGTGATCGCCGTTTCGGAGTTCATCGTTCACGACTGGATGTTCATCGTGATCGCCGCGATCACGGGCTGGCTCGGCTGGAGCGCCTATGCCGTGACCGAGGCGGGCCAAGTCGCCAAATGGCGGATGATTCTCGAGATGCCGGTGTTCGGCGCCTTTTTCACCAACATCTTCGTCGAGCGCCTCCTTTCGACGCTGTCGACGCTCATCGAGAGCGGCGTCAGCATCCTCAATGCCCTCGCAGTCCTCGAGGGCCTCTTCGCCAAGAACATCATCTTCCACCGCATGCTCAAGAACGTCAAGGAAGACGTCGCCAGTGGGAAATCCATCTCCGGAGCGTTCCGTCGCGGCGGCGTTCTGCCGCCGCTCGTGATCGAGATGATGTTCATGGGGGAGGAATCCGGCAAGTTGCCCGAGATGCTCAAGACTCTCGCCCTGTTCTTCCAGCGGCGCATCACTCAGTTCATCTTGAGGTTCACAACGCTCGTCGAGCCGCTGGCCGTCGTTTCGATCGGCGTCCTCGTGGCGATCGTCGTGCTGGCCATCTATCTTCCGATCTTTAAGCTCGCGACCATGAGCTCTCATTGAAGTCATGAACCGAAAGGAGGCGCAAGCCGTTAGAACGCCATGAAATGCTTCGGTGGGGAAGGGAAGCCGCCGGGAGGCAATCATGCCGGCTTTACCTTGGTCGAGCTTATGGTCACGGTGCTCATTCTCGGGATCCTGGTCGCCATTGCCATCCCCCAATACTTGAAGTCGGTCGAGGTAGCCAAGGCCAATGCCGCCGCGGCCCGCACATCGATATTGGCCGGCGCGGTGCGATCCTATTTAGCCGATTTCCCCATGATGACCGGGTTTCAAGGCAATGGCCCGTTGAACAACGCCTGCGCCGCGCAATGCTGCTACGACGGCAACAACTTGTGCCATAATCCCGGAAATACGGCCCCCCCCAACGCCGATCCTTGCCAGTTGGTCGCCTGCGGCTACATCACCATGCACGACTTCGACTGCCAGCCTTACCTGTACTATGTCGGCAACGGCGCCGGCAGCCTGCCTTGTTCGGGGGTTTCGGCCTACGCCTGCGCCCAGAGGCAGACCCCGGGAGGAGGGGGCGTATGCCAATCGCCTTCCGCGGAAAGCAATTCGACGCCCTATAAAGGGTGGGGCTATTATGTGATGGCCGCCGCGCCCACAAACGGCGACGGCTGTCTATGCCCGAATCCCAATGGGGGGGCGAATGGAGCGCCGCCGCCCGGCATCGTTGCGGGCGGCCAAGGTCTCTACGCGAGCCAGAATAATTACGCCGGCTGTCCGGCGGGTTGTCAATAAGCCATGATCGCGAGCCCGGCGTCGAGGAGAGGTTTCACCCTCGTGGAAATCCTGGTTGTCCTCGTGATCGTGGGAATACTGGCCTCCATGGGCGTCGCCCAGTATTACAAGAACGTCGAGGTGGCGAAGGCCGATCACGCATCGAGCATGACCGCCATGATCGGAGCCGCCGTCAGGATGTATTTGGTGGATCATCCAAACGTGACGTCTTTTACCGCCAGCAATCTGACTTCAAGCTGCAATACGGAATGCTGCGACGACGGCGGCATAAGTTGCTCCACCCGTTACATCTTCAATAATGGCAGCGCGGCCGATCCCTGCCAGATCGTCGCCTGCGGCTATTTAAGCGTCCAGGATTTCAACTGTCTGCCGTATCTCTATTCCATCGGCGACCCTCTGGGGGCTCCAAGCACGCCGAACGGAGCGCCGCGGCCCGGCTATGCCTATGCCGCGCGCCAGCCTAATCCGCCCGGGAACTGCGCCGACCCGGACTTGATGACGAACCTGGGGACCAACGACAAGCCTTTCGCGAGTTGGGCCTACGAATACGTCCAACTGGGCTGCGTCTGCCCTTTCGGCGGGGCGCCCGCGAGCGGGTCCTTCAACGGCGGCGTGACTTACTGCGCCCAGGCGGGAGCGGGATGCGAATAAGATGAAACTCGGGGAAAGGGGCTTTTCGCTCGCGGAAATCCTGGTCTCGATCCTCTTGACCAGCATCATCGCCATGGGGGTCATCAGCGTCGTCTTGTCGGTCAAGCAGAGCGGCCCGATCGCCAATAATACGCTTGTCGGAAGCGACGCGGTGCGAGGCCTCGCGGATCAGCTGAGGAGATACGTGACCCCGACGCAGGACTGTTCTTTCGTCAATAACATGAATTTCGCCGCGCCCGGCTGCGGCGGTTGCAACGCGTCGAATCCCCAGAATCCCTTATGTCCCCCCGGCAATTCGGGATGGCAGTTTCCGGGTGATACGGGGCCCAATAGCGGGTATGCTTTAAGCCAAGGCTATCATCAAGCCAACAGCTATCTTCCGCCCCAATTGGCCTCCGCTGGGAGCCGCGCCAACATGTGCTATTGCGTGGGCCCGGCTATTGGGCCCCCTGGAGCCCAAATCAGCTCCGTCACGATTACTATGTCCTGGTGCCCTCCCGGTCAGCCAGGTTGTGTCGTGCCGTCTTGCTCGCAAATGTGTCCATGAAAAGCCAACGTGGATTCACCCTTATTGAGCTTATTGTCGGTATTCTCCTGGTCACCGTCGTCATGTCGGCGGCTCTGATGCTCATGAGCACGATGGTGCAGTATCAGCTCAAGGGATCTAGACAGGCGAGAGTCAGCGGAATGACCGCGCTCAACATCGAGACGATGCTGAGCGATTTCCGAAACGCCACCTCCATCGACGCCAGCCAGACGAACAATTCGACCAGCATCGGCGGCTGCGATAACTGGTCCGCGCCGAGCTCCTATACGCCGAACTCGCTCTCCGTCAACGGCATCGACGTGGCGGGGCCGTTGAGCAATAACCCGAACGATATGATCGTTTGTTTTCATTACTGGGTGGATGGGGATAATAATCTATGGGGCACCCGCTACAGCGCTACCATCGGGAATGGCGGCCACTGCCCTTGCACTGGCAGCGATCCCACTCAAATTCTGTCCGCCGGCAGCTTTTTCGCCGCCCCGCCGGTGGGGTCGGCCGCTCTCACATGCTATCCTACCGGGGAGGGGCGTCCCAACTTCGTCGTCAACATGCCGCTCGCCCAAATCGAGGCCAATTTTTGCGTCGGCACCAAAGCGGGCACGGAGGGGGTCATCCCGAGCGACTTGATGGTGACGACGGCCTTCCCGATCAATCTGGGGGGCGGATAATGCGATCCCAATTGAGGAACCGCGATGGTTCCGTCCTCCTCTACGTCCTCGTTGTCAGCATCGTTGTCGCGGTGATCGCGGCCTTTCTATCCCAGCTTTTTTTGGCCCGCTACACGTTGGGCATGAGGCAGCAGAACTCGGAGACGGGCAGGACGATGAGCGAAAGCATCTACGCGGTCTTGGACACGGCCTGGGTCCCCTATCAGTTGAATGCCCAGTCGCCCTCCTGCGCCGATGCCTGTCCCAATATCCAGGGCTGGCCGTGCGCGCAATGCGGCACCACCCCGCAAGCGACCGTGTCTGCCGGCGCCGCGGGAAGCGCCATGCCTCCTAATTGCGCTTGCCAGGTGATCTGCAATAATCCGGAGGACCCGCTGGGGGCGCCGGTGACCGTCCAACAAAAGTGTTCCCCATCCAATTCAACGTGCCAGAGTTGCGAGCTTCAAATTGTCAGCAGGCCGGATTAAGCCCGGCGACTGAGCCCATGGCCAAGCGTCTCATCGTCACGGCGGATGATTTCGGCCTGACCCGGGGCTTAAACGAGGCGGTCCTGCGAGGCTACCGCGAGGGAATACTCCGCTATGCGAGCCTGATGGTCGACGGCCCTTACGCCGACGAAGCGGCGGCGATCGCCAAGAAAAACCCGGGCCTGGGCGTCGGCATCCACGTCGAGCTGTGCCGGGAGAATCCCGCCCTGTGGGGAATCCGTTATTTCGGCCTCCCCTCGGGCCGTCGCGCCGTCGAGCCGCTCATGAGAGCCCAGATCGAGAAGTTCCTGGCGATGGGACTCAAGCCCACGCATATCGACGGCCATTTCCATCTCCACGCCCATCCCACGATCTTTCCCGTTCTCACGAGGCTCGCGAGGGAGTACGGCATCCCGCGCACGAGGCTGCCGAACGGGGAGTGGCGTGCCTGGCGGGGGTATGAAAAAACGGGAGCCGCGGGACGGGCGGCCTTGGCGGCGACCTATGAGGCCTTGGGGCGTTATCTGCGCAGGAAAACGCACGGAGTCCTGCTCCCCGAAAGGACGTGGGGGCTGATGCGCTCGGGACTCATGAGCGAGGATTACGTCGTTCACCTTCTTTCGAGGCTTCCCCAGGGACTCTCCGAGATGTACTTCCACCCAAGCGCCGAGCCTTCGGACAGGGATGCGAGCGGACGCGGCCGGCCCACGAGCAGCCACCATTCTTACGAGGAGTTCCAGTGCCTGCGCAGCCCCCGCGTCAAAGAGGCTCTCGCAACAGCTCGGATAGAGCTCGTGGAGGAGCCGCGGCCGAAGGGAGCGAGCGGCGGTTGACGGCGTAGAGCAGAAACCCCGCGGCGGCCCAGAGGATCTCCCGCAGGTGCCGGATGAGCCCGAAGGCCAAGCCCTGGCTCGCGGGATAGCCCAGCCAATAGAAGATGGCCGTTTTCCCGGCTTCCTGAGTGCCCACCTTCGCCGGGACCATGAACATGAGGGAGTCGAGGATATTGGAGAGGACCTCGACGGCCAGGGCGGTCTCAAGGGGAAGAGACAGGCCCATGAAGCGGGTGATGAGAAGGACCTCGGCGGCGCCCCAGAGATAGCCCAAGCCGAAAAAGAGGATCGACGCCGTCAAGCGCACGGGATGATCGAGAAGGTATCCGCGGATGACGGCGCGCAAGGCCGCGAAGCGCCCCTGCGCCTGCCACGGGCGTTTCCCGGGCGCCGGCTTCATGGCGAGGAAGGCGACGGAGCCCAGGATGATCGTCCCGACGAGCAGGGCCCACCCCGTCGCCAGATGCCTCGACCGGCCGTTTAAGAAATGCAGCGGGCCGTCGATGACGAAAAAAAGGCCGATGAGGATGAATAGCGCCTGCGCGAGGCTCTGCGAGAGCTTCGCCACGATGACGCTCGCGTTTTTGACCTCGGCGGTTCGGATGTCGCCCAGCATGCCGGGACGGACGAATTCGCCGGCGATGGTCCCGCTCGGGGTCAAGTAATTCACCCCGTCTCCGGCCACGCGGCCCCTAAAAAGCGCGAGAAAGGGAAGCCCTTTGGCCTCGTGCCTTGAAAACGAGAAACGCCAGGCGATCGAATTGAAGATGTTGTCGAAGACCGGGAACGGGAGGATGAGGAGAAAACCCCATCCGACCGTCATGATATCGTGGGCGACGACCGATGGATTGAGCTTGATGACGAGAGCCGCCAGCGTCGCGAAGCCTGCGATGAGGACGATTCGCTCGAAAATCTTCATGCGGCGGCTGTCTTGGAGCTCGAAGGAGGAAGCGAGAAGCCGGAAGACGCGAACGTTCCATCCGTTTTCGTTCCGGCCGCCTCCTTGACTGGCTCCAGGCGCCCACCCCGGACGATCTTATAACGCCGGCCGCGCCATGAGACCGAGCGGGCGAAGAAGCCGGCAATCCAAAGCCCGAATGACGACCATTCGCCGACGGGCAGAAGGAGGTAGTCTCTCCATGAAGGCCGTCGGCCGGAGCCGAGGCCCAGGATGGCGGATAAAAAAGCCGCCCTTGAGGCGAGAATGGCGGCCGCGAGACAGAGGCTGACGGGGTCGGGCCCGAAGAAGGCGATCCGCAGAGAGAGGATGGAAAAACCCTGGAGAAAAAGCAATCCCGCGTACCCGGCCGGGTCGCATACTCGAAGGGTGCCAAAATACCGGCTCTCCCGGATCCAGTAATGCGCGAGGGTCGGGCAGGCGTTTCGGGTTTTGACGAGCTCGTCCGCGAATCCAACGCGCCCGCGCGCCCGCGCGATTTCCAGGGCGAGCCGGTAGTCGTCCGCGAGATAGTCGGCGATGGCGCCCAAGCCGCCGACGCGCTCCAGGGCGGGCCTGTCGACCAGCATCGCGGCCCCCATGGCGAAGGGCTTGCCGAGCGCCGCGCCGACGACCGCCGCGGGCGTGAAATGGGCGTTGAGGAGAAGGCCCTCGAGCCGCTCCCACGCCGTCGAGGCCCCCGTCGAGAGATAAAACGCCGATACCAACGAGAGCTTTTCGCGGCGAAGCTTGATCACGGCGTTTTTTAAAAAGCCCTCGTCCACCTTGACGTCGGAGTCCGAGATAAGCCAGAGATCGTGGCGAGCGAGCGGAACTCCGCCGGCCAAGTTGTTGATCTTGGGATTGTTCCCGAGAGGCCTGGAGCCGACCGTGACGTCAATGGGTATGTCGGGGAATTTTTTTTGCAGCCGCCGCGCGGCGGGGAGGGCGGGGTCGTCGGGGTCCTGCGCGGTTAGGACGATCTGGAAGGAGGGGTAGTCCTGGCGGCAGAAGCTCTCGAGATTTTCATCCAGGTCCGGGTCCGTCCCGCGCAAGGGTTTGAGGATTGTGACGGGAGGCAGGTCTTGGGGGGTCCGGTTTTCGATTTTTTTGGATTTTGCGGATTCTGTTTCGAAAAAACCGAAAGCCGGACCCCCCTTGCCTTTGCTTTTCGCGAAGCGGCGGCGGAGCAAGGCCAACGAGGCGAGAAAGAAAAAAGCCGAGAACACCCCGGTGGCCGCCGCGACGGCCTTGAGGAGCCAAGCCACGGGGCGGAATGAGCCCTAAGCTGGCACCGTCTGGGAAGCGGCCGCGGAGGGTTCTTTCGTCCGTTTTTTTAGGTAGCTCAAGAACTCGATGCCTTCGCGAAGGCGCCGCCGACGCTCGTGGGGATCGCGCGCCATCTGCAGGATCATGCGCCCGATGGGGCGGGGCCTGAAGTAAAACCGGGAATAAAATCGCTTCACGCCGGCCGCGATGTCGTCCCCCGTCAAATGCGGATATTCGAGGGTGCAGGCCTGGGTCCCGTCGTTGCGCACGAGCGCGTTCTCGTCGAACCATTTGTTGGCCATGGCTTGGCGGTAGAGTTCCGTTCCGGGATAGGGGGCCGCGAGGGAGACTTGGATGGTGTCGACGTCCAGATCACAGGCGTAGCGGATCGACTCCTCGATCGTCTCTTGGTTTTCGCCGGGCAAGCCCAGGATGAAGGTTCCGTGGATTGTGATGCCAAGCGAACGGCAGTTGCGGGTGAATTCCCTGGCGATGTCGATGCGGATGCCCTTCTTGATGTTGTTGAGAATCTGTTGGTTCCCCGATTCGTAGCCGACGAGGAGAAGGCGCAGGCCGTTGTCGCGGAATATCTTGAGATACTCGTAGGGCACGTTCGCGCGAGCGTTGCAGGACCAGGTCAAGCCCAGTCGGCCGAGGCCCTTGGCGATCTCCGCGGCGCGGGCGAGATCGGCCGTGAAGGTGTCGTCGTCGAAGAAAAATTCCTTGACTTGGGGGAAAAGCTCGGCGGCTCGCGCCATCTCGGAGATCACCTTCTTGGCGCTTTTGGTCCGGTAGACGTGGCCGCCGACCGTCTGCGGCCAGAGGCAGAAGGTGCAGCGCGCGGGGCATCCGCGGCCGGTGTAGAGGGAAACATAGGGGTGCTTCAAGTACCCGATATAGTAATTCTCGATCGTGAGATCCCTCTTGTAGACGTCGATGACGCTCGGCAGGGAGTCCATGTCGCCGATGAGCTCCCGGTCGGGATTATGGGAGACGGCGCCGTTTTGGCGGTAGCTCAGCCCCGGGATGTCCGCCAGGGGTTTGCCCCGGGCGACGTCGAGGATCGTGAAATCGAACTCCTCGCGGGCCACGAAATCAAGCGCCGCGCTCGCCTTGAGGGACTCTTCCGGCAGGACCGCCACGTGGGCGCCCACGAGGCCGACCTTGATGCTCGGGTTCTGATCCTTGAGCGCTTGGGCGAAGCGGACGTCGTTGTCGAAGGAGGGGGTCGAGGTGTGGAGGATGGCGAGCTCGCAGTCCTTGGCGCGCCGGAGGGTTTCCTCGACGGTGAGGTCATCCGCGGGGGCGTCGATGAGCTTGGAATTGGGGATCAGCGCCGCCGGCTGGGCAAGCCACGTGGGGTACCAGAAAGAGCGGATCTCTCGCCGGGCCTGATATCGGGCGCCCGCGCCCCCGTCAAAACCTTCGTAGGAAGGGGGGTTGAGAAACAGGGTCTTCATCGTGTCCATGGATAAAACCTCGCGCAGGGAATTATTGAAGTGATATCATAGCAAATCCCGGAGACGGCTCCGGGGCGTCCCATCGATGCGCCATCGTCTCGTCGGCATCCTCCTCGCGGCAAGTTGCGCCGCCCGAGTCTCTGCGGCTTGTCCGCGGGGCTGGACCGACCGGCATGGGCGCAAGGTCGTCACATGCGCGGAGTTCAAGACGCTGCCGCCTGCTTGGAGCCTCAACGTCGACTCGATATTAAGCCGGATCGATTTCGGCCTGGGGTTCCTGGGTTATGCGGGCCGGGAGCGCCTCATCGAGTTGAATCTCTTTCGAAACCGCGGGAGCTATCTCGCGAGCTCCTTTCGCCCGCCAGCGTGGTCGCAGGGGCTTGCGATCAAGCCGAAGACGGTCCTTGTCTGCGCCTCCGCCCGGCAGAGGGGCATCGAGCGGATCCTGGCTCACGAGATGACGCATTTGCGCTTTGAGCAGTATTGGGGCCGGGCCATGCCCCCGCCTTGGATCAATGAGGGCGTCGCCATGTCCGAGGAGAGCGCGGACCAGTCGACGTCGCAATGGTATTGGGCGATGGCGGGGTTCGCGCAGCGCGGCTATCTGCCGTTTCCAACGGCGACTTTCGTCAAGCTCAATCCAATCACGGATGTCGGCGGGGGCGCCGAGGGAGTGGGGGAATGGTACGCGGAGGCGTATGCCTTGGTCCAGTTTCTGCGCTCCAACGGCGGCAGTTTTCGCTTCAGCACCCTGTGCTCCGACCTCCGAAAGGGCATGGGCGTTCAAGACGCGATCTGGGATGCCTACCGCTATACGTCGCTTCAGCAAATGGAGAGGAAATGGCGGCGCTGGATGGCCGATCGCGTCTCTCGAGTCCCGCCTCGTTTTTCAAGCTCGGGACGGGCCTTCGATCCCTACATGGACTTCGGCCTGTAGAACGGTTTGCAGCCGTCAGCGCTCGGCGATCAGTTTCGCGGACGGCTGGGGTTGATCGCTGAATTCTTTCTTGAGGTAGCGCCCCGTATAGGAAGCGGGGTTCCGGGCGAGTTCGGCCGGAGTCCCCTCCGCGACGAGCTCTCCGCCGCGCTCTCCGCCCTCGGGGCCGAGATCGATCACCCAGTCGGAGGTCTTGACGACGTCCAGGTTGTGCTCGATGACGAGGACGGTGTTGCCGGCGTCGACGAGCCGATGGAGCACCTTGAGGAGCATCGCGACGTCTGCGAAATGAAGTCCGGTCGTGGGCTCGTCGAGAATATAGAGGGTCCGCCCCGTCCCGCGCCTTGAAAGTTCCGAGGCGAGCTTGACTCGCTGGGCCTCGCCTCCGGACAGCGTGGTGGCGCTTTGACCCAGGGCGATGTAGCCCAGTCCCACGTCCGCGAGCGTTTTGAGGGTGCGCACGATGAAGGGATGGGCCGAGAAAAACTCCGCGGCTTCCTCCACGGTCATGCGCAGCGCGTCCGCGATGGATTTCCCCTTGTAGCGAACGGCCAGGGTCTCCTCGTTGAAGCGCGCCCCGCGGCATTCGTCGCAGACGACGTGGACGTCGGGGAGGAACTGCATCGAGATGCGGAGCGTCCCGTCTCCCTCGCAGTTCTCGCAGCGGCCGCCCTTCACGTTGAACGAGAACCGCCCGGGCTTGTAGCCGCGGGCTTTGGCCGTTGGAAGCTCGGCGAAGAGCTCGCGAATAGGGGTCCAAAGGCCGGTGTAGGTCGCGGGATTGGAGCGCGGGGTTCGCCCGATCGGCGACTGGTCGATGACGATCGCCTTGTCGATGAGCTCGGCGCCCCGGATCGCCCGGTGCTCCCCGGGAATTTCCCGCGTCGCGCCGAATTTGCGGGCGAGGGCTTTATGGAGCACATCGAAGACGAGGGTCGACTTGCCGGAGCCGGAAACGCCCGTGACGCATACGAAGAGGCCGAGGGGGATTTTGACGTCGATCGATTTGAGGTTGAATTGCTTGGCGCCCAAGACGGTGAGGTAGCCCTTGATTTCGCGCTTGGCCCCCGGGAGGATCGGCGGATCCTCTCCGCGCAGCCTGCGTCCCGTGAGCGATTTCGGCGACGCGAGGATGCGATCGAGCGGCCCTTGGGCGACGATCTGTCCTCCGTGGATGCCCGCTCCGGGCCCCAAGTCCACGATCCAATCCGCGCTGCGAATCGTCTCCTCGTCGTGCTCGACCACCACCAGGGTGTTCCCCAGGTCGCGAAGCCGCCTCAAGGTCGCCAGAAGCCTTGTGTTGTCGCGGGGGTGGAGGCCGATCGATGGCTCGTCGAGGACGTAAAGGACGCCGGTGAGCCCCGAGCCGATCTGGGTCGCGAGGTAAATCCTTTGAGCCTCTCCCCCCGCGAGGGTCTCCGACGCGCGGTCGAGCGTCAGATAGTCGAGGCCGACGTCCTTGAGGAATTGCAGGCGCGCGAGGATTTCCTTGAGAGGGAGCCTGGCGATCGCGCGCTCGTTTTCCGTCCAAGAGAGGCCGGATAAAAACTCGGAGGCCCTGGAGACGGACAGGTGGGAGAGATCATGGATCCCAAGCCCCCCGATCGTCACGGCGCGCGCCTCGGGCTTCAAGCGCGCGCCGCGGCATTCCGGGCAGATCTTGCGGCGCATGAAACGCTCCGTGATCGCCGCCTTGACGAAGTCGGACTCGCTTTCGGCGAGCCTGCGCTCGAGGTTGCGCAAGACGCCCTCGAATCGCCCCGAGCGCCCTTCCTCCCCGTTGCGCTCGGGATCGCCATAGAGGAGAAGATGGCGGGCCTTCGGCCCCAGGTCCTTCCAGGGCGCCGTCGGATCGATGCCGTGGCGGCCGCAGACCCCCTCGAGGATTTCCGAGTAATAGCCCGACCAGGATCGTTTCCATCGGTTGGTCCTGGTCGTGACGGGATCGGACCATGCGGTGATCGCGCCCTCTCGCACGGAGAGGGAAGGGTTGGGCACCACGAGGGCCGGATCGACCTCGATCTTAACGCCCAGCCCGCCGCACGCCGGGCAGGCGCCGTAGGGGGAATTGAACGAGAAAAGCCTCGGCTCGAGCTCCGGGATGCTCGTCTGGCATTCGGGGCAGGCGTGATGTTCGCTCATGAGCTTGCCCGTGGAGGGAGCCTTGGAGGATTCGACGCGGACCAAGCCCCGCGACTCCTTGAGGGCGAGCTCCACCGCCTCCGCGAGGCGGGATTTCTCCTCTGGATCCGCGCGCAGGCGGTCGATGAAAAGCTCGATCGTGTGCCGCTGGTAGCGCGAGAGCTTGGGAGGGGCGTCCAGGTCAAAACTCTTGCCGTCAACCCGCACGGCGGTATATCCGGAGCGCTTCAGGCGCTTGAAAAGATCCTCGTAGGTCCCCTGGCGGCCTTGGACAAGCGGGGCGTAGAGGACGATGGGCTGGCCTGCCCAGCTTTTTAGAGCGTCGGCGGCAATCGCCTGCGGCGACTGCGCCATGATAAGGCGTCCGCATCGGGGGCAGTGAGGTCGCCCGACGCGGGCATAGAGAAGGCGCAGGTGGTCGTAGACTTCCGTCGTTGTCGCGACGGTCGAGCGGGGGTTGTGCGAGGGGCTTCTCTGTTCGATCGCGATCGCCGGGGAAAGGCCCTCGATCGAGTCCACGTCCGGCTTCTCCCTCATCTCCAGGAACTGGCGGGCGTAGGCCGAGAGGCTCTCGACATAGCGGCGCTGGCCCTCGGCGTAAAGAGTGTCGAAGGCGAGGGAGGATTTCCCGGAGCCGGAGAGGCCCGTCACGACGATGAGCTTGCCCCGCGGCAGATCGAGGCTGATGTTCTTGAGGTTGTGCTGGCGCGCGCCGCGGATGATGATTTTTTCCATGCGAGGAAATGCCGGCGGCTGATTGCCGAAGGCCTACTTTTGCTATTGTATCAAACACTTTATGAGTCGCAGGCCGGGACGCCGGGACAATGATTAGGGCTCTCGGAGCCGCCAAGCCGTCCGTCCATCCCTCGGCGTTCGTCCACGACGCCTCCGAGATCGTGGGACGGGTGTCGATCGGCCGGGATGCTTCCGTCTGGCCGGGCGCGGTTCTGAGGGCGGATGTGTGCCGCATCACGATCGGGGAGCGCACCAACATCCAGGACGGGGCCGTGCTTCATGGGAGGGAGGGCTTCCCGGCGTCGCTGGGGCGGGGCGTCACGGTGGGGCACGGCGCTATCATTCACGGGGCTCGGGTAGGGAACGGCTGCCTTATCGGCATGGGCGCGATCGTCATGGAGGCGGACGTGGGGGCCGAGAGCCTCGTCGCGGCCGGCGCCTTGGTGCTTGCGGGCATGAAAATCCCGCCGCGCAGCCTTGTCCTCGGCTCTCCGGCGCGGGTGGCGCGGGTTCTCACGGCCAAGGAAAGGGACGTCCTCAAGCGCAGCGCCGAATCCTACGTCAAGCTCGCGCGGCGCCACGCGTCCCGATCCAGGGTCGTCTTCGAGAGATGAGCGGCTTTGCCTGGGGGCTTCTGGCCGGCGCCGCCGTCGGCGCCGCCGCGGCGAGCGCCCTATGGGCTTGGCGTTACCGCCGTCTGGGAAAGTTTTTTTCTCATGGCATCCACGAGATGAACACCCCCATGACCGCGATCCAAATGACCGTCGTCAATTTCGTGGATGGCCTCTTCGGAGAGGTCCCGAAGGCCCAGCGCGAATGGCTCGATCTTCTGCGCGACCAAACGCTTCGGCTCTCCGAGCTTCTGGGCGGGTTCCGCGACTTCAACCATTTTTTTCTCCTTCGAGATCTCCATCCGTTTTCCGAGGACGTTCCCCTCAAGGAGCTCGTGGACGACGCCGTGGCGGCCCAGAGTCCCGGCGCCGCGCGGTTGGGCATGCGCATCGTCGTGGCGGGAGCTCTCCCCGATTTGAAAGTCAAAGTGGACCGGGACAGGGCCGCCCGATTCCTGTCGAGCCTTCTCTTTTACGCACGCAAAAATAGGTCCGAGGGCGACATTCTCCTCTCCGCCGATCCCTGGGGGATTTCTCACGCGGAAATCAAAGTCTCCTTCCAGAGCCAACCCGACGGACACAGGGCGATCAAGGAGGCCTCCTCCGTTTTTTTCCCGGCGCGAAAGGGCGGCCAAATGACGTCCGGGTGGGGCTTGGGGCTTGTGCGCCGGCTCGTTTGTCTTCAGGGCGGAGAACTGACGGTGGCTCCGCCGGGAACCGGTCCGGCCGTTCTGGCCCTGCGTTTGCCTCTGTCGGGACGAAATGATACGATGAAAACTCATGGCGGTTAAGGTTCTGATAGCCGAGGACGAGCCGGCCGTCGCCGAAAACCTGGAGGCGCTTCTCCGGGCCAAGGGCTACGAGACGAAGTGGGTGGCGGACGGCGCCCAGGCCGTCGCGGCCGCGAAGCGGGATCGCCCCGACGTCATGCTTCTCGACATCATGCTGCCCAAGATGGACGGCTTTGATGTCTGCCGCCTCCTGAGGGCGGACCCGGCGACCCAGAAGGTCAAAATCATCGTCGTGACGGGATTGGGACGCATGGGCGATGTCGAGACCGCATTCGCCAGTGGAGCGACCGATTACATCATCAAGCCGTTCGACTCGGACCGTCTTTTCAAAAAAATCGAGAAAGTCCTCCAAAGCCCGAGCTGACCAGTTTGTTCCGCCCCCGCTGAGGCTCGTCTACCGCGCGTTGTTGGCCGCCTACGGCCCCCAGGGATGGTGGCCCGTCACATCGGAGGGAGACGCGACGCCGACGTATCGCCCGCTCTTCTTCGGACCTTTGGACGAGGCCCGCCAAACCGAGATTGCGCTGGGCGCGATCCTGACTCAGAACACCGCTTGGACGAATGTCACCAAGGCCTTGGCGAATCTTAGGCGTTCCGGGCTTGTGCGGCTGTCGGATATTCGTCGCGCCCCCTTGGCCAAGCTGGCGCATCTCGTGCGGCCGTCGGGGTATTTCCGCCAGAAGGCCCAAAAGCTCCGCATCTTCGCGGAGCATATCCTTGGAAAATCTTCCAAGCTCTCCGATTATCTGGAGCAGCCGACGCGGAGATTGCGTCCGGATTTGCTCGGGATTTGGGGGATTGGTCCCGAGACGGCCGATTCGATCATCCTCTTCGCCGCCCGACGCCCGGTATTCGTCATCGACGCCTACACCAAGAGGATCATGAGCCGTATGGGCTACTTTAGGGAGGCGTCCTACAGCGACGCGCAGAAATTTTGCGCATCGCAACTGCCGCGGCGCCATGAGATATATAATGAGTTTCATGCCCTCCTGGTCGCCCACGCCAAGCGTCATTGCCGAGCGTCCCCCCGATGCCTAGGCTGCCCGCTCCTGACGTCATGCCGTCTCGGACGATCCCTTCGAGCTTGATGTTCCTAATCATCGCGCTGATTGGTCTCTTGGCGGCTCGTCCCGCCGGCGCGTTGCAAGCGGCCGCCGGGAAGGTGGACATCACCCCCATTCTGGGAGTCGAACATGTCTATATGGCCGGTTTCGGCTCCATGGGCCGTCGCCCCACGGGCGTCCACGACCCTCTGGAGGCTCGGATTCTCCTTTTGTCCGACGGACGGCTCAAGGTCGGAATCGTCTCCTTGGATCTCATCGGGTTTTTCCGCCGTCAAGTCCAGGAGCTTCGGCGGCTTTCGGGCTTCGACAAGCCCGGAGCCTTTCTCTTCGTCGCGGCGACCCACACGCACTCGGGTCCCGACACGCTCGGGCTTTGGGGGCCGTGGCCCGGCGTTTCCGGCGTCGACGGCCGGTATCTCGCGCGCATAGAGAAAGCGATCGCGGCGGAGCTCGCGAGGCTTGAGAAGCGCATGGTCGTGGTGGGCGTGGTCGGGGCCCAAGGGGCGCTCGATCCCCGGGGGCTTTGCCGGGACAGCCGGGATCCCGTGGTGATCGACCCGCGGATAGCCGTCCTGGGATTGCGGACGAGGACCGGCAAGAGCGTCGCGACCGTCGTCAACTGGTCCTGCCACCCCGAAGTCCTCGGGCCGCATAATCTCGAGCTGACGGCTGATTACCCGGCCTATGTTTGCCGCGACTTGGAGGCCTGGATGGGGGGGACTTGCGTCTACCTTTCGGGGGCGATCGGAGGCCTGCTCACTCCCGATAAGAAAAAGGGCGCCGACGACTGGTCGGAGGCCGCTCGGATCGGCGGGGCCGTCGCTCGGAAAGCCCGGAGGCTCCTCAAAAAGCCGGACTTCGCCGTTTCCTCCGCGCGCCTCTCGGCCGCGTCAAAGGTCGTTTCTCTTCCCGTCGAGAACTCCCGCTATCTTTTGATGCTTTCCCATCTTGTCTTTGGCCACCGGATTTTGGACGGCTCGGGGGCGCCGCTTGCCCCTTGGAGGCGCTGGGCTATTCCCCTGGAGAGGCTGTTGGGGCTCTTGAGCGAGAGTTCCCTGCCTTGGGTGCGGACGGAAGTCGCCGAACTGTCCATTGGAAAGGCCGCGATCCTCGGCATCCCGGGCGAGATATTTCCGGAGCTCGTGATCGGGGGCTATGACGGCCGCTATGCGTTCGGCCATCCGCTGATCGCGCCCGGAAACCTTAATCCGCCGGACTTGAGCCGGGCGCCGAAGCCTCCCTATCTCCAGAGCTTTTTGGGGGTTCCCGTGACCATGGTCGTCGGTCTCGCCAACGACGAGATCGGCTACATCATACCCGGCTACGATTTTAAGATCCGGTCGAACGCCCTGATGCTGCCGCGCCTTCCCGGGCATTATGAGGAAACGAACTCGATCGGACCGTCCGCGACCGGCGCCATCTTGGACGCGGCCCGGGAATTGTTTAAGAGGCCCAGGCGATGAACATCTCGGTCAGGAAGGCGACCGTGAAACCCGTGATGAGCCCCGCCTCGACGACCATGTGGCCCTTCAAGTTGCGGCCGATATGGATGAGCTCTCCCACGACGTAAAGAATGGCGCCGGCGGCGAGCGCCATCGAGAGCGTGTTGAAGAAGTGGGACTGCCAGAAACTACCTAGAACCGCCCCCACGAGAGTGGGTCCTCCCCCGAGAAGTCCCAGCCCGAAAAGGAGCTTCCAGTCGCGCCGGCGTTCCCTGTCGAGGGGGGCGGCGATGCCGAAGCCCTCCGTCGCGTTGTGCAGGGCGAATCCGATCGCGAGCGTCCAGGCGAGTTCCCGGTCGCCCCAGCCATAAGACTGCGCGATCGCCAAGCCCTCCGTCAGGTTATGGAGGCCGATGCCCGAGGCGATCATGAGGGCGATATGGGTCGGACCCGAGGCCCGAGGTTCTCCGGACGCGGCGCTCCGTTCGAGGAAGAACTTTTCGAAGAGCGCCATGCCGAGAAGGCCGATCGCCAGGCCCCCGAGGAAGGTCCCGCTATAGAAGAAGGCGTCGGGAAGCTTGTTGAAGCCGCCCGCATGGGCCGCGAAGAGATCCTCGATGGGATCGATGACCTTCTCGACGATTTCGACCAGGATGAAGAGAAGGATGCCCGTCGAGACGGCGTTGAAGAAGCCCCGGAGCTTGGGGCCGGTTCCGGACCAGGCGACAATGGGGAACCCAAGGAAGATGGTCCCCCCCGCGACGATGCCCAGCAAATAGGGAAGTGGCATGCGCTGATCATAGCTTTAATTGAAATAGAATTTCAATAATGGCGGTCGGGTCCCAACTTCCAACATTTAGTATCGTTTCCCTTGGCTGGCATGGAATCCCTATTGGAAAGGGCGGAGGCCTTGAGGAGCGAGGGGCGTCTGGCCCGGGCGGCGGTCGTCTTTAATCGTGTCTTGAGGCGGCGCGCCGCGGTTGCGGAAGACAGGCTCAAGGCGCATGGCGCCCTGGCCGCTATCAATAGAAGCCTCGGTTTCGCCTCGCGTTCGCGCGCCCACATCCGACGAGGGCTGCGTCTGGCGCGGAGCTTGGGCGCCGCCGAGGAGATCGAGCTCCTCCGCCTCGAGGAGGCGATGCTCCTTCGGGCCGAGGGGCGCTACGCCGAGAGCCTCCGCCGGCTCAAGGCTTTTCTCGCTCTTTTTCAACGGCGCGAGGACTGGGAGGGAGTCGGCTTCGTTTGGTGGGCGATGGGAGGCGCTCTTCGGTTCTCCGGAAAGCTCGCGGCCGCGGAAGAGGCTTTTGAGAGGTCTCTCGCGTCTTTTCGTCGAGCTCGCGATTCCTCCGGCGCGCGTTATTCCGTTTTGGGACTCGCGGGGCTCAAGCGCATCCGCGGCGACGTGGAGGGATCGAGGCGCCTTTATGCGTCCGTGCTCTCCCAAGCGCGGGCGGACGGGGACCTTTTCGGCCTTGCTTACTCCCATTGCGGTCTGGCCAACGCCCTCAGGCAGATGGGGCGGCTTGGCGAGGCACGGCGCCATTACCGGTCTTCCGGTCGCCTCTATCGGAAGCTTGGCGACGAAGTCGACGGCGCCTACGTGAATTGGGGGCTTGGCCAGGTCGAATGGCGTTCGGGACGCCCCGCGCTGGCCGAGCCGCTTTTCTTGAGAGCTTTGGCGGCGTTCAAAAAAGCGCGGGAAACCCGCGGGGAGGTCCTCGCGCTCATGGCGCTGGCGTCCTTGAGGTACTTGGCTGGAAGAAGGGTCGAGGGATTGGCCCGCTACGAACGAGCGGTTCGCGTTTCAAGGAAGGCCGGCATCCTGACGCCGATCGAGTCGTTCACGTAAGGCTCCGTGACAGAATAATATGGACGATTTGGCCATCCGAGTTTCGAGGCGAGCGCAACGACGTCGCAGACCGAAAGCGGACGGCCCGCTGCGGGAGGCCCCTCTCCGGTCGCCTGCGGCGTTGCTCGATCGCTCCCATACGCTCGGTATGCTCGCTTCTCGCGCCTTGCATCCGGCTCGGATAGGGGCCTCCAAATGTCCATATTATTCTGTCACGGAGCCTAACGCCTAAATGGTGAAGTCCTTCCCAAGGTAGAGTTCCCGGGCTTTCGGATCATCCAAGAGCTGCTTCGCCGTTCCCGCGATGAGGATCTGCCCGTCGTAGATCAGATAGGCGCGGTCCAAGATCGGAAGGGCTTCCCGGACGTTGTGGTCGGTGATGAGGACCCCGATCCCCTGATCGCGGAGCTTTTGGATCAAGCCCTTCAGATCGGAGACGGTGATGGGATCGATCCCGACGAAAGGCTCGTCGAGCATGATCAGCTTGGGCTCGTTGATCATGGCGCGGGCGCATTCGAGGCGCCTTTTCTCGCCGCCGGACAGCCTCAGCGCGATCTGCCGCCTCAGCTTCCAGAGCCCGAACTCGTCGAGCAGCGCCTTGACGCGGCGCATCCGCTCGAAGCGGTTCTTGACCGTCCGCTCGAGAATCGCGCGGAGGTTCTCCTCGACCGTCAATCCCCTAAAGACGGTCGGCTCCTGCGCCAGGTACCCAAGCCCCCGGCGTGCCCGTTCATACATGGGGAGCGCGGTCACCTCGTCGGCGTCCATGAGGATCGCGCCGCCGTCGGGGCGAATGAAGCCCGCCAAGCTGTAGAACGTCGTCGTCTTCCCGGCGCCGTTGGGTCCGAGAAGCCCCACGATCTCGCCCGAGGAGACGGAGAGGCTGATGCCCTTGACCACCTCGCGCTTGCCGTAGAACTTGCGCAGCCCCTTCGCCTCGAGCTTCATCGCCGCGGGGCCAGCTCCTTCGTGCTCGGGAAAAAGATCCATCCGACGGCCCGGCCGTCGGCGTCGAGGCGCTTCCAGGACGCTCCTTGCGGCTGCCGGTCGGCGCTTCCGGCCTCGGGCGGTTGGGTCGCCACGATCCGGTCCGCCTTGACCGCCCCGCGCCAGTCGCCGGGCTTCCAGGGCGTCTTCTCGGCGACGGGCCTTCCGCCGTTGAGCGTCAGCGAGCCTTTGGCGCGGTCGTAGTCGGCCGAATGGGCCCAGGCCTTGAGCCGAGGGCCCCAGGCGCGGACTCCGCCGGAAAGCGTTCCCTCCTGCCCCATTTTTCTCCACGAAAGAGCCTTCCCCGAGGCGAAATCAGGGGCGGTTCCGTCTCGCGGCGTGCGCTTGATGATGACCTCGCTTTGGGAGTTGAGGCGGCCGGAGCCGGTTTCCTGGCTGTAGGAACCGCGGTCGCCCCGGGCGTCGACGATGTCGCCCGAGGAAAGGACGCGCCGGAGGCGCACGCGGCCCGCGGCTTTCCATCGCTGGTCCGCGTGGTCATAGCTCGCTTCGTCCGCGGAGAGCTTCGCGTCCGCTCCCTCGTAGCGCACATGGCCCTTGAAGTATTCGATCTCGCGCCCCTTTTTCCGGGAAACCCTCCAGACCTCGGAATGGACGACGGCGCCCGCCGCCGGCTCCGCGGCCCAGGAGGGCCGGCCGCCGAAGACGATGGGAATCCACAGGAGGCCGCGGAGGGGCGCGGAAAGCTTCATGGGCTTCTGGGGCCCTTCGTCGCCGTTCCGGGCCTTTCGCGGCCTTCCGAGGCTTTTCGTTTTTTTTCGGCGCCCTTAAGATGCGACTCCTGATGGAAGATTCGGATGTCGGAGAGGTCGGGGCTCGCGCGCATGCCGCGGCCGCGCATCACGCCCGCTGGTTTTCTCAGCTCGACCTCCGACTCGGTCCAGAGCTTGTCTTCCTTGGACGAATAATTCAGCAGATCGGTCTTAAGCACGGATTGGTCCGCCAGGGAGGCCAGGACGACGTCCGTGGAGAGAATCACGTCCCGGGTCGCCAGGTTCACCCGCCCCGTCAAAGACGAGACCCGGCTCGAGAGCCGGCCTTCCTTGTAGAAACGCATGCGGGGGGCGTCGAGATTCGCCTCCTGCGTCGCCTCCTCGATGACAGCCGACGGGCTCCGCAGTTTCCACACAGAGGCTCCGAGGTAGGACTGGGAAAGGGATAGATTCGTCAGAGTCTGGCGCGGGTAGGCGCGAGGAGGGGGGAGGGCTTTGCGGCAGGCCGCGAAGGCAAGGAGAAACAGGAAACATCCCGTGTGCCGGCGCCTCACGGCTCCGCGACCGGAGCGTGCGTCTCCGGCGGCGCCGGCGGCTCTCCTGGAACGCCGCCTTTCATGATGCGGCTGTTAAGCCACGGCGTCAACTCGATGGGGACGTTGCGGATGTCGTAGGGCTTGGGGAGAGTCTTGAGGAAGCCCGAGACGGCGAAGTAGAGGGCGGCCGTCGCGGCGTAGATGATGCCCAAGGTTTTCAGGTGCCACTTGATGTCCGGAAACCAGGGGGGGGAGAGCGTGAGATCCCTGGAGCAGCGCTTGCAGGCCCGCGCCCCCTCCTTGTTTTCGTAGCCGCAATCCGGGCATTTCATGGCCTCTCCCCTTCCTTGATGAGGCGATCGATGGCGCTCGTCTGGCGCACGAGCGCCGGGACGTCCTTGAGATAAATCGAATTAGGGCCGTCGGAGAGGGCGCGCTCGGGATCGGGATGGGTCTCGAAAAAAATGCCGGCCACGCCGACCGCGGCCGCCGCCCGAGCGAGGACCGCCGCGAACTCCCGCTCGCCGCCGGTGGATTCCCCGCGGGCGCCCGGGAGCTGGACGGAGTGGGTGGCGTCGTAGATGACGGGATATCCGAAGGCCTGCATGATGCGCAGGCCCCTCATGTCGACGACGAGATTGCCGTAGCCGAAGCTCGTCCCGCGCTCGGTCACGAGTATTTGGCGGTTGCCGGCGGCCTCGATCTTGCGGATGGCGTTCTTGATGTCCCACGGCGCTAGGAACTGCCCCTTCTTGATGTTGACGGGCTTTCCCGTCCGGGCGCAGGCGACGAGAAGGTCGGTCTGCCGGCAGAGGAAGGCCGGAATTTGGATCACGTCGACGACCTTCGCGGCCAGCCGCGCCTGGGCCGGCTCGTGAACGTCGGTGAGCAGGGGAACGCCGAGCTTCGCCCGGACGCGAGCGAGGGCGGCCAAGCCCTTCTTGAGCCCCGGTCCGCGGAAGGCGGCGGCGGAGGTGCGGTTCGCCTTGTCGAAGGAGCATTTGAGGATGAACGGTTTTTTGGCGCGGGCGAAGAATTCCTTGAGCCGGCGTCCGACATCGAGGAGCAGTTCCTCGGACTCGAGCGCGCAGGGTCCCGCGATGTAGGAGAGGGGGCTCTCGTTGTCGAAAACGACGTGACCGACCTTGACCTTAGGCATAAAGCGTCTGGGATTGATCCGGTTCTTCGCCCCGGCGAGCGCGGGGATGGGCCAGGGCCGCTCCGACGAAATCCTTGAAGAGGGGGTGCGGAGATTCCGGCCGGCTCTTAAATTCGGGGTGGAACTGGACGGCGACGAACCAGGGATGGCCCTTCAGCTCGAGGATCTCGACAAGGTTTTTCTTGGGGTAGACGCCGGTGATCCGCAGACCCGCGTCCTCGAAGAGTTCCCGGTATTTGTTGTTGAACTCGTAGCGATGGCGATGGCGCTCCGAGATGGCCGTTGCCTGATAGGCCTTGTAAGCGAGGCTTCCCTCCGCGAGCCGGCACGGATAAACGCCCAGGCGCATCGAGCCCCCGAGGTCCTCGACGCCCTTTTGTTCCGGCAGGAGATGAATGATGGGGTAGCGGGTCTTGGGGTCGAACTCCGTTGAGTGGGCGCCCCGCATCTTCAGGACGTTTCTCGCGAACTCGATGGCGGCCGTCTGGAGGCCCAGGCAGAGCCCCAGATAGGGGATGCCGCCGCGGCGGGCGACCTCGGCGGCCTTGATCTTTCCTTCGATCCCGCGCTCGCCGAAGCCTCCCGGGACGAGGATGCCGTGCGCGCCGTCGAAGGCCGGTCCCGAGTCAAGCCGCGTCACGTCAAGATAGCGCGCGTCCAAGGCGGCGTCGTGGTGGAGAGCCGCGTGAACGAGAGCCTCGTGCACGGACTTATAGGCGTCGCGGCAATCGGTATATTTGCCGGCGATCGCGATTGAGACGCGGCGCTTGGGGCGCTTGATCCGCCCGATCAACTTGCCCCACTCCGCGAGGTCCGCCGGGCGCGTCTTGAGATCCAAGAGGCGCCCCAAGGCGTCCCCAAGCCCTTGACGTTCGAAGAGAATCGGGACCTCGTAGATCGACCCCACATCCGGAGCCTCGAAGACCGACTCCCTGGGAAGGTTCGCGAAGAGGGCGATTTTTCCCTTGATGTCGGCGGAGAGAGGCTTTTCCGAGCGGCAGATGATGACGTCGGGCGAGATGCCGATCTCCCGGAGCTTCCCGACGGAATGCTGGGTGGGCTTGGTCTTGAGCTCCTGGGCGGCGCCGATATAGGGGACGAGCGTCACATGGACGTAGGCCACGCGCGAGTCCCCGGTTTCAATCGCCATCTGGCGGGCCGCCTCCAGGAAGGGAAGGCCCTCGATGTCGCCCACGGTGCCCCCAAGCTCGATGATCGCCACATCCGAGCCCTTGGCGGCCCGCCGGAAACGGCTTTTGATCTCCTCCGTGACGTGGGGGATGACCTGGACCGTGGCGCCGAGGAAGTCGCCGCGCCTCTCGCGGGAGATGACCGTCTCGTAGATCTGGCCCGCCGTGACGTTGTTGGCGCGGTGCATGTCCTTATTGAGGAATCGCTCGTAGTGCCCAAGGTCAAGATCCGTCTCCGCTCCGTCCTCCGTGACGAAGACCTCCCCATGTTGGAAGGGGTTCATGGTTCCGGGGTCGACGTTGATGTAAGGGTCGCATTTGAGCATGGAGACGGAGAGGCCCCGGGCCTCGAGGATGCGGCCGATGGAGGCGGCGGAGATGCCCTTTCCAAGAGAGCTGACCACGCCGCCCGTCACGAAGAGATAGCGGCTCATGCGCGAATGGCGGCCGCGATCTCCGAGACTTCCGGGGCGGCCGTTCCGAGCTTGCCGACGACGATTCCGGCCGCGATGTTGGAGAGGAGGGAGGCCTCCTCGAGGGTCGCCTTGGAGGCCAGGGCCAGGGTCAGGACGGAAATGACGGTGTCTCCGGCGCCCGTGACGTCGAAAACTTCCTTGGCCACGGTGGGAATGTGGACGGGGGGCGCGTCGCTCTTGAAAAGGCTCATGCCCTGGGCGCCCCGCGTGATGAGAACCGAGCGGGCCCGCAAGGTCTTGAGGATGTCGCGGCCAAGCCGCTCCAAATCGCCGAGAGAGGCCTTCGGATGGCGGTTCATGCCTCCCCAGGCCTCCTGGAGATTGGGAGTGATGCACGTGACCCCGCGATAGCGCTTGAAATGCTCGACCTTCGGGTCGGCCGTGACGGGGATGCCCCGCTTGTTGGCGCGGGAGATGGCCTCGCGCAGGAGGCGCGGACCGATCACGCCCTTGCCGTAATCGGAGAGGACCAGCGCTTGGGCGCCGTCCGAAAGCTCCCGCAGAAGGTTTTCCAAGATCCGCCGCTCGGCCTTGGCGCCGAGAGGATCCGACGACTCCCGGTCGAATCGGACGACCTGCTGGTGCTCGGCCAGGATGCGGCATTTTTGCGATGTGGGGCGGGCGCCGTCCTCGACAAGCCCGTTCGCGTCCACCCCCCGCTCTTCGAGAGCGCCCAGCAGCCTTCGAGCGGCCTCGTCGCGGCCCAGGATGCCGATCGCGCGGACGTCGGCGCCCAGGACCGCGAGATTGACGGCCACGTTGCCGGCGCCGCCCGGAACGACGGATTCGCTGGCGACATGCACCACCGGGACGGGAGCCTCGGGGGAGAGGCGGCTCGCGCTGCCCCTCAGATAGAGGTCGAGCATGAAGTCGCCGGCCACGACGATGCGCTTTCCCTTGAAGGCGCTTAGGAGCTGCAAAAGCCTCTCAGGCTTGGCCATCGCTTAGGTGATTATACAGAGTTTAGGGGGACAATTCGGCCCGAAATTGCCCAGTTTTCTTAGGGCTCGTTACGGAATAATTGGCGCCCTTAGCCGGGGCGGCGAGATTCGCGGTTCCGGGCGGAATCAAAAGCGCCGATACATGGCCGAAAAAGAGCTGGACGGACATGCGGACGGGGATCTTTTTCTCGTCGTCGGTGAGCCACACCCGGAGGTTTCGCCCTTTCTGGACGAAAATCCCCTCCCTTTTGCGAAGCCCCGGCTCAACCACGACGGTGCGCCAGGTCCCGGACGGAGTCCTGATCTTCTCGCGCTTGAGCACCCGGACGATGAGCGGCCAGTTGGTTTTCGTATTGACGTCGAGGACGATGTCGCGGCCCGGCACGAGCTTCTGGGAACGGATGTAAAAAAGGCTCGATAAGATGTCCTGGATGGACGCCGGCACGGTCCCGCGGAAAATCTTGTAGCTGCCGTCGCGGTTCGTGAGCCGGGCCACGAATCGGCGGTTCGCCGCGTCGTAGACGGCCCATTCGCGGCGATAAAAACGGCCTTCGCTGAGGATTTTCGAATAGCCGAGGGACGCGAGCCGCCGGGCGTCCATCCAGGATTCGTTGAAGTCGCGGACCTTGTAGAAGGCGTCGCAGAACCGGTTCGATTCGGCCCGGGAGACGATGTGATAGGCGGGACGTCCGTTGAATTCAACGACATGTTCGGCCTCCAGGGCCGCTTGGCCCACGGGAACCACGCCCAAAAAGATTTGATAGCGGAGTTTCTCCGGAAAGACCGGCAGGCGCTTGTAGGACTGGGAGGGCGCCGCAGGTCCCGTCATGAGGACGTCGATGTCTTCCGGCGGCGCGGCGCCGCCGAAAAGATCGAGGCCAAGGGCCGTTCTCGCCGCCGCGGCCGCGAGCAAGAAGGCCTTCAAGGCGCGGCTCATCGGGTCGAGACCAGGGACTCGATCGCCGACATCCAGGCCTCGCGGCCTTTTGAAAGATGAAGCTTGATCGCGAGGGCGTAAACCTCGCCGTCGAGAGTGTCCGCCCAGCCCGCCGGGAATCGCGTGAAATCCTTCATCGTCGTGACGACCGGTATGCCGTCGCGGATGCGCTGGAGCGATGTGATCTCCCGGGGGACGTAGGGGTGATGGTCCGGATAGCGCCATTTCTGCGCGATCTTCGCATCGAGCTCGAGGAGCGAAGCCTCGAATGATTCCGGCTCGGCGATGCCGCAAAAAGAAACGATCTTGCGCCCCGCGAGCTTCGTGGGGGGGCTTTTTTCCCCGGTTTTTAAGTCCATGAGGAAATCCGCCTTATGGCTCGCGTGGACGATCGGCGCCCGCGGGTTGATCGCCTTGATTTCGGCTTCGATCGATTCGAGCCGGCTCTTGTGGGCGCGGTCGGAGTGCGTCAGCACGATCAGGTCGGCCCGATTGAGCGCCCGGCGCGGCTCCCTGAGAAAGCCGAGGGGAAGAAGATGGCCGTCGCCGAAGGGCTGCATGGCGTTGACCAAGACGATGTCGAGATCGCGGTCAAGCGCGAGGTGCTGGAAGCCGTCGTCGAGGATGATGGCCTCGGAGTGGTAGAACGTGACGGCGAGATCCCCGGCTTTGGAGCGGTTCTTGGCGACCAGGATGGGAATGCCTTGGCCCATCAGGGTCCGATGCATCATCCAGGGCTCGTCGCCGCATTCTTCGGCGGAGGGGATGTCCCTATCGTCGAGCAGGGTCGTGACATCCCGTCCGGAGCCTTTCCCGCCGTAGCCTCGGCTGAGAATCGCGATGGAGACCCCATGTTTCTTGAGCGTCGCGGCCGCCAGAAGCACCGCCGGGGTTTTCCCCGTGCCGCCGGCGGTGAGATTCCCGATCGAGACGACCCGCGCCCCGATCCTGCGCGAGCGCAGGATCCCGGCGCGATAGAGGAGGCTCCGCAGGGACACCGCCCCTCCGTAGAATATGGACAAGAGGCCGAGAAGGAGCCTCCCCCAGGATTTTTTGAGAAGCCGTTCCCTTGTCGCCGCGGCGTCCGTCATGCTGTTTTCCTCGCGGTTTTTCGCGCGAGGATTTCCGGCAGGAAAGCCCCAATGGCCCGTTCGACATCCGGGACGGCCACCGCCCGCAGGCAGGCGAGCTCGCGGCAGGCGTGCTTGCGGCGCACATCGTGCTCGCAGAGGCAGGCGTCCGTCTTGATATAGCGGTGCCGGGAACGATCCGGGTGGGTCCAGCTGACGGGATCATGCGGGCCGTAGATGGTGAAGGTGGCGGCGCCGACGGCCGTCGCGACGTGCTTGCCGCCGTTGTCGGCGCCGATGTGGAGATCGGCCCGCTCGAGAAACGCCGCCAGGTCCGCGAGGCCGGCCGTCCCGGGGCTCAGGAGGGGGGGGCGGCGGCAGAGAGAAGCGATCTCCTCCGCCATCGGCTTTTCCTTCGGAGCCCAGAGGAGGAGTACCGCGGCCCCGAACGCCTCCTCAAGCCAATCGATGATGGGGGCGTAGCGATCCGGAAACCATCGGTTGAAATGGCGCTGGGAGCCGGGGGCGATGGTGATGAGAGGGCGGCCGTCTTCCAGGAACGACGCCAGGAAATTGTTCGCCCGTTCGCGCGCGGCCTCGGGGATGCGGACGTTGAACTCGATTTTCCCCTCGGGGAGCCCGAACATCCGGGAGACGAGATCCATCTTCTCCAACGCGACGTAGCGGGATCCCGGGGGAACGGCGTAGAGCCTATTATAAGCCCAGCGATGAAAGACTCGCGCGTAGCCCACGCGCACGGCCGCCCCGGAGGCGGCTCCCAAGATGGCGGTGCGGGGAGTTCCCAAATAGTCGATCGTGCAGTCGTAGCGCTTGCGTCTGGCGGCGGCCAGCATTCCGAGCGTGCTTGTCCGATCATAGACGACGATGTTGTCGATGTCGGGCGAGCCGAGAAGCGCCTGGTCGTGGGGGGCGTCGACGAGAAAGTCGATCATGGCGTCGGGGAAGCCGCGGCGCAGGATCTTCACGGCCGGGAGCGTCAAAAGGACGTCCCCGGAGTGGCGCAGCTGCATGACGAGGATCTTTTTCATGGCTTCGCCTCCAGCTCCGACCATGTCCTCGCTGGCCCGCGCCCCTGCTTGGTCATCGGCGCCAGGGTGCCAAAGCCAAGGAAAGCTTAAAACGCCACAACGGCGCCCCTCCCGGAACGAAGATGCGACGGAAGGCTTCCGATGCGAAAACCCAAGGAAGGCGGGATGCCCCCGGCCGCGTTCCGAAGTCGAAGGAGTAGCCGGCCTCCTCCACCATCCGGCGCAAGTCCTCGCGGCGGGCGCCCGCGCCGTAGGGATAGGCGAAGGCGCGGACCTCGCGGCCCAGATCCGCCTCCAGCCGACGCTTCGATTCCGCAATCTCCCAGCGCGCCTCCTCCGCGGAAACCTTCGTCAGCCGCGGATGGCGCATGGTGTGCGAGCCGAACTCGACGAGCCCCGATTCCTGCATCTCCCGCGCCTGAGCCAGGTTCATCATCGGGATCCAGGGCTCTCCCGAGGGATCGTGCCAGGCGTTGTGTCGGCCCAGCGTCTCATGGACGAGAAAAATGCCGGCTTTGACGCCCAACTCCTTAAGAATGGGAAAGCCGCTCTCGTAATTGTTGGCGTAGCCGTCGTCGAAGGTGACAAGGAGGGGCTTGCGCGGGAGATGGGCGCCGCCCGTCAAGGCCTTCCGGAGTTCGGAAAAAAGCATCGGGGACCATCCGCCGGCCTTCACATAGTCCAGCTGGGCCCGAAGCTTGCTCGGTGAGACCCAAAGATCCGCGAGCTTCGATCCGGCCGGCGGGGTCCCGACGCGGTGATACATGAGGACGGGAAGGGAGGTCATCGGAGCCCCGGGCGTCCGGGGAGGGCGCGGTCCCGCTGAAGCTCCAGTTCGCGAAGCTTGAGGCATTTGACCCAATAATGGAAAGCCGAGAGCCGCGCCCAGACATACCCTTCCCGGCCGTCGAGAAAACCGCCCTTGAGGAGCCAGCGCCTTAGAAATTCCCAGGCCGGGAGCGCGTGCTGCCACCAGTGGAAGCGGCGGCCGCGGTCGAACTTCTTGCGGGCCTCCAACGTGGAGTAGGACTCCATTTTGCGCAAATAGTCGGAGATGCTGGCGTAGGTCTCGTGCGCGATCGGGTGGGCGAGTTTTTCGACGGCTCCGTCGACGGCGACGCGTTCGTGGATGCTGGCGCCGTCGAATCGGCCGCGAGACCTGCGAAAGAGACGCAGCATCTTCTCGCGGCCGAGTCCGCCGTGGCGCATCTCGCGCCCCAAGAAGATCACGCGGCGCGGCACGTCGAAACCGGACGGCCCGGAGTCTTGGGGCGCGCGGGCGAGTTTTTCGACGATCTCGGACGCCAAAGCCGGATCGACGCGCTCGTCGGCGTCGAGGGAGAGCACCCATTCCTTCGTCGCGAGGTCGAGCGCCGCCTGTTTCTGGGTCCCGAAGCCGTCGAAACGGCGCAGGACGGCCCTCGCCCCCGCCGCGCGCGCGATCTCGGCCGTCCGATCCTTCGTCCTATCGTCCACGACGACGATGATCTCGTCGGCGATGCCCTTTAAGCTTTCGAGCGCCGCGGGGAGGTTTTTCTCCTCGTCCTTGGCGATGATGACGGCGCTCAGGCCTCCGGGAATGCCTGCGGTGTCAGACTTTGACTTTTTGACTTGTTGATCGGCGTCCATAAGTCAAAAAGTCAAAGTCTGACACCGCAGGCGAGCATCCTCATCGCCCGTGAGAAGACCTCGTCGACCGTGACGAGTTTCATGCAGAGAAAGTGCCCGTGAGGGCATTTCATCGGGCCGTGAAGCGAGCCCGGGCAGGGACGGCAGGCGAGGTCCGCCTCGGCGACCTCGTTTCGGATGCCGTAGGGGAAAAAGCCGAGGCCGCGGACGGTGGGCCCGAAAATCGCGAGCACCGGGACGCCCATCGCGCAAGCGACGTGCATGGGGCCCGAGTCGTTGGTGACGAAGAGGGAGAATTTTTCCATGAGGGCCTTGAGCTCTCCAAGGCTCGTCGTGCCCGCCAAGCTCTCCGCTCCCGAGGCGGCCGCCACCCGCTTGGATAGCTCCGCGTCGTCGGGCCCCCCGACGAGAAGGGGCTTAAATCCTTGCGACTTGAGCCGGCGGCACAGCTCGGCCCATCGGTCTTCGGGCCAGCGTTTCGTCCCCCACGCCGAGCCGGCATGGAGGCCGACGACGGGAGCGCCGGGCGCCAGGCGGAGGCTCTCCCATCGGGCGGCGAGCGAGGCCCGGGCATGGTCCGAGGCCGCGACGTCCCGCCAAACGTCCTTCGAAGGGTAAAACGAGGGGTCGATGGCCTTGAGCAGGCTCAAATTCCGATCGAGATCGTGCGTCGCCCAGTCGAAGGGCGCGCGCCGAGTCATCAGGAACCATCCCGCGCTGCTCGCAAAGCCGACGCGCCGCGGAATGCCGGCGAGCCTGGCGATGAGCGCGCTGCGCAGCGAGCGGTGGGGGATGATCGCCAAGTCGAAGGCGCGGCTCCTGAGGCGCCCCGCAAGCCGCAGCATGCCGAGAAGACCGGAATCTTCGCCGCGTTTGTCGTCCGCGAGAACCTCATCCACCGCCGGGAATTCCTCGAACAGGGCGGCCGTCTTCGGCAGCGCCAGAACGGAGAGCCTTGATCGGGGATAAAGGGCCTTCGCCTCGCGCAAAAGCGGCAGCGTCAAGACGCAGTCGCCCAGGTAGGCGGTCTGGATCGCGAGGATTCGGCGCGGGGAGCCGGTCACTTGGGGCGCGCGAGTTCGAAGGCCTCCCGGGTCTTCGAATACCAGGCGCCCTCCATGCGCCCGACGGCCCGGAGGCGGTCATGCGGGATGGCGCCGTCTTGGAGGATCGAGTCCTCGGCGTGGAATTGGACGACTTTCCCGATGACGAGGTTTCCGCCGAGAGCGCCGCCGCTCACGGCGACGATTTGGAGCACGCGGCACTCCATGTGAATGGGGGATTCCTTGACGCGGGGGGGCTTGACGAGGACGCTCGGGACGGGGGTCAGGCCCGCCTTCTCGAATTCGCTGACGCCATAGGGATACGTCGCCGACGTGAGATTCGCCTTCTCGACGTTGTCTTCCGTGACGACGTTCACCACGAACTCTCCCGTCTCGCGGACGTTGACGAGGGTGTCCTTGGCGATGCCGTCGCGCGAGTTCACGGGAGCGAAGCACAGGGACATGGGATTTCCGGTAATCCCCGTAAAGAAGCTGAAAGGGGCCAGGTTCGTGACGCCCGCTTGGCTGACCGTCGAGACCCAGGCGATCGGGCGGGGGAGGATGCTTGCGATGAGGAGCGCGTAGCGCTCGCGCGGGGAGAGGGTTTCGACGTCGAATTCCATGATGGATGGCGCCGCCGGCCGGCCTACGCGGAGAGGACGGCTCCCGAGGCTCCCTCCGCCTTCGCCCAGCTCAAGGGATAGTCCTTCTGCGCGCAGGCCCAGCCTTCCCGCGTGATCTCGAGGGGCTCGAAGAAGGTGTCGAGCATGACGGCCAGATAATGGGACAGCTTGCCGCGCTGCGCGAAGGAGCGCCTCGCGGCGTCGCCGTGCGGGCTGTGGGGGAGCGCCCCCGGATGAAACGTGATCGATCCCGGCTCGATGACGCCTTGCCGGGCGCCGTAGCTCGTGTCGGAGAAAAACATCATTTCGTCGGAGTCGGCGTTGAAATGCGCGTAGGGCGCCGGGACATCCTCGGGATGCCACCCCTCGATCTGGCCGCGGAAAGTGCAGATCGAGAAGCCGTTGTGGGGAGCGGAGCCCGACTGGAATGTTTGCCGCGCGGGTGGAGCCGTGTGAATCTCCCGGGCGATCGAATGGTGGCGAGAGCATTCGAAGCTGAAGGGATAAAGCGCCCCCTCCCAGCCGACGAGGTCGAAGGGATGGTGGCCGAGCGTGATCTGAGTGAGGCGTCCTCCCCCGTGCTTGACGAGGACGGCGTAGTCTCCGCGGACGTCCTGGGGCCTCTGGAGCTTGGGCAGGCCGATTTCGGTCTCGACTACGGGGGACATGAGCGTGGCCTGGCCGTCCGGGTTGAAGTAGTGGGGGGGGAACTCGATGGGGTAGGAGGACTCGATCACGAGAAAGAAGGCCCGCGGCGTCTCGAGCTTGAGGCGCAGGGTGGTCCCCTTCGGGACGACGAGATAGAGCCTCGGTTCAAAGGGGAGTTCCCCATACTCCGTCTCGAGGACGCCGCGCCCCTCTTGGACGAAGAGGAGTTCGTGAGCCTCGCCGTTGCGGAAGAACTCCCGCGCCGGGGAGGACCTGTCGAACTTGGCCACGGAGATCGCGGTCGTGCGGCCGTGAAGGAGGACTCGGCGGGAGCGCGGATAGTCGCCGCGGTACGGCAGGGCGCCCGTCCTCAGATGAAAAGGCTGGAGAGGGAGGCGCAAAGCGGGCCTGGGCGCCAGGGACCATTTGAGGAGTTTCGGAGGGCGAGACTGGACCGTCGGGTAGCGGCGAAGATGCATCTTGCGCGAGAAGGCGCCGGAAAAACCTTTCGATCCGTGGATTTCCTCCAGGGCCAGGCTCCCGTCTTGGCCGTAGAATTCCGTGTGCGGGGTGCGCGGCACTTCCCCCTGTTTAACGATAAGCGCCATGACGAATTTATTCTATCAAAACAAGGAAAACCATGCTTCTGGATGAATTAGGCCGCGGCGCGGGCGCCGGTATTTTTGCCGGCGTACTTCAAGTGGACGGCGGCTTGGGGCGCGCCGACGACGCTTTTGAGGACGCCGAGCTTGTCAGCCTTGATCTCGATCGTGTCCCCGGGCTTGATCCAGCGGTCCAGGTCGAGCCCGCAGCCGCCGGCGTAAGTCCCGGAGCCGAGGATGTCGCCGGGGTAGACGGTTTCTTCCTGGGAAACGTGCGAGAGCATGGTGGGAAAGCTCCAATAGCGCCCGCTGGAATGGCCCGAGCTCCACTTCTCGCCGTTGACCCACACGGAGATATTGAGTTCGTCCGGGTTTTTTAGCTCGTCGGCCGTCACAAGCCAAGGGCCGAGGGCGTTGGCGAAGTCCTTTCCCTTCGCGGGCCCCATGCGGCAGAGCATCTCGTTTTTCTGGATGTCGCGGGCGGAAAAGTCGTTTAAGATCGCGTAGCCCGCGATGTGGCCTTCCGCCTTCTCCGGGGAGAGATCGCGTCCTCGCCGGCCCACGATGCAGGCGATCTCGGCCTCGAAGTCGAGCTTTCGCGTATAGCGGGGCCATGGCACCGTCGCGCCGGGCCCGTAGAATTCGCGGTGATTCCCCTTGTAGTAGACGGGCTGGTCATACCAGGCGGGAGACAGGGGCTCCCCGCGGCGGGCCGCGCCCTTCAAGGCGTGGTCCTCGAACGCGAAGAAATCCCGGAACGCGGGCGGCCTTGGAACGGGGGGAAGGAGGCGGATCTCGTTTTCGGCGTAAAGGACGCGCCGGCCCATCGGATCGATGAGCTTGGCCCCATCGCCGCGGTCTTCATTTCCGGCGAAGAGCGCCGACTCCCTGGCGGCGTCGAGGGCTTCCTCTCCGTTTTCCAGAAAGCGGAGGATGTCGGCCGGGACGAGGGCGTCGGCGACGGCTCGGGATCGGCCCTTGCGCTCGAACCAGGCGCCGCAGGCGGCGTTGAGATCGACGATGCACGATCGCGGCTTTTCGGCCACGGCTCCCAGCCGCTCAAAGGACCCTAGGGGCGTATCGACCGCGAAGGTGACGAGCTTCATGGCGGGAAGTTTATCAATTTCTCCGTTCCATCGAATTCATCGCAGCGGCACGTCCAGGACGGGATAATCTCCGCAATTCTTCGCGTCGAAGTGCCACCATTCCGTCGGCAAGCCGATGAAGCCGTGGCGGAGCATGACGGCCTCGAGGAGACGCATGTTCTTGCGCTCGGCGGGGCTTGACCCCTTCCAGTCCCGGTGCGATCGCGGGCTGGAATCGTCGTAGGCGCTCGGCATGGGAAGCTCGCGGCCTTGAACGTCCGCCAGCGTCACGTCCACCGCCGCGCCGCGGTTGTGGTTGGAGCCCTCGGCGGGATTCGCCACGTAGCGCTCGTCCGGAAGGATGGCCCAGAATTTTTTTTGGACCGAGAGGGGGCGGTAGCAATCAAAGACGACCAGCCTCAGCCCCATCGACTCGAAATCCGAAGCGGCCGCGGCGAGGGCTTTCGCCGCGCTTTCCCGCAGCAGGCATTTCGCCGCCGGATAGACCGCCTCGTGCGTGAAATTGTTCTTCGTCGCGTAGCGTATGTCCAGGATGGCGCGCGGGTGGAGCTTGGCGAAGTCGACCAGGGGCTCTGCGGGCGCGGCGAGAGCGGAGAGCGGCAGCAGCAGAAGCGCGATTCGTCTCAAACGGAGAGCTCCGCGAGTTCCGGGAAGGTTTTCTTGAAGGACTCTCCTCTTCCTTGGTCGATCCGCCGGGTGCGCTCCCTGAATTTGCCCAGGAGATGCGTCATATCTTGCGAATCGAGCAGGTTGATCGCAGCTTGGAATTGGCCTAGGGCGTGGGAGGCCCCCTCGCCGTAGCGGCTTGAGAGATAGCCCATATGGGATTCGTAGGCCTCCGCCACTTTCTTCTTGAGCGGTTCCGGCAGGATTTGGATGCGATATTCCTCGGGATCGCGGAGCATCCCGATCTGAATGTCGCCGGGGCCGATGTATCCCTTTTCAAGCCAATCCCTGTGGAAATCCGGAAGATGGAGGACGTTCATGACGGAGAGCGTCGGGGCGATGGAGAATTTGACTTTTGAGCACACCTGCATCATTCGTTCGCGGTTGCGGATGACATCGTCCCAATGTTGGTTTTTACGGATGTATTCGCCCCGTCGCCCCATGCCGTCGAGGCTCGCGCTGACATCGACCCTCTTAAATCGGCTCCAAAGCGCCATCACATCCGCCCCCGGAAACGGCGGAAAGGAAAAGTTGGTGTTGTAGCGAAGCGCGACATCGAATTTTTCCAGCTTGGCCAGGGCGTCGAGGATCCGATAGTGTTCGTGCGCTAAGAGCGGTTCTCCGCCGGAAAAATAGATGGCCTCCAGGCGCGGGATATGGGGTTCGATCTGCCTCCACAGGTCGTCGGGATCCGCGGTCGGCGTCAGGATGGCGGGAGCGCGCTCGTCCCAACCCAGAAGGCCCCGGTCCGCGTGCCAGGCGCTGCTCTGGTGCGGATCGCAATAGCGGCATTTGAAGTTGCAGACGTTTGAAAAGCGGATGTCCAGATAAGGAAGATTGATCCGCGGCAGGGAGCCGTCTTCCTCCGTCTTCTCGACGAAGGGATAATGATGCGCGAAAGCCTTATTGAGGTCGCGGCGGGGACTGGGAAACTTGAACTTCTCCAGTTCGTAGCAGCGCGCGCATTGGGAATTGTCCTTGTCGGACAGCATGTTGAGTCGCATCTGGCGCAAGGGTTCGCTGTTCCAAATCCCTGCCAGCGCCGAGTCCCGGAGCGATCCCAACGGGAGGTTGTGGTCGGCGTTGCAACAGGGGAAAGCTTGGCCGTTGGTCCGGACGTTAATGTGGACCCAAGGAACCATGCAGAAGCTCCGGGAACGGTCGAGCCTTTTTTCCCGGGCCGAGACCGACGGCGGCATGCGCCGATTGTATATAATGAATGAACGGGGGTGAATTAGGCTCGACAGGCGTTCTCGGGCCCCCGGTCGCAGGCCCTGGTTGGCCAGAGCCAGGATAAAATCAGGCCAAAACACAAACGCCAACTCATCGTTGGCCTGGGCCACCGCCTAAACAGCGGTAAGCTCACGGTCCGCCCGGACTCCTGCTAGGGGGCCGGACCGTCATGAAGCAGGATGCTGGGTCCGGGCGGCTCCGCGGCGTCCGGCCCTTAAGACCATCCGCGGATAGTTCGGGGGCAACCCGTCCGCCGGCTTTCCCCGGGCGAATCTTGAACGGCGGGCTAAGCCTGTAGGGACCGAGGTTCGAAGCGTTTGGACGCGGGTGCAATTCCCGCCACCTCCACCAATTTAACGTGCCGCTCATGCCACAGAAAAAAGCCGCGAACTTCCTCGTCGCGGGTCTCTTTTTCGTGGGCCTCTCCTGGCTTCTCTTCGCTCGCCGCGATCTCGCCGCGGCCGTCTTCCCTGCCTATGGGCTTCTTTTTTTCTGGTGCGACGGCGCGGGGCAGTCGGAGCTGGTCGTTTTGTTCCTCGTCCTGTCGACAGGTGCCGGGATATCCCTCGCGCGCTCCCTGGAAGGGCCGGCGGCGATCGCGGTGGGCCTGGACACCGCCGGGCTCTGGATTTTGAGCTGGGCCCTCTCGGAATCGCGGGGGGCTCTCGGGCGCGAGGAGGCCAGGCTCGCCGCCGAGGCGGACGCGGATTTAAGGGAAATCAAGGAGGCCGAACGCGGCCTCGACTACTATCGGAGCCGGCATCGGGAGGCCGCCGCGCGCATTCAATTAAGGCGCGATATGGCCCAGAGCGCGAAGATCCTCGGCCGGAGCTTGAGCCGGGAGGAGGTCTTTCGCAAGCTGGGGGAGATTCTGGGCGATCGCTTCCCCGGAGCCGCGGTCGAGTTTAAAGGAGAGGAGGGGGCGGACCCGTTCCTGCGCCTTTCGGCCGCGAGCCGGCGGCCCCTCCTCGTCTCCGACGCCGCGGCGGACGAGCGCCTGCGCGGCGCGGAGGGGGGCGTCCGTTCCGCGATGGTCCTTCCGCTTCGCGTGAGCCGGGAGCCGGCGGGCTACGTCAAGATTTCGTCGCCGAAGCCGGCGGCTTTCTCGGAACCCGAACTCAAGGGCGCCGATCTCCTCGCGACTCTCGCGGGCCTGAGCCTCGAGAACATCATTCTTTACGAGCGCATCCGCTCTCAGGCCGTGCACGACGCCCTCACCCAGCTCTACAGCCGGAAAGCCTTCGACGAGAGGCTTCATGAGGAGGTCCTGCGCGCGGGGCGGACGCGCTTGCCGCTTTCCCTCGTCATGATCGACATCGACCACTTCAAGTCCTACAACGACCGCTACGGCCACCAGGCCGGCGACGAGCTCTTGAAGCGCGTGTCATCGGTCCTTTTCAAGCATATTCGGGACGTGGATATGGCGGCGCGGTACGGAGGGGAGGAGTTCTGCCTGCTCCTGCCTCAACTGCCCTACGCGGAGGCCTACGCGCTCGCGGAGAGCGCGCGCCAGGCGATCTCCCGCGAGGTCTTTGTCTTCAAGGGGGAAGCGAGCCGCGTCACGGTGAGCCTCGGCGTCGCCGTCTTCCCGGAGGACGCGGCGATCGAGAGCCAATTCGTGCGCGCGGCGGATGAGCGCCTCTACCGGGCCAAGCACGCCGGCCGCAACAGGACCCAGGGACGATGACGGCCGGCCTCTTGCTCTCGGCGCTCGCGCCCTTTCTCGCGGCGATGATCATCTTCATGGGACTTGGGCGCAAGCCTTGGGCCGGAGTCCTGGGTTTCGCGCTCGCGGCCGGGGCGGCCTTCGCGGCCGCGTTTCTCGCCGCCGGCCCGTCGGGGCTCGCGGCCGGGACGGCGGATTCCCTTTTGGCCGCCGCCGCGCTCGCGAGCGTGATGCGCGCCGCGGGCCGCTCCTCGGCCCTGCGCGGCGAGCGCGGCGCCGTCGGCGAGAGGGTCGAACAGGCGAAGGCGGCCCTGGCCGAGGCCAAGGCCCTGGGCCTGAAGACGGACCAGGAAGAGAAGGAGACCCTTGTTCTCTATGACCTCGCCAAGACCCTTCCGGAAGCCTTGAGCTGGGCTGAAATCCGCCCCAAGCTGGAGGGCGCCGCCGCCGGGTATCTAGGCGTCGAGGAGTTCGCCCTCTACGCCGCCTCCGAGGATGGCCGCCTGCCCCGCCTTGTGTCCCTGCGGCGCCTGGAGGGGTCTCCCGGAGGGTCGTGGGCCACTCTCTCTCGCTGCCTTCAAGAGCAGGGATTGGACTTGGCCCGGCCCCAGGTTCTTCGCAAGCCCGAGCTGGCGATGGGGCTTCCTATCGCCGAAGGAGAGGAGACGCTGGGGTATTTTTACGCTCGGATCCCGCGAGGCGGAGATCCCGCGGGGCTTCTTTCGAAGGCGGGAACCTTCGTTTCCGAAGTCTCTTTCGCCTTCCGCCGCATCAGACTATTCCAGGAGGTGGAGAACCTCTCTCGCCTGGACGGCCTGACGGGGGTCCACCGGAGGGGTGACTTCGAGGAAAGGATCCGCTATGAAGTCGCCCGCGCGCGGACGTTCAAAGCCCCCTGCGCGCTCATGATTCTCGATATCGACCATTTCAAGCAACTTAACGACCGCTACGGCCATCCTTTCGGCGACCGGGTTCTCAAGCGCATCGGCGAAATATTGAACGGCTCCTTCTACGAGACGGACTACGTGGCGCGCTATGGAGGCGAGGAGTTCGCGGTGATCCTGCCCCGCGCGGACGCCGAGGGCGTCGCGCGCAAAGCGGAGGCGGTTCGCCGGACGATCGAGGCGGAGCGCCTGGCGGTCGGCCTCGATGCCGTCGAGGTCACGGCGTCGATCGGCCTCGCCTTTTTCCCGCGGGACGCGTCTACCCCCGAGGATCTCGTCGCGCGGGCCGACTCCGCGCTTTACCGCGCCAAGTCGTCTGGCCGCAACCGCGTGGTCGACGCCGCGAAAATTTAGGACTTGCGTCGCCGAGAGCCGTAAAAAGTTATAATCGCATGGCTCGCCGTTAAAAGCCTTAAAAGACGAGGAACATGGACGAAACGCCCCCGCAGACCCAACCGACCGAGACATCCGCGCCGCGGCAGCGGGGGATGCCGCCGCCGCTCCGGCGCGCCTTCTGGATTCTCGCTTCCCTCTACGGATTTTCCCTGATAGCGGCCGTCGCGATCCTTCTGCGCTCGCGGCCCGCGGCGAGCGACGGAGACGGGGGAGGGGCCTTCCTTCCCTTTTCGGCCGCGCCCAACTCCGTCGGGTGGGTGACGATTCACGGCGTGATCACCACCTCGGAGGGCGGGCGCTTTTGGGAGAGCGGGACGTCCGATTGGCGCCGCCGCATCGAGGTTCTTTCCAAGACGAAGGGAGTCAAGGCGATCATCCTCGACATCAACTCGCCCGGCGGCTCGGTCGGCGCGGTGCAGGAGATTTACGGCGAAATCATGCGAATCCGCCGCAAGAAAAAAATTCCCTTCATCGCGATGTTCGACGACGTCGCGGCTTCGGGCGGGTACTATATAGCCTCCGCCTGCGACAAGATCGTCGCGCATCCAGGGAGCTTGACCGGCTCGATCGGGGTCATCTTCGACGCGGCCGACCTCGCGGGGCTCTTCAACAAGATCGGCTTCAAGCTGGTCGCCATCAAGTCCGGCAAATATAAGGACATCGGATCTCCCGCGCGCGCGATGACTCCCGGCGAAAGGCGGATCCTGCAGGCCATGATCGACGACGCCTACGGCCAGTTCCTGCAAGCCGTGTCGCTGGGCCGCAAGATCGCGATCCCGGCCCTCAAGCCTCTGGCCGACGGCCGCATCTTCACCGGACAGCAGGCCTTGAAGGTGGGGCTCGTCGACAAGCTGGGCGACTCCGAGGAGGCCATCCGTCTTGCCGGGCAGCTGGCGGGCATTCCCGGGAAGCCGCATGTGATCCCCGAGAAATATTCCCAGATCCTCGATCTTATCGGAATCAACGAGGGGAGCGACAACGGTTTCGTGCGGCTGCTTTCCCGTCTCGCCAAGGGCGAGGCCCCGTCTTCCGCGAGCGTCCGCGGCCTCGAATACAGGTGGCCGGGCTTCGGCGTCGATTGAGCGAGGCAAGGTCGTCTTGACGAGCGGCGCCTCGCGGACCTTGTCGGTCTACCTGGAGAATCCAGGGGAGGGCGCGGGCCTTTTCTTCCAGTCGCCGCCGGCTTGGTTGGGCTTGGCCGGATTTTTCTTCGGCGGGGCCAATTACTACGTCGCGGCGGCTTTGGCCGGCGCCGGGCATTTCTCCGTTGCGGGGTTCATCGCGTCGGGACTTCTGCACGTGGCGGCCGGTTTTTTCCTGAGCGCCTGGCTCAACATGATCCTCGAAGTCCTGGGCGGCGGCGGAAGGGCGCTCGACCTCTTTAATCTTCTCGGCGCGGCGGACTGCGTATGGGCGTTGGCGCTCCCGTTGTCGCTGTGCGCTCGTCTGCTGTGGCCGTTGGGAAGCGTCGAGGCCCTGGTCGCCATCGGCGCCGTTTGGGTGACGCGGTTCATCCTCCAGGCCAAGTTCGTCAAGGAGGGCTATCGGGTGAGCTGGGGAAAATCGCTTTTCGCCCTCCTCTCGCCCGTCATCATCCTCTTCCTTCTTCTTTTGATTGCCGTCGGAGCGCTCGTCGGCGCGGCGGTCATCGCCCTGACGCGGCATTTTTAGCGTCGACGCAGGATGCCCAAGGCCGCGATCCCGACGGAGCACGAAGGCCTTCCCGTCGCGACGTCGGCCTTCATGCGCGAGTTGGACCGCTTGGCGGCGGAGAAGGGGCTCGATGCTGCCGCGCTCATGGACAAGGCGGGAAAGGCCGTCGCCCTGGGAGTTCTCGATTTCCTCAAGGGGACGCTGGGGATCTCGCCCGCGGGAGCGACGGTGGCCGTTGCCGCGGGAAGAGGGTCCAACGGCGGCGATGGCCTCGTGGCGGCCCGATATCTCAAGGAAAACGGAGTGGACGCACCCGTTTTCATGATCCCGCCCAAGGCGGACGGCGGCTATCCCGCGCCGGTCGAGCGGGCGCTGGCGCTCGCGAAGGAATCGGGCGTCCAGGTCGAGCATGTCTCGAACGGCTTCGAGGCCTTGGCCCAGGCCCTCGATCGCTCGACGGCGGTGCTCGACGCCCTTCTCGGGACGGGCACGACGGGAAAGCCTGCCGGTCCCGCTCGCCGCATGATCCAGGCGATCGCGCAATCGAAAAAACCGGTGGTCGCCCTGGACATTCCCTCGGGCCTCGATCCCGACACGGGCTACCACAGCGGGGTCTTCATCACGGCGTCCCTCACGCTGACGATCGGCCTCGCCAAGAAAGGCCTTCTCGCGGCGCATGCGAAGCGCTACGTGGGGGAGCTCAAAGTCTTGGATATCGGCTACCCGCCGGATCTCGTCAAACGGCTCGCCGCGGGCTTCCGCTAACAGGCTGCCGACAAGCTCCTATCCTTCGCGGAAACGGCCCGAAAACGCTTTGAGACGGGCGATTTGGCCGTCAAACGGGAAATCCTTTCCTGTCTCGGTTCGAACATTGTATTGCGCGATAGAACGCTTGAAATCCAAATGCAAAAGCCGCTGGCCCTCTTTCCCGAGTTCGCGCCCGAGGTCCAGGCCCTCCATGAAACGGTTAGAACCCCGCAAAACCCTTAAATCTCAAGGGGATTGCGAGGTTCTCTACGCCCGAAACCGAAAATGGGGTGGCTGACGGGATTTGAACCCGCGGCCTTTCGGTTCACAGCCGAACGCTCTAACCGGGCTGAGCTACAGCCACCAAACGCGCGAAATTATACCAAGTTGCCTTGGCCGGTCCCGAAAATGCGAGAATAAAAACAGCCATGGCTTTCTCCAAGCGCGAGGCTCCCAACTGCGAGTGGTGCCCCTACCAGAAGAACTGCCTTTACAATCTGCTGGGAACCAAGCAGGCGAAAAGGATCTGGCGCCAGATGCGCGTCGCCAATTCCTTCGGCGCCGGCGAGGTCGTCTTTCATGAGGGCACCCAGCCCCTCGGGGTCTACGTCGTCTGCACGGGCAAGGTCAAGATCGCGAAATCAAGCCGCCAAGGCCAGGAGCTCATCACCCGCATCGAATCGCCGGGCGATCTCTTGGGCCATGTCACGCTGCTCGCGAAGGAAGGGCCCTACAGCTCGACCGCGGCCGCCATGCAGCCGAGCATCGTTTCCATGGTCGACGAACGCACGTTCTTTAACTTCCTCATGAAGTTTCCCTATGCTTCGCTGGGGCTTCTCCGCGCCCTCGCCCAGGACGTGCGGCGCGGCGAGAATAAGGCTCGCGACATCGCCTATAAGCCCGCCCGCGGGAGGCTCGCGGACACGCTCCTGCGTCTCATGCGGCCGGGCAAGTCCCATCCCGTGGTCTCGGGCGCCAAGCGCCGGGACCTGGCCGACATGTCGGGGCTGACGGTCGAGACGGTCGTGCGCGCCATCAAGTCCTTCGAGGAGAAGGGCTTGGTCCGTAAAAAAGAGAAGGACATCCTCGTCCTCGATCCCGAGGGTCTCAAGCGCCTCGCGGGGCTCAGGGCTTAGGCAAGCCGCCAAAAGCGGAGAAAGACGCCTTCCGCTAATCCTCCAGCGTCCCGAAGAGACGGTCCCCCGCGTCTCCAAGCCCCGGCACGATGAAGCCCGCCTCGTTGAGCTTGGGATCAAGGCCGGCGGTGTAGACCCGGACGTCGGGATGATGGGAGGCCACGCGCGCGGCCCCCGCCTTCGCGGCGATGACGGAGAGAAGCGAAATCTTGCGCGCTCCGGAATTCTTGAGGATGGAGAGCGCCTCGCAGGCCGAGCCGCCGGTCGCCAGCATCGGGTCGCAGAGCAGCACGTTGTAGGCGCGCAGATTTTTGGGGAGCCGCACGTAGTAGCGCACGGGATTCAAGGTCTCCTCGTTGCGGTAGAGCCCGATATGCCCGATCGCGGCGTGGGGGACAAGGCGCAGGAGGCCGGGCACGAGGCCCAGCCCCGCGCGCAGGACGGCGACCACCGCCACGGGCTCGTCCTCGACCCTTCCGGGCGCGCTCGCGAGCGGCGTGCGCACGGAGGCCTTGCGGGTCTTCATGGAGCGCAGAGCCTCGAGCCCCAGGATGGTCCCCGACTCGGTCATGAGCCGGCGGAAGGCCTTGGGCGAGGTCGAGCGGTCGCGCAGCCGGGCGAGCTTGTCTTGAAGCAGCGGATGGTCGCAGACGGTGAGTTGGCGGGGCATGTTCTATTCCTTACCTTAGTATCCTGAGTATGAGCGGCCGCGGGCGGGGCTTGGCCGTCTGGACGGCGACGGCCTTTTCCACGATCCGCGCGCCTTCCTCGAGCTTCCCGGGCGTCGACGCGTGGAGACGGGCGATGGGCTCTCCCTTCTTGACCGAAGCTCCGACCTTGCGCAAGAGTCGGATGCCGGCGCCATGGTCGACGGGGTCCTCCTGGCGGTTGCGGCCGGCGCCGAGCGCCACGCCCGCCAAGCCGAGCCCGCGGGCATCGAGACGGGCGATGAAGCCCGAGCGGGGCGAAACGATATCGAGCGTGAGCGGCGCAAGCGGCAATTTGTCCGGGGAGGAGAGGACGGCGGCGTCTCCTCCTTGGGCCTCGACGGTCTTCTTGAAGGTGTCGAGGGCCGCGCCGCTTTTGAGGCGCTCCGCCATGAGCGCGCGCCCCGCGGCGGGTGTTTTGGTCCTGCCTCCGAGATACGACATCCAGCCGCCCAGGGACAGGGCGCAGTCGATGAAATCCTTGGGCTCCTCGCGGCCGTTCAAGATCTCGATCGTCTGGCGCATCTCGATGGCGTTGCCGACCGCGAGGCCGAGCGGCTCGTCCATCGCGGTGACGAGCGCCGCGCACTTAAGGCGAAGTCTCTTGGCGATGCGGATCAGGGACGCCGCGAGTTCGAGGCCCTGCCGGGAGCTCTCGAAAATCGCCCCGGAGCCTGCCTTGACGTCGAGAACCAGGGCGTCCAGGCCCTCGGCGAGCTTTTTCGAGAGGATGCTCGAGACGATGAGAGGAAGAGAGGCGACCGTCGCGCTCGCGTCGCGCAGGGCGTAGAGCTTCCGGTCGGCGGGGGCGAGCGTCTCCGTCTGCCCGAAGAGGCAGACTCCAAGGCGCGCCATTTGGGACGTGATTTCCGCGGCGGAAAGCTTGACGCGCAGCCCCGGTATGGACTCGAGCTTGTCCAAGGTGCCGCCCGTGTGGCCCAGCCCGCGGCCGCTCATCATGGGAACGGCGAGGCCCGCCGCGCCGGCGAGAGGCGCCAGCAAAAGCGAGACCCCGTCCCCGACGCCGCCCGTCGAATGCTTGTCGATCTTGGGAGCGGGAAGGGAGGAAAAATCAAGCCTGTCGCCCGACTCCGCCATGGCGAGGGTCAGATCGGCCGTCTCCGGGACGCTCATCCCGCGCAGCCGCACCGCCATCAGCCAGGAGGCCAGTTGGTAGTCGGGCGCCGAGCCCGTCGCCGCCGCGTCCGCGATGTAGCGGAGCTCTTCGATCGTATGGCCGCCGCCGCGAGCTTTTTTCTCGATGAGGTCGATTAAGCGCACTGGGGGAGGAAATCCTCGAGGAGCTTTTTGAGGCGCGCCGATATTCGCAGGCCGATTTCAAGGACTTCCTCGTGGCGGGGAGGGACGCGGGAGAGCCCGGCCGCCATGTTGGAGACCCAGGCGACGGCGGCGACCTTGAGCCCCATTTGCTTGGCGCAGACGGCCTCGGGGACGACGGACATCCCCACGACGTCCCCGCCCAATAGGCGGTAGGCCCGGACTTCGGCCGGGGTCTCGTAGCTGGGTCCGCTCAAGGCCGCGTAGACGCCTTCGTGAACGGGAAAGCGGTTGCGTCGGGCCGCCTTGAGCGCCAGGCTCCGGAGCTGCGGGTCGTAGACCGCCGACAGATCGGGGAAAAGGGGGCCGAAGACTTCGGAGTCGGAGCCGCGCAGGGGGTTGACGCCCATCAGGTTGACGTGATCCTTGAGGATCACCAGATGGCCGGGGCGCATCTTCGGTTTCGCGGCGCCGACGGCCGCCGTGATGATGAGAGTTTCGATCCCGAGACTCCCCAGAACGCGCGTCGGAAAGGCGATGGCGTCCATGGAGTGGCCTTCGTAATAATGGAGGCGTCCCTTGAGAATGGCGACGGAGGCTCGTCCCAGACGGCCGATCATCAAGACGCCCTCATGTCCCGGCACCCCGGTCGTGGGAAAGCCCGGAATCTCGCCGTAAGAAATGGAGATCGGATCTTCAAGCTCGGGCGCGGCGCTCGAGAGCCCGCTTCCGAGAATGAGGCCCAGACGGGGGGAGGCGTTCCGCGCTCTGGCGGCGATGAAGCCGGCCGCTCGGCGCACGGCGTCCGCATAGCTCATCGCGCGCGAATTCTATCAAATTTACTAAAATCGTCTTGTGAGCCGCGAGAGAACGGCCGTGGCGCCTGCCGCCGGAAAATCGCCCGCGCGCCAGGATTTGAAGACGCTGGCCCGCGAGATGCGGCGGGATATCCTGACGATGATCTATGAGGCGGGCTCCGGCCATCCCGGCGGATCCCTCTCCATCATCGATATATTGACGGTCCTTTACTGGCGTGTCATGCGCCACGACCCCGAGCGCCCCGATTGGCCGGATCGCGACCGTCTTGTCCTATCGAAAGGGCACGCCTGTCCCGCTCTCTACGCCGTTCTCTCCCGCGCGGGTTATTTCTCCAGGGAAGAGCTCTGGACCCTGCGCAAGCTGGGAAGTCCCGTTCAAGGCCATCCCGACCGCCTCCGCCTGCCCGGCATCGAGGCCTCGACGGGTTCCTTGGGCCAAGGACTTTCCATCGCGATCGGGATGGCCCTGGCCGGGAGGATGGACAGGAAGAGCTGCCGCGTCTTCGCCATCCTGGGCGACGGCGAGCTCCAGGAAGGCCAATGCTGGGAGGCCTTCATGGCGGCGCCCAAGTTCGGGCTCGACCGCCTCATCGCGATCGTGGACTCCAACGGCGGCCAGATCGACGGCCACGTCCGCGATGTCATGAACGTCGAGCCGCTCCCGGAAAAATTCCGCAGCTTCGGTTGGGATGTCGTTGAAATCGACGGCCATGATTTCGCCGCGGTGGAGCGCGCCTTCGATGCGGCCTTGAAAAGCGCCACGGGACGGCCCCACATGATCGTCGCGAGGACCGTCAAGGGCAAGGGGGTGTCCTTCATGGAAAACGATCCCGCCTGGCACGGCAAGGCGCCCAAGAAAGACGAGTTGGAGAAGGCCTTGAAGGAGCTCGCCTGATGGCGGGCGCCGCGACGCGCGAGGCCTTCGGCGAGGCGATCGTCGAACTGGCGGACCAATTCCCCCACATGGTGGTGATGGACGCCGATCTTTCGAAGTCCACCATGACGCAGGCCTTCGCGAAGAAGTTTCCCGCGCGCCATCTTGAGCTGGGCATCGCCGAGCAGAACATGGTAGGCGTGGGCGCGGGGCTGGCGCTTTGCGGGAAAATTCCGGTCATGACGAGCTTCGCCTGCTTTCTCGCCGGCCGTTTGGAGACGATCCGCGTCGCCGTCGGCTACAACCGCACGAACGTCAAGCTCGTCGGAACCCATGCGGGGTTGGGGATCGGCGAGGACGGCGCCTCCCAGATGGGCCTCGAGGACGTCTCGGCCCTGAGGGCCTTGCCGGGCATGATCATTCTTCAGCCGGCGGACGCCGCGGAGACCCGGCAGGCCGTCCGTTGGATGCTCGAGCATGAGGGCCCCGTTTATTTGAGGCTGACCCGCCAAAAACTTGACGACTGCCACGGCGCCGACTATCAATTTTGCATGGGACGCGCGGACGAGGTTTTCGGCCCCCCGGGAGGCGTCGCCCGCCCGCCGGACGGGCGGAGCCGCCTTCAGGCGACGATTTTCGCGAGCGGCGGGACGGTTCCCGAGGCGATCCGGGCCGGGCGGGAGCTCGAGAGCCGCGGTTTTAAGGTTCGGGTCATGAACGCCGGGACACTTCATCCCTTCGATGGCGAGGCCGTCGTCCGGGCCGCGAAGACAAGCCAGCGCATCGTCACGGTCGAGGATCATAACGTCGTGGGCGGTCTTGGCTCCGCCGTCTCGGAGTGCGCCGCCAAGGACGCTCTCGGGGTGCCCGTCGTGGCGCTCGGCGCCCGGGCTTTTGGAGAGTCGGGCCTGCCCGCCGAGCTTTACGAGAAGTTCGGCATCTCCTCCGGCCACATCGTCGACGCCTGCTTGCGGAACCTCGACCTGCCGGAAAATTAAAGCTTAGCGCGTTCGTACTGCCGGGGCCAAGGGACGTCGACGCCCAGCGTTTTCGCGGCTTCGAGCGGCCAATAAGGGTTTCTCAGCATTTCGCGGGCCAAAAACACCGCGTCCGCCTGCCCCGTCGCGAGGATCGTCTCGGCCTGGACCGGGTCGGTGATGAAGCCTACTGCCGCAGTGGGGATGCCCGCGCGCTCGCGAATGGCCTCCGCGAAGGGGACTTGATAGCCGGGACCGGCCGGAATCTTGGCATGGGGAACAAGCGCTCCGCTTGAGCAGTCGATGAGATCGGCGCCCAGGGTCTTGAGGCTGAGCGCGAGCACGACGGACTCATCGAGGTCCCAGCCCCCCCCGACCCAATCCGTCGCCGAGAGACGCACGAAAAGAGGGAGACGCTCGGGCCATGTCTTGCGGACGGCGCGCACGATCTCGATGGAGAGACGCGCGCGGTTCTCGAAGCTCCCTCCGTAGGCGTCCTCGCGCCGGTTGGAAAGGGGCGAGAGAAACTCGTGGACGAGATAACCGTGGGCAAAATGGAGCTCGATGACTTCAAAACCGGCGTTGAGCGCGCGCGCCGCCGCCTCGCTGAACTGCTGGGCGACGAGGCGGATATCCCGCGACGTCATCTCCCGCGGATCGGGATAGCCTGCGTCGAAGGGGATGCTGGAGGGGGCGAGGGGCGTCCAGCCGCCGTCCTCCGGGCGCACGAACCGGCCGGAAGCTTTCTCCCAAGGCGGCGGCGTCGAGGCCTTGCGTCCCGCGTGCGCGAGCTGGATGCCCGGGATCGAGCCCTGCTCCTTCACGAAACGCGTGATGGGGGCGAAGGCTTCCGCGTGGGCGTCGGACCACAGGCCGGAATCCCGCGGGGAGATTCGTCCCTCGGGGCTCACGGCAGTGGCCTCCGCCATCACAAGCGCCGCTCCTCCCACCGCGCGAGAACCCAGGTGGACAAGATGCCATTCGGTCGGCAGCCCGTCCCGGCTTGAATATTGGCACATGGGAGAGACGAAGATTCGGTTCTTAAATTCCGTCCCGCGCAGCTTAAGCGGGGTAAAAAGAGTCGCCATGGCGGCGACATTGTACTAAGAAGCGACAAGTAAGAAGCAACGAGCCCTTAGCGGCGGGCGAGCGGCATGGGGATCGGCCAATAGTAGCGGCTGGGACAGGGGGTGACCCCGTCGCGGAATCCGCTGGATGCCCTTGGCACGGCCTTCCAGTTGCCGCCGGCCAACGGGCAGTGCTTTCTCCCGGCGCAAAAGGAGGACGCGCCCGGCGGCCAGACTTGGTCGAAGGGCATATCGAGGCTTCTCGCCTGGACGGCGAGGCCCCACGCCTGCACCCATCGCGGCAATTGAGGGATTTGCCAGGGAATGGACTGCGCCGGTTTGGCGGGGCGGGCGCGGCGTCGAGAGCCCGCGCGCTTGCCTTGGGAGCGCGCGACGGCGCGAGAGGAAAGGGCGCGGCCTTTGCTTTTGAGAAGGGCGGCCTCGAGCTTGGCCAAGCTTTTTTTCTCTAACTCCAGGGCTACCGCTCGTTTTTGAAGCTGTCTTTCCTCGATCCGCAGGCGGTCATTCCGACTTAATGGATGGAGGGTCATTGTCGCGGGAGCGGCGGCTTCTCCGGAGGCCGGGTCCGCCGTGGCGCCCTGGACGCCAAGACATAGGAGAAAAGCGCCTTGGAGGATGAGCCTGAGCCAGTTTCTCGGTGAGGCTTTCATGGCACGATTGGAGGGTAGGCCGTGCCGCCGCATTTTTCAAGTAAAAATGAGTAAATTCAGGTAAAAAACCGACGAAAGCCGAAGCCGATTACGACGCCTCGAAGGCGTTCTCAATGTGCCGGAGGCCAGCGGGCGAGAGGGCGACGACGTCGAAGCGCGCGGCGGCGCCGCGAAGCGCGGCCGGCGCGGTTTTCAGAAAGATTTGCGCCGCCCGCACGAGTTTGCGCTGCTTGGAGATGACGACGGTTTCCTCCGGCGCGCCGAAGTCGTCGCGGCTGCGGTAGCGGACCTCGGCGAAGATGAGGATGTCGCGTCCGGGGGAGAGCGCGACGATGTCGATCTCGCCCCATTTCGTGCGGAAATTGCGCGCGAGGATCTCGCAGCCCAGGGTTCGCAGGTGGGCGGCCGCGCGATCCTCGGCTTCGCGCCCCCGATCGGCGCGGGTTTCCGGCATCTAGTGTAGTGAGTCCATGATATCTTTACAATTGAAGGCCCAGGTTGGGAGCCAGCGCAAGACGCGACGAGGGCGCAGGCCGAGGCCTGTAACCGAGGAGCAACGCCGCGATGGCCCCGAAATGGGCCTTCCCGCTGCGGGCTGGGCCTCTTTCGCCCGGCTTCCGCGTTGCTCGTCGCTCATATACATTCAGTATGCTCGCTCCTCGCGCCTTGAATCCGGTCCAAATAGGCCCAGCAATTGTAAAGATATCATGGACTCACTACACTAGGCCTCTCGGACGGGCGCGAAGCTTCGGCGGTGGGCCTTGCTGGGGCCCAGCGCGCGCAGGGCCGTCAAATGGTCCGCCGTCGGATAGCCCTTATGACGTTCGAAGCCGAAACCGGGATAGCGCCGGGAGAGCCGCCGCATCCAACGGTCGCGAACGACCTTGGCGACGATGCTTGCGCAGGCGACGGCAAGAGAGCGGTCGTCTCCTTTAATAAGAGGTTTCTGGCGCAGCCCGTGGGGAAGGCCGGGGACGGGAAAGGGGCCGTCCACGAGGAGGAGGGCGGGGCCTTTTCCCGACGCGCGCCGCGCGGCGCGGGCCATGGCGGCCAAGGAGGCCTGCAGGATGTTGTCTCGGTCGATGCGGTCGGGATGGGCCCAGGCGACGCTCACCGCGTCGGCGTGCTCGCGGATCAGCGCATAGAGTCGTTCGCGTCGGGCCGCGGAGAGTTTCTTGGAGTCCCGGGCCCACGCCAAGGGACCGATCTGATCCTTGGAGAGCCGCACGGCCGCGGCGACGACGGGTCCCGCCAAGGGGCCTCGGCCGGCTTCGTCAACGCCGATGAGGAAAGGTTCTCCGCTGGCAGCGCGATAGGAATCGTCGAACTGAGCGAGCGAGGAGCCCGTGAGGCCTCCGATCCTGCCGTGGTTCAGGTGCCCTTGGCGATCGGCTGGGCCGCGGCTTCCTTGGCTGGAGTCTTGGGGGGGGCGGCGAGGGCCGCGTGATCGGCGACGGCCGGAGCGGCGGCATCCGGCGCTTTCGGAGAGGGCTCTTTTTCGGCCCTCTCCTCGGTGCCGATCTTGGCTGCCTTGCCCGTCAGGCCGCGCAGGTAGTAGAGACGCGCGCGCCGGACATGGTTGGACTTGAGGATCTCTATTTTTTCGATGAACGGCGATTGGAGGGGAAAAGTCCTTTCGACGCCGACGCCGAAGGATATCTTGCGGACCGTGAAGGATTGGCTGTCCCCTCGTCCGCGCCGCAGCAAAACGACGCCTTCAAAGGGCTGGACGCGCTCGGAGTCCCCCTCGACGACCTTGACGTGAACCCGGACGGCGTCGCCGGGCCGGAAGTTGGGCGCGGCTGTTTTTTGATGGATATCTTGCGCCATATGAACATGTGCCCCTGGAATCTCGAATTAAGGTGTTATACTTTAGAACTTTTGCGCGCAAGAAGCAAATCAGGGCGCAGGCGCCGCGTGAGTTCGAGGCTCCTGCGCCGCCTCCAAGCCTCGATCCGCGCATGGTTTCCGGAGAGCAGGACGGCGGGCACGCGTTTCCCGCTCCAGACCCTTGGGCGCGTGTATTGGGGATATTCCAGGAGGCCGCCGGCGAAGGATTCCTCATCGGAGGAAGAGGCGTTTCCCATGGCGCCCGGCACGAGCCTCGCGACGGCGTCGAGGACGGCCATCGCCGCGATCTCGCCTCCGGAGAGAACGTAGTCGCCGATGGAAATCTCCTCGTCAAAACTGGCGCAGACGCGCTCGTCGAGGCCCTCGTAGCGCCCGCAGACGAGGACGAATTGCTTCTTCCTAGATAGCCGCGAGGCGGCGCGGCCGCTGAAGGGACGGCCCCGTGGGGAAAGCCCGACGATCCAAGAGCCTCTCTTGGCGAACTGTCGGATCGCCGCATCGACGGGACCGGGCATGAGGACCATTCCCGGGCCGCCGCCGTAGGGACGAGCGTCGACGCGACGGTGGGCATCGCGGGAGTGGTCCCGGGGATTGGCGAAGGCCACTTCCAGGAGTCCCGCGCGGATTGCCCGACCGATAAGCCCCGCCTTGAGCACGCTCCCGAACATCTCGGGAGCAAGGGTCACGATCCCGATGCGCAGCGACGGTCTCGCCGGCGCGCGCCTCATCGCGGGCGGCTCCCCGCTATTCGACGTCGACCGCGACTTTCTGGCCGTTGGGCGTCGAGGCGGCCGCGAGGACGGTGCGAAGGGCCTTGATAACGCGGCCTTGCTTGCCGATCACGCGTCCTTTGTCCTCGTCCGCGACCTTGACGAGGAGGGTCAAGATTCCGCCCTGCTCGGACTCCTCGATCTGGATCGCCTCGGGCTTCTCGGCGATCGCGCGCAGGAAATAGAGAAGAAGATCCCGCACGGGCTAGGCCTTCTTGGCGGCGTGCTTCGCCGGAGATTTCGCGGAGGGCTGTGGCTTGGCGGCGGGCGCAGGCGCCGAGACGCCGGCGGCCTTGAGGAGGGTGTCCACCGTCTCCGAGGGCTTGGCGCCTTGGCTCACCCAGTAGTCGACGCGGTCCTTCTTGACCTGGATTTTTTGGGCCGGCTTCTCCATGCGCGGGTTGTAGGAACCGAGGATCTCGACGGGTTTGCCGCGCGATCCGCGGGATTTCTCGATGGCGACCATGCGAAAATACGGCTGTTTGTGCTTGCCGACTCTCTGAAGGCGAATGACGAGGGCCATAAGTAGTCTCCTTTAATCTCGTGTCGGGATCTGCTTCGAAAATTTGGAGGCGAATTCGGCCGCGGCCGCGGCCCGAATCTCGCGCACGGCGCGCCCCGGGTCGGAAGAGCGGAAGACGGAGCTCCCGGCGACGAAGCTGTCCGCGCCCGCGGCGGCCGCGAGCTTCGCGGTTTCGACGGTGACGCCTCCGTCGACTTGGAGGCGGCAGCGCAGGCCCGCCCGGTCGATCGCGCGGCGCAGGGTCGTGATTTTGGGGAGCATGTCCTTGAGAAAGAGGGCTCCTCCAAAGCCGGGCTCCACGGTCATGACGAGGACGAGGTCGAGATCGCCAAGAAGGCCCGTCAGGATGGTCTCGCTCGTCTTGGGCTTGACCGCGAGCCCGAAGCGTCTCCCTGCGGCGCGTATGCGGCCGGCGAGCGCGCGGGCGTCGCGGCAGGCCTCGACGTGGGCGATCACGGTGTCCACGCCGGCGTCGATGAACCAAGGGGCGACGGTCTCCGGGTTTTCGACCATGAGGTGCGAATCGACGGGGAGAGTCGTCTCTCGCTTGAGCATGCGCACGTGATCCGGTCCGAAGGAAAGATTGGGGACGAATCGACCGTCCATCACGTCGACGGAAATGCCGTCCGCGCCCGCGGAGGCCGCAAGCCGCGCCGAATCCCCGAGGCGCGAGAAATCGGCCGCGAGAAGGGAGGGGATCACCTCGACCACGGGAGCTTCGGTCACGGGGACCTCTCCTCGATGAGAGTCCCGTTCAAGTAGATCTTGATCTTGGCGTCGCCGACGGTCTCGATGGGTAGGGAGAGCTGGGAGCCTCCCGGCCGCGTCCCATTGAAGAGCTCGTGCTCGCCGTAGCGGTCGACCGCGACGATCCGCACTTGAAGGGCCTCGGAGCCGTTCTGGGGGACCTCGTAATGAAAGGTTCTCACCTCGGAGGATTTAAGGTCGGAGGCGCTGAGCTTTCCGCTCACGACGAAGGAAACAGACGTGGCGGGGGAGAGGACGGAGTCGGGTTCCGGGGTTTGGGAGAGGACGATGCCATAGGGGAAAAGCGAACTCGAATCATTCGTGATCGTCGCCTTGATCCCCGTATCGGAGAGCCAGCGGCGAACCTCGTCGACGCTCTTGCGGGCGAAATCGGGCATGAGCCGCACGCCTTCGGGGGGCGGGCCCGCGGAGACAACCACGTTGACCAGGCTTTTCTGTTCGACGCTCGATTCAGGCTTGGGATCTTGGGCGAGCACCGTCCCTTTTTCCTGGCGCAGCGAGTAGGCGCTTGAGGCTTCGCCGAGCAGCAGGTCGTTTTGGCGCAGCAGCATCTCGGCGTTTCGCAGCTGGAGGCCGATCAACGACGGGGTAAGGGCGGTGCGGCCGCCCTCGCTGACCACGACCCTGATCGTGCGGCCCTCCCGCACAACCGTGCCCGGGGCGGGGTACTGGCGCAGAATCGACCCTATGGGAACCGAGGCATCGAACTCCGTCCCTTCCTTGCTGAGTCCCAGCCCCAGAGGACTAAAGGAGTCCAGGGCCGCTGATAACGACTTCCCTTTGAGGTCAGGGACGACGGCGGTCTTACGGCTGTGGACGGCCGCCTTCATGGCGGTATTGAAAGCCCAATAGGAGAATAGGAGCAGGGCGGCCGCGCCGACCGCCATCTCCAGCCGGGATACGCGCGGGGGGACGACCCCCGGGGGCGTTCGGGCCTGCGCGGGCGGCGTTGAAAGAGGCTCGTTGGGAGGCATTTAAGCGTTCAAATTTATCAAGGGCAATGTTTTCCCCGCGCCGAGACGCAGGCCGTTCAAGAAGCTCGCGGCGGGGAGGGCCCTACGGCCTTCCATCTGGACCTCGACGATCCAGAGAAAGCTTGATTTCCCGCATTCTATCAAAAAGCCTTTTTCGGCATCAACGCGCGCGATGGAGCCCGGCGCGGCGCTCGGCGCCTCCAGGGAGCCGTGTTCGGGCAGCTTCGTCCTAAGGAGGATCAGGCGCCGGGGACCCTCGGAAGACGAGAGGTTGACGTAGGCCTTGGGACCTCCCGCGAGCCCCCGGACGAGATTGTGAATGGCGTCGGCGGGCTTTTCAAACGAAACGAGCCCCATGGAATTCGTCAGCGGCGGAGCGAGGCAGGGCGGGCCTACCTGGGGGCGGGGCTGGGCGGCTCCGGACTTGAGAAGCGCCAGGGCTTCCCGGAGCGCGCCGACGCCGAGATCGATGAGGCGGTTTTGGAGGGACGTGGCGTCCTCGTCGGGAGAAATCGCGGTTTCACGTGTCAGAAGAATCGGGCCAGTGTCGAGCCCTTCATCGATCCAGAAGACGGTGACGCCGGAGCGCGTCTCTCCGTTGATGAGGCTCCAGGCGACGGGCGCCGCGCCTCGGTAACGCGGCAGAAGGGAGAAGTGGACGTTGAGCGTGCCCAGGCGGGGGAGGCGGAAGAGTTCCGGCCTGAGGAGGCGGCCATAAGCCACGGCCACCCCTAGATCGGGCTTGAGCGCCGAGAGTTCCTCGATAGCGGCCATGGGGTTGGGGGGATCGAGGACCTTGAGGCCAAGGGATGCCGCCTCGCGCTTGACCGCCGTGGGAAAAGAGGAGAGCCCCCGGCTTCGGGGCTTGTCGGGTCTCGTGACGACGGCCGCGCACTCCTCCTCCCGTGCGAGGCTCCGCAGAAACGGCAGGGCTTGGGCCGGCGAGCCGTAAAAAAGAATCCTCAAGCCGAGCTCTTAAATCCAGCTTTTTTTGAGTTCTCGGATGGCCTGCATGGCTTTCATCTTCTCGGGGAAGTCGAGGCGGTCGACGAAGAGCTTTCCATCGAGATGGTCGATCTCATGCTGGAAGGCCCGCGCGAGAAGGTCCGTTCCCGTCATCTCATAGGGCTCCCCTTTCTCGTCGAAGGCGCGGATCGTGACCTTGGCCGAGCGCGTGAGCTTCGCATAAAGCCCGGGAATCGAGAGGCAGCCCTCTTCCTCATGGAGGTCGCCCTCCCGGGAGATGATCTCCGGATTGGCGAGAACAAGTTTCTGGCGCTTGCCGTCGGGGCGCACGTCGATGACGGCAAGCCGGAGGTTGAGCCCGATCTGGGGCGCGGCCAACCCCACGCCCTTGGCGGCGTACATGGTCGACCACATATTCTTTAAGAGCTTGGCGATGTCCCTTTTCTTGAAGGTCGCGAAGTCGACGGGAAGGGAGACCTTCTTCAGGCACGGCTCGCCGTGCCGCATGATCGGCAGAACGGGCATCGGAGAGCGCCCTATCGTTCCGCCCGCCGGATCTGTTCGAGGACTTCCTCCGAATCGGCGGCGCGGCCGATTTCCTCGAGGAGAGAGCCTTGAAAGAGGTTTGCGATCGAGCGCAGGAGCTTGAGATACGCCGCGGCTGATTCCGCGCTATCCGGGACGAGGACAAGGAGCATGGCCTTGACAGGGACGCCCGGCGTTTTGGAGTCATCGATGGGATGGGAGAAGACGGCAAGCGCGAGCGAGATCCGCGAGAGAGCGGGGAGCCTCGCGTGCGGAAGGCTGAGGCCGGAGTCCAGCGTCGTCGAGATGCCCCGCTCGCGTTCGAGGACCCTGCTCAGGACCTCGGCAACAGGAGCGAGATGCTCTCTGCCGCAGAGGAGGGAGACGAGGCTCTTGAGAATTTCATCCTTCCCCTGATCGGCGTCGAAGCGTTTGATGCAGGACGCGTCGAGCACCCCCGAAACCTTGAGCGGCGCATTAGGACGGGAGGCGGAAGGCCACGACGGCTTGATGGGCTCAGCCATGGAGTTCGGGCTCATGGACCGTTCTTCGGCAATTCTGGCAAAAGTGTCCGTGGGTGTCAAATAAACCTAATATATCTGCCGTGCCTCTCAAGCTGGCCGGAAAAACGGTGATCGTCACGCGTCCGAGAGCGCAGTCGGCGGAGCTTGCCGCGAAGCTGCGGCGGCTCGGCGCCCGCGTCGTCCTGGCGCCGGCGATCCGGATCGAAAATCCGCGCTCCCTTGTTTCTCTCGACAATGCGATACGGCATTCTCGCGACTACGGAGCGGCGGTGTTCACGAGCGCGAACGCCGTCAAGGCTTTTTTCGACCGCGCGCGCCGCCTCCGCGCCAAACCGGAACTGCCCCGGAGTCTTTTTGCGGTGGGGACGGCGACAAGGGACGTCTTGCGGGAGCTGGGAGGAAAAAAGGCGGCGACGCCAAAGCTTCAAACGGCGGCGGGCCTGGCGCGATTCATGCGAGCGAGGAAGGGCGAAAAAATCCTTTTCGTGAAGGGCGAGTCGGCGCGAGAGGAGCTCCCGCGCCTCCTTCGCGCGCGCGGTTGCCGGGTGGAGGCCGCGACGGCCTATCGGACGATTCCAGACCGGGGGGGGCTCCATCTCTTAACGCCGGGTCTTCTGTCGCGCGCGGACGCCGCTTTTTTCGCGTCACCTTCCGCGGCGAAGGCCTTCGCCGCGGCGCTCGGGCTTGCGCGGACGAGGAAATTCTTCGAGAAGGCCTTGGCTATCGCGATCGGCCCGACGACGGCCCGGGAACTGCGCCGCTTCGGGGCTCGGGCCGTGACGTGGGGCGACAAGCGAAATCGCAGCGGCTCTTAAAAGCGATACAGAATCGATATCTGATTCAAGGCGCCCAGCATGCCCAGGGGGACCCAGGCGTAGTCGATCGTCATGCGCCGGAAGTCGAGGCCGGCGCCCAGGGAAAAGCCGGAGAGGGCGCCCGCCTGGCTTTGGAGGTTTTCCTGGTTGAAGCCCAGGCGCAAGGACGATGAGAGATTCCCCGTCTTGAGCGTCCCCTCGAATCCCAGCGTGACGTAGGGAGAGTCGCCCTCGGGCATATTGAGGTCCATCGCGAAACCCGTCTCGGGCGTCGCATGCCAGCACGCTCCTCCCGCGAGCTTGAGGGGAAGCGGGGAGCCGACCGTGCCCACGGTGAGCGGGCCGCCGAGGTTGGTGATGTCGGCGCCGAAATCAACGGGTCCGTCGCCCAGCATGGCGGCCTTCGGCGCCTGGAAGCCCGCGTCGACGGCTGCCGTCTGGCCGTGCGCGTCCGCGATCACCGAGCGGATGAACTTCGCGTCGCCGCCTACCAGATAGTCGCCAAAACGCCTGGCGTAGGCGACGGCGAGGTCGAGGTCGTAGGGCGTAAACGAGCCGATGGCGTTTCCGACATCCGAGTAGGCGGTTTGGGCGGCCTGGGAGAAATAGAGGGCGCCGGCGCCAAGAACGCCGCCGCCGGGAAACGGAGCGGCGTAGGAAGCGGCTCCGGCATAGGTGGTCTCCAGAAGAGGAGCGTAACTGAGGCCCGCCTCCGAGGGAGACTGGGGCTCGATGCGGGCCAAGCCCGCGGGATTCCAGAAGATGGCGTTCGATCCCGACGTGAGCGCCGCCGACGTGCCCCCCAGCGCGGTTTCTCTCGCCGTCGGAATCAAATTCAGGAATTGGGCGGCCGTCGTCCCCACCGCCGCGTTTGAGAAGGCCTGGGCGCGCGATTCAGCGGGAGCAAGGGAAAGCCATAGAAATCCAATGAAAGCCGTGGAAGGCAAGGAAAGGCCACGGAAGATCACCGAAGGTTCCAAAAGGAAACGAAAAATGGGCGAGAAGCTCGCCTTCCGTTGCTTTCCTTTGCCTTCTGTCGTCTTCTGTCGCCGATGTGTTAAACGGGCCAGACCGGTTTGCGTTGCGTCGCTGGGCCGCCGGAATCAAGGCCCTCCGCGCTCGAGGCCGCGGAGCCGCGAGGAGGCTTGGAAGTTTCGCGGGGAGTCTCCGAGGTTTCAACGAGCTTCGGGGATGATTCCGCGGAGCGCGAGGACGGAGCGTCCGGGGCGGAGCCGCCTCGATGCTGGGCGTTCCGGGGGCCGGGCGTCGAGGAAAGCAGCGACTTGACCGACGAGATTTCCGTCTCAAAATGCTCCATCTTTTCAAGCAGGCTCTGGATGAAGGCCACGGCGCGTCCCGCGTCCGGCGTCGGCTGGACGGCTTGGGGGGCGGTCTGGGCGACGGTTTCTTCCTTGAGCTTTGAGACCATTTCGCGAAGAGCCGCGTTATCCTTGGCGGCGGCCTCAAAAAGGCCTCGCAAGGACGAAAACTCTCCCTCAAATCGCTCAAGACGGCTCGCGATGGCCTGGATTTCCTCGGACGGCTGGGAGGGCTGGAGTTGGCTTTGGAGCTTCTCCAGAATCTTGGCGACATCTTGCCCGGAAACGGATTTTTCGGAGACCAAGGATTTGATGGAGGCAATCTCGGATTCAAATCGCTCCATCTTTTCGAGAAGGCCTCCCCAAGAGAAGGAGGGTAGATGCGCCGGAGGTTCCGCTGAGTGATCCGGGACCGCGGCTCTTGCCGAGCTCTTTTGCCCCGGGGCCGGGGCGGCGGGCGTTTTCGCCAAGGGCACGGGACGGGCCTGCGGCGCTTCAGCCGGCGTTTTGATCATAGCCGCTGTCTTTGGCGGATCGGAGGCGTTGCCGGCGACAGTCCCGGGGATAGCCGGGTTTTTATTCTTGTCGTGAGGGCGTTCGGGCGGGGAAGCCTGCTGGGCCTCGATGGAGGCCCGTCGCTGTCCCCAGATGTAGGCCGCCGCGGCCAGGGCGACCAAAAAAGCCGCGGCCGCGACATAAAAAACCGTGTCCGTCCAGAGTCCCGCGTTCGGCATGGAATTTTTAAGATGTTACCGGAATGGCCCCTCGATGTCAACTCACGGATTCGGCGCGCCGGCTGCGGCGCCACTCGATGAGTCCGGGAACAAAGGAGAGGATAATGACGGCCAGGATCACCCAGTGGAGGCGCCGCTCGATATCGGGGATCGCGGCGGCCAGGGCAAAGCCGGAAAGGCAGAGGCCGAAGACCCAAAGAACGCCGCCGATCACGTTATAGAGGACGTAACGGGGGAAATCCATGGCCGCTATTCCCGCCACGAGGGGGACGAAGGTTCGCACGATCGGCATGAAGCGGGCGATGACCACGGTTTTGGCGCCATGCCGGGCGTAGAATTCTTGCGCCCGCAGCAAATGGGCTTTCTTGAAAAAAAGGGAATCTTCTTTGTGAAAGAGCGGCCGGCCGGCGCGGAAGCCGATGGCGTAGCCCAGCTGATTGCCGACGATGGCGGCGGCCGCGCCCCAAAGGAGGAGATTGAGGATCGGGAAAGCGCCTGCTTTGGCGAGGATGCCCGCCGTCACGAGCAGGGAATCCCCCGGCAGGAAAAATCCAGCGAAGAGCCCCGTTTCCGCGAAGAGAAATCCCGCGATGAGGACGATGCCTCCCCACTCGATGAGCGGGCGCACGTTGTAGACCTGATGAACCAACGAATGGGCGAAGACGATGAAGGCGTGCATCGCTAGGGGATGAGAATTCCGGTGATGCTTGCCGTCATGAAGCAAGCGAGCGATCCCCCGAGAAGAGCCAGGAGCCCGAGCCTCGCCAGGTCCTTGCGCCGGGTGGGCGCCATCGGGCCGATGCCGCCGATTTGGATGCCGATCGAAAGGAAGTTGGAAAAGCCGCAAAGGGCGTGGGCGGCGATCACGTAGGCCCGGTGGGAGATGGCTTGGGCGCCGTGGGTCGCCGCGTAGCGGGCCATTTCAGAATACGCGATGAACTCATTAAAGGCCGTCTTCTCGCCCATCCATTGTCCGACTTGGAGACAGTCGGACCACGGTACGCCCAGGACCCAGGCGACCGGCGCGAAAATCCAGCCGAGCAGCGTTTCGAGGCCGATCTCGCCGTGTCCGAAAAGACCGAGGAGATGATGGAGTCCCCAGTTAATCAGCGCGATGATCGACATGAAGGCCACCAGCATGGCCGCGACGTTGAGGGCCAAGGTCATGCCCAGGGAGCCACCGGCCGCGGCGGCTTCGATGGCGTTCGTGCTTTCCTCATGATATCCGATCCTCACGCTTCCCATCGTCTTGGGGGCCCCGGCCTCGGGGATGAGGAGCTTGGCGATGAGGATGGTCGCCGGCGTCGCCATCACCTGGGCGGCGAGGAGATGGCCCGCGATGTCCGGGAAATAAGAGGAGAGCATCCCGACGTAGGCGATCATGATGCCGGCCGCGATGTGGGCCATGCCGCCCACCATGACGCAGAAAAGCTCGGATTCGGTCAAGGATTCGATGTAGGGACGGATGAGGAGCGGCGCCTCGGTCTGGCCCATGAAGATATTGGCCGAAATGGACAGGGACTCGGCCCCCGAGGTCCTGCAGGTTCGCGCCATGATCCAGGCGAAGCCCTGGACGATCTTCTGCATGACGCCCAGATAATAGAGGAGCGACATGAGGCTCGATAGGAAGATGATGGTGGGGAGAACCTGGAAGGCGAAGTAAAAGCCCGTGGAGCCGGATTCGCCCGGGGAGAGAGCGAGCGTCCCGAAGACGAATCGCGCCCCCTCCTCCTCGAAGGCGAGCAGGTGCGCGCAGGCCTTGTTGACCGCCGAGAAGGAGCGCTCCCCGGCGGAGGTTTTCATGATGAGGAAGGCGAAGGCGAACTGCAGGAGAAGAGACCAGAGGATCGTCTGCGGCTTGACCCTCGACCGTTTTTTCGAGAAGGCCCAGGCCACCCCCGCCAGAACAAAGGTCCCCGCCAAGCTCGTCAGCTGGTATCTGTTCATGACGGGACTTCCGCGCTTGGCGGGCGCCGCGAGGCGACGGCAAGCAGAGTCGCGGCCATGATCGCGTAGGCGGCGCCGAATTGATAGGGAATTTGCCGGGCGGGAAGAGCCAGGGTCCAGGGGAGATAGAGGCTCCCGTCGGGCTTGGCCGAATGGATGAAGCCAAAGAAGCTCAGGCCCGCGAGCACCGCTAGATACGTTCCGGCGGCGCGCAGCCTCCGGTCGATAAGCATGGCGAGCGCCGCGCCCCAAAGCATGGCGGTGAGGATGAAGCCGTTTCCCAGCGCGATCGTGACTAAGAGCTCGGGGAGACTCTTGCCCGGCTCGGAGATCAGAGCCTGGAAGTTCTGCGGCGAAACGAAAGCGGGGTTGGACAGCTTGATTTGAAGGAGGCGAGCGGCCGCCGGGAAATAGGCCAAGGCCACGGCTGGAGCGTGACGCTTCGGGGAGGCATCAAAGGCCTGGCACATGATCTCAATGGCGACAAAGAGCAGGATCGGCGCCAGCACCGCCCGCGGTATGAGATTGACGATGAAGCCCACGGCGCCCAGCATGCCGCCCAAGCCGACGGCGAGGCCCGTGAGGAGCGTGTATCCCGCCCGGCAGCCCATGTGCTTGTAGGCCGGCTGGCCGATGTAGGGAGTCGACTGGGCGACGCCGCCCGAAAGCCCGGCCAAGAGCGTCGCAAAGGCGTCCGTCAAAAGAATGTGGCGGGTCTTGAAGTCGTCTCCCGCGACCCGCGCGCTCTCGGTCACATTGATGCCGCCTACGATCGTGAGGATCGCGAAGGGAAGGGCGATCGGGAGGTAGGTGAGCGACTCCTTGAAGCCCTGGAGGAAATGGAGGCTTGGCAGGGGAACGGAAAGTCCCATCGGATCCGCGGGAGGCGCGTATGTCGCGCCGGAGAGATAATAGAGCGTGGTGCCGGCGAGGACGGCCGCGAGCACGCCGGGGAAATTGCGCGGCAGGGAAAGCTTGGCGACGAGATTGTAAAGGACGATTCCCAAGGCGAGAATGCCTATCAGCGGCATGCTGAAAATGTCAACCAGGGGAATGAGCCCGATGAGCGCCAGGCCGATTCCCGCCAGGGAGCCAAGGAGCCCCGCTTCCGGGACGAGTTTCTGGATCCAAGCGCCAAAGAAAGAAAAGACGAATTTAATGAGGCCGATCGTGACCATCGTGGACATTCCGATATACCAGGTCATGAGGGCCGCCTGGCCTTCCGGCAGGCCGCGTGCCTTCATGGCGAGAAAGGCCGGACCCAGAACTGTGAGCGCGATGCCCAGGGTGGACGGAGTGTCGAGGCCCAAAGGCATGGCCGTGATGTTGCGTTTTCCCGTTTTCCACGCAAGGCGGAACGCCATGACGGTGTAGGCTAGGTCTCCGGCCATGACTCCAAGCGCGGTGCCGGGAAACATCTTCCGGTAAACGATTTCGGCGGGGAAATGAAAGGCGAATATCAAGATGCCGGCGAGAAAGGACAAGACCGTCAGATTGTCGAACATAAGCCCGAAGAAGCCGTTGAGGTCGCCAGAGGCGAACCATTCGTAAGAGGCTTGAGCCCGGGGACGATCCATGGTCAAGGTGTCCGTGTCAAGAGAGACAATGTCGTAAAAGATAGCATATAGATTTTCGAGAGATTGGCTCGTGATATAATGACCATGAAGAGATCTCCCAATGGATGTGTTGCTTTTTGATTTCGGCGGCACCCTGGATGCGGACGGCATCACTTGGCAGGAACGATTTTATCCCCTTTATCTGGATGCGGGCATCCAGGTTTCCCGCGACGATTTCCGCAAGGCCTTCTACGCCTCGGACGATTCTCTTTCCTTGCGTGACGCGTCCATGGAGGAAACTGTCCGCCTGCAGGTGGGCGGAGTGCTGGAGCGCTTAGGGGGGAATCTTGGCCGCCAGGGAATTCGGGCTATCCGTGACCAAGTCGCGGGCGGCTTCCTGCGGCAGAGCCGGAGGCATTTCGAGGCGCTCAAACCCGCGCTTTCAAGACTCGCCTCCCGGAGGTGCTTGGGCGTCGTGTCCAATTTTTACGGGAATCTCCGATCGGCTCTCGCCTCCGAGGGCATGCTTGGATTTTTCAAGACAGTCGCCGACTCAGGAGCGCTCGGGGTGAAGAAGCCCGAGTCGGCTATTTTCATCGAGGCTCTCTCGACGCTGGGCGGCGAGCCGGGCTCGGCCACCATGATCGGCGATTCCGTCGAGCGCGACATGAAGGGGGCGGAGGCGCTGGGTTTGAGGCATGTGCTGCTTGGCTCCGGCCGCGCGGCTTGCTGCGGCCGGGGATTGCGCGCCCGCAGCGTTATCGATTTGGAGGCTCTTCTATGACGGATGCGGCGCGGCCGCCGATTTCCTTCGCCGGCATCATTGCCGGCGGGAAGGGCCGCCGCTTGCGCGGAGAGGAGGGGACTCCAAAGCCTCTCGTCATGGTGGCGGGCAGGCCTCTATGCCATTGGGCGGCGAGTTCTTTGCGGGCGGCTGGGGCGCGGACGATTTTCATTCTGCTCAATTCCAGAAGCCGCGTGGCGCGCGACGGGCTCAGGGCGCGGTTTCCCGACATCCGGTGGATTTTTCTCGAGGCAGACACGGATTCCTCATGGGAGAGCTTTCGCCTTGTCGCGAAGGTGCTGGCCGGAGAGGCCCGGGAGTTCGTTATGAGCACGGTCGACACCCTCTTGGATCCCCGCGAGGCCGAGCGCTTCGCCGTTGAAGCAGCGGCCTCGCCTTGCTCGGGAGCCCTGGCTCTCTCGGCGCCGGGGCACGACGCCCGCCCTTTTTGGGCGAGACTCGGCGAAAGCCGCCGCATCGCGAGCTTCGGCGAAGAGCCTCCTTCCCCCGAGCCGCGGCTCGCGACCGCCGGCCTTTATTATCTGCGCAGGGAATTGGTTTCCGCCATGCCGCCGCCGTTCGCCTTCGGGGCATTGCGGGAATTTTGGCACGCGCTTTCCAAGGCAGGCACGCCTCTTCTGGGAGTTCCTATTCGATCTTCGCTCGATGTTGACGAACCCGAGGATCTGGCCCGGGCCAATGCGCTTCTGAAGGGGGGCGCGTGGGCCTGAAGTCCTTGGGGATTTTTCGCGAGATCGAAAATTCCCCCAATAGGGAAGCCGACGACGCCCGGATCTTGGGAGCTGTCGCCGAAGAGTTGGCGCGGCTGGGCCTTCCCATGGCGCTTGCCTCCGCTCAAGAGGCGGATGGTATGAGCCTCGATGGATGGGACCTCATTCTGCCCATGTGCGAAGCCTATCCGAGGCTCGTCAGGCTCAAGAACGAAACTCCCGGCGCCGTGGTGATCAACCGTCCCGACACCGTCCTTGGAACCTACCGATCGCGAATGCTCGCGAGCTTGGCCGCGGCCGCCGGCGTGCGCGGTCCCGCCGGCGAGGTCCGGCCGACCGGGCGCTCGCCGCTGGCGCCTCCGTGTTTTCCCGCTCCGGACGGCTTTTGGGTCAAGCGCGGCGATGTCCACAACGCCGTGGGGGGGCGCGACGTCGTTTTCGTGCGCACGTTGGAGGAGGCGGAGTTCGCGCGCGACGCTTTCGCCGCGCGGGAGATACGGGAGATTATCCTTCAGGAGCATGTGGAGGGCGACCTCGTCAAATTCTACGGCGTCGGGCCTGGGCGCTGGTTCGAGTGGTTTTACCACGACTCGCGTTCCGCGCGACATCATCCCTTCTCCGTCCCGGAGCTCGCGGGGATGGCGGCGGCGGCTGCGGGCTCCCTGGGCTTGGAAATCTTCGGGGGCGACGTCGTGGTGGAAGAGGGCGGCTCGCTTCGGATCATCGACATCAATTCATGGCCGAGCTTCGCGAGGGTGCGGCGCGTGGCCGCGCGAGAGATCGCCCGACACGTCGTTTCTCAAGTGTCCCAACCCGACGCGAGGAGGAGAAAATCATGAGTGCGTCGACGAAGGACGGCGAGGCCGTGGCGCCTCCCGGAATCCGCTCGGGAGCCCTTTTTGAGGAAGAGCAGCGTTATATCGCGCCCGGGCTCCAGTCGATCGCGCTTTTTTCGCGCCTCGCGATGGACCGCGGGGAGGGGGCCTGGCTCTACGACGTCGACGGCCGCAAGTACCTGGATTTTATGGCTGGCGTCGGCGTGGCCTCCGTCGGCCACGGCCACCCTCGATACGCGCGCATGGTCGCGGAGCAGGTCGCGAAGGTTTCCGCGGGCAGCTTCACCTCCCGCCACCGCCTCGACTTCCTCAAAAAGCTGAGCCGCGTGGCGCCCGAGGGCCTCACGAGGACCCAGCTCTATTCCTCGGGAGCCGAGGCGGTCGAGGCCGCCGTCCGGCTCGCCAAGAGCCGGACGAAAAAGTACGAGATCGTCGGCTTCTGGGGAGGCTTTCACGGGAAAACGGGAGGAGTGCTGGGGGTGTCGGGCGACAAGTTCAAGCACGGGTACGGCCCCTTGTCTCCCGGCCTCTATCTTTCTCCTTTCCCGGACCCCAGGCGCTGTCCCTTCGGCGCGAAGGCAACGCACGACTGCGCGGCCCATTCCCTCGAGTTCCTGCGAGAGCTTATCCGTCGCTCGACCTCCGGGGCCGTCGCGGCCCTTATCGTCGAGCCCATCCAGGGGACCGCTGGGAACATCATCCCTCCTCCGGGATTCCTCCGGGGCCTTCGGGAGATCGCCGACGAGCTGGGGGCTCTGCTGATCGCTGATGAGATGATCACGGGCTTCGGGCGCACGGGGCGATGGTTTGCCGTCGAGCATGAGGGCGTCGTGCCCGACGTGATGACGATCGGCAAGGGGATGGGGGGAGGCTTTCCGGTCTCGGGAATCGTGGCGGGAGACGACGTCGCCTCCTCGGAGCCCTTCGCGGCTCCTTCCGGCTCCTCTTCGAGCTATGGAGGCAATCCCCTAGCGGCGGCGGCCGCCCACGCCGCGATTTTGATCATGATGGAGGAGAATCTCGTCGAGCGCGCCAAGACCGTCGGGGAAGCCCTCCTGGGCAGGCTGCGGGAGGCCGCTGGCCGTCGGCCCGTCATCGGCGATGTCTGGGGACGCGGGCTCTTGATCGGCGTCGAGCTTGTCGATCCCAGGACCGGCAACCCTCTCTCAAATTCCTTATGCCGGGAAATTTTCGAGGAGTGCTTGAAGCGGGGGCTTCTGACGATGAGCTACGCGACCCCGGTGCGGATCAACCCGCCTCTCGTCATCGCGCATGAGGAGGCGATACGGGGCGCCTCCATCTTCGAAGATGCCTTGGCGTCTTTTTCCAGCAAACATGGCTTCTAGGGCGGCGATCATCGGCTTCGGCGCGGCCGCCGAAAAAACGCACGCGCCGGCCTACCTCAAGAGAAGCGACATCGAGATCGCGGCTTGCGTGGAGCCGTCGCCGGACCGCCGGGAGGCGTTCTTGAGGCTCTGGCCTTGGGCTCGCGTTTTTGAGTCCACGGAGGATCTCGTCGGTTCGGGGCTTTCATTGGATTTCGTCGACGTCGCGACGCCGCCCGCGCATCACGAAGCCGCCGTGCTGCCAGCCCTCGATGCCGGATGGAACGTCCTCTGCGAGAAGCCCTTGGCCCCGAACCGCTCCGCATGGGAAGCCTTGGAAGGCGCCGCGCGCCGCTCGGGAAAAAACCTGCTCACGATCCACAACTGGGCTTACGCTCCGCACTGGCTGAAGGTCCGCGAGGTTCTCGACTCCGGGGTTTTGGGCGCGGCGCGCCACGTGCAGATCCGCTGCCTGCGTACGCGGCCCTCCTCCTCGGCCACCGGCTCCTGGCGGAGTTCCGCGGATCTTGGCTGGGGCGGTGTCTCGGTGGACCATGGCTGGCACTCCTTCTACCTGATCCGGCGTTGCCTCGGCTCCGAGCTCGAGGACGCTAGTTTCTCCCTTGAGAGCGCGTCGCCGGACGCCGTCGATGAGAGCGCCTCGGTTTTCCTGCGCTGTGAAAACGGCAAAACGGGCTTCGTTTATCTTACTTGGCGCGCGTCCATCCGCTTGAATGCCGCCGTTGTCGACGCGGAGCGGGGCGTCATCGAGGTGAAGGACGGAGCCGTTGAGGTGCGGCTGAGGGATAGCGATCTGAGGCATTTCGATTTCAAGGAGAAACTTTCCGCCGGGTCTTCCCATCCCGAATGGTTCTCCACAATGATTGACGATTACCTTCCGGCGCTGGCGGGCGGGAAAACCGCCGCGGCCGCGGAGAACCTGGCTGAGTCGCGTTTCTGCTCCGCGGCCCTGGGACGCGTTCTCGGCGCTCCCTATCGCGACGCCGCGGCTCCGGAGGTCCTCGCGCGATGACCGAAGGCGGAACAATAAGAAAAGCGATGCTCGTCGTGGGCCATCCCGACTTTCTTTTTCTTAAGGTCGGCGGATTGACGGTGATCGAGCGGCAGCTTTGGACCGTCGCCCAGGCCGGTTTCCACAAGGTCTGGATCGGCATGCCGAGGCCCGAAGAAAGCCGGCTAAGTCGCTGCCGCCTTCCGCCGGGCCTTGGGATTTTTTGGTCAGGCTCCCAAGAAGGGGGAGGCGATGTTTGCGAGCCGCCTTATATCGGCGTCTCCGCGGACCACTTCTTGCGCGCGGCGGATCTGGCTTCCCTCGCCCTCCATCCGCCGGCGGCCTTGGCCGCCTACGAGTCGGCCTCCGACGGCGCAGTCGTCGTCCAAGTCATCCCCTTCAGATCGGACAAGGCGGCCGCCTATGAAAAGCATCGCCTGCCCGAGGGAGCGGCCGTGTCCTTGAGCCTTCCCTTTGAAAAAACCGGCGTCCTGGATTGGCTTTGCCGGCAAGGCCCGCGAGAAAACGACGGCTACATGGCGCGGCATTTCGACCGCAAATTGTCGCTGGCGATCACGCGGCGGCTTCTGGAAACTCCCATCACCCCCAATGCGGTGACGCTCCTGAGCAGCGCCGTCGGCCTCGCGGGCGCTTCCTTTTTTTTCCACCCCTCCCGGCTTTCGGGGCTGGCCGGCGCGCTTCTCATCTGGGCCCATTCCGTTATCGATGGCTGCGACGGGGAGATGGCGCGCATCGCTCTCAAAACGAGCGAATTCGGAAGAAGGCTCGATTTCTGCACGGACAATCTTGTCCATGCGGCGATGTTCGGCGCCTTGGCCCTCGGATTCGCGCGCCAGGACCAAAGCGCTGTCCCTCTCTTCCTCGGGGCGATGTCCTTGGCCGGCGTTGCGGGCTCGGCCTTTTTAAGTTACAAGAAGCGCTGGGATCGGGAGGACGCCGGGGCCTCGCTGGAAGCCCCGACCTGGAAGGCGCGCCTCGAGGGTTTCGGCGCGTGGCTCGAGGAAAGGGACTTTATCTATGTGATGGTCCTCCTGGCCGCGTTTGGTCGGCTCTACGAATTTCTTTGGGCCGGGGCGATCGGCTCTCTTTTGTTTTTTGGCATGATGCTTTATCTTAAGAACCGCCCTGCCGGGGAATCCCGAGGGGTCTCCCTCCCGGCGGGGGAGGCGTGACGCCAGGATCATGAAAGGCATGAACATGGCGCCAGCCGGCGGCCGGCTGGGCGTCCTTCTGCCGGGCATGGGCGCGGTCGCCAGCACTTTCATCGCGGGAGTCGAGCTGATGAAGAAGGGGATCGGAGATCCCATCGGCTCCCTCTCCCAGATGCAGACGATGCGCCTTGGCCGCCGCAACGAGAAGCGGTCTCCCCTCATCAGGGACTGTGTGCCGCTCGCGCGGCCAGACGATCTCGTTTTCGGCGGTTGGGACCTGTATCCAGACTCTGTCTACGCGGCCGCGCTCAAGGCCGCGGTACTGCCTCCCGAGACGCTCCGTCCCGTGTCGGCGTCCCTGGACGCGATCAGGCCCATGGCGCCCGTCTGGGACCGGTCGTATCTTCGTAATCTCGCGCCCCGGCACGCTCCGAAGAAGGCGAAGAACAAGTGGGAGGCGGCATGTCTCGTCCAGGAGGATATTCGCGCATTCCAAAGGAAAAGCGGCGCCAAGCGCTGCGTCATGATCTGGTGCGGCTCGACCGAGCGCCTTCCAGCGCCTGGGTCGGCCCATCGAAGCCTGCGGGCCTTCGAACGCGGCCTCAAGTCGGACGCCCCTGAAATTTCTCCCTCCATGGTCTATGCCTATGCCGCGATTTCTATGGGGATCCCCTACGCCAACGGCGCCCCGAACGTGTCCGCGGACATCCCGGCCTTGGTTGAACTGTCGAGAGAAGCCGGCGCCCCGATCGCGGGAAAGGACTTCAAGACCGGACAGACCTTGATGAAGACGACGGTGGCCCCCATGATCAAAGCTCGCATGCTCGGGCTTTCCGGCTGGTATTCGATCAACATCCTCGGCAACCGCGACGGCGAGGTCTTGGACGATGCCGGTTCCTTCAAGACCAAGGAGAAAAGTAAAATGTCGGTCCTGGACGGGATCCTTGACTCCAAGCTCTATCCCCGGCTTTATGGCCGCTACCACCACAAGGTGAGAATCGATTATTACCCGCCTCGGGGGGACGCCAAGGAGGGATGGGACAATATCGACATAACGGGCTGGCTTGGCATGCCGATGCAGATCAAGATCAATTTCCTCTGCCGCGATTCGATCCTCGCCGCACCGATCGTTCTCGATTTGGCGCTTTTCCTCGACCTCGCCAAACGCGCTGGGATGTCGGGAATTCAAGAATGGCTTTCCTTTTACTTCAAGTCGCCGCAGTGCCGGCAAGATTTGAATCCCGAGCATGACCTCTTCATCCAGCATTGGAAGCTCAAGAACGCGCTGCGGCTGATGATCGGCGAACTGCCGCTCGATCATGCCGGCCTCGACTATGACGACGTCAAGACGAATGGACGCGCGCCTGCGCGTCGTCCCGCCTCCTTTTGGCCCCGGAATCCCCGTTGATGGCCCGCTCGCGACGGAAGCTGAAATCGCTCTCATCGCGAAACTACGTGGCGCTCGGATTGATGTCGGGGACCTCGATGGATGGGATTACCGCGGCGCTTGCGAGTTTCGACGGTGAGGGCGTCCGGGTTCTCCGCCACCGGACCTATCCCTATGCGCCCAAGTTGCGCGAGAAGCTCGGCCGCGCGGCGCGGCTCACGACCCCCGAGCTGTCGAGGCTCAATTTCGCCTTGGGCGAGGCCTTCGCCGAAGCGGCATTAAAGCTTAAGGGCCGGACGAAGCTCGACGCGATCGGCTCGCACGGACAGACGATCTGGCACGGCCCTGGAGACGAGCCGCGCAACACCCTTCAGCTCGGCGAACCCTCGGTGATCGCCGAGAGACTTCGGACAACGACGGTGGCGGATTTTAGGCCCCGGGATATGGCGGCGGGGGGGGAGGGGGCGCCGCTCGTTCCCGCCTTCGATCGCTTCTGTTTCGGAGGCGGGCCGCCGAGGGCGGTCCTGAATATCGGCGGCATTTCGAATGTGTCCTTCGTTGGAAAGGGTCGGCTGTGGTCTGCCTTCGACACGGGCCCCGGCAATTCCCTTCTTGACGCCGCTTGCAGGGCGGCTACCCGCGGCCGACTGGAAATGGACGAGGGGGGAGGGCTCGCATCCCAAGGGCGGGCGGACCGGGGCAAAGTCAAGAGGCTACTTGAGGAGCCCTATTTTAATCGCAAACCTCCAAAATCTCTCGACAAGGGATATTTCGGGGATGGCTATCTGCGTCGGCATTTCGCTCCGCTCATTCCGGCGCGGCTACCGGATATTCTCGCGAGTTTGTCGCTTCTTACCGCGCTCTCGATCGCGCGGGCTTGCGAACGTTTTGCCCCCAAAGGCGAACGGCTTCTGGAGATGATCGTGAGCGGCGGTGGGACGAGAAATGGGTGTCTCATGAAGATGCTGAGCGAGGAGCTTCGATGTCTGCCCCTCCATGCAAGCGACCGCTACGGCATTCCGGCCATGGCCAAGGAAGCGGCGGCCTTCGCCTGGATGGCGAGGGAGGCCCTGATCGGCCGGCCTAACAACTGCCCCGAGGCGACTGGGGCAGACCGTGGCCCAAGGATATTGGGTAAAATCATTCCGGCATGATATCGACAAGCATCAGAAGACGCATGGCGCGCTACCCGCTTTTCTGCCGCCAGGTCTGGGCGGCTTGCGCCCAAATTCCGAAGGGCGAGACACGCAGCTATGGCTGGATCGCTCGCCGGATCGGCAGGCCCGGCGCGGCCCGCGCCGTGGGACGGGCCCTGGCCGCGAACCCTTTTGCGCCCACGATACCCTGCCACCGCGTGGTGGCCGCCGACGGACGCCTCGGCGGCTATTCGGGCCCCGGCGGGTTGCGCACGAAGCTCCGACTCCTTAAAAAAGAAAGGGCGAGAGTATAAGCCCACGGGGAGGATCGAACTCCCGGCCTACCGCTTACAAGGCGGTTGCTCTACCGCTGAGCTACGTGGGCGAGAGCGCAATCATTCTAGCTGATCCACGCCGACTGCGCCACGGTCGGGCAACCCCCAAAGCAGGCTCTTTCGCATTCGTCGCAATTCGTTAGTAATCACGAAGTATTTATGGCCTCTCTCTTGGGTTTTTAAGAGCCTTGCCGGTATAAGGCTTTGTTTCTTAAGTGTTTGGTTTAGCGTTGGGTTCATCGCTGCATTAGATCTCCGGCGGTTTTCTTAAGATCCCGGCCTTCGCGCGGTTGGTTTTTCGGGATTGATCATTAGCCATCCTGTCGCGCCGGTGTAGGTGTCATGGGTTTTTTAAGATTGCATTTAACCGCCCCAATTTGTCCTAAAGTTGGCAACTTTTGGCGCTTCTAATCAGCTTTAGCGGTCTTCCGTTTTCACGATTACGGAGTTATCCACAAAATTCAAACATTATAAACACTGCTAGTTTTAAAAATCAATAATAAATGATGATAATTAATAATTATCATTTAAAATAATGCATTATAATAAATATTTAAATATAATTTATTGATAAGTACATAGGTATTAAAAATTCACTTTAAGCAACATAATAATTATTATCGTTAATATTAAAGATCGGGGAAATTGTCCCTCGAAATGCGGTCAAGTGACTTCCCCTTTGCTGGGCGGATTCGGTATGATAGCGCTGGCCCCATGACAAGCGCTCTCGAACAGCTCGCTGTCCTTTTTCATGACCCGCACGTCATAGAGGTCATGATCAACGAGGATGGCTCCGTTTATGCCGAAAAGGTCGGCGGGGCGCTTGAAAGGCAGGCCTGGTCCCTTTCCGGGGCTGATTTAGACGCCTTTCTTAAATCCTTGGGTCCACAAGCGGACGGGATAGGCCCCGCCAGGCCCTATGCGGATATGGCGGCTGTGGATGGCTCCCGGGTACACGTTATCGCGCCGCCACTGACCCGCCGGGGAACCTGTGTGACGGTTCGCAAGCGCCCAGCCAGGCGGCCGAGCCTTGACGAAATGGTTTCCGGCGGCTCGTTGAGCCCCGGATGCGCGGGCTTTCTGCGCTATGCCGTTTCCTGTCGAAAAAATATCCTGATCGCGGGCGGCGCCAGCTCTGGAAAGACCACCCTCTTAAACGCTCTTGCGTCTCTGGCGCCGGCCTCCCAGCGATTCTTGGTTCTTGAGGACGTTCCCGAGTTGGTGCTCCCGCAGCCGCACGTGGTTTACTTGAAAACCAGGCTCCGGGATCCCAAGGGCCTGCCGGATGTCGGTCTGCGCGAGCTCGTCCTCAACGCCCTCAGGATGCGGCCGGACCGGCTCATCTTGGGCGAGTGCCGGGGCCTTGAAGCTTGGGACATGCTCCAGGCGATGAATGTGGGTCATGAAGGGGTCCTGAGCACGCTCCACGCCAATGCCGCCCGAGAGGCGCTCCAGCGGTTGGAAACTTTGGTGTTGACCGCGGGGTTTGATATCCCGCTCCGGGCCGTGCGCGCTCAGATCGCCTCGGCGCTGGATATCATTGTCTTTACGGCAAGATTCGAGGACGGCTCTCGGAAGATCCTGCAGGTCGCGGAGCTCACCGGCATCGAGCTCGATAACTACACGTTGGCCGAGCTTTTTGCCGTTCAGGAGAGAAAGGCCGGGACGAACGCCCCGGCGCAGTTAAAACCTACCGGGACCCTGCCCCGTTTCTATGAATTGATCAGGCTTCGCGGCGGTTCCCCCCCGATCGAGTTTTTTCAGAACAACTAGAACCGGCCGACGGCTAGAAAGGAATAGACATTCGCGGAGCCGGAGCCTGTCGTCTCCGAGGCGGTACCCGCCTTGAAAAGACCCATGGAGGCCTCAAGAGTCAGATGTTGGCGAATGTCGTAGTGGATGTCGGCGTCCCATTCCGTCCCAAGCGTTCTTGATCCTGACAAGACTTGGTCGGCCTGGAAAAGATAGTAGCCCGCGTCGAGCACAAGGCCGTGCCAAGCCGGCGGGGTGATCCCCACGCCCACGGTGTCGATGCCGCTGGTGCCGGCGGCAAGGCCGCTGGTGGTCCCCGAGCTATAGTTGCCGCCGAAGGCGCTGTAAGGCGTCGCGCCGAAGAAGTTTCCATAGCCGTCGCGGGCCAGGCCGTTGAACTGGTGCCCGTGCGAAGGAAAGAAGGCGCCGTCGATTCCGCCGCTTCCCCCCCTGTCGCCGCTTCCGCGAGAAATGATGATCCTGGCGATCCCAGGTTCTTTGAGATGGTAGAGAGGCTGGGTCCATTTGAAGTCGAGCATCTCGGCATCGCCTTGGTAGGTGATGTGGGCGGGCGTGGGGGCCACCCCGGAGCCCTCGCCCCGCTCAAGGGCCGCCTCGCCGTTGAAGGAGAGGTGGCCCCAGTCGATGTCGTATTCCAGGTCGGTGAAGCTTTTGAAGGATTTGGTCGTGGCGCAGGAAGGTCCTGGGTTGATGCAGCCCTCGACGGGAACCGGGGCGGCCGGATTGTCCTTTTCCACGAGCTCGTTAAGCTGCAGATCTCCCTTCTTTTTTTGGACAGGAAGATCCGCGCCAAAGCCGTAGAGGCCTAGGTTATCGGGAACCGCGTAGTGGGCGTCATGGGTGACGAAAGCGAAGGCCTGGGTTTTAATCTCCCACCATGGGAGCGTGGCCTGGACGCGCGCGCCGTCGAAGCCCGCGCCGTCATCGTCAAGGATCATCCCGCTTCCAAGCTTGAAGGACTGCCGCCCGATGGTCATCTTCAAGGGGACGCCATAGGGATCCTTGATATCGACGTAGGCGTTTTCGACGAAAGGCGAGTAGTCGACGGCGGGATAGTTCTCGGATATTTGCTTGAAAGGCTGGCTTCCAAGGACGCCGCTTGCCGTCGAGCCGGTCTCAATCCCTGAGTTCGTGACGCCGATCGCGTGCAGCTTCAAGACGGCGTCCATGGTCGTGTTGTCGAGTTTAGGCTCCTCCAATTGCTTCAGGGAAACGCCGTCGATGGCGATCCCCAGCTGGGCGTTCGTCTCGAGGAAGTCGCGATTGTTCGGGGAGGCGGAATTGAGATTGAGATCCGAATAGGAGTAATCATCCATCTTGAGAGCGCCGTTAATGTTGAGGTTGGAGGCGAGGACGGCGCGGGAGTTGAAAACCGCCAAAGCGGCCATGGCAGGCATGACCACCGCGGCGGTTGAGGGTAATCGGGCCGACGTGATTCGTCTGGTCCGCATTATCGGAATTACACTAGCATAATGGAAGCGCCATAAATATTTCTCTCCGGAGTTTAAAAAAGAAGCCCCCGGGCCTCAGACCCCGGGGCTATTTATTTCCAGCTTTTAAGGATCTGCTGGGCGTCGTTGGCCCAGGCGGTGGCGGAGTACTCGAGAACGATGCGCTGATAGGCAGCCTTGGCTTCGGCCCTTTTGCCTTGGGCAAGGAGGCCGTGTGCCAGGGTCGAATGGACTTGGGGAGCTAGAAACTGGTCCGGGTAGCTGTCTAGGAAGGTCTGGGCATCGCGGGCGGCGTCAGCATAGCGACCGAGGGCCTCCTCCGACGCGGCTTGGTCGGCGAGGGCGAAGGGCAGGAGGTCTGAAGGGCGGCCCGAGGCGTAGAGCTTCGAATAAGCTTCGAGGGCCTTCGCGTAATCACCCTTCCAATAAGAGAGGTCCCCTGAGAAGAGAAGCCCGAAGCCCGCCGCGCGCGTGCCGGGATAAAGGTTGATGAGATCCGTGATTCCCTGAACGGCGAGATCGGGGCGGCCCGCGTAGGCGGCGGCTTCCGCCATGTTGAGCTTTTCCCAGGAGGCGTTCTGGATGGCGTTGCGCTGATAGAGAATGAGAGAGATGACGACGGCCGTGGCGGCGATCCCTCCCGCGATCCAGGCTGACAGTCTTCTGTTTTCACGGACCCAGCCCGCGCTCTGGAGGAGCGCCTCCTCGAGATCGTTGCGCTTAAGCTCTGTTTTTGCCCAATGAGCCATAAGAAGGGACTGCCGCGATTCTATAAAAATAGAGGGACTCAATACCCATTTTCCCGCGTAATCCTGGCGAAGCCCGGGAACCGATTAATCGGCGGGATGAGTTTCCGATACGCGTACCGCCGGGGCGACGAGGATGCTTTCGATCCCTTTCCTAACATCCGCCACCGAGAGCGCCATCAGGCAGTCGAGAGTTCGGCAACGGTCCTTCTTTGTCGCTGGGCCCGATTCGCAGGCGCAGAACATCTTGAGCGACTTGTGCCGGACGCTGTCGGGATGGGTCCAATGGACGGGGTCTCCGGGTCCGTAGAGAGTCATGGTGGGCGTGCCCACGGCTTGGGCGACTTGCCTCGCGCCGTTGTCGGGGCCAAGATGCAGGTTCACTTCCTTTAAAAGGGCCGCTAAGTCGAGGAGAGAAGGCAATTCTGGAGCGACAACAGGGCGGACACTGCAGAATGCGGCGATTTCTTCCACGAAGGGCTTCTCACCCCTCCCCCAGACGAGAAGGACTCCCGCCTGCATGTTCGAAATAAGATGGTCGATGATTGCGGCATAGCGCTTGGCAGGCCAACGTTTGTAGGCGGTGGGCGACGCGGGGGCGATGGAGACGATCCGGCGCGGCTTGGGGCCGAAGGCTTCGGCGAGAAAAAGGTTGGCGCGGTTCGTGGAGTCCGCGGGAATCCGGTAGTCGAAATGGAGTTCGACGTTGCTGCGGCGTAACGAATCGAGTCGCCCCGGAGGGCCGTCGGCGGGGAGAGCCCCGGCTGATCCGGTCAAGCTGCTGGCCGGGGCGACGAGATTCCCCACCCAATCCAAGTAATCAAGTCCCTTGTATTGAGAACGCGGCGGCTCATAGAGGCGGTTGTAGGCCAGGCGATGGGGAAGGCCGATGCGGGCGTATCCCGAGCGGATCGGCGCCCCGCTCGCGGCGGCGAGGAGCGCGCTCCGGGACGTGGTCTTGAAGTCCACGATCCAGTCGTAGCGCCGGCGGCGAAGCTCCAAGAGCAAGGATAGCGGATGATTCGAGTCGTAGGAGAGGATCTCGTCGTGCGCGTTCGAACCTAAGAGGCCCTGGTCGTAGGGCGGTTCGATGAGAAGTTCGAGGCGGGCCTTCGGAAATGATGCACGCAAGGCGTGGATCGCGGGAAGAGCGGCAACGACGTCGCCGAAGCTCCTGAGGAGGATGACGAGAATTTTTGACGGCGGCGCCTTGACTGCGGACGCGCTCTTTGCCCCGAGAGGGAATCGAACCCCCATCTTCTCCTTAGGACGGAGTAGCTCTATCCATTGAGCTATCGGGGCGTTTGGCAAGCAACGGATGGCAAAAAATCCGAATCACGAGTCCACGGCATCCCGGTTCCTTCCGTGGCTAATACGAGAGCAACGAACGGATGGGGCGGCCGTCAAGCTTGCGGCGGCCGTTGAGGAACTTGAGCTCCATCAAGAATGCGACGCCCTCGATCTTGCCGCGGAGCTTCTCGATTAAGCGGCAGGCCGCCTCGGCCGTGCCGCCGGTCGCAAGCACGTCGTCGACAAGGAGGACCCGGGAGTCGGGCCTGATGGCGTCGGCGTGCGCCTCCATCGTCTCCTCGCCGTATTCAAGGACGTAGTTGGCGGAAATTGTTTGGCGCGGCAGTTTCCCTTTCTTTCGCAGAGGGACGACGCCGGCGTTCAAGCGGTAGGCGATCGGGGTCGCGAGCAGGAAGCCCCGCGACTCGATCCCGGCGACGATGTTGATCCCTTTCCCGATGAAGGGCTCGCTTAAGCAATCGATCGCCGCCGCGAAGGCGGCGGCGTCCGCGAGAAGCGGCGTCATATCCTTAAAAACGATCCCCTTTTTGGGGAAGTCGGGAACGTCTTTGATGTAGGAAGACAAATCCATCGTCGCTGTTTTCATCGGGTTCTCCGGTGGTTTTTATGGTTGAGTTTATGGTTCTTGCCGCCGCCGTTTCTGCCGCTGTTTGGCGCGTTCCTGATGATGAGAATGGGCCGCCGCGCGGTCGGGCGGGCGGCGGCCGCCCCGGCGGATCTGCGGGGCGACGAGAGCGTCTGTCCCAGGATATTGGTCTTGGGCCGCGGAACGTGCCATCCGGGCTGGAAGTTGGGCGCGGCCGCCGGCCGGCCTTCCCCCACCTCGATGAGACCCATGCGGTTGGCGACGCGGCGTAGCCGCAAAAGAGCCCGTTCCTCGATCTGGCGGATGCGCTCGCGCGAGAGCTTGAGGCGCTTGCCGACTTCCTCCAGGGTCATCGGAGACTGGCCCGTCAGACCATATCTGAATTGGAGGATCAACTGCTCGCGCTCGCCGATCTGGCCGAGGGCGGCATGAAGCTCGTCGTGGAGCTTTAAAATGGAGATGAGGGAGTCCGGCGACTGAGCCTGCGACTCGGACAGAGTATCCTCGAGCGTCATGGAGCCGTCCTCGTGGTCCAAGGGCGCCTCGATCGACCCTATTCCACGAGCGGCCTCCGCGGCGTCCAGAACCGACCGGACCTGGCGCGCGGTCCAATGCATGCGCCGAGCCATCTCGGCCAAGGTCGGGTCGCGGCCGAGAGCGGCATGCATCTTCTCCCACTGCTTGAGCCACTTGCGCAGCGCCTCCCAGGCGTGGGGCGGAATGCGGATCGTCTTCGACTGCTCCTCGACCGCGCGGCGGATAGCCTGCTCGATCCAGTAGGAGGCGTAAGTCGAGAAGCGGTAGCCCTTCGAGGGCTCGAACTTGTCGATCGCGTGGAGAAGGCCGAGGTTTCCTTCCTCGACCAAGTCCATGAAGTCGATGCCATGGCGGTGGTATTTCTTCGCGATGGGGATGACGAGGCGTAGATTCGCCTCCATGATGCTCTTCTTCGACTTCTTGTCCCCTTTCTTGGCTTTCTTCCAGAGCTCGTACATATCCTCGCGCGGCATCTCCGCGAGCTTTTGGATGCCCTTGAAATACTGGCTGATCGTGTCGGTTGATTCTATGGCCATGAGGTTTTGATGTTAGTTATTGGAGGATCTCGAAGGCCTTAGGCCCGCCCACGGGCTTGAGCTCCGTGCGCGCGACTTCATCGACGTTCGCGTAAGGATGGCCCGTCTGCAGCATGCTCAAAAAACTTTCCACCGCCTCCTTGGATCCTTCCGCCTCGACCTCCACGCCTCCCTCGGGCAGATTCCGGACCCATCCCGACACCCCCATGTCCCGCGCCTGTTGGCGGGCAAAGTAGCGAAACCCAATGCCCTGCACCCGTCCCCGCAAAACCCATCGCTCGCGGACCAACTTTATTCTACCAATAATGCCGTCAAATGGAATCGGGGCACTGAGACTTGAACTCAGAACCTCTTGGTCCCGAACCAAGCGCTCTGCCAATTGAGCTATGCCCCGATCGGAAAATCCTAAACTTCGGGGACCCGGGAATTGAACCCGGAACCTCTCCCACCCCAAGGGAGCGCTCTACCTTTGAGCCAGTCCCCGTCGCCATCATGAGAGCATTTTTTCAATCTATCGGCAACGAAAAGCCAAGGAAAGGCAATGAATGGCTGATCGGCGATGCTGCCAGGCTTCTTCGGCGCCTTCTGGGGCCTCTCACTTGAGATCCTGGATCATAGCGTTAATCTCGCGGCGGACCTCCCTCAGGAGATCAAGAATTCCCCGAGAGCCTTCCTCCTCGGGGGCTGCCCGTGAGCGGCCTGTTCGTTCGAACTTGAGCGCGCGGTGCGCGGCCCGGGTCGTGAGGCCTTCCTGCGCGATGAGGGTTTTGACCGAAAGGATCGCTTCCAGGTCCTTGCGGGTGAAGCGCCGATGGCCGCTTGATCGTCGGGCGGGGCGCGGGAAGCCCACGCGATTTTCCCAGTAGCGAAGGGTGTGGGGCGGGACGCCGACGATGCGGCTTACTTCCCCCATCGTGAAGAATTCCTTGTCCGGCAACTGGACTGGGGGCAACATGGTAGGCGGCGAAAAGATTAGTCAAGAAGCCGTCGCGAAGCCTTGAAGCGCACGCGACGGCGTGTGGGGACGCTTACGGTCTGGCCGGTCTTGGGATTGCGGCGGGTGCCCGGCGGGTGTTCCTTGACGCGGAACGCCCCGAAATTCGAGATCATGACCTTCTCCCCGCGGTTCAAGGCCGCGCGAATCGTCTCGAAGGCGACACGCACCGCCGCGGCGGCGTCCGAACGGCTGGGCAGCGCCTTCGCGACGGCGTCAATCAAATCCTTCCTGTTCATTCCTGCTCCTCCGGCCCCTCGGTCTTGTCTCCGGGCTTCTCTCCCCCCTTGTTTCCCTTGTCCTTGGGGGGCTTTTTTTCCTCGGCGGGGCCGTCCTCCTTTTTCTTAGCCTCGGGAAGGTCTCTAAAGATGTCCTCGGGTTTCAAATTCTTAAGCTCGGATTTGAACTTATCGACCTCGTCCTCCGTGATCGGCTTGGGTAGGGTCTGGCACTTCTCGAAGACGCGCGTGGAAACACGGATCGCGCAACCTGCCCGCACCGCGATCGCGATAGCGTCGGACGGTCTGCTGTCGAGCTCATGCGACACGGCGCCCTTGTGGATATGGATGCGGGCATAGAAGGTGTTCTCCTTGATGTCGTTGATGACCACTTTGTCGACGGAGTAACCAAGGCTCTTGATGGCGTTGAGAAGGAGATCGTGGGTGAGGGGCCTGGGAAGGACGAGCCCCGAGAATCGGATCGCAATCGCCTGGCCCTCGGCGAGGCCGATCCAAATGGGAAGCAGGCGGTTTCCCGTTGATTCCTCGAGGAAGAGGATGCACTCGTTGGGAGTGGTCGCGAGGGAGTATATCTTGACTTCCTTCTCTTGGTCGTTGGGAGACTTGCCCTCTCCGCCGCCCCCCTTTTCGTTTTTAGCCATGATTGATGTCCTTGAACCCGAGCGCCGCGAGCACCCGTTCGGGTCGTTTGCCGCCGTGAACGACATCCCAAATGGCGGAGAGTAGCGGAAGTTTGAGCTTGAGGCTCCGGGCGAGGCGGCGCGCGGACTTCACGGCCTCGATCCCCTCGACGATAGTCGGGATTTCGCGTTGGGCCTGGGAGACTCGCCGACCCCCGGCAAGCTTCTCTCCAAGGGCGCGGTTTCTCGACTCAAGCGACGTTCCGCTCAGGACGAGGTCTCCGAGCCCTGCGACGCCATAAATCGTCTCGGGTTTCCCACCCAAGGCGCGCACGATCGCGGCCATCTCCTGGATGCCTTGGATGATGAGGGCGGCTTTGGTGTTGGCTCCGCTGCCCAGGCCATCCAGAATGCCGCAGGCGATCGCAAGGACGTTTTTCAGCGAACCGCCAACCTCCACGCCGACCCGGTCGGGGGTCCAATCGACGCGCAGGACCCCGCCGTTGAGAAGGCGGCGCAGACGCTCGGCGTCAGGGCCCGAGGGGCCGGCAAGGGCGAGCTTGGTCTTGACCCCGCGGGCGACTTCCCTGGCGAAGCTTGGGCCCGAAAGGGTGTAGACGGCCCGGGCATTGGGCAACTCGGACTCGATCACTTGCCCCATGGTCTTGAGGGTGCCGTGGTCGATCCCTTTCGAAGCGTTGATGACGTAGGGACGCGATCGGGGGATGATGCTTTTGATGGCGCGCGCGGTCGTGCGCACCGCGGTCGAGGGAAGAGCGAAAAGGATTACGTCCGCCCCGTCGATCGCCTGCCGTAGGTCCGAGGTCACCGTCACGTCAGGGTCAAGCCTCAATCCCGCCAGATGCGGATGGCGCCGCGAGGAGGCGATGAGCGCCGCTTTATGAGGGTCGAACTCCCAGACCGAGACGCGGGTCTTTCCCCGGCTCGCCGCCCAAAACTGCTCGGCCAAGACCGTCCCCCACATGCCGGCTCCCAGCACGGTGATCCGAGGTTTTTGATTGATCCCCATAGAGACGTTCTGGAAATTTTATCATTTAGTCGAGGTGCCGGATTCCACGCCTGGGAGCGCATCCATCCGCTTGAGAAGCCGGTCCCAGTTGGCTTGCGTGATGCGCAGCCCGATTTTCATCCGCTCGCTCTCGGTCTCCACGGAGACGACCTGGGCGGCGCTGCGAATCATCCCGAGCCGCGAGGCCTCGGAGAAGGGTAGGTAGAGATGTTTGAGGATCCAGCGCTCGGATAAGGCCCGGGCGAGGGCCTCATAGAGCTTGTCCAAGCCCTCCCCGGTTCGGGAAGAGATCATGGGACGAAGCGGGGCTTTGCGAACGAGAGCGCGCCTCGTCTCCGCGTCGACGGCGTCCGCTTTGCTGAAGGCGCTCACAAGCGGGATATCGCGGGCCCCCATCTCATCGAGGATCGAGGCCACGGTGCGTTCCTGCATTTCGCGATTCGGGGAAGAGGCGCCGGAGAGGAAAAGAAGGCAATCGGCCATGGTCAACTCCTCCAGCGTCGAACGGAACGCGGCGACGAGCGTCGTTGGGAGGCGCTGGATAAAGCCCACGGTGTCCGTCGCGACGGCCCAGCCGAAGCCGGGAATCTTGACGCGCCGCGCGGTGGGATCGAGCGTCGCGAAGAGCTTGTCGTCGGCGTAGATTGGCGAGGCGCTCGGCGCAAGGGTATTAAGGAGGGTGGACTTTCCGGCATTGGTGTAGCCGATGATCGCGATCTGAGGGATGGGGACGCTGAGCCTGGCCTGGCGCCTCACCGCTCGGGCGCGCTTGACGGACTCGATTTTTTCGCGGAGCTCGAGAATGCGGCGCTGGATATGGCGGCGCTCGTATTCGAGCTTCTGCTCCCCGGGGCCCCGCGTGCCGATGCCGCCCACCTGCTGGGAAAACGATCTCCAAGCGCCCGTGAGCCTTGGGAGGAGATAGGAAAGCTGAGCGAGTTCGACCTGCATGCGCCCTTCCCGGGTATGAGCCCGTTGGGCGAAGATGTCGAGGATGAGCCGGGTGCGATCGACGACCTTGGCGGGGACCGTCCCCTCGATCGCCTTTTGTTGGGAAGCCGAGAGTTCTGCGTCGAAAATGACGGTCTGGACCTTGTGTTCCCGGACGGCCGCGGCTATCTCCTCGATTTTCCCCGTTCCGGCGAGTGTTCGGGAGTTCCAGCGCGGGAGCGCCTGGGTGCGGATGCCGACGATTTCAGCCCCGGCCGTGAGAGCGAGACCCTCGAGCTCCGCCAAGCTCGCCGGGATGGCGGCGGCCACGCTTTTAAGGCCCAGGCCCACGAGAAGCACGCGCTCAGGCATCGCGGATGAGAGCCAATACCTGAGCGGCCATCTCGGGAACAGGCCCGCCCTCGATCTCTGCCGCAGGGAGCTTGTTGCGTAGGTAGGTTCGCTGCCTTTTCGCGTAGGCCGACGTTTGGCGAATGAGTTCTTCAAGTCCTTTGTCGGGCGCCAGACGTCCACGGAGGCACGAAACGGCCTCCCGGTAGCCGAGGCTTTGGAAACCAGGTTCCTGGCCGGTGAATCCTCGGCCCATAAGCTCTCGCGTTTCCGCGAGAATGGCCGGCCATATTCGCCGCGACCGCGACTCGATGCGTCGGCGCAGCTCAGCGGATTCCCATCGGATAGCGATGAGGAGATGGGGATGGGGGATCGGGTCCTTGCGGCTCTCCTCCCAAAGTTCGGAGATCGGCTTTCCCGAAAGCTCCATCACTTCGAGGGCGCGGATCGCCCTCTGAATGTTCCCTTCCGGAATGGCCGCCGCGGCGATGGGATCCGCGGTTTGGAGCCGCGCGTGGAGCCAGGCCTTTCCCTGGCGCTCGCATTCCTCCCAAAGCCTCTGGCGGATGGAAGACTTGCCCCGGGGAAGCGGCGCCAATCCGTTGATAAAGGCGGAAAGATAGAAGCCGGTCCCTCCGGCCAGGATGGGAAGTCTGCCGCGATTTAAGATTTGGGCGCAAAGGGCGCGGGCCTCCCGCGCGAATGTCCCGGCATCGTAAGTCTCTCGAAGATCCAGGCGGTCGAGAAGATGGTAGGGAATTCCCCCGACCAAGCCGTCCAGGGACCGCGCTGGTTTGGCCGTGCCGGCGTCGACTCCCCGGTAGAGAGTGCGAGAATCCGCGGCGATGATCTCGGCGGGAAGTTTCCGCGCGAGGGAGAGCGCGAGATCGGTCTTGCCGCTGGCGGTTGGACCGGCGATGATGACGACGAGGTCTGATTTCGTGGCTAAAGGCTAACGCTGCCAGTAGGGGCCCTTCTGGGGCTTGTTGCAGAGAGGGTGGAAGGCGCACTCGGCCATGCAGGACTCCGGCAGGCGCAGCGCGATGCGCGTGTCGCAGTCGGCGTTGTGCTCCGCCATTTTCTCAAGTAGCTGGCGATGCTTGGCGGCGATCTTGGAGAAGGCGATGCCGAGGGAGTAGGTCTCTCCTTTCGCGGCGCTGCGTACGACGCGGCCCTCGACTGGAAGCTTTCGAAGCCCCGGAAGGCTCAGTATCATCTGCAGGCTGCGCGCGGCCGGAGGGCGGCTGAAGAGGACGACCGACATCCCGCCGGCCGAGAGATTCGTGAGAACCGCCGGAACGCTTGCCGGCTTGCGCGCCGCCGGGGAAATCTTGAAGCCGACCGTGACGGGCTCCGCGAGGCCGTTGAGAATCTCAAAGCGGGGGAATTTTCGGCGTTCGCTGGGCAGGGACATGCTAATTAGCGATGCGCTCCGCGATGAGGGTTTGGCGCTCGACGGAGGCGGCGCGCGCCGAAAAAAGGACCTGCGATTCGACGGGGCGTTCCCAGCGAGTCTTGAAGCCCTGGCGGGAACGGCCCGTGGTGGCGGTGTCCGCCAGTATTTGAAGCGGCTTCCCGATCCAGCGCGAGAGCCTTCGGGAGGCTGTTTGGGCGACCAGCTCGTTGAGCCGGGCAAGACGGTCTTCCTTGACGGCGGTCGGCACATCGTCCTCCATGGCGGCGCTCAGGGTCCCAGGACGCGCCGAGTACTTGAAAGTGTAGACCGAGGACGGCTCCAGCGCGGCGATCAATCTCAAGGTTTCCTCGAAATCCTCGTCTGTCTCTGAGGGGAATCCTACAATAATATCCGTCGTGATCTCAATTTCGGGGATGAGGCGCCGCAACGTCCCGACTTTCTCCAAGTAGGAGGCCCGCGTGTAGTTGCGGCGCATGAGCTTCAAGATGCGGTCGGAGCCGGACTGGACCGGCAAATGAAGGTGCTCGCAGACGGAGCGGCACTCCGCCATGGCCCGGATCATCTCGGCGGTCACGAAATGAGGGTGGGGGCTCATGAAGCGGAGGCGTTCGAGGCTCGGCACGGCGTCGACCAAGCGAAGAAGCTCCGGAAAGCGGATCTCGCGGCCTTCTCTTTGGGATCGGTAGCTGTTGACCGTCTGGCCGAGAAGCGTCACTTCCTTAAGACCCGCGGCGGTCTTGGCCCGGACCTCCGCTAAGATTTCATCCGCGTCCCGGTAGATTTCCCGCCCCCGCACGCTGGGAACGATGCAGTAGGAGCAGGAGTAGTTGCAGCCGCGCATGACGGTGACGAAGCCATGCGCGAGGCGCGCGTCGCGGCTTTCAAGTTCCGTCTCCGAGAGGCCCCAGACCGTCCGGGCCTGCGACGACTCGCTCGACTCAAGGAGGCGCGAGCGCCCTTCTAAAATCTCGGCCGCCAACGCCGGGAATCGCGGCAGTGATTTGGCGCCCACCACGAGATCGACGTGAGGGAAGCGCCTGCGAACTTCTTTCCCCATGCGCTCGGCCGCGCAGCCCGCGACGACGAGAAGCCGCCGGGGGTCCTCCTCCTTCCAGGCCCGGAGCCGCCCGATGAGCGAAATCGCCCGGTGCTCCGCATGGTCGCGGACCGTGCAGGTGGTGAGAATCACGCAATCGGCCTCGTCGATGGCCGAGGCGCGTTCGGCCCCCCTCTCGATGAAGGGGCGCGACATCTCGAGGCCGTCCGCGACGGACATCTGGCAGCCCAGGGCGATGGTATGGATCTTCATCGGGAGCAGGCGGCGCAAAGGCCGAAAATCTCGTGGCGGTGCCACTTGGGAACGAAGCCGATCTTGCGGCAAGTTCTTTCCTGGATGGCTTCGAGTTTCGGCCAGCGCACCTCCCGGATATGCCCACAGGAAATGCAGACGAGGTGATCGTGGTGAGGGCGCTCCCAGCGCAGCTCGAAGCGGGGGCGGTCCGTCCCCGAAACTTGTTCCACCAAGCGGCATTCCCTTAAGACCTTGAGCGTCCGAAATACCGTCGTCCGGCCGATGCCCGAGGAGGCGAGGGATCGGTAGATTTCTTTCTCGCTCAGATGGCGTTCGGCGTTCATCAGCTCGTCCAAAATTCGCCGGCGCTGGGAGGTCATGCGCAGGCCCTGGCGCGATAACTCCTGGGAAAAGATGTCCGAGACCTTCCTGCGGTAGTCCCGCGGGCTTAACGTCGGGGAGAAGTAGACGAGTTCGCGCGGCACGGCGCTACGGCTTGGAGCTATCGTGATCGAGGATGCCGGTGACGGCGCGGGGGTCGAAGAGCTTCTTGATCTCCGCCGGGCTCAAGAGACCGTGTTTTCGGGCCACTTCCGGAATGGAAAGATCGCTGGCGACGGCTTCCTTGAATACTTTCGCCGCCTTGGCGTAACCGATCTTGGGGTTGAGGAGCGCCGCCAGGGAGGGGCTCTTTTCGAAATACGCCCGACAGCGCTCCTTCTCGGCGCTGATGCCGGCCACGCAGCGCTTGTCGACAACGGGTAGGAAACGAATAAGGAGCTCCATCGAATCGAGGAGATTGTAGGCCGTGAGCGGCGTCATGACGTTAAGATCCATCTGTCCCGCCTGGGTCGCGAGAGCGACGGCGGCGTCGCGCCCGACGAGCTGGAAACAGATCATATTGAGGCACTCGAGGATGGAGGGATTGACCTTGCCCGGCATGATCGAGGAGCCTGGCTGGACGGCGGGAAGAAGAATTTCCGCGAAGCCCGTCATCGGACCCGAGGCAAGAAGGCGCAGATCGTTGGCGATTCGGATGAGCTCGAGAGCCGTCTCTTTGAGGGCGCTTGAGAGCGCTTGGAGGGGCTGGTGGCTCTGGAGCGCCATGCGCGGATCGGCGGCCGGGACAAGGGGAAGGGCGGTGATCCGCGCCAGGTTTTGAATGGCGAGACGACGGAATTCGATCGAGGCGTTGGCTCCCGTTCCCGCCGCGGTCCCGCCCAGGGCGACCGATCGCAACAGCTCCGAGCGTCGCGCCAACTCCCGCGCGCAGGCCGAGACGGCGGCGCCGTAGGCCGAAAATTCTTGGCCCAGGGTGATGGGCACGGCGTCCTGTAGATGAGTGCGGGCCGATTTCACGACGCTGTGAAACTCCCGGCCCTTGGCCATGAATGTGTCCGCGAGGCGATCGAGGATGGGGACGAGCCGCCGGACCTGCGCCAGACAGGCGATATAGCTTGCGGTGGGGAAGGTGTCATTTGTCGACTGGGACATGTTGACGTGGTCGTTGGGGTGGACGCGCCGGTATTCCCCCCTTGGCTCCCCCAGAAGCTCCGCCGCTCGGTTGGCGATCACCTCGTTGGAATTCATGTTGAAGGAGGTGCCGGCGCCAGCCTGGTAGACGTCCACCATGAACTGGTCGTCATATCGCCCGCGCAGGACCTCTTCCGACGCCTGGACGATGGAATCGGCGATCATGGCGTCGAGCTTGCCCAGGGACTGATTGGCAAGGGCGCAGGCTTTCTTGATCGAGGCATAGGCGCGGATGAGCGCCGGATGGGCCTTGAGGCCGGAAACGGGGAAATTCTCGACCGCCCTCAGCGTTTGGATGCCGTAATAGGATTCGGCCGGCACGCTTTTTTCGCCCAGAGAGTCGCGCTCGACGCGCGCGCCGCGGGTCGGAGTCTTCGCCGCCTTCGCGGGAGATTTTTTAGCCATGGGTGTCGCAACTATTATAGTCAAAAAAGAGGAAAGAGCGGCCCTGAAGCCTTTTGAAGCTTAAAGCCTTTCCACCGCGTCCGAGGGAAGCCAGCCTTCCGCGCCTTCCTTGAGAACTCCAACTTCGACCCAGCCGTGCTTGTGGTCGAGAATCGTCACGCGGCGGCCCGCGGGAGCCGTAAATCCGACGCTGAAGTTCTCTCCGGGCCCGCTGCGGATTTGGGCGTCGGCCTGCACGATGACGCCGGGATCGCGGGGCGCCGACTGGACTCGCGCGAGCCACCACAGACCCGCTATGCCCGCGAGCGCAAGGCAGGCGAGGCCGGGCTTCAGGCACGCCCTGCTTGCGCGCCGCGACAATACGAGATGAAGCGTTAGAAGCAGCAGAGCCGCCCACCAGAGGACCCAGAAAAGACCGGCGAGCTCCGCGCGGCTCAGCCCATGGAAGAGTTGGAAGACGAAGGGAGGAGTTCCGTCCGGCACGAGCGATTCGCCGGCTTTTTGGAGCGCGAGATTGAGATTGTAGGCGATGTCGCCGTCGCGGGGCGCCGCTTTGTACGCCCGCAGGAAGCTGGCGACGGCGGGCCCCAGCTTTCCCTCTCGGTAGAGGCAGTCTCCTAAATCATAGTTGAGGGCGGCGCTTCCCGGGTCCGTCGCGAGCAAGCCCTGATAGGCGTCGGCGGCGGCGCTGAAGTCGCCGGCGTCATAGAGTTTCTGCGCGGAAGCCCAGGAGGCGTCGGCGGCGGCCGAAGGCAACGAAAGGAAGGCGAAGGCAAGGGCAAACAGTGATAAACGATGGAAATGTCCCCAAGCTTCCAGGACCTTCCGTTGCTTTTCGTTGCCTTTCGAGGCGTTCATTTAATCGGCGTCCTCTCGATTGACTGGAGGAGGTTGCGGAGCGCTTCGATCGTCATCGTCGTTTCGTCGGAGTCTCGTCCGCCTGACGATGGCGCGAAGCTCTGGCGCTCGATATCTTGCCAGAGCGCCCGGATTCCCTCCACAAGCTCCGGCTTGGGCCCGTCGACCCAACGTTGGTTGAGAAGGTCGACCGTCCTCTGCAGGGTCAGGCCCGCCGGAGGTTCGTGGAGCTTGTCCGCCAGGTAGCGCCGCAGGGTTTCAAAGAGAGCCAAGGGAACCCGGGCGGGGTCCGTTTGTTCGGAGGCCGTTTTAAGCCTGGCCTGCGCCGTCCTCCAGGCGAGGCGCGCGCGCTCGACGGACGGGTTTCGAGCCTTGAAATCGGAATACTTGGCCCAGGCAAACGTCAGGGCAAAGAGGAACAAGGGAATCGCCTGGACGGGACCGCCCCGCGAGATGGCGCCGAGGATCCCGGCGGCCCAGGGCTCGACGGGGGCCGTTTTGAGATAGCGGATGTCGTTTGAGACGGCGGTGAGCTCGGGGGCAGATGTTGTCTCCGGGATGGGAGGGCCTTTCGCGGCTTCGCCGGCAGGCGTCGGGGCCACCTTGAGAGGCAAGGCGGTTGTGCGCAGCGTCTGGTACGAGCCGCTCTTGGGATCAAAATAGGAGAACAGGATGGGAGGCACTTCCAGATTTCCGGACACCCGCGGAACGATCAGGGTTTTAAAGACCGCCGAGCCGCCGATCACGTCTCCCTTCTTCGTCGTATTGAAGGAGGAGACCGTGTCGTAGGACCTAAACGACGGTAGGGGCGGCAGCGCCGGGGCGGCGATCGACTTGAGGTTGCCCTCCCCTTCGACCTTGACCTCGATCGTCACGGCGTCTCCCACCCGGGCCGAAGAGCGGTCGAGGGAAGCCGTGAGTCGGAATCTCCCCACCGCTCCCGAAAAATCGGAGGGCTTCCCCGACGCCGGCAGGGGGCGGGCTTCGACCGTCAGGGGGCGCGATTGCAGGACCTTGGGAACGCCCCCCCCAGCCTGGGAAAAGAACTTGTTGAAAAAATCCGGAGAGAACGGGTCCCAGGCGGCCTGATTCTCCATTTGGCATCCGACTTTCGCCGGACCGATCGAAGCCCGGTCGGGCCGCAGCGGGAAAAGAGCCGTCCTGATCTCGGAGAAATAGTAGCGCCGACCGTTGATGACGCGCTCGCCATGGCGCTCCGGAGGGAGATCCTCCGAGATGAAGCCCGAAAGTTCCGGCGGACTGTACTGGGGATTGCCGAGGAGGTTGACCGCCGTGAAAAAGCGGACCGAAAGAGTGATCTGTTCGTTGACGTAGGGACGGGGTTTGTCGACGACCGCGTCGAGAAAGACATCCGGGCCGCTCCGGTTGGGTGTGGCGCCGGCGCCCGGTCCCGACGGATCTTGGCGCGCGCCGCGGGATGCCCGTGGGGCCTGGGATGCGGCCCCCGTCACCTCGACTTGGATGGGCGGAGTCCTGTACTCCTTGCCGTGGTAGACGATGCTGACGGGGCCGATCGTCTTGCGGCCCGTGAAGCGGGGAGACAAAAGATAGATGTATTCGATGTTGCTGCGCGCCGCGCCGTTGACGATGGAGAGGCTTTGTGTGTTGCCGGCGTTGTAGACCTCGAAGTCGCCGAGAGCCGGAAGATGCGGCTGAGGCAGGGCCGGGGCGGAGCCTGAGACGCTGATCGTGAGGGTGAACTGCTCCCCGGGAGCGATACGGTCGCTGTTGACCGAGGCGTTGATCGCGATAGAGTCTTCGGCCCGCGCAGCAACGGCCGCGCTCAGCGCGCAGACGCAGGCCAGACAAAGGGATCTTTTCACCAATCCTCCTCCGGCTCTCCGGAGGGTTTCGTCCCCTGGCTTTGGCCCGTCCGCGGCGGAGCTGTTTTCTCGCGCTCGGAAACGGCCCGCATGATCCGCTGGGCGTCTTCCCGTGAGAATTTATCCTTTTTTTCGGCGGGCCGCTGTCGATTCGGCGCGCCCTTGCTTGATTGTGAGGAAGAGCCCTGTTTGCCGCCCTTGTTGTTTCGAGAATTTTGTTTTTGATTGCGAGGAGACTGCTGAAGCCTCATGAGAGCGACGGCGAGATTGTGCCGGGCGTCGGCGTCTTGGGGAGCGATCAGGAGCGCCTCGCGGAAGTCATCGACCGCGCTTTTGTAGTCCTTTTGCTGGTAATCGCTGTTGCCTTGGTTATAGTAAGCCTTTTCGGCTAGGGGGTTCCTCCCCAGGGATTGCTTCTGTGTTCGTGCGACGTCGGAGAATGCCTTCGCGGACTCGGAGAAGTTCCCTAAGCGGTAGAGGGCGTCGCCCGTGTTGAAGAGCGGTCGAGGATCCTTGGGATGCTTGAGAACCGCGGCGGCATAATCTCGAGCGGCCTCGTCGAAATGGCGCTTGGCGTAGCTCGAGTTGCCGCGGCGCAGAAGACTTTCCACGCCCGTCCACCAACGTGTCTTCGAAGGCTCGAGAGGGGCGGTGGGCTGCTCGGATGGTTGCGCGGAAGCCTGAGTCTGGGATGGGAGCCCCGCATCTTGGGAGAGCGCGCGGCGTTCTCCAGTTCCAAGGAGAAGGATCAGCGCGGCCATGGGAACGGCCGCCGAGCGGCCTTGACCGGTCGCGGCGGGACGAGGAGGCTTGCGAAAACCCATCATGCGTCGGCGCCAGCGCTCGATCCGATTGTCTGGCGTCTCCGGCATGAGAAATTCGGCCAGAAATAACAGGAAGGCCAGGAAGAGCGGGATCATGAATTGATTCTGGTAGCGCCTTCTCCCGGAATGTCCTGGCCCCGACTTGCCTTCCTTCAGGATGATGCCGGCGATAGTCTGCGCCTCGCTTAAGGAAGGGCTCGCGCGGAAATAAACGCCGCCCGTCGCCTTCGCGAGTTCTTTGAGAAGCCCTTCATGGAGGCGAGTCATGACGGTATGCCCTTTCCGGTCCTTTTTATAGCCGGAAAGGGCTCCCGTCGCATTCGACACGGGAATGGGCCCCCCCTCTTTCGTGCCGATCCCGATCGTGAATATCCTCATTCCCTCGGCCGCGACGGTTTTCGCGGCCTCGATCGGCTGGGAATGATGGTCGCCTCCATCCGAGAGAAGGATGAGGAACTTGGGCGCTGGGTAGGGGGCCATCTCTCGGGCGGCGAGCCGGATGGCTTCCGAAAGCCGGGTCCCGGGAACTTGGACGGCGCTGGTATTGAGACCCCGGAGGATGGAGGCCGCGGCGTTGGTGTCGCTTGTGATCGGACAAAGAAGCGCCGCGTCGTAGGCGACAGCGATGATGCCAACGCGGTTGCCCTTGAGGGCGTCAAGTAGAACGCCCATCTCTTCCTTGGCCTTCTCAAGCCTCGACGGAGGAACGTCTCGGGTGAGCATCGAAAGAGATGTATCGACCGCCAACATGGCGACGCGCCCCCCCTCCCGCGTCGGCACGAGTTCCACGCCCCATTGAGGCCCCGCCAGGGCGATGACAAGGAAAAGGAGCGCAGCCAAGCCCAGCGCGGCCTTGATCCCGCGTCGTCTCTCAAGGCCCGCAGGCACCAGGCGGGAAATCGTCCCAGAAGCGCCTAGGGCTATCGCGATCCGGCCGCGCCTGCGCCGGCCCCAGCGCTGGGCGGCCCAGGCGAAGATCAGGGCGGCAAGGGCCGCAAGAAGCAGCCACGATTTTTCAAACATGGGATTCCTTCATGGCCATCGCAGCCACAACGTGTTCGCAAGTCCCACCGCCGCGAGGAATAAAGCCGCGGCGGCCGTTGCCGGAGCGCGGTAGAGATCCGTTTTTTCGACCGATCCCACCTGTTTGATCTCCGATTTTTCAAGCTTGTCGATCGTGTCGTAAATCTTAGCGAATTTGGTCTTGCTCGACGCCCGGAAATAAAGACCGCCCGTTTCGTCGGCGATCTTCTTGAGGACGGGCTCGTCGAGATCGTCTCCAATCGGCACCATCGTCTTGCCGCCGAAGGGATTATTCATGGGAACATAAGACTGCCCGATCTTCGCGCAGCCGATCGTGTAAATTTTAACCCCGTACTGGGCGGCAAGGGCGGCGGCTGTCATGGGGTCGATCAGTCCGGTATTGCTGCGTCCGTCCGTGAGGAGGATCAGGATCTTCGACTTGGCCGTTCCCTCCTTGAGGTGGTTGAGGCCGGAAATGATCGCGTCCCCGATCGCGGTGCCGTTCGTTCCGGTGTCGCCCGGAGTCAATGCTTCCAGGGAGTGCTCGATCGCCCCGTAGTCGGTCGTCATGGGGCAGGAGAGTTGGGGGGCGCCGCCGAAGTTGACGAGGCCGATTTGGTCCGAGGTCCTGCCCTGGATGAAATGCATCGCGGCCTCGATCGCGGCCTCAAGCCTGTTTTGCGGGTTGAAGTCGATCGCGCTCATGGATAGCGACGTGTCGACGGCCAGCATGATGTCGATGCCCTGGCCCATGCCGCCGCCGACGGCCTTGAGAGCTTGGGGCCTGGCGAGGGCGACCACAATGAGGCCGAGACAGAGGACGCGCAGAACATCGGGACCCCATCGAGCGGCGAGAGCCCGGGCCGAGGGAGGCGTCCTCCAAAACGTCTCGTCGGCCGGCAGGGCTGCGCTTGCCTGGCGGTTGTCCTCGCCGGAAAAGACCCACCACGCGGCGAGCGCCACGGGAACCAGGAAAAGCAACAGCCAGGGGTGAGCCAAGGTCATGAGGTCTTGCCGGCCGCCTGTTCTTTCGGTTCTGGAGGCGCCGGTGGCGGAGGCTCCAGGGAGGCGACGATGGAGAGGGCCGCGGCGATATCCTCCTCGCCCCACCCGCCGGCGGGCGCCAGCTTCGCGAACTTGACGAGGTCGGCCCGATCCATGATCTTGCGGACGGCCCCGCACACCTCTTTGTCGAGCTCCGCCTGCCTAAGATTCCGAAGGAGTTCCGTGGTCGTCAGCCTCGTCGCGGGGATATGGGCCCGATTTTCAAGGTACAGGCGCAGGATCTCGGTCAGTTCAAAGTAAAACTCCCGACGCCGGCCTTCTTGCCACAAGCCTGAGGCGCGAAGAGTCTCCAAGGCTTCCCGGGCCAGTTCTTCGGGGCTTCGAGGGGGGCCTTGGGCAGCCCTTGTCGTGAAGCCGTCTCGCCCCCGCATTTTCCTTCGCCAGGCGTAGATGAGGCCGGCTAGGAGCGCTCCCAGAATAAGCCAGAGCCATAGAGGCCATCGGGCTCTCAAGGGGCCCTTGATGTCCCGGATTTCGCTGGCCTTGGTGACGCCCGGAGGCGGCGCGATGTCGAGGGTGATGGGGTCCGCTTGGATGATGGACGTGGTTCCGTCCTGCGTGACGCGGAAGGCGAGATTGACCGGGAGCTTCCCCAAGGCGAGCGGCAGGATGTCGAAGCGAAGCCTTAATCCGGAGGTGCCCGGAGATTCGTCGGCTTTGGCGATATGCTGGATGGCGAAGACGTCCGTCGCCGAATGTTGAAGATCCAAATCAAGGGTGGCTCCGGCGGGGAGGTCGGCCTGCGCCAAGAAAGGGACGGGCTGGCCCAGCGTGGCAGAGGTGGTCGAAGGGGTGACTTGCACCGAGACGGCCTGCGCGGGAGAAACCCAAATCAACGGAAGGCCAAGGAAGGCCGCGACGGGCAGATGAAAGGCTTTCCGTGGACTGTTGGACATCATCGCCGCAATTTCATGATCCGCGTCCGGAAAAACTGAATCAAGGGGTCGATGTAGGGACGGTCGGTGCTGACGCGGATGGGGTCAAGTCCCGTGCGCTCGAAGAGATCCTGAAGAGTGTCGAGCCGCCGCCGCTCGCGCAAGGAGTGGGCGGCCAGGAGCGCGCGGGAACGCGCGTCAACGAGCGCGCGCCTTCCGGTTTCAGGATCCGTAACCTCGATCGTCGCGGGGAGCTCCGGCACGTTGAGTTCGAGAGGGTCCGTGATGACGACGGGGATCAGGTCGTGCCTGAGGGAGCAGAGCTTGAGGGCCTTTTCAAAGCCCTCGTCGCGGAAATCCGAGATCAGAAACAGAATCGAGCGGCGACGAAGCACCCGCATGGCGGCGTCGAGGACAGCCTTGATGTCGGTCCCGCGTCCGTGAGGATTGAAGACGAGAAGATCTCGTATGAGGTGCAGGACGTGGCTTCGGGCCTTGCGGGGCGGGATGTACTCCTCGACGGCGTTCGTGAAGAGCAGGAGACCGGCTTTGTCGTTATTGCGCAGCGCCGAGAAGGCCAACACGGCCGCGATCTCGGCGGCGATCTCCTTTTTGAGGTGTCCGCGGCTCCCGAAGAATTGCGAGCCCGAAAGGTCGCAGGCGATGGCCACGACGAGTTCGCGCTCCTCGGAGTGGATCTTGACGAAAGGGCGCCCCGCCCGGGCGGTGACGTTCCAGTCGATCGAGCGCACGTCGTCTCCCGGCACGTATTCCCGCACCTCGGAAAATTCCATGCCGCGCCCCTTGAAGACGCTCAGGTACTCGCCGGCGAAAGTCTCCGAGACGAGTTTGTTGGTGATGATCTCGATGCGCCGTACCTGGGCGAGTATTTCAGGGGCGATCAAGGGACTTCGACCGTCTCGAAGAGGGTCTGGAGGACGTTCTCGGCGGTCACGTTCTCGGCCTCGGCCTCGTAGGTGAGGAGGATGCGATGGCGCAGGACATCCCTGCCGATGGCCTTGACGTCCTCGGGCGTTACGTAGCCTCGGCCGTTGAGGAAGGCGTAGGCCTTGGCGCCTTGGGCGAGGTAGATCGTCGCGCGCGGGCTCGCGCCGTAGGCGATGTGGGTCTTGTGGGCATCGAGATGGTACTCGGAGGGCCGCCTGGTCGCGAAGACGAGATCCACGATGTAATTCTTGACTTTCTCATCGATGTAGACCTGGCTCGCCAGTTGCTGAGCCTTGAGGATTTTCTCGGGGTTGGCTGCCTTGGAGGGCTGGGGCAGGGTTGTGCCCGTCATGCGCTCGAGAATCGACTTTTCCTCGGGCTTGCTCGGGTAGGATATGTTGATTTTGAACATGAAGCGGTCGATCTGGGCCTCCGGCAGCGGGTAGGTGCCTTCCTGTTCGATCGGGTTTTGGGTGGCCAGGACGAGGAACATGTCCGGCAACGGGTAGGTCGAAGTCCCGATCGTGACGTGGCGCTCCTGCATGGCTTCGAGGAGCGCGCTCTGGACCTTGGCCGGCGCGCGGTTGATCTCATCGGCGAGCACGAGATTCGCGAAGACCGGCCCCTTGCGCACGAAGAACTGGGATTCCTTCGGGTTGAAGACGAGCGTGCCCGTGAGGTCCGCCGGCAGCAAGTCCGGCGTGAATTGGATGCGCGAGAATGCGGCGTCGATCGCCTGGGCCAGGGTTTTGATGGTGAGAGTTTTCGCGAGTCCCGGAACTCCTTCGATGAGGACGTGACCGCCCGCCAAGAGCGCCGTCAGGATTCTGTCGACAAGCTCGTCTTGTCCCACCAGCACGCGCGCGATCTCGCGGCGCAAGACGGCCAGGAACTGGCTCTCTTCCGATACTTTGCGATTAATTTCCGCAATTCCCGTTTCCATTTTGATCCTCCGTGAACCCGAGCGATCGGGCTAGTTTTTTCCAAAGGGGCTCGTTGGCGAGGCGCGCCCGGCAGGCGGCCTGGGCTTCCTGCGCCATCTGCGCCTTCATGTCGGCGAGGACTTTCGCGTTCCATTTTGACTGAAGATCGTTGAGGCTGAGAAGCGCCTGGCGCCGCACGTCGGCGTCCTGGTCGCGGAGGGCCCTGGTCAAGAGAGGCGACGCGGCGAAATCGCTCATCTGGTCCAAGGTCTTCATGGCCTCGATGCGGACCTTGGAGTTCGGGTCGTGGGCGGCGGATTCGATTTGGCGGATCACCTCGGGGGCATCGGGGCCGGCGTTTTTTGCAAGGAGTCCGATGAGCTTGACCTTGAGTTCCGAGTCCATGTCGTGGTGGAGCATCCAGAAGATGATGGGCTTGGCTTTGGTGGAGCGCATGTTGATGAGAAAGAGAACCGCGTTCCAGCGCACGCTCGGATTATTGTCCTTCGTCGCGTTGATGACTCTCTCCTCCTGAACGGGATCGATGATGGGCGCCGGTGGCGGCTGGACCGGTGCCGGCGGAGGCGGCTTCCTGTCGGCGCCCGACGGGCTCTGCTGGAGCCGCAGGACGGCGGCGCCTATGGCTATGATGAGGACGGCGATCGCGACATAGTATTTCATCAGGTTCCTTTCGGGAGCGGAAGCTTCAATTTCCGGACGGAGACGCGGAGACGCCCGGAACCGACATCGGCCGTCAGGAGCGCCGGCGGCGTCAGGCGCTTCCAGGGTTTTTGGTCAAGGCCCTCGCTCGACACGAGGAGCCGGGCGCCGCGCCGCGCAAAGGTCATCACGGTCCAGGGAAGCCCGGGGGTAAACAGGGAGCGCGCGGGCTTGGGCCGGAAGGCGTGGCAAAAAGCATACAGGCGCTTCGGCTCGGCGATGAGGACGTTCAAGCTCGTGTAGGGCTTCTCCTTGTCGGGGTGCTTGTCTTGGCACTTCCTCCAGAGGTCCCAGTCTTCCTTGACGCAGAGCGTGAGCGCCTTGGCGACGTCACGGGTCTTCCGGTAATGCTTGATGAATTGCCAGAAATAGACCTCGCTGTCGTTTCGGGAGCGGAGATTCCGTCTGAGCGGTCCGAGGGCCCCCGCGACTTCCTGTGGGATTTCGAGCGTTCCGTTATGGGCAAATAGGATGCGGCCGTCCGTGAACGGCTGGGAGTTGGCCTTGGAGATGAGTTTTTTGATCGGAAGGCCCAGAGGATTGGAGGCGGCGCGAAGATGGGCGACGGCGCTGCGGGAGACGGTTTTTCCGGCCTCCCGCTCAAAGCGCCGACGTTCCTTGGAAGCGGCGCCTGGGCTTTTGACGAGCACGACCCGTCCCCCCTTGAAATGGGCGATCCCCCAGCCATCCTTTTGCGGGCGCTTGGGGTCGGCGTCGCTCTGGCGCAGGAGCGAGTAGGCCGAATCGATCAGATAGGGCCTGACTGGCGCCGGGGTCGCAGAGAGTTGAGCGAAGAGTCGGCACATGGGCCAGTTATGAACCGTTAAGAGTATAAAAAGACTCGTGAGGGGATGACAAGGGTTCGAGATGCTTTCCCTTAAAACCGGTATCCCAGCGTGAACGAACTCTGCGGATAATAAATATTCTCGAAGACGTTGATGCCGTAGTCAAAAAAAAGCCTCCCATCTCGCAGGCTGGCGCCGAAGGAGACGGCATTGGGGTTCTGGTTGAAAAGATAGCCGCCGCGTAGAGCGATGGAGAAGCGGTTCTTGTAGGTCTGCGAGATTTCGAGTCCCGCGGCTTCGCCGAGATTCTGGTCCTGAGGCTTCAAGGCGTCCGCCGTTATGAGGAAATGCACGGGGGCTCCGAGCATCTCGCCGCTTCTGAGCGTTTGGAAGGCATAGGAAGCTCCGGCCCGCTCCGTGCGGGGCAGGGGGTCGGCCAGAGAGTCAAACCGGACTGGGGGTCCCATGTTCTCCACGGAGGCACCCGCCGACAGCCCGGGGATGAAGGATCGCCAGAGGACTCCCCCGTCCACGGCGTATCCCGCGGCATGGGCTTGCTGGGCAAGCTCTAGGTCGAATGGCTTGGCGAGCACGCCCGCCGACCAACCCCATTTGAGCGGCAGGGCGAGCCCCGCCAGTCCTACGGTGTCCTGCTCCGCCGTCACGGTATAGGAGGCGCCGGAGGACGGGTTGATTTGGACGCTGCCGCCGTTGTAGTAGAGAACTCCGATGGACAAAACAGCCGGCCCGACGCGGCGGCCGTAATTGAAGTCCCCGTCATAGTCGTCCAAGACTCCCGGTGAGAAAGTGCTTTCGACCTCGGAACTGGTGAGCGCCGCGAGCCCCGCGGGGTTGTAGCCGAGCGAGTCGAGAGCCCCCGGAACGCCGGTGAAAGCCCCGGCGAGGCCGTCCGCCCTGGCGTTTAATGGAACGGTCAGTATTCTCGCCGCGCTGAGCCCCGATTCGGCCAGTGCCCGTCCATGAAGAAAAAACGCGGATATGAAGAGAAAAACACGGGAGGGGTCAGGTCTCAACATTCTGCGCATCCGAATCCGACATTCAGGTCAGCTGTCTCATTTCCGTCAAATCCCCAGCGTCTTGTCGAATGTTGAGACCTGACACCCGTATCGGACTATTTTATGACCACGATTTTGTTGTTGAGGCTGTCGAGCTTGGGACCGATGACGCGGGCGATATAGACGCCGCTTGCGACCATGTCGCCCCGGGAGGTCGTGCCGTTCCATGTGAAGGGATACGTCCCGGAAGAGGATTCGTAGCCGTCAAAGACCGTCGCCACCTCGTGCATCCCGATGAGGGTGTAGATCTTGACCACGATGTTGCCGGGGTTGAAGATCGTGACCGAAATGGTCGTCGCTCCGCCCTGGGCCGGCTTGAGAAGATTGTCCTTCAACGTCACGTAGCCTGGCGGGAACGTCACATGAAGGGCGTTGTAAAGGGTGGCGCTATTGCCGTCGGCGTTCGTCACGATGAGGTTCCAGGAGCCAACCGCGGCGCCCTGGAGGTCGAACGTCGCGGCAAAGTCCACGTCGTTGACGTAGTTGATGGCGGTGTCATGGAGGGTGTTTGTGCCGTTGGAAAGCTGCGCCGTAACGCCCGGCGAGAAAACATCCCCGCCGATGGTGAAAGTGGCGGCGGATTCCGTATTGTAGGCGGAGTCGGGATTGATGGCCGCGGGGGCCGGCGCCACCGACAGCGCCGTGAACTCCTGCGGCGGCAGTTTCCCCGAGGGCAGGTAATCGTAGTAGAGCCGCCACTCATAGGAATTGGTCGAGCGCATGACGAAGGGCCAGGCCAGCGTTCCCGAGAAGGAGCTCGTCGAGGCCCGGACTCCCGGTTCCGCGGTGAAGAAGGTGCCGTTCGCGTCCATCGAAAGGGCGCTCGCGATCTCGGTGTCCGCGCTTCCCGAGACGGGCGTGGCATAGTAGAGCCGCACAAGGCCGTCGGTCCGAGTCGAGGCGGCGACCTGGGAGGCGTTGACGTTAAGAGCTACGGCGGGTTCCCCGAAGATGGGTTTCTGGCCCGGGCTCGTCACGCTGGAGGTGTAGATGGCGCCGTTGCCGACGACGGAGCCTGCCCGAATATAATAGAGCCGCCACTCGCCGTCTGACAACTCGACGAGGTTCGGGGAGGCGAGGTAGGAGGAGCCCCCGTCGACCACGGCGGCCGTGGCGGAGGTATTCGCCCAATTGAGGCCATCCGAGGAGGTGGCGCTGTCGATTTGATAGTCCAAGGCGCCGTGCGAGTCGGCAATGACGGAGTAGAGCATGAAGTAGCCGCTCGTCGGCATGGGGAGCACGGTGACGCCCGTGATGGAGGAGATGGAGACGCCCAGCTGCGGGGACGTGGCGCTGGAGAGGCGCACGCCCTCCTCCGCCGTGAAGCTGCTTCCGTCGATCGTGGTGGCGGAGAGCACATAGGAACTTTCGGCGACGTAATAGACCCGGAGCGGGTAAGGAGTCGGCGTCGAGGCCTGGATGGCGCCGTTGAAGACGGGTGAGGTCGAGGGGAAGGTCGATACCATGCTAAAGGAGGGAGCCGCATGAAGCCGCGGCGGCGCGAGAAGGGCGAGGAGCAAAAGTCCGGAGGCCGGCCCGACTCCCCGCATGAAGCCGATTCTACAGTTTAGGCCTTGACATCGCAATGCGTTCGCGCGACACTTGAGCAGCGCTTATTTAATTTAAGGAGATATCGTGCCCGAACAGGATTCCGCCGTTCCGCAGGAAATCAACGATCTCGACACGGCGAAACTCGCTCTCCGGTGGGCGCTCGACCGGATCCGTCGCTCCGCCGCGGAGCTTGACGCGGCCAAGGAGGCCGTCGGCCGGCAGCAGGCCGAAATCAATCGCCTGCGTTCCGAGATCGGCGTCAAGGAGGACGCGGCGCGGCGATGGAAGGCGACCGCCGAGGAGTGGGAGGAAGCCGTCAGGGGGTATCAGCGGCTTGCCCGGGATGCCGAGGGGCAGGCCCAGGAGCATCGCGAGCGCCGCGAAGGTGCCGAGTCCGAGCGCCTGCGCCGGGAGGCCGACGGCCTCCGCGCCGAGATTTCGCAACTTCGCGCCGCGACCGACGACTTGAGGAAGAGCCTCGCCGACGCCGAACGCCGCGGCCGAGAGGCGGGGCGCCGGGAGACGGCCTTCCTCGTGGAGAATGAAAAACTAGCGCACGAGCAGGAGCGGATCGAGATGTCGGCGCAATGGAAGTCGATTCAAGAGGAGCTTCTCGCCCGCGGCCGGACACTGGCCGAGAGGGAGGCTGTTCTCAAGCAGGCGCGACTCACGATGCTGGAGGAGCAGTCACGGCAAGTTCAGGAACTGGAACGCGCTTTCGACGAGGCCTTGCGCAAGCTCGCGGCCGACTACGCCGAGCGTAAAGATTCCTAGTGTAGTGAGTCCATGATATCTTTACAATTGAAGGCCCAGGTTGGGAGCCAGCGCAAGGCGCGGCGAGGGCGCAGGCCGAGGCCTGTAACCGAGGAGCAACGCCGCGATG
>JAJZAK010000061.1 GCA_021799485.1 bacterium | reverse complement strand
CCCATCGCGGCCGCGCGCCGCATATCCGCTTAGTCGAGGTCGGACCCCGCGACGGGCTTCAAAACGAGAAGAGCGCCCTCCCCCTCGAAGCGAAGGTGGCCTTCGTCGACGCGTTGTCGGAAACGGGGGTCCCTGAAATCGAGACCGGGGCCTTCGTCTCCGCCAAGGCCGTGCCCCAGATGTCCGACTCGCTCCAGGTTTTCCAAAGGATTCGAAGGCGGCCCGGCGTGATCTATTCGGCCCTGGTCCCCAACGAGCGCGGGCTTGACGAGGCGGTCAAGGCCAAGGCCGACAAAATCGCCGTCTTCACGGCCGCCTCGGAGACGTTCAACCGCAAAAACACGAACGCGGGCATCCAGGAATCCCTGGAACGCTTCAAGCCCGTCGTCTCGCGCGCGAAATCGCTCAGGATGCCCGTGCGGGGGTACATCTCCACGGCGTTCGTCTGCCCGTTTGAGGGCGCGATCTCCCCGTCGAAGGTCGTCTCTCTGGGCCTCGAGCTCCTCGCCCTGGGCGTCGACGAGCTCGCCATCGGCGACACGATCGGCCGGGCGGCGCCCAAGGACGTGAGGGCGCTCCTGAAGCCCCTTCTCAAGGAAATCCCCGAGAAGCGCCTTTATTTCCACTTCCACGACACCTACGGTCTCGCGATCGCGAACCTCCTGACCGCCTACGAGGAGTTCAACGCCACGGGCTTCGACGCCTCCGCGGGAGGGCTCGGCGGCTGCCCGTTCGCGCCCGGCGCCGCGGGCAACGTCGCGACGGAGGACGCCGCTTTCGCCCTCGAGGCCTCCGGCGCCAAGGTGGACCTCGACTTCGGAAAGCTCAACGCCGCCGAAAACGCGATCGCGCCGCATCTCGGCCACCCCTTCCCGGCCAGGCTCGCCAAAGTCGCGGCCCGCGCCGCGGCCTGAACAAAGGCATGCGAGCCAAGGCCCTCCTCACCTTTCGCGCGCTCCTGTTGGCGACGCTGCTTCTCATCGTCCACTATTCCGCTCCGTCGCGCCGCTCCGATGCCTTGGGCGCCTTCTTTATTTTCTACGCCCTGATCTCTTGCGGCGCGTATCTTGCCGAAAGGCTTGCCTCTCTCCCGGAATCGGCGCTCTTGAGCGCCTTCGTCGTCGACATCGGCCTCGCCGCCTGGATTCTTCATCTCGCCGGCGCCGTGGAGTCTCATTTTTACGTCGCCTTTTTCCTGATCATCCTGGGCTCGGCGTTCCTTGAAAAGCTGGCCTACAGCTTCATCGTCGGCGGCGTCGCCTGCGTCGTCTACGCCGCGATGGCCTTTCCCTCCCCCGAAGCGGCCCTTGTGCCCGCGCATCTGCTCGGGCTGGCGCTTCTTCTTATCATCTCGTTTTTCAGCGCGACCATCGCGCACTACATCCGAAGTTCCCAGGAGAGCGTCGCCGCGCGCTACGAGAAAAAGATCGCCTGGATGGAGCGGCTCTCCCTCCTTGGGCACGCCCTCTCCGCGATCCTCCACGATCTCAAGACCCCCTTGAGCGCGATCGACCTCAACGCCGAGCGCCTTTCGGAGATGGCCGATGTCCGCAAGAACCAGGAGGCATCCCGCCGCCTGGAGGCCATCCAGGCGGAATCGGAGAAGGCCTCCGCCGTCGTCAAGGACCATCTCGACTTCCTCAAACCGTCCGCCGAAGGCCCGGACCGCGCGGACCTGCGCGGCTCCCTCTCGAAGGTTTTGGCGGCCCGCCAGGCGCAGCTCGAGCGCCAAAAAATACATCTCACCTTCGCCGCGGGCGACACCGGCGATATCCCGATCGGCGAGCGCCAGCTCATGAGGGCCTTCGACAACGTCGTCGCCAACGCCGCCGAGGCGATGCCCGACGGAGGCAATCTCGGCGTCTGGGTCACGAACAAGGACGGCAGGTCCGTCGTAGCCGTGGCGGATACCGGGGTCGGCATGGGCCCCGAGGCGCTCGACCGCGTCTTCGAGCCCTCGGCATCAAGCTCCTCCAAGGGTCCGGGACGCGGCTTCGGGCTCGCCATCGCGCGCTGGATCGTCGTCCGGCACGGCGGCGACATCGCGGCCCGCTCCGAGCTCGGGCGCGGCACGACGATCGAGATCAGCCTTCCGGTCATCCGCGCCAAGGCTTGAATTTCGTAGAATGCTCCTCGATGTCCGTCGCGATCCTCGACCGGTCGAGCTCCGGCGAAAGCGATAAGCTCAAGCTTCTCCTCCTCGCGGAGGGCTTCCAAGTCGCTTCGATTTCCCCCGCGAGCCCCCTTCAAGACCGCCTCATCGAAATCCGGCCTCGCCTCTCCGTCATCGTCTCCTCCTCCCCCGGCGAGGCCCTGGAGGCGCTGCGAATGATCCGCTCGGATTCGGGCGCCGCCCGCCCGCTCGTTTTCTGCGTCCACACGGCCTCCTGGGCCGAGGGGCCCGTCCGATGCATCGACGCCGGCGCCGACGATTATCTCGGCGCCCCCTTCCATTCCCAGGTCTTCATCGCGCGGGTGCGGGCTCTTTTGCGCCGGGGACTCTGGTCGGGGCGGCTCGACGGCCATGCCGAAAGCGTGCTCAGCGCCGGGCCCGTCATGATTGAAATTCTCGCGCGGAAAGCCTTCGTCCGCGGCCGGCTCGTCCCCCTCACCCGGCTCGAATTCGATCTTCTCGTCCATCTCGCGCGCCATCCGGGCCGCGTCCTGGGCCGGCGGGACCTGCTCCAGGCCGTTTGGCATCACCCGGAGGACGCCGACGACGTGGACACGCGCACGGTCGACAAGCACGTCGAGAGCCTGCGCGAAAAGCTGGGCGCGGACGCCGGCGCCCTCAAGACCGTCCGCGGCAGCGGCTATCTTTTTTCGCCGACGGCCCCCAGCATC
>JAJZAK010000060.1 GCA_021799485.1 bacterium | reverse complement strand
CCGCCGTCGCTCCCCCCCCTCGCCCAGGATGGCGAGGCGCGCGCGGGTGTCGCCTCCGCTTGAAAGCCAGGCGAATGCCCGAAGAAGCGTGGCGTGATCTTTCTGCCTATCGAGCCTCCCGACAGCGCCTATTAAAAAATCCGTTTCGTCGAGGCCGAGCTCGGCGCGGACGCTCCGGCGCAGCTTCGCGTCAGGAGACCAAAATTCGGCGTCGACTCCGTTGGGGATCGTCGCGACTTTCTCCGGGGCGTAGCCAAGGCGTTCGACAAGATAGCGGCGGCTTGACTCGCTTTCGGCGACGAGAAGCGCGTCCTCATCCCGTAGAGCTCGGTCGACGGCGAGCGAGACAAGGCCGCGGCTGCGGTAACTGACCCGTGGAGAGCTTGCGAGCTTGAATGCCGCCCCCGTGAGTTTTTTGGCGAGCCTTGAAAGCTCGATCGCCTGGTACATAAACGCCACGACCAGATCGGGTTTGGCTTCGCGAAGGCGTCTGGAAAGAGCCGTCGCTTCCCTCGGACCAGGGTAGTTCTCGATGCCCAAGCTTTCGACTTGAATACCCCGCTCCAGCATCCTTTCCCCGTAAAAACCCACCGGCTTGAGGCTTATGACGCCCAAGATGTCGAAGCGGGCGTGATCGAGTCCCAGGACGATGGTCGAGAGAATTTTTTCGGCACCGCCCAGAGTGGTCGATGTCGAGACGAAAAGGGTCCGAATCCGCGGCGCCAAGCTACTTGAAAAACGATCGAATCCGGGAGCAGACCCGGGCGACGTCCGCGGAAGTCATTTCCGCATAGATCGGGATGGCGAGCACGGTATTGGCCGCTTCCTCCGCGCGCGGAAATTGACCTCTTCGGTGTTTAAGAGCCGCGAAGGCGGGCTGGTATGGAAGCGGGATGGGATAGTAGACTCCGGTTCCGATTCCGTCCGCTTTAAGATGTTCGGCCAATCGATTTCGTTCTTTCAGTCTTATGACAAAAAGATGACAGGCGTGCTGGGTGGAGCCCACGCCCAGATCGGGAAGAATGATCGGCAAGTCTTTGAGCTCCGAAACATATTGGCGGGCGATCTTACGGCGCCGCGCCGTCCAATCAGCCAGGCGTTTGAGCTTGACGCGCAAGACGGCGGCCTGGATTTCGTCCAATCGGGCGTTGGTGCCGACGCGAAGGTAGAGATAGCGCCGTTTCTCCCGTTGACCCGCATGCCGGAGCTCCTTGAGAAGTTCCGCCATCCGGCGGCTTTTCGTTATGATCGCGCCGGCGTCCCCCGCGGCGCCCAAATTCTTGGAGGGATAGAAGCTGAACGCGCCCGCGTCGCCGAAGGTGCCGACCTGATGGCCGCGCCACGTCGCGAGATGGGCCTGGGCGCAATCTTCCACCACGGCAAGCCCCTTTTCCCTCGCCAAGGTCATGATCGGGCCCATTTCCGAGCTGCGCCCATAGAGATGGACGGGAATGACGGCTCGCGTCCTCTTCGTGAGCGCGGCACCGATCTCGGCGGCGCCGGCCGTGAGCGTTCCCGCGTCGATGTCCGCGAAGCGGGGCGTGGCGCCTGTCGCGCAGACGGCGGAAGCCGTCGCGACAAAGGTGAACGCCGGGACGACGACTTCGTCGCCGGGGCCGATCCCCATCGCCTTGAGCGGGAGCTCAAGAGCCGAGGTTCCCGACGAGACTCCGACGCAGAAGGGCGAGCCCGTAAGCCGCGCGAACTCCTCTTCAAAGGCCCTAATCTCCGGTCCCAGAATATAGGCTCCGGAATCGAGCGCTTTGAGCACCGTCCGGCGCATTTCGGCGCGAAGGCTTTGATACTGGGCTTTCAAATTGAAGAGAGGTATGGGTTTCATATTCGAGTTAGAGTCCTCGCGTCCTGAGATCGTGGATTTGGAGCATTCCCAGGGCGCGGCCGCGCCGGTCCACGACGGGCAAGACGTTGAGGGGCGATCGGCGGTCTTCCATGAGACGCGCGGCCTTGGCGGCCAGCATGTCGGGGCGGGCCGTCACGGGACGGTGATTCATGACGTCCTTGACCGAGAGGGAGAGCGCACCTTTCCCTTCGCGCAAAAGCGCCTGCCGCACGTCGAAGTCCGTTACGAGCCCGCGCAGTTTCCCCCTTTCGTCGATGATCGAGACCGCGCCCGCGCGGCCGCGAGTAATGGCGTCGAGGAGTTCGGCCATGGTGGCGGAGACGAGGGCGACGGGATTGTCCTCCCCCGAGCGCATGACGTCCGCCACGGCGAGAGTGAGCCGCCGTCCGAGCCTGCCTCCGGGGTGGTTGCGCGCGAAGTGTTCGGCCTTGAAGCCCTTGAGCTTCATGAGCGCTACGGCCATCGCATCCCCGGCGGCGAGAGCCAGGGTGGTGCTCGTGGTGGGCGCGAGGTTTAAGGGGCATGCTTCCTCGGCGACCGGAAGATGAAGGACGAGGTGGGCGCCCTTGGCGAGCGTCGAATGGGGGTTGGAGGTCATGGCGATGAGGCGGGCGCCGATCGAGCGCAGACGCGGAAGGAGAGAGTTGATCTCCTGGGATTCCCCGGATTTGCCGAGGAGGATGACGATGTCGTCTTTTCCAACGAGGCCCAAGCCGCCGTGAAGGGCATGAAGGGGGTCCAGATAGACCGCGGGAGTCCCGGTCGAGGAGAAAGTCGCCGCGATCTTTTCCGCCACGTGTCCCGATTTGCCCACGCCGGTCGCGACGATTTTTCCCCGGCAACGCTGAAGCCAGGAGACGGCCTTCGCGAAGGACTTGTCAAGGGACTTGGCCGCCAGGCTGATGGCATGGGCTTCCAGGGATAGGACGCGACGCATCTCCGGCATGATCGTCCGTTCGGCCGCGCGCCCCGGCTTGGTCACGGGCGCATTGTATCAGAATGTAACGCCGGAATGATGCTCTCTTTCTCTCGATGGACGGCGATGCGGGGGATAA
>JAJZAK010000047.1 GCA_021799485.1 bacterium | reverse complement strand
CTTTGGGATCTGAAGCACGGCGGACAAGGGGCGGAGGCCGGTCCGCCTGCAGGGGCCATGGGGCGATGAGAAGGCGGAAATATTGGGCGAACGTCGCGGACATGGTGTAGAAATTGATCCGCCGGTCATGATAGAGGACGTTCCACTGCGGCTTGGAAGGCTCGTAGACCGGCTTTTGCGGAGTCGGACCCGGACGCGCGGCGGTCCTGGGAGGAAACAGGCTCGCGACAAGGCGCTCAACGAACGCGGGCTCGGCTTTATTGATGATGGCGTAGCCCGTCCGTGGATAGCGGAAAGCGAGATAGGCGACAGCCACGACTCCCTGTAGAATGAGAGCTTCCACGACAAGCCGCTTGTCGCGCCGTCCCCGGAAAAGACATAGCTCGCCCCATAAAAGGAGCGCTGGAAGCGTGATCGCCATCTCCTTTGACAGGAGACCGAGGGCGTAGGACAAGGCGGACAAGGACAGGTACAAGCCTTGGCGTCGCCGCGCGGTTTTCTTGGAAATCGTCCAGAAACTCCATAGCGCCAAGAGCGCGAAGAAAGTCGCCAAAAGGTCCGTGCGGAAGCTGATGGCGTCGACCGCCTCGGCGTGGACCGGGTGAACGGCGAAAAGCAGAGCCGCCGAGCCTGCGGCCCAAGGAGATAGAAAGGCGAGGGCGAGCCGGTAGATGAGAAGAGAGTTGGCGGCGTGGAGGATGAGATTGGTCCAATGAAACCCCGATGGGCTGAGCCCCCACAGGAGCTTGTCGAGAATCAAAGAGAAAATGAAAACGGGGCGAGAAGCCCCCAAGTTTCCGCCAAGGCTCTTGTAGAACGCTGGATCGAGCAGGAGAGCCCAACGGACGGCGCCCTGGAGGGCTCGATTATGCTCGATGTAAATATGGTCGTCCCAAACGAAGCCATTTTGCAGCGTGTTCCAATAGACGAGAATTGCCGCGGCGGCAACGGCGACCGGCCAGAGATATCTGGCTTGCGAGGAAACTCGGGCCGGATTCATGAAAGACGCGACAAGAAGGCTTCTATGACTTGCGCGCATTCCTCGGGGTCGCGGGAAGGCGCCAGGAAAAAGGCGGGGGCCGCGAAGACGGCTCTGGACGCCGTCCGCAGCCGCCGCAACAAGATGGCGGCCAGCTTCAGAGGGCGCCGGCCCCGGAAATTAAGCATGTATTCGGCCATTTGAGGCACGCCGGACCCTATCACCAGATGCGAGACCAGGGCTTTTAAGGCGTGCGATCGCGACGAAGGCGTGATGGTCGTAGCGCCGTCACGGGGAGAGGCAACGATAAAAATTGCGCGCAAAGCCGCCGCGGGCCGGATACGTCCCCGGGCGAAATCGATATCAACCAAGCGTTTGGGCGGATAGTCCAGGCGACGGAAGACGCTCTGAAGGCTCTCTGGGACGTCCGCCAAATCCTGGCCTTCCCTGAAGCCGAGGCGCAGGGGAAAGGCGCGCAACGTCAGATCAAAACCGAGGAGGGGGGTGTCATCCGAAAGAATGTCGAGTTTGCCGCGGCGAAGCATCGCCAGAGCCAGACGGCTCTTGCCGCCTCCCGAAGGCGCCAGGGCCAGGGCCCCCTTATCACCCAAGGAAAATCCCAGGGCATGAACTCGGTGCCACCCTCGAACGTCCAGCTCCTCGCCGATCCGAGAAAGAACCGCATAGTGGGCGATTTCATGGGCGAGATCCTGGTCGTCGGCATGGATCTGCACGGCGCGGTGGCGATAATCGTATCGACAATAGGCTCTATCCGCGAAGCGAATCAGTCGAAAGGGCCATTCGTCATGAAAGACGAGCCCGCGGCCCCTTTGCGGCCGCCAGCGTCCCGCGTCACCAGGCAACCCCGAGGCCTCCGCCGCCGGCGCGATGCGTACCGACATTCCTCGGCAGTCTCCGGAAGCGCTGAAATAGGAGAAGTCGCGGCGGAGCCTGCTGGCGGTTTCGGGATTGCTGCTGCGGACGCAAACACTCAAACCGTAGAAATCGAGGTCCAAGTGGCCATCCTGGCCGTTTGCCGATGCGCTCATCGCGGAACGTTCTCGAGACATCGCGCGACGGTCCGATACACGTCCTCACAAGAGACTGCGTCGCCTGGAGCCTCCGCGGCCGTTGTCGTGTAGAAATAGCGCTTCCAGAGCGGGCTGACGATCTTGATGAGCCGGCCGTAATCGTAGATCTCGTGGGGGCTCGTGCATGTGAAGATCGCGACCGTCGGTTTTTGAAGGGCCAGCGCCAAGTGCATCGTCAAGCTGTCCCCCGTCACGACGACGGCGCAACGTGACACCTGGCGGATATGCCCCTCGAGAGTCGGCATTTGCTCGAAGCGAAGCGTCTTCCATCCATTGGCCAAGAGACGTCGTTCGAGCTCCTCGAACTTCGGCCAGCGTTTCGCGGGCCATCGCATGCCGGCGCGGGTCTCAAGACCGATGAGATCTTGTTGGGCTGCGGGGACGCTCGAAGGCGCCTCGATCCAATACTCCTCGCCTGAGAAGCGACGACCCGCCATGCGAAAGAGAAAATCCTGCCAGCTGCGAAGATTTTCGCTTTTGATCCTGTCGGCCTCTTGTCGGCCCAGCCTTGATATCAGGCTCATGTCAAACCACGGGGAGGCGTTGGCGGTATAGGCGAACGTTCCGCGCTCCGGCATGAAGCATCCTTCCGCGATTTTCGCATGGACCTTGGCGGCGATCTGGGCAAGCCTCGGATCCTCCTCCAGAGACAGCAGCAGATCGAAATCCTGGCCGGCGAGGCTTTCCGCGTCTTCTTCCGGGACAGAAGTCAAGCGCCCGATCCGGGGAAGAAGCGGCGCGGCGGTCTTCGAGGCAACCCAGACGACATCTCCGTCGAGCGCCCGCAACAAAGACGTGGTTCTTACGACATCCCCCAAGGACGCCGTCTTAAAGACCAGGGTTCTCACTCGGAAAAATTACTATATTCTGTTGCCGGGTAGCCTGACGCAACGTCATGCCGCCGAACATCTCCGTCCTCATCGCGACTCGAGGCAGGACACGGGCGCTCAAGGCGTGCCTCGAAAGCATCGCCGCGGCCGACCTTTCCGGCGTTCTCGAAGTCCTGGTCCTCATCAACGGGGCCGATCGGGCGAGCGCCGATGTCGCGACGTCTTTTTCAACAAAACTGCCGGGCCTCAAGGTCTTGGAACTCGCCCGTCCCAACCGCGGCGGGGCCCGCAACCGGCTTGCGAGGGCCGCCCGGGGGAAGTATTTATATTTCCTGGACGACGACGTCACGGTGCCCGCGGGGCTCTTTGCGGCCTTCTCGGAGATCTCATCTTTCCATCCCGACGCCTGGGGCTTCGGCGGTCCGAACCTCACCCCCGCGTCCGCGGGACGCTTCGAGCGCGCTGCGGGACGGCTTCATGAGACCAAGCTCGGAGCATGGGCGATGCGCGAGCGCTACTCGCCGGCGGCGGAGGGCTGGGCCTCGGATCGTTCCTTTATGCTCTGCAACTTAGCCATCGAGCGCGGCGTATTCGACGAGCGGGGCCTGTCCTTCGACGAGCGCCTCGTCTCGGCCGAGGAAAACCTCCTCATCGCGCGGGCGCGCGATATGGGCGGGCGCTTTTTCTACAGCCCGAGATTGTCGGTCTTCCACGAACGGCGCGGCACCCTTCTCGATCTTTCGAACCAGATCTTTAAATGCGGGGCGGGGCGTTATCAGGTCTGCCGGCTTTACCCGCGTGCCTTTTCCGTGCTCTTCATCCTTCCCGCGGCCTTTCTCGCGGTCCTTCTCCAGACGGCCCTGGCGGGTCCGGGCCCCCTGACGGGCCTCGGACTCCTGCTGTACTTGGTCGCGGCGGCTTGGGAGGCCTATCTTTTCGGGCGGGAGGAGAAAAGCGCCGCGTCGGGACTTCTTCTGCTGGCCCTCATTCCGACGGCTCACGCCGCCTACGGCGCCGGATTTTTGCTCGGATCCTTCCGCTGGATCGAACCTCTCCGCGAATAGAAGTTTTCTTTATCGGCGCCGGGAACAAAAGGGGCTCCTCATCCGTATTAATAGGTGAGGCCGATGAGGACATCCATGCAAAAATGGGGCGGAGTCTCCTGGGGGACCCTGACCGCCGGGATCGCGATGGGTGTCGGGTCGGTGCTGATCCCCCGCGCCGTCCTCGCATGGGTCCGATATTCGTCGCGCGACGATGGAGGAGCGTTCAACGTCCCATTCCGTTTTTGGCAGGTTCATCGCATCTTCGTGCCGCTCTCTGGAACCGAGCCTATCGTTAAAGCCGCGATCGCCCCGGACGCCTCCAGGACGCCCGATCAGTTCCCGCCCGGTCCCGCGCGGGCCCGCCTCGCGGCTAGGACATCGCGGATGTTTCCCGGCATCCCCGTCGCCCTGGGCGACTCCGAGGCGCGAGCATGGAGAATCCGGGATGCCGCCGATGGACCCTCCGACAACGCCAACCGTTCCGGCACGCCGCGCCCCCCGTCCGCCGCTCGGATGAAACGTGTCGCGCGGATTCGGGATCGGGCAGGCTCAAGGCAAGCGGCGACAAGGCTTCGCGGGAGGGGCGGCGAAGAGGCTCGCGAACAGCCGGGGCATCTCTCGGGCCGCCCCCCGCCCCAGACCCGCGCTGCGCGTCCCGCGAAGCTTGCGCCAAAGGCTTCTCGGCAAGCGCTCAAGGGCCGGGAATCTCGATCTCCTGCTGGGAAAATCCGCATCAAAGCGGCGGCGTTTTGTCCTGGACTCCATTCTAGCGCGCGCGGACGCGGAATGAAACGCTCCCACAGCCTCATGGCGCGCCATCTCTCAAGGCCTCGCGTCGGTCGCTTTGTCTTTCGCGGCCGCAAGGGATCGGGGACAAGGCCGCGTCGCCGCGCGCCGGTCTTCCGCCGTCAGCGTCCCATGGCTCGCCGATCGGGCCGCCCTCTCTCCGCGCGAGCGGCCCTGATTCGTTTGCTGGGAGACAACCGCGTCGCCGCGCCTGTCGCCAAGGCTCCCTTGGAAAAACACAACCCTTGGAGTTCGCGCGCAGGGCGGCGCCTATTGGCCGATCATCCGGAATTCCTCCCTGGACGCAGCTTTCCGGAGATTCTGCGCGGGCTCAAGCCTCCGCAAGGGATGTCTGCCTGCGGCATGTCGAGGCCGCACTGGCATGAGGAGGAATCGGCATTCTTTTACCATGCCTTCGGGGTTTGGGGAACGACGCGGGGCGGCGCTTGGCTCTGGCTGGACCGCGCCCGGGAGGGTTGGAGGGCGTGGGGAGAACCGGGGCAAGGAGCTTCGTTATGGCGGCAAGGGCGGTGGTGGTTGCCTGCTCACGGCGCATGGTTTTGGGTCAAGGACGGCGTCCCCCTGGGGCTGGCGGCCTATGAGCGGCTCCTGAGCGCGGGGCTCCTTCCGGGCCAAGGGGCGCGGCTCGTCTATGGCGCGGACGGCGCGCGGGCGGCGGCGCGCGGGCCGGGAAAGGGGGCCGTCATCTTTGATTGCCTTACCGGGGAGATTCTTTTCTCGGAACGGCCAGATCGAGATGTCGGATGAAGCGATCGAAAAGCCGTTCAGATTCCGGGAAATATCGCTTTAGAGCGCGCAAATGAAGGACGTAATAACCGCCTTTTTTGGGCACGACGACGGCCTTCGTGATGAAGACTCGTGTCTTGGCGCCGAGGAGGAGTTGTCGGGGATAGGCATAGGTCGTATAGCGCACGCGATAGGCGTCTTGGCCGAGCAGCAGCGTTTTGGCCGCGAAATGCGCGTCTTCGGGAGAGCCGGCGGCCGCGAGATCTCGCAGGTAATCTCCGAGCGGCTGGCCTCCTGAGCCATCCGCGATGTAGCGGACGGCGATGCGCGCCCTGTCTCGCGGGGACCGCCATTCAAGCCCGCCGCGCACGCGGTAGGGATGCCCCCAGCCGAGCAGATCGTCGTAGCTGAAATACCGCGATTTGACCGGAATCACGGGGCGCCTGAAAAGCCAGCCCGTGAAGAGAGGCCGCGGAGGATTGCCGAGTTGGCGCAGGCGCCTTTCCGCGATCGATGCCCAAGGGGTGCCTGCGAGGGCCGTGATCGTCTCGCGCATCGCCCGGATTTCGGCTTCGGCGCTCCTGTCCGGGTCGAGCGGCGCGGCCTCGAAGCGGATGACGGCCCTGCGCCAGGGGGGAAACAGCACGGCGAGCCTTCGCAGGAGATGCCCCAGCATCTTTCCAATTTCGACTTCTCCGATAGGCTGAAGTCGGTTGCCGCCCAGGAAGCCGATCTCGCCCGGCGCAACCTTGATTTTCCAGGGGGCGATCTCATCGGCATGGAATCGCGTCCAATACCGCGCCCCCATGAAAGCGTAGCCGGCGCCGACGGGCACGTAGCTTCCCGGGGGAATATCCAGGAGATAGACGTAGTGTTTCGAGGAGACATCCGCCACGAGAAGGCGGTTGGGGTCGGGATTGCCCTTTCGATCGAGGCGCGCATAGAGAATGCGATCAAAAATATAGGTGGGATTGAGGAAACCCGTCCGGTGCATCGTAATCGAGGCCATGATCGCCGCCCGATCCGACGCGACGAGCCGCGGCTTCACGAGGGGAGCGCAGCCCATGGGCAAGAGGGCGAGGACGGCCGCGAAGGCGGATCTCGCGTGAATCATGGCTCGAAGATATCAAATGGAGAAGGCGCAAAGTTGAGCCACGGCCCGCTACTAAGGGATAATCACGCCATGAAGATCGCCCTCGCGCAGATCGACGCGACCGTCGCCGATCTCGCCGGCAATTCCCGCCGCATCCTGGCCGCCGCCTCTCGGGCGAAGAAAGCGGGCGCGGAACTTGTCGTTTTTCCCGAGCAATCCCTGGGGGGCTATCCGGCCCTCGATTTGTGGGAGGACCGGGACTTCCTCCGCGCCCAGGATGCGGCGATGAGGGATCTTTCGCGCTCGATGCCGAGCATTCCGGCGATCGTCGGCGTTCTCGCTCCGAACCGAAACCGACGCGGCAAGCCCGTCCATAATTCCGCGGCGCTCATCGAAGGCGGCCGCGTGCGGGCGATGCGCCACAAGACGCTGCTTCCGACCTACGATGTCTTTGACGAAAGGCGCTACTTTGCCCCAGCCCAGGACAATGCTCCCATGCGCTTGAAGGGATTGCGCGTCGGGATTTCGATCTGCGAGGACGCCTGGAGCGCCCACGCTCCATCGGGGCTCAAGCTGTACGCGAGGGACCCCATCGAGGAACAAATCCGCTCGGGCGTCGACCTTTTGATCAATCTTTCGGCTTCTCCTTTCGTGCGGGGGAAAATCGAGACGCGCGCGAAGATTCTGTCTCGTTACGCGCGCCGGGCGCGCGCGCCGTTTATGTACGTGAACCTCGTGGGCGGCAACGACGAACTCGTCTTCGACGGCCGCAGCCTCGCCATTGACGCGCGGGGAAGGCTCTGCGCCGTGGCGAAGGCCTTCGCGGAGGACCTCCTCATCGTGGACACCGAGCGGCTGGCGCCCCTGGCGCCGGTCCGTTCCCCGGGAATCGAGGAGGTGGCGGGGGCTCTCCAACTCGGCCTTGCGGACTATGTTCACAAATGCGGATTCCGACATGTGTTTGTCGGACTTTCCGGGGGGATCGACTCGGCGGTCGTCTGCGCCCTCGCCGCCCGCGCCCTCGGGCCTCGAAACGTCACGGGAGTCTTCATGCCGTCGCCCTACACGTCGCGGGAGAGCGCGGACGACGCCCGCCGCCTGGCCGCCGCCTGCGGCGTCCGCTTCCTCGCAATCCCGATCGGCCCTCTTTATGCGGCCTATCGCGAGGCCCTTCGACCCGTTTTTGGAAAAGCATCCGCCGAAGGCGTCGCGGAGCAAAACATCCAGGCGCGTATCCGGGGCAATCTCCTCATGGCGCTCGCGAATAAGGAGGGGGGGATCGTGCTGGCGACCGGCAATAAATCCGAGTTCTCGGTCGGCTATTCGACCCTTTACGGGGACATGGCGGGCGGGCTCTCGGTCCTCGCGGACGTGCCCAAGGAAACCGTCTACGAGCTCTCGCGCTTCATCAATAAGGAACGCGCGGTCATCCCGCGCCACTCCATCGACCGTGCTCCTTCCGCGGAGCTCAGAATCGGGCAGAAGGATTCCGACGATCTACCGCCCTATCCGGTGCTCGACAAGATTCTTAAGTCCTACATCGAGCAAGGATCGGGGTATCAAGAGCTCCTCAAGGAAAGCCGCGATCCCAAGCTCGTCAATCAAATCCTCGACCGCATCGACAAGAACGAATATAAGCGCCGACAGGCCGCGCCTTCGCTCAAAATCTCGCCGAAGTCCTTTGGCGTGGGACGGCGCCTGCCGATCGCCCGCGGGGTTTGGCGCCGATACCTTAATCGATAGGGAGCTTAGGGCCGCTGGGGGAGATCCGCGGCGGCTCATGGAGATTGATAAAATCGGTGACACCATACCGATTTCTCCGCACTGTGGCTGGAAATAGGTATGGTGTCACCAGTTATCCAAAGGGGGATTGGAGCTTCCTCGCCCGCCACGCCGCCGCAAGGAATTATTTCGCGACCTGGATCTCGGCGATGTCGGCGACAGAGCCGAAGAGATCAACCAAGCGCCGCAGAAGAGCGAGCCGTCTCTCGCGCCGGAGAGGGTCCTCGGCCATGACCAGCACTTCATCGAAGAATCGGTCCAGCGCGGGCCTTACCGCGACAAGCCTTGAGAAGGCCTCGCCATAGCGCCCCCCGGAGAGTCGCGGCGCGAGATCGGAACGCAGGAGATCCAATTCCCGCGAGAGAGCCTCCTCGGCCTTTTCCATCGGGGAGCTTCCGCCGCCAGCGAGGGCGTTTCCGTCGGGGGCTCCCGACTGCCTGATGATATTGGCCGCGCGTTTAAAGGAGACGGCGATGGCCTCAAAATCCGGGAGCCTGCGCGCCTCGTGCAGGGCCTCAAGCCTTTTAAGTCCGGCGAGCGGCCTTGAAAGGGCGTGCGGCTTCACGGCGCGAATCTCGTCGATGAGGAAGCCCTTTTCCTGCCACAAGGAATCCAGACGCCCCCAGAAAAATTCAAGTATGGCGGGAACATGCCGGTCGGCCCCAGCCTCGCCCTGCCGGCTTTCTTCCGTCCTAAAAACGCTTCTGACCGCCTCCCTCAGGTCGATGTCGATGCCTTTTTCTAAAATGATCCGAAGCGCGCCGATGGCCTTGCGCCTGAGCCCGAAGGGGTCCGCGCTTGCCGTGGGGTTCAGGCCGACCGAGAATCCGCAGGCCACGGTCTCGATCTTGTCGGCCAAGGACGCGATCGACGCCTCCAGGCTCGAGGGAAGCGGGGAACCGGCTCCCGTTGGCCAGTAGAACTCGGCGACGCCCCGGCAGACGGACTCGGTCTCCCCGTCGTGGCGGGCGTAGGCCGCGCCCATGCGGCCCTGAAGCTCCGGGAACTCGCGTACAAGCTCGGTGACGAGGTCGGCGTAGCCAAGCGTCGCGATCCTGACGACGGCGGCGCGCTCGGGCACAGAGGCAAGCGCGGCATGCTCGCAGAGCCAGGAAGCGAGGCTCCGGACCCTCTCCCGTTTGGCCGCGACGGTCCCCAAATCCTTGTGGTAGGCGAGGCCTGGGAGGAACGCGGCGCCCTTCGACTCGAGCGTCGTTTTCTTGTCGCGCTCGAAAAAAAAGACCGCGTCTTTGAGGCGCGCCTCGAGCACATGCTCGAAGCCCTCGCGCACGGCCTTGTCTCCTTCCGAGGAGCCGTCCCGCACCGCGAGAAAGAGAGGACGCAGCTTTCCCCCGGCGTCTCGGACCGGGAAACATTTCATCTGCGTCTCGATCACGACGACGAGAAGCTCTTCCGGAAGGCGCAGGTAATCTTCCTTGAAGCCTCCCAGGACGGCCGAGGGATGCTCGGCCGTGAAGAGGGTCTCTTCAAGAAGCGTCTCATCGGCGGTCGGCTCAAAGCCGAGCGGGATCACTTTGACATGCAGCGCCTTCTCAAGAGCCTCCCGTCTTTCCGCGGGGTCGACGATCACGAGCCGGGTCTTGAGCGCTTGGACGTAGGCGGCGGCGTCGGGGAGAGAGAAGGACTTGGAGACGCCGCGCCAGGGGCCGGCGATCTTCCGGCCCGAGCGCAGCCCCGCGAAGGCGAAGGGAACGACGGCCTTGCCGTGGAGCGCCGCCAGCCCCCGCACGGGGCGAGAGAAGCGCGCCCCCGCCCCGTCCCAGCGCATGCTTTTGTCGAAGCGGAGAGCCCCCAGGAGCTCCGGAAGGATGCGGGCGAGAATCTTATGGGCGCTCTCGCCTTCGAGAATGCGGCGCGCCGCGAGCGCCTCCTCGCCCTTGGGGGAAATCCGTACCTGCAAAAGTTCCGGCTTGAGCCCCCACTTGGCCGCGAAACCCGATGCCGCGGCGCTGTAGGCTCCGGCGCCGTCCTTCAGTCTTGAAGCGGGGGGGCCGAACTCCCATTTCTCGACCGTCTCCGAGCGCTCGGGAAGGGACGCCGCGAACAGGGCGAGCCTGCGATGGGTTCCCAGGGCGGCGATCCCCGAGTAATCGAGGCGTTCGCGCTTGAAGAGTTCGGCGGCGAGCTTCGGAATCTGTTCGAGAGCCGCCTGAGCCGCCGACGGCGGCAGCGGCTCGACCGCGATTTCAAGAAGGAAGGGCTTTGAGCGGATCATGACTTGATTGCCGCCTCGGGGCGGGGCTCATCGCCCGCCTTCAAGTAGGCCTCGATCACTTTGCGCGCCAGGTTGCGCACGCGGGCGATCGCCTGGGCGCGCTGGGTGACGGAAAGGGTTCCCCGGGCCTCGAGGACGTTGAAGGCATGGGACATCCGAACAACGCAATCATAGGCCGGCAAGGGGAGGGACTTCGGGAGGAGAGCCAGGCCCTCGGCTTCCGATTCTTCGAAGCGCGCCAGCAGCCTCTCCACGTCCGCCTCCTCGAAGTGGTAGCGCGAGAACTGCCTTTCGGACTCGAGATGAAGCTCCCCGTAACTCCTCGCGCCGTCGTAATCCAAGTCAAAAACGCTCTCTTTTTTTTGGAGATACATGGCGATGCGCTCGAGTCCGTAGGTGATCTCGAAGCTGGGAGGGTCGACCGGAACCGAGGCCATCTGCTGGAAGTAGGTGAGTTGGGATATTTCAAGCCCGTCGAGACGCGCCTCCCAGCCGAGGCCCGAGGCGCCGAGTGTCGGGGATTGCCAGTCGTCCTCGAGGAATCGGAGATCGTGCTTGGCGGGATGGAGCCCCAGAGCCTTGAGGGATTGGGCATAGAGGCCTAGCGGGTCCCGCGGCGGAGGCTTGAGGAGCACCTGGAACTGATAGTACTTGCCAAGCCGGTTCGGGTTGTCGCCGTAGCGTCCGTCCGCGGGACGGCGGCAGGGCTCGACGTAAGCCGCGCGCACGGGCTTGGGGCCGACCGCGCCGAAAAATGTCGCGGGGTTGAAGGTCCCGGCGCCCTTCTCCATGTCATAGGGCTGGAGCAGCGCGCAGCCCTGGCGAGCCCAGAAACTCTGGAGCTTGAGGACGATCTCTTGAAAGTTCACAAGTTCACAAGAATCAGGGGTCGGGGGTCAGGGCAAGCATTGTATCATCAACGGGCCGCCGAACCATCGCCGCCGACTCCCTCCGCTCGAATTGGGCGAGACGCTTCGCGACGCCCCAGGACTTCAAAGGGCTCTGCGAATGCTCCTCCGCCTGGCTCTGGATGAGGCCCTTGAGCGCGGCGTCCGTCGCGGCGTCGAAAGGCCGGGCCGGCAGCCCCGAAAAATCTTCCGCGAGCAGCGCTTCCCAAAGCTCCGAGGATTCGCACTCGGCCGGACGCCGCGGAATGCCCAGGCCCGCGGCCGCAAGGACGCGCAGGCCGAAGGCCGTCGCGATCCAGGGACTCTCGGCGCGCTCGAAAGCCTGAAGAGCCGAGAGAGCCAAGGCGTATTTGACCGGGTTGGGGGAATGAAGGGGAGAGAGGGCGCTTAAAAGTTCAAGGCAGGAAAGCGCGCCCAGGGTCCTCCCCACATCCGCGCGGACAGCGGGGAAACTCGACAGGATCGCTCCGCCGATCCCCTTCCAAAGCGCCCCTCGCGGAGCGTGGTAGAGCCGGTATTCTCCCCAGACCATCGGCTCCGAGAGCCCCTTGAGCTTCCCCTTCGGCCTCTCCGCGCCGATGAAGCGAACCATGATCTTTCCGTGATCCTCGCTGTAAAGAAAGCAGAGTCTGTCCGCCTCGCGGATCTTGATCCGGGACAAGACGAGGGCGCGGGAATTGGAAATCAAGGGATGGTGGGAACGGGAGATTTCTTTTTCATCAGCTCGATCATGCGGCCGTAGAGGGAACGCGGGAAATCGCGAAAAAGCGCGCGCTCATCGGCCGACAGCCCCGACAGAAGCGGCGCGATCGATCCTGTTTCAAATCCTCCCAGAAGAAAATATTGCTCCTCGAAAGGAAGCCTCGCGAAGAGATCGAGGCCCCGCGCTTCGTCGAGGAGCTTGAAAACGGCGAGCTTGTCCATGGGCGCGAGCGTCGGCCAGTCCCGCGCGAGCGCCGAACCGGAGGCCTGCGCCAGGGAGCGCTTCAGAGACGCGAAATCCCGGCGGCGAAGAAGGGGGAAAGCGTCGGGCGCGGACGGTTTCGAGGCGTGCACTATTCTTCCTCTTGGCCGCTTTGCAGCTTGGACAGCACCGTGAAATCCTCGAGCGTGGTGACGTCGCCTTGGGTCCTGCCCGAACTAGCAAGCTCTCGCAGAAGCCTCCTCATGATTTTCCCCGACCGCGTCTTGGGGAGGGCGTCCGCGAAACGTATCTCGGAGGGCTTCGCGAGGGGGCCGATCGCGCGGACCACGTGGGCTCGCAGGTCATCCTTGAGCCCCGCATGCGAGAAGGCCCCGGCCTTGAGCGTGACGAAGGCCGTGATCGCCTGGCCCTGAAGCTCATCGGGGCGCCCCACCACCGCGGCCTCGGAAACCGCCGGGTGGCTGACCAGCGCCGACTCGATCTCCATCGTCGAGAGCCGGTGGCCGGAGACGTTGATCACGTCGTCGATGCGGCCCAGGACCCAAATATAGCCGTCGGCGTCCTTGCGCGCGCCATCGCCCGAAAAATAGGATCCGGGGATGGGATCGAAATACTGGCTCTTGAAGCGCTTGGGATCGCCAAAAATGCCCCGCAACATCGAGGGCCAGGGTTTGCGGACCACGAGATAGCCTCCCTTCCCGGGCTTGACCGGCCGCCCCTCGCGGTCGACGACGTCCGCCTCAATGCCGGGAAACGGCATTGTCGCCGAGCCGGGCTTCATGGGCGTCGCGCCGGGCATGGGAGAAATCAGGATCGCGCCCGTCTCCGTCTGCCACCATGTGTCGGCCACCGGGCAGCGGGAGCCCCCGATCACGCGATAGTACCAGAGCCAGGCCTCGGGATTAATGGGCTCTCCGACCGAGCCCAAAAGGCGAAGGGAGGAAAGGTCGTGTTTGCGGGGCCAGTCGTCGCCATATCGCATGCAGGCGCGGATCGCCGTCGGCGCCGTATAGAAGACCGAAACCCCCCTCTTCTCAATGATGGCCCAGAGCCTGTCCGGCTCGGGATGAAAGGGCGCCCCCTCATAGAGAAGCACGGTGGCGCCGCAAGCGAGCGGCCCATAGACGACGTAGGAATGCCCCGTCACCCAGCCGATGTCCGCCGTGCACCAATAGACATCCTCGTCGCGAAGGTCGAAGATCCATTTCGAGGTGAGCGCGGTCTGCACGAGATAGCCGCCGGTCGTATGGATAACGCCCTTGGGCTTGCCGGTGCTGCCGGAGGTATAAAGAATGTAGAGGGGGTTCTCGGCATCCACGGGCTCGGGAGGGCAATCGCGGGGCGCCGTCTTCATAAGATCATGCCACCACAGGTCCCGCCCCTCGACCCAACCAACGGTGTTCGCGGCGCGTTTAAAGACGATCACGTGCTCGACGTCCGTGGCGCCCGCGAGAGCTTCGTCGGCGACGCCCTTCAAAGGCACGATCTGGCCCCGCCTCCAGCCGCCGTCAGCGGTGACGAGGACGCGGGCCTTCGAATCGAGGAGCCGCTCGCGAAGCGCCTGCGCGGAGAAGCCGCCGAAGACCACATTGTGCATGGCGCCGATCCGCGCGCAAGCGAGCATCGCGACGACGGCCTCGGGAACGGCCGGCATGTAGATGCCCACGCAGTCTCCCTTGCGAACACCGAGGGATTTTAAAACGTTGGCGAAGCGGGAGGTCTCGGCATGGAGCTCGTGATAAGTGAGCACGCGGCTGTCACCAGGCTCTCCCTCCCAGATCAGCGCCGCCTTGTTGCGCCGCGGGCCCTCCAGATGGCGGTCAAGACAGTTGACCGAAGCG
>JAJZAK010000059.1 GCA_021799485.1 bacterium | reverse complement strand
GCGGGGAAGGGCGCGCGTTTCGTCGCCATCAACGCCAACGACGCCTCGAAATATCCCGAGGACGGCTTCGCGGAGATGAAAAAGCGCGCCCAGGAAAAGGGATTCAACTTTCCCTATCTGCGGGACGACTCCCAGGAGACCGCGCGGCGCTATGGAGCGACGCATACCCCCCATCTCTTCGTCTTCGACGCCGGGCGGCGGCTCGCCTACACGGGCAAGTTCGACGACAACTGGGAGCATCCGGAAAAGGTCCGAGAACGCTATCTGGCCGCCGCCCTCGACGACCTCGTCGCCGGCCGCGCCCCGCGGACGGCCGAGACCTTCGCGATCGGCTGCACGATCAAGTGGAAGAAATAGCAGCGGCGGCCGCCTCGGCATGAAATCCCTGACCGAATACCTCTGGTTTGAAACGCCCAAGAGAAAAGATCTCGTCAACATCACCGAGAAGCTGGCGGATCTCGCGCGAAAGAGCGGGATCCAGGAAGGCTTCTGCCTCGTGAGCGCCATGCACATCACGGCCGGCATCTGGGTCAACGACGAGGAAGCCGGTTTGAAGGCGGACTTCATGGATCTTCTCGATCGCCTGGCGCCCATCGCCGACTACCGCCATCACCGCACCGGCGAGGACAACGGCGACGCGCACTTAAAGCGCACCCTGCTCGGCCATCAGGCTGTCCTTCCCATTACAAAAGGGAAGCTCGATCTAGGGCCTTGGGAGCAAGTATTCTACGCCGAGTTCGACGGACGGCGGCGGAAGCGCGTCATTGTCAAGATTATCGGCGAATAAGGCGCGAATTGCGTTCGGTTTCGCAGCGATCCTCCTCCTGGGAGGTGTCGCGTGGCGCTACCGCGGGCGAGGCGCCGAGGACTTCGTCTATTATTACTGCGCGGGGCTGAGTCTTAAGCTCGGCTTCTCCCCCTACGCGCCGCACAGCCTCTACCAGGCCTGCCTCGCCAAGGCCTTGGGGCCGCGCAGCCTCGCGGCCCGGTGGGGACTGGGCTGCGCCTACCCGCCGCAGGCCGTCCTTCTTTTTCGTCGTCTGGCCGACGCGCCTTACTTTTCGGCCTTCCACGCCTGGAGCGCTCTTTTAGGCGTCGCTTCCGTCCTTCTTGCCGCGGCCCTATCCGGCGCCGAGAGCTCCCAATGGCTGCTTCTGTTCACATGGCCCGGCTTCCTTCTCTGTTGGGCCTATCACAAGGCGGCCTTGCCCGTCTTCCTCGCGTTTTGGGCCGGGCTCAAGTTCGCGGACGGCAAGCGCCCTTTGCTGGGCGGCGTTCTTTTGGGAATTTCCGGCATCGAGCCCCAGTGGCTCGCCGCGGGACTCCTTTATTTAGCGCTCCGTAAAAACGTCCGCGCTCTGGGAATGGCCATCGCCGTGGGCGTGATGCCCATCTTCGCATCCCCCGGAGCGCTCTCTGGAATCGCGTGGCTCCGCCATGCCTTGACCCACGCCCACATCGCGACCCTCGACAATCAGGGCCTCCTCTGGCTTCTCTATAAAAACTTCGGGCCTTGGCCGCGGCTGGGGGACTCGGGGTTGCTCCTCCTGCGCGCGATTCTTTTCCTGGCGCTGATGGGGCCTGCTTCCTATCTCCTATGGAGCAAAGGGCGCCAAGCCCTGCCGGCCTATTTAGCTCTTTATCTCCTCGCCTCTCCCTACTCCCACGGGTCGGATTTGCTTTGGATATTCCCGCTATTCGTGGCCGTTCTTGATGGGGCCGCCGAGCGCTGGACGCTCTCGAAGCCGCAGAAACTATTCCTCGGTCTCGCCGTCAACGGCGCGATCGCTCTTCTTTCGGCGGGCTATGCCCCGGAGCGGATCGCCGACCCCGCCATCCAGGGCCGCCAGGGCCTTCTGACGGCTCTCCTCGCGGGAGCCTGGCTTTTCAGCTCCTCTCTGCCTGCGCGGCCTCCTCCGGGGTGAGAAGGCTGTCCGCCTGCATCACGCGGCAAAGCTGATTCGCCAGCACCGGAGGGTTGATCTGCTGAACCTTGTTGCGTACGACTTTAGCCCAGGAATTGTAGGTGCGGAAGACGGGAAGCCCGCCTTTCGACGTGTAGCCGGTGATGAGAAAGGCGTGGCCGTAGGTGTCCTTGGCCGGACTATTAGGCTCCGTATCGAGGAAACCCCACTGTTTGTCCCCTCGCAGAGCGAAACCCACCATGACGGGACGGCCTTTGTTGAGCTCGGACACGATATACTTGCCTTGTTTCTCGCCGGCCGCCTCGCACTGCGCCGGGGTCATGGCGCGCAGTTGGTCGTAGAAACGATTGTCGAATCCGTTTCTCTTCATTCCTTGGTAATAGTACTGGGTGACCTGTTTGAAGCCTTTCAAGGACTGCTTCACCGCCAATCGCCGCTGGTCCGCGTCCGGGGCGGCGCCCTCTAGTTGAGCCGCCAGTATTTTCATCTTATCAAGGGCTTTGCCGCCCTTGACCTTGGGAAGGACATGGCCCGACGCCGACGCGACCGGAACATTGACGGCTAGATTCAGCATCGCGTCCTGAACCGGCTTTTGGATCTGCTTCTCATAGCAGGCCGCCATCTTGCCATAGGGGGAACAAGACAGCCGCGTCAAAGGAAGTATGCCGCGGCGCAAGATCAACGCGACATCCTGGTCCTCCCAGCCCCCTTCTCCCAGGGCGCACTGGAGTCCGCCTCCCGCGCCCTGATAGACGGATGCCTGGTTATAAATCTTGCCGGTCGCGATCTGGCCTTGCGCGAACATATCCGCCTCGGAAAGAGGAAGATGCACTTTATAGCGCCGGTAGTAGGCCGCCTCGACCAAGGCGACCGCGGCGAAATCATGGCAGGAGCCGATCTGGCCCTGATTGTGGGGCTTGTCCGGCACGAATTGGCCGTCGAGATTGACGCCGCCGCGCGCCAATGAAAACTCGGGAGCCTTGGCCGGGGCCTTGGAAGCGCTCCGAAGGCCCTGGGCCGCGGCGCCGATCCCGGAG
>JAJZAK010000012.1 GCA_021799485.1 bacterium | reverse complement strand
GCTGCAGGAACCGCCAGATCAGATTGGCGCCGCCATACACCGTGGCGTTGGGGAGCGTGAACTGCTCAGGCAGATGTTGGGACTTACGGCGACGTCCGGTCCGAGCATTCACCATCGGGTTGTTACCCTCCCGCTCGTAGCGGTAGGGCGATTCACTCCTCAGGCCTTCGTCTCCTGCACTCGTTGCGCTTTTTCGTGCCCTCTGGTACAAATGGCATTGCGAGATCCAGGTTGAAACAGTTCCGCCACATCCGCCGGCGTGATCGCCACCGCGTGAGCCACCACGGTGCGCGGTCCCAGGAGGCCCAGATCGCGCGACAGCCGAGCCTCGTCGAGGCGATTCCACGTCGCGGCGCCCAGCGACACGGTCAGGGCTGGCCGGCCCGCGCCCTTCGCCGCCAGGAACATCTCGTAGAGGCTCTTGTGGTCGTCCTCGTCGTGGACCCACATCCCCAGGAACTCGGGCTCCACCGCGAAGTTCCGGAGCTTCGCCTGCAGGCTCTCCACGTAGTCCGCGACAAGCTTGTCATAGTCGAGCCGCATGGTTTTATTATTGCCCTCGCTTTCCTTAAAAAGGCCCCGTGAAGGCCTTGTTGGGCTGGTCGAGCGGCCTTTCGAGATCCGCCCGCCTCGCCGCCTCGTGGCGGGGCTTTTTCCCCATCATCGAGAGGGCGGCGTCCGCGATGTGGGCGGCCGTCTTATAATAGTGGTTGCTCAGGCCCCAAGTGCTGGGGATGGGGACGTCGGGCGGGGAGACGCGGACGGGCGCGGCCTTGAGCTTCCCCCAGAGCGTCTCGGCGGCGGCCGCCGCGATCTCGGCCGAAAGCCCGAAGCTCTTCCAGCCGTTGTCCACGGCGACGAGCCGGCCCGTTTTTCCGACGGAAGCGAGGATGCCGGCCCTGTCGAGAGGCCGCAGCGTCCTGAGATCCACGACCTCGGCCGAGACTCCGTCCTCCGCGAGAAGCTTCGCCGCCTCCAGCGATTCCAAAGCCATGTACCCCGCGGCGGTGATCGTCACGTCGCTCCCCTCCCGGGCGATCCGGGCCTTGCCGACGGGGACCGCGTAGGGCTCCTCCGGCACGGGCCCGAAGATCCCGTGGAGCCAGCGGTGCTCGAGAAAGATGACGGGATTGCCGTCCCGGACGGCGGCGATCAAAAGCCCCTTCGCGTCATGGGGCGTCGCGGGCATGAGAACCTTCAAGCCCGGTATATGCGCGAAGACGGACTCCAGGCTCTGGGAATGCTGCGGCCCCTGGCCCCAGCCGCGGCCGATGATGAGGCGCACCACCATCGGGACGCGGGTCTTTCCGGCCGACATGTAGAGCCATTTGGAGGCGTGGTTGACGATCTGGTCGAAGGCGAGCAGGAAAAAGTCGACCCGCTGATGGACCATGATCGGCCGCATCCCCGCGATCGCCGAGCCCACGGCGACCCCCGTCATGGCGTTCTCCGAGGTCGGCATGTCCATCACGCGCCGGGGGCCGTGCTTTTTCTGGAGCCCGAGCGTCGTTCCGAAGACGCCCTTGGGGTCGGGGACGCCCAGGCCCATGAGATAAACGGAGGGATCGTCCGCCAGGCATTGGTCCGTCGCCTCGCGGAGGGCTTCCGCGAACCTAATCTCTCGGGCCATCGGCGTACACGTCGGTCATGAGCTCCGAGGGGGCCGGATAGGGGCTCGCCTTGGCGAAGGCGAAGGCCTCCTCGATCTCGGAGGCCAGCTCCCGCTTGAGAGCGGCCAGATGCTCCGCGGCGAGGAGCCCGCCGCTCTCCAAAAGGGCCTGCTGCCTCAGCACCGGGCATTGGGCCCGCCAAGAGGCGAACTCCTCCTCGCTCCGGTAGCCGGCGTCGTTGTCGTAGTTGGGGCCGCAGTGTTCGAGCCAGCGGTAGGTCGAAAACTCGAGGTACGCGGGCCCCTCGCCCCGGCGCGCGCGGCCCGCGGCCTCCAGGGTCAGCCGGTAGACCGCCTCGACGTCGTTGCCGTCCGCCTCGCGGGCTTCCATGCCGTGGGCCCGGGCCAAGGCCAGGCGGTCGCGCCCCGGGGCCTGGCGCACCGACAGGGGCGAGTAGACGGAGTAGAGGTTGTTCTCGCAGATAAACAGCACGGGCAGGGACTTCAAGGCGGCGAAATTAAGGCTCTCGGCGAAGACTCCCTCCTCGGTCGCGCCGTCCCCCAGAAAGACCGCCGTCACGCGGTCCTCGCCTTTCATCCAGGAGGCGAAGGCCGCGCCCACGGCGATCGGGATGCTTCCCCCCACGATCGGGACCGCGCCCAGCATGTTGGCCGCGGGATCGACGAGGTGCATGGAGCCGCCCTTCCCGCCCGCGCAGCCCGTCCGCCGCCCGTACATCTCCGCGAGCATGGCCTTGAGGCCGCCCCCCTTGGCGAGATAATGGGCATGGGCGCGGTGGGCGCTCAGGGCGTAGTCGCGCTCCTCGAGGGCCGAGCAGACGCCGACCGCCACCCCCTCCTGGCCGATGCTCAAATGGACCGGGCAGCGCATTTCCTGCTCGGGATAGCGGCGCGCGATCTCCTCCTCGACCATCCGGATGCGCAGCATGCCGCGCAGAAGCCTCCGGCGCAGCTCCGGATCCAGGGCCTCCGTCCGGCGATGGCCGTTGGCCGAGGCGGGAGCGGCGGGGGCGGGACGGGAGGACGGACGCGCTTTGGCCCTCATCAGCGCAACTTGATTTTCTGCATCATCTTGATGTTGTAGTAGCGGTCGTCGGTCATGGGGTCGGGGATCTTCCCCGCCTTGAAGGCCGCGACGAGGTCCGTCACCGCGTCCTCGATCGTGCGGCGCGCGACGAAGCCCAGCTCCCGGCCGATCTTCTCCGAGGAGATGTGGTAGGAGCGGTTGTCGTCGGTGGGCACAGTCTCGATCTTGACCTTCTCCCCGACGATCTCCCTCACCGAGTCCGCGATCTCGCGGACCTTGCGGTTGTGGTAGCCGGCGTTGAAGGTCTTCCCGTCGATCAGGCGGGCGGGCCAGCGCAGGGACTGGACGTAGAGGTCGGCCACGTCCTCGATATGGATGTTGGGGCGCATCTGCTCGCCGCCGAAGACCTTGATGACGCCGTTGTTGACGGCGTGGTTGGTGAGGATGTTGACCGTGAGGTCGAGGCGCAGCCGCGGCCCCCAGCCGCAGACGGTCGCGGGTCGAAGGATGAGCGTCTCGAAGCCCTTCTGGCGCTTCTTGAGGAGCACCTCCTCGCACAGGGCCTTGTATTTCGAGTAATCCGTCAAGGGCTCCAAGGGAAGGTCCTCGTGGACGTTCGCTTCCTTTTTGATGCCGTAGACGCTCGACGTCGAGGCGTAGACGAAGCGGCGCACGCCGCTGTCGCGGGCGATGTCCACCAAGGGCTCGAAGGCGTCGAAGTTGATCGACTTGCCGAGCCCGGGATTGAGCTCGAAGCTGGGGTCGTTGGAGATGCAGGCGAGATGGATCACCGCGTCGCAGCCGGGGAGGATCTTCTTGAGGAGGGCCTGGTCGCGAAGGTCCCCCTCGATCTCCTCAAGGCCCGGGTATCGGCGCGCGGGCGCGAGCGCGTCGCGGCCGTACATGTAAAGATCGAGCACCTTGACCTCGTGGCCGAGCTCGAGGAGCCGCGGGGTCAGCACCGAGCCCACGTAGCCCGCGCCGCCCGTGATCAGGACGCGCTTCAATTCCGGCCGGGACGTCCCTTCCTTGGATTGCGTCGTCATTTCAAGAATGCCTCCGCCGTCTTAAGGACGCCCACGCGGTCGAGGGAAACGCTGTTTCCCACGGTGGCGACCGCCTGGGCCCCCGCGATATTGCCTAAAAAGCCGATCACGTCCGAGGGAACGCCGCGCGCGGCCAAAAGGGCCGTCATCGTGAGCACCGCGTCCCCCGCCCCCGTCCGGTCGACGATGCGCAAGGCCAGGGACGGGCACGCGGACATCCCCTCCCCTTGCCGGTAGAAAAGCGTGCCCTTCTTGCCCTGCGTCACCATGATCTGGGGGCAGCGCATGCGCTTGGAGAGCTTCTCGATGAGGCTTCCCAGCTCCTCGTGCCGGTTGCGGTGGTCGAGGCGGATTTCCCCCTCGTGGATGCAGATATAGTCCGCGCGCGGATACTTGGAGATCGTGTGGAAGCCGATGTTGGCGGCGTTGATCTGGGTGTTGACCGCCAGGAAAGGGGCCTTGCGGGAGCTGAGAAGCTCGACCATCGCCGGGGTCATCATCCCGTGCCCGTAGTCCGCCGCGATGACGACGTCGAAGCGCGGCAGCCGCTTTTCGAGGTAATCCAGGAAGGCGCGCTCCTCGGCGCGGCTCAAATAGTCGTCGTTCATCTCGTAGACCTCGATGAGCTTGTTGAGGGAATAGCTTTCGACGAAGCGGCGCTTGAGGATGGTCGGGGATCCGCTCTTGGGAAAGAAGCGCGGGCGCGCGTTGGGACGGAGGCTCTTCCGGAGGAATTCTCTCTGCGGGTTGACGGTCCCGATCGAGGAAGCGACCTCGACCTCGTCGCAGAGGGCCGCGGCGTGGTTGGCGATGGCGAGAGTGCCGCCGCCGTACTTCTCCGTGCGGTCGTATTGGAGGGCCAGGATGGGCTCCTTGGCGGACTTTCCCATCGCGCTGCCATAGACGTATTCGTCGATGATGGCTTCCCCCAAGACGAGAACCTTGAGGTTCCGCAGCCCGTCGACCGCCCCCGCCACGTCCTCCGGCGAATATTTTCCGCGGAAACGCTCGATATAGGCCCGGACTTCCTTGGGAAAGATCTGGAAATTGGCGTTCAAGAGATTCGTCGAGCTGAAGGTGATGCCGTCGGTGTAGCGGATGCAGCCTCCCGCCGAGCGCACGGCCCTCTCCTCGCGGAGAATGCCCCCCGTCACGTCCTTGGAGGCGTCCTTGTAGTCGGGGCCCTTCGCGTAGACGCTGGGACGAAGCAGCTTGATCGTCTCGACCGAGGTCGGCCAGCGGTTGACCGCCACATAGTCGACGACGCCCAAGGACGAGATCATTTCCGCGCGCAGCTCCTGGGGAAAGGCCGGGCGATGCGGGCCCTTGTTGACGTAGCGGTCGGGCGTGAGCGTCACGACCAGGACGTCCCCCATGGCCTTGGCTTCCTCGAAATGGCGGATATGGCCGATATGGAGAAGGTCGAAGACCCCGTGGCAGTGGACGATGGTCTTGCCCTGTCGGCGCAGCTTGCGCAGCTCCAGGGCCAAATCGTCGAGATCCCGGATCTTATCGGGCCGGCCGGCGCCCTTCGCCCGGGAGCCGTTCACCGCCGCCGCCTTCAGGACGCCCCCGCCCATGCCTACGCCGCCCCCGAGGGGGCGGCCAAAAACTTAAACCAGTCCTCCGTCGCCTTGGCGATCGAGGCCGCGTCCCAGACGGGGGCGTTGCGCCACAGCTCGATATGCTCGAGCATCCGGCGCACCCCCTCCTCGAAGCCGACCCGGGGCTTCCAGCCGAGAAGCCGGGCGGCCTTCGACGTGTCGGCCCAGGTGCAGTCCGGCTCGCCGGGGCGCTTGGGGATGAAAATTTTCTCGCCGCCGAGGAGACCGACGAGCTCGTTGACGGAGCGCGGCTTATTGGAGCCGATGTTGATGATCTCGCCCGAAACGCTCGACCGCGCGGCCTGGACGAAGGCGTCCGCCACGTCCGAGACGTAGGTGAAGTCCCGCGTCTGCTCTCCGTCCCCCACCACGGTGAAGGGCTTGCCCTTGAGTTTTTGGGCGAGGAAGACCCCAAAGACGGCGCCGTAGGCCCCCGAGGTCCGGGAGCGCGGGCCGTAGACGTTGAAGAGGCGCAGGGAGACGCTGGGCTGGGCGTAGACCTTGGCCCAGTGCATCACGATCTCCTCCCCCAGATATTTGCTCAGGGCGTAGGGGTACTGCGGCCGGATCTCGGCCGTTTCGGAGGTGGGATAGGCGTCCGGGATGCCGTAGCAGGAAGAGGACGCGGCGTAGACCAGGCGCTTGACGCCGTTTTGGCGCGCGGCCTCGACGACCTGGGTCGTCCCGGCGACGTTGGCGCGGCAGTAATCGAGAGGCTTCTGGATCGAGGGCACGATGTCCGCCAATCCGGCGAGATGGAAGACCCAGTCCGCGCCCCTCATGAGCTCGGAGAGATCGGCGAAAGGGCCCGCGATGTCGATGTTTTTGAAGGCGAAGCGGGGGTTTGCCTTGGCTTGGGAGAGGTTCTCCAGGCGTCCGGTCGCCAGGTTGTCGATCGCGACGACCGCATGGCCGTCGGCGAGCAGGCGGTCGGCCAGGTGGCTGCCGATGAAGCCCGCCGCGCCGGTGACGACCGCCTTCACGGGAGCCATGGGCTTTGCGGGGGGATGCCGATCACGATGAAGAGATAAACGTCTCGCTCGCAAGACGCGACTTTAAGTATAGCATACACGGGGGCGGTGTCATACTTTGACTTTTTAACTTGTTGGGGAGAAGCGCGGATTGATGACCTTGGAAACAGCCGCGGGGGATCGTCCGATGAACGCGGCGACGACGGAGGGGCGAAGGCCGCGAGAGACCGCTCGTTCAATCAAGGCTCGGCGGGCGCGGCTCACCTCGCGCCGCCGCGTCGCGCCGCGCACCTTCTCGATCTCCGCGCCCAGCTCGGCGCAGACGTCCTCGGCGATCCGCGCCAGGCTCTCCTCGTCGCCGCGGGCGGGCGCGGTCTCGGCGCGGTCCCCACTCTCGTCGGCTCCCGCCGCCAGGGCAGCCGCGTCGGAAGACGGCGTCGTCTCGGGAACCGCCCGCACGAACTTCAGATACCGCCTCCGGGCCGCCGGCTCGCCGCCGCCGAAGAAAGATCGGATGAAATCCAGGTCGGCGAGCCGGCGGCCCGGAAGGCCCAGGTACTCGCGGTGCCCCGACCACGTCCATTGGACGGGATCATCGACGATCTTGGCGCGAACCGGATTAAGATGAATGTAGCGCACAAGCTCCAGGAGGTAGCTGTCCTTGCCGCAGAGCTTGGCTTTGAACCGGCTTTGAAAGAGATGCCCCGGCCGGCGCCTCTTGGCGTTGAAGAAGCAGGCGTAGCGCGTCAGAAGCTGCTGCATGATGCGGGAGATTTCAAAGCGCCCCACGCGGATGAGCAGGTGGAAGTGGTTGGGCATGAGGCAGTAGGCGAAGAGATCGAAGGGGGTCCGCTCCTTGACCTTGGCGAGGAGATCGAGGAAGCGGCGGAAGTCAGCGTCCTCGAGGAAGACGTTTTGGCGGCCGTTGCCGCGGGAGATGACGTGGAAGACGAGCCCTGGCTGATGGACGCGGGGAGGTCGAGCCATCCTACTTACATATACGGTTGACCCCCGCGATTTGTTCCCGGATGTTTCCCCGCAGGTTCTCTCAACAAGTCAAAAAGTTAAAGTATGACACCCGAGGTAGCGCTCAAGGGCGGCGCGCCACGGGGGCATCAAGTCGATCCCCCAGCCCCGGAGCCTGGCGTTGTCGAGCGCCGAGAAGCGCGGGCGCGGGGTCCTCGCGGGAAAATCGCTCGACGCCGCGCGCTCAAGACGCGCCGGCGTCCTCGATATGTCGAAAATCGCCCGGGCGAAATCGTGCCAGCTGCACGCCCCCCTCGACGCCGCGTGGACGACCCCGTTGTCGTCTCTTGTCAAAAGCGCCGGGAGCTGGCGCGCGATGTCGGCCGTCCAGGTCGGCGAGACGAACTCGTCGTCCACCACGCGGGCCTCGCCCTTCTCCCGCGCCAGCCGCAGCATCGTCGTGACGAAATTGGCGCCGCCCTTGGCCCGGCAGGGATTGAGGCCGTAGATCGCCGAGACGCGCACGACGCAATGCCGCCGCGCGATCGCGCGGACGAAAAGCTCTCCCGAGAGCTTGGAGTTGCCGTAGACGTTGATCGGCCGGGGCTCGTCCGACTCGACGTAGGGGGCCCCCTTCGTCCCGTCGAAGACGTAATCCGTGCTGATATGGACCAACCGGAAGCCCAGGTCGTTGGAGAGCCGCGCCAGCCCCCGGGGGGCGACGGCATTGACCAGGAAGGCGCGCTCGGGCTCGCGTTCGCAGCGGTCGACGTTGTGGAAGGCCGCGGCGTTCACGACGGCGTCCGGCGCGAAACTCCCGAGCGCCCTCCCGACCGCCTCGGCGTCGGCGATGTCGGCGTCCTCGTGGGCAAGGGCCAGGACTTCGTGGCCGGAGGCGCGCAAGGCGGCGACGCAGTCCGTCCCCAGCTGGCCCGTCGCCCCGAGGACGGCGATTTTCACCGCAGGGCGGCGGCTCCCCCGAGGACCGGCTCGCGCGGCGCCTCGTCCAGGCGCATGAAGGTGGCGATGTTGGAGTAGCGCTCGTCCGAGAAATCCCCGAACCGATCCCGGTGGGCGCAAAGCTCCTCCACGATCGCGCCCACGTCATGGCGGGGCTTGAAGCCCAGGACATCCCGCGCCCGGTCGCAATTGACCTTGTAGTTCCTCAGCCCGGGGTCGCGGCGCATCGCGAGCTTGGGCTCGATCTTCAGGCGCCTTTCAAGGCTCCGAAGGACTTCGTCCGCGATCTCGCCCAGCGTGTAGTTGCCGGAGGCGATGTTGAAGACGCCCGAGACGCCGAGGCCGCATTCGACCGCCCGGATATAGGCTGAGACGGCGTCCTGGACGGCCAGGATCGGACGCCAGATGGCGGGGTTGTTGACCGTGATCACCCCGTCCGTAAGGGCGGTCTTGAACATGGCGTTGACGACGAGGTCGAAGCGCATGCGGGGGCTGAAGCCGCAGATCGTCCCCTTGCGCAGGGCGATCACCGAGAACGCGTCGGAGATCATCCGCATCGCGGCGAACTCGCCCTGGAGCTTCGAGATGCCGTAGGGATCGCGGGAGGCCGCCGGGGCCTCCTCGTCGCAGAGCTTGTCGACGGCATAGCCGTAGACCGAGCAGGAGCCGCCGTAGACGAAGCGCCGCACCCCCGCCCGCTTGGCGGCGTAGGCCAGGTAGGCGGGGGCGGCCGCGTTCGAGACGAAGTTCTTGCGGGGCGAGTATTCCGCCATGGGGTCGTTGGAAAGACCGCCCAGGAAAACCACCTGGTCGACGCCCTCCAGTTCCTCGGGGTTGATCTCCATCAAGTCCTTGCAAACGACCGGCACGCCGGACGGCAGGTTGTTGCCGAACCATAAAAGGTCGACGACCATGACGTCGTAGCCGCGCTCGACAAGCTTGGGGACCAGGGCGGAACCGACGTAACCGGCCCCGCCCGCCACGAGGATCTTCATGCTGATCGCCGTGATGAGTTCATCTCGCCGAAAGTTCAGGGGGCTTCTTTCCGAAAATAAAATGTTCCGATCGCGGGTCGGCCTTCCACGCCGCGACGCTCAAGCCCGCCCGGTCCTTATCGGACATGACGGCGCGGGCCGCGATCTCTGAAAAAAGCCCGCGCAGCCCCGGGTCGCAGAGGGACCAATCGATATCCTTGGCCAGGGGCGATAGGCCCGCCTCGCAGCCGGGGCTGTATTCCCCCGAGCAGAAATATTCGATGACGGTCTCCTCGGTAAAGAAGTTCCCGTGGGCGAATCCCGGCGGCACCCAGATCCACTCGCCGTAGCTTCGCCCCGGCTCGGAGGGCATGTCGCAGGCGACGATCTTGCCGAAGCTGGGCGAGCCCTTGCGGATGTCGAGCGCCAAATCGATCATGCGGCCCTTGACGGTCCTGAGGAGTTTCCCCATGGAGGGGTTCCATTGAAAATGGAGGCCGCGGATGACGCCGGGCTTGGAGAGGCTTTCGTTGACTTGGAGGAACTCGACGCCCTCCAGGAAGCCCAGCCGGGGATGGCCGAAGAAGCCGCTTTTGCGGAAGACCTCCGTGAAATAGCCGCGCGCGTCCCCGAAGCGGGCGAAGCGGACGACCTTGACCTCGGGGAGGGCGAGGGCCTTGATCTCGATGATCTTCATCGAAAAGCATCGTCAGTGTAGCAAATCACCACGGGCCGCAGGACACGCCCCCGATCCTCAGGTTGATTCACTCTCCTCTTTGTTGGTATCATCCTCCACCATGAAAAAACAAACCCTTTTCTTCCGCTGGAGCGCCGGCCTCCTTCTGCTCGCCACCTCCCTCAGCGCCTGCTACGGGCCCTTCACCCTCACGAAGGACCTTCACCGCTGGAACGGCAGGCTGGGCCGAAGCGTCGCCGCGAGCGCCCCCGCCAAAAGCCGCGCGCAGCAGGCCAAATGGACCAACGAGGCCGTCTTCGTCGCCTTCGTGTTCATTCCCGTGTACGAGGTCGCGATGATGGCCGACGCCATCGTCCTCAACTCGATTCACTTCTGGACGGGCCAGGACACTCTCGCGGGGGCCTCCGCCAAAAAATCCGGGGGCAAGAGCTGAGGCCAGCCGGCGGCGCCGGCCTCGCCCTGGGACTGCTGATCATTTTCCCGGGCAACGGACGCGCCCAAGCCCAAGGCCCTTTGGCTGAATCCTCCGGCGCCTCAAGGAGCTCTTTTTCAATGGCGACGACGACCTCCACGACGGCCCAGACCGCCGCGACGACCCCCAGGGCCGGCGCGCGCTCCGGGGCCGTTCCGGCAACTCCGCCGAGGCTCTACGCGTCCCTGCGCCCCGATCGCTACGCGATCGCCCTCAAGGTCGACCCCGACTCGGGGACTTTCGAGGGAGAGGTCGCGATCGACGCCAAGGCCGCCAAGAACCTTCATCGCCTCACGCTTCATGCGATCGGCCTGGAGGTCCGCCAGGCCTCACTCGACGGGCAGGCCGTCCCCGCCGGCGCCGTCGCGGCCGACGCCGAGGCGCAGACCATCTCCTGGAGCCTCGACAAACCCGTTCCCGCCGGCCGACGGCTCCGGATCGCCATCTCCTATTCGGGCAAGCTCGACGCCAACATGCGCGGGCTCTACGCCTCGAGCTACCGCTACGAGGGCAAGGTCGAGCGCTACGCCTTCACGCAGTTCGAGCCCGCGGATTTCCGCCGGATGGTCCCCTCCGTGGACGAGCCGGCGGCGAAGGCGGTCTTCCAGCTCACCGTGACGGCTCCGGCGGGACTCACGGTGCTTTCCAACATGCCGGCCGCGAGCCGATCGGCCGCGAACGGCTGGCAGACGGTCGCGTTCGGGGACACTCCCCGGATGTCGAGCTATCTGGTGGCGCTTGCGGCCGCGAGGCTCAAGAGCCGCTCCGTGAAGGCGGGGAAGACCTTGATCAACGTCTGGGCCACCCCCGACAAAATGGATCAAACCTCCTTCGCCCTGCAGGCCGCCAAGCAGTCGGTGACGTGGCTCAACGCCTATTTCGCCATCCCCTACCAGCTGCCCAAGCTCGACCTCGTCGCGGTGCCGGATTTCTCCGCGGGCGCGATGGAGAACTGGGGCGCCATTTTTTTCAGGGACTCCGCCATTTTCGTCGATCCCAAGCTCTCCTCGACGCGCGCCCAGCGCCGCGTGGCGGAGGTCGTCAGCCACGAAATCGTCCACCAATGGTTCGGGGATCTCGTCACCATGAAATGGTGGAACGATCTCTGGCTCAACGAGGCCTTCGCGACCTGGGGCTCCGTCAAGGTCGTCGGCGCCTGGAAGCCCGCGTGGAACGCCTGGCTCGACTTCCAAAGCGGCGTCGCCGGGGCGCTCGACGTGGACGCCCTCAACAACACGCGGCCGATCGAGTCCGGGGCGGCGACCATCGCCGAGATCGAGGCCCAGTTCGACGTGCTCAGCTACGAGAAGGGCGCGGCGGTGCTGCGGATGATGGAGCGCTACCTGGGCGAGGGCTCCTTTCAAAAGGGCATCCGCGCCTACATGCGCCGCTACTCCTATAAAAACACCGAGGCGCGCGATCTCTGGCGGGAGCTGGAGCGGGCCTCCAAGGTCCCCATCACGAGAATGGCCCGGGACTGGTTTACCCAGCCGGGATTCCCCCTCGTGACGGCGAGGATTTCGGCCGACGGCAAGGCGGTCGAGATCCACCAGTCGCGCTTTTTCGCCGCGGGAGCCGGGGCCTCCTCCCAGACGTGGACGATCCCCGTCGTCATGCGCTTTCAGACCGCCTCCGACAAGACGCCGCGGGCCCTGCGCGTCGTGGCCGATCGCCCGACGACCCGGGTGCCCTTGCCCGGACGCGGGGCGGTCTCCTGGCTTTATCCCAACGAGGGGCAGACCGGCTTTTACCGCTCCGCCGTCGAGGGGAAGCTTCTCGCGGATCTAAGGCCCCGGCTCGTCAAGAGCCTCGATCCCGCGGAGCGGGCGGGGTTTTTGGGCGACTCCTGGGCCGAGACGGTCTCGGGGGCGCTGGCGATCGGCGGCTTCATGGAGAACATCGAGGCCCTGCGCGCGGACAAGTCGCGGCTCGTCCTTCAAAACGAGTGCGGCCTCTTGAAGCTTCTCTGGGACCGCTTGATCGAGGGATCCGGCGAGCGCGAGCGCTTCTCCGCCTTCACCGAACGATTCCTCTCCCCCCATTGGACGAGGCTCGGCTGGGGGGCGAAAAAGCCCGGCGACAGCGAGACGGAGCTGGCCCGCGCCTCCGTCCTGGGCGCCCTGGGCGCGATCGCCCCCGGGGAAATCCTGGGAGCCCAGATCCGGGAGCGCCTCGCGCGCTATTTGGAGGACCCCGCCTCCCTGAACCCCGCCCTCGCCCGCCCCGTGCTCGAAATCGCGGCCAGGCGCGGCGACGCCGCGCTCTTTGAGATCTATCGGTCGAAGATGCTCCGAGCCTCCTCCCCCGAGGAGCGCGACGAGTATCTCCGGGCCATGGCCTTCTTTCCCGACCCGGCCCTCGCCCGCCGGCTCCTCGAGCTCGCGCTCTCGGCCGACGTGCGCGGCCAGGACGCCTGGAAGCCCGTGACGGTGCTGCTCGCCAACCCGAAGGTCCAGGGCGAGGCTTGGGACTTCATCGCCTCCCATTGGGCCGCCCTGCGCCGCAAGTCGGGCGATAAAGGCGCCGAGCGCGTCGTCGCCGCCACCTCCGCCCTGTGGAGCCCGGAATGGCGCGCCGCCGTCGAGCGCTTTTTCACGACGCCCGCCAACGAAGTCCCCTTAGCGCGCCGCAGCCTCAAACAGGCGCTGGAGGAGATCGACCTGGGCGTGCGCGTGAAGTCCCAGGCTCCCGCGCTGGCGGCCTGGCTGGCGGTAGCGACACCCGCCGCGCCGTAGGCCCAAAGGCCTTTCCTCCTGGGGGCCCCGGGACCCGGGCGCTCCCGCCTTCGCCGCGCCAAGACTCCTTGTCAAGGAGAAGCATGGGAGGTGCGATCATGAAAATCATGAGATTCTTCCTGGCGGCGGCGGCCGCGGCGGCGGCGGCCGGAGCTCTGGGGGCGCAGGAAATCGAATCCCAGAAGGCGGTCAGCGGCGAGGCGTTCGGCGAGATCGTCCGGAGCGGAGCCCTCAGGGCCGGCTCCCAGAACTCGGAAGCGGTCGATGCGCGGCGCCAGGGCTCGATCGGCGCGCCGGCCGCCCGGAAACAGGGCGCGGGGCTTCATTGCGGCGCCGTGCCCGCTCCCGGCGCCGCGGGCGGGGGGCGCTCCGGCTACCGGCCGACGAATCACGACAAACTCCTCACGGCCCTGGACGTCTCCGTGGGGGCGGGGGTCGGGGGTCTGCGCTTCGGAATCATGGGGCTCCTCGCGGGCGGGATGGTCGGGCTCGTCTACGGCATCAGCCGCCATCTCGACCCCGGCAACGATCAGGCCCGCTCCGTCTCCGACACGATGACGGGAGCCTTCTCCGGGATGGTCCTTTTGGGCCCCTCGGGGGCGCTCCCCGGCGCCGAGGCGGGCTTCGTCTTGTCCGCCTGGAGCCGGAAAAAGAAGAAAAGCCGCGAAAGGCCGCGGGAAGCAGAGGATGGCCGGGACAGGAACGTTAATGGCGGCGACTAGAACACGAAAAACGTCGTGAACTGGTAGCGGTTGTTGACCGCGAAACGGGCGTTCGCGTCGTTGTAAGTGTCGCGGGTCTGGTTCCACTCGAACGCGAAACGGAGCCACTTCAGGGGCTCGTAGAAGAGGTCCGCGTAGCCGAACTGTATTTTAGGGGCGATGTCGAGTTGATCCGCGGAAGACAGCGCCGCCGAGAATTCTCCCAGGTTGAGGCCGTCGACCTGGGCATAGCCGGCCGAGGTCGTCCATTCCTTGTCGGGGAAGACGTATTCCAGGTCCGTGCGCAAGCTTTCCGCGCGAATGAGGTCGATCGAATTCGAGCCGGTGCATCCCGCGATCCCCGGGTCGAGAGTGGGCGCGCCGGAGCAGACGCCGCTGCCGTTGAGCACCTGGGGAAGGCCGAAGGTGAGATTCACCAGCTCCAAGCCGCCCAGACCCGCTCCATAGGTCCCCTCCCCGACCCAGCTCAAGGTATTGCCGAGATCATGAGGATCCTTCGCGCCGATGAGAGGCACCAGGAAGTCGAACGCCGCGGCGTAGCCGTTGGTCGTCCCCGCGGCCCCGCCCGCGTAGGATGTCGTCGGGATGAGGTCCCCGCTCACGGCGGCGGAGAGGGCGACCGGTGCGGTCTGGGTGTTGTTGACCGAGGCGCCGTAATACCTCGTCGATACGAGGCGAAGCCCCCCCTGCCCCATGGGGGCCCCCGAGTCCATCGCGGCGGGCCTCGCGGCGTCGGCCGCTCCTTCCAAGTCCCAATGGCTGCTGAGGCTCCAGTCCTCGGTCGCGCGAATCTGCGGGAAACGGCGGTAGAGCTGCCCCGGGGTCGGCTGGACCACGACCTCGCCGGGGAAATAGTCCGGCTGAAAGCCCAACAGCGACCAAGTCTGGCCAACAAGAGCATGGAAGCGCTTGTAGCCCACGTCCACATAGGCGTGGCGGATGCGCAGCGACGGGTTGTTGAAATAGTTGTTCTCCGACTGGATCCCCGATCCCGACTGTCCGGGAAGAGTGTTGACGCCTTGGTCGCCGAGGAAGTCGACCTCGAAGACGGCGTCCGTCTTGACTCCCGACGGGGTCTCGGGGAGCCGCATGTCGATTCCCAGGCGGCTGTTGCGGATGCTCATCAGGTTGCGGCCGTGGGAGCCGGCGTAGGTGTCCGGCTTGGCGACCAGGGTATTGTCCTCTTCCTCGAAGAAGCCGCTCTGTGTCGTGTCGAAGATGAAGTCGTTTTCCATGAAGCCGTAGAAGCCGATTTTGATCCCCTTAACGTCGCCCATGTTCATGGGCTTGATGCCGAGAGCGGCCGGCTCCCAGGCGAGAGCCGGAACCGCGGCCAGGCAGGAAAGCAATAAAACAACGCCGGATCGTCGGGACATGAACCCTGATTATAAGAAATACGAGAGGAAAGGGTGAGGTCAGGCCGCCAGGGCGGCGTCAAGATCGGCGACGAGATCCTCGGGGTTCTCGATGCCGACCGAGAGCCGCACCATCCCCTCCCCGATCCCGAAACGCTGCTTGTCCGCGGCGGAAACGTCGCAATGGGTCATCGTGGCGGGGTGCTCCGCCAGGGACTCCGTTCCGCCCAGGCTCACCGCCAGGTGCACGAGACGGAGGGCGTCCAGAAAGCGGTAGGCCCGGGCGCGTCCGCCCTTGACGTCAAAGGAGATCATGGAGCCCGGCCCCAGGCATTGGCGAAAGAAAAGACGGCCCTGGGGGGAATCCGCATCGAGAAGACCGGGGTAATAGACGCGCTCGACGCGCGGGTGAGCCGCCAGATGCCTCGCGACGACGCGCGCGTTGCGGGCCTGCTCGGTCATGCGGATTTTGAGGGTCTCCAGGCTTCGCAGCAGAAGCCAGCCCTCCCAAGGAGAGGCCATCGAGCCCAGGAAGGTGCGCATCTCCCTCACTTTGGCGAGCAGAGGCCCGGAGCCGGAACAGACACCGGCGATAAGGTCGCTATGCCCGCCCAGGAACTTCGTCGCCGAATAAAGCGACAGATCGGCGCCGTGGTCGAGAGGGCGCTGCCAGAGCGGCCCCAGGAAGGTGTTGTCGACCGCGAGCACCGCCCGGCGCCCGCGGCTTGAGAACGCCCTCGCGAAATTCGCGCAGGCGCGGATGTCGGCGTGCTCGTTGGTCGGGTTGGCGGGAGTCTCGATGAAGACCATCGCCAGACGCCCCGGCTTGGCGCCCTTCATGCGGCGGGAGAGCGAACCCGGCCCCGACCTCGAGGGAAAGCTCATCGTCTCGATCCCAAAGTGAGGGAGGATGCTTTTGAAGAAATGGTCGGTGCCGCCGTAGAGGGGCTCGTTATGGACGATGAGGTCCCCCGGTCTCGCGAAGGCGAGGAGCGCCGTCGTGATCGCCGCCATGCCGCTCGAGAAGACGGCGGAGGCCTCCGCCCCGTCCCAAAGCGCGAGGCGGCCCTCGAGAATCTCGAGATCGGGATTGTTGATGCGGCTGTAGATCAGCCCCGGGCTTTCCTCGCGGCCGGGCTTTCGCAGCCCGTAGGCCGTCTCGAAGAATCGCCGCCCCTCCTGGGCGCTTTTGAAGACGAAGGTCGAGGTCTGGAAAATAGGCGATTTGAGGGCCCCCTCCGAAAGCTCCGGCCGATAGCCGTAGCCCATCATGAGGCTCTCCGGATGACGCGCGGCGAAGGACTTCTTGGCGCGAGGCATCAGCGATCACCCCTCTCGGCCTTCCCGGAGAGCTTCGGGCTCAGGAGCGCCATCGCCTCCGTGCGGCGCGCGGCCGCGGCGTAGTCGTAGGCCGTGCGCCCCCGGGCGTCCTTGGCGCTTGCGGAGGCGCCGCGCTTGAGCCAATAGCGGATGACGGCCGCATCTCCCTCCCGGGCCGCGAACATGAGCGGCGTCATGCCCTCGCGCACGAAGGGCCGGAGAAGCTTCGCCAAGGCCGCGCGAGACTGGTCGCGGGCGATCTCGAGGGCGGTCTTTCCCGCGCCGTCCTTGAGGTCCACGTTCGCCCCGAAAAGGAGAAGAAGGCGGGCCGAGGCGGCGTCCCCGCCCGAGACGGCGGACATGAGAGGCGTCGTCTTCGACTGGTCCGCGGCATTGGGATCGGCCCCGCGCGAGAGGAGCTCCCGCTCGACGGCGACTGACCCGCTCTGGACGGCCGCCATGAGAGGCGTCGCTCCGGAAAAATCGGGGATCGTCGTCTTGGCTCCGGCGCCCAGGAGAAGCGCCGCGGCGCCCGGCTTTCCGGCGCGGGCCGCGAGGATCAGCGCCGTCTCGCCGTTGTTGTCCGAGAGATCGGGGCGCGCGCCGCCCTTCAGCAGAGCCCGAAGGGCGGCCTCATGGCCCTCCTGCGCCGCCATCATCAGCGGGGTCATGCCGGTCCCCGGGTCCTTGGCGTCCGGGTCCGCCCCCTTTTTAAGGAGAGCCTCGACGCAAACCTCGCTCGAGTCGCCGACCGCGTCCATGAGCGTCGCGCAGGAGGCGGAATCGGGGTCCTGGGAACGGCCCGGCAAGGCCAACAAGGAAAGGAAAAGGACGGTTCTCATATATATAGCGCAACGCGCAATATACAAAAGTATAATACCCGCCTGTGAATCATCCCTTCATGACCCACGGACCGCTGGTGGCGGTCGTCTTCGCCGCCACCTGGTTCCTGGCGTCCAAGGCCCGAAGCGCCATCCGGATCCACGCCGACCGATTCAAATTCACGGCCGGAGCGACCAGTCTCGGCGAACGACTCGCTCAGGGCACGGTCTGGACCCTCGGCGTTCTCATCATCCTGGACACGCTCGGCGTCTCGATCAAGCCCCTCCTCACGGCCCTGGGTCTCGGCACTCTGGCGGCCGCGCTCGCCCTTCAAGACACCCTCACGAACCTATTCGCCGGCATCTACCTCGTGATGTCCGAGGCCGTGAAGGTCGGGGATTACCTCAGGCTTGACTCCGGGACGGAGGGCGCGGTCCTGGACGTGGGCTGGAGGTCCATCCAGATCCACGAGACCGCGACGAATTCGGTCACCATGATCCCGAACGCGAAGCTCTCCCAGGCGATCTTCACGAACATGAGCCGCCCCGACCCGGCCGTTCTCGTGAGCGTCCCCGTCAGGGTCCCGATTCCCGACGTCGAACGGGCGGAGAAGGCCGCCCTCGCCGTCGCCTCCGAGATCCAGAATTCCGCCCCGGACGCGGCGCCCGGCTTTTCCCCCTCCTGGTCCCTGCTGGCCTTGGGGGAATCGGGCGCTTCCTGCTCGGTGAGTTTAAAGGCCCGCGTCGCCGTCAACCGGGGCGCCCTGGCCCATGCCTTTTTAAAGCGGCTTGCCGCGCGCTTCGCCGCCGACGGCATCCCCTTCGCCCTCCCCGAACGCGCCGTCCGCCTCTCCAAGTCTTAAGTCTAAAGACGCCTGATTGCGGCCCCAGGCCCAACCCGGGTATACTGGGAGGCCCATGTGGAGCCGCGATCTCAAACTTCTCCTCGGATTCCGCATCCTGCGAAGCCTCGCCGCCGGGATGATCGCGATCTCGTTTCCCTACCTCCTCTTGGTCGAACTGCGCTACAGCGAGGCCGCCGTCGGCGGAGTTTTCGCGGCCGCGACCATCGCGACCGCCCTCCTGGGCGTCGCCGTCGGCCATTACACGGATGTGCTGGGACGAAGAAGAATGCTCTGGATCGTCGGGATCGTCCTGCCCGCGAGCGCCTTTCTCCTCTGCGGCTCCTGGAGCGTCCCCGCCGTGCTCCTCGCCGCGGTTCTGGGCGGCTATTCGCAGACGGGTTCCCTCGCCGGCGGAGGCGTCGGGGGGGCCGCGCAGCCCGTTCAAAGCGCGGCCATCGCCGATCTCTGCCCCGCCAAGGACCGCACCTATGCCTTCGCGGTCTTCACGTTCGCAAGCGGAGCCTTCGCGGCCCTGGGCATGCTCCTGGCGCGCTATTTTTCCGCTCAAGGCTCTTTTGGGACGGCGGGCATCCTCTCCCTGGCGGGGCTCGCGTTCCTGATCCCGCTGCGCATCCCGCGCCTCAAGGAAGCTCCCCAGCCGGAGCACCGCAAGGTGGCCGAGCGCTTCTCCATCACGGGAGCCCTCAACGGGCTCTCGCAGGGCCTGACCGCCCCCTTTCTCATCCCCTTTTTCATCGCGGTCTACCACGTCCCCAAAAGCCGGATGGCGTTCTACGGCTTCGCGGCGGGGCTCCTGGGCTCGGCGGCCCTGCTCGCCGCTCCGAAGCTCGACCGCCGCTGGGGATTCGTCGGCTCGATCGCGCTCACTCGGGGCCTCGGGACGATGCTTATCCTCTCCCTGGCTTTCACGCCCGCGCGCCCCATCGCGGTGCTCGTCTTCCTCCTCACCCCCGCCTTGCGCCTCGCGGCGATGCCGATTCAGCAGAAAGCCATCGCGGAGATGGCGGGAGACGAATGGCGGGGCAGGGCGCTGGGCTTCAATCAGGCGGCCCGGCTTCTCAGCTCCTCGGGCGGCACCGCCCTGACGGGCTGGCTTTTCGAGGAAGGGCTCTTCGGCCTCCCCTTCTTCCTCAACGCGGCTCTCATGACCCTCAACATCAGCCTCTATATCCGCTTTTTCAGCCGGAAATCCGCGATCTCCGGCAATGGGGATTAGCCGCGGAGCGAGGCCCCGCAACCGAGGACGACGACCGAGCCCACCAAACAGGCCAGCCCCCATTTGATGACGCGCTGGGCCGAGGCCCCGGAATCCTCCCATTCGCCGTGCCGCCACCCCCAAAAATTCGACGTCAGGATGATCAGCGCCATGAACATCGGCCACCCCGCCAAGGGGCCCAGGGCGCCGATCATCTGCGAGGCCTTGCTGTAGAGCGCGAGCGAACCGTACCACCCCACGCCCATCAGAACGGCGAAGAAATGATACTTCGCGGAACCGGCATCCTTATAGAGCGCGAACGACCGGTTCCTCCGGTGAAGATACAAGGTATAGAAGGCGAAGGGGACAAAGGCGCTCGAAAGAAACCCCGGCCATAGGATGCTTGACGCCGCGAAGGAATCGGCTCCCATCCGTGCCGCCAACTGCTGCAGGCCCGCCGTCATTGAAAACACCGCGTTTTGGCCCGCCGAGGTGAGGCCCGTCAGGACGGTCAGAAGAACGCCCGTCGCGTGCCTGCGGCCGCGCGCTTGCAAGGCGCCGCCCTTCATGTTTCCAGGCGCCTCGACTTTCTTGCGCTCCCGATCGCGCAGCCGGCCCGCGTGATTGGAGAAGAGCAGGCCGAGGATGGCGAGGGCCGTTCCCAAGAGAGTCGCGAGCCCGAACGGAGTGGGGATTTCACGCGGATGCTGGATCAAGAGCGGCAGCAGGAAACCCAGGCTCATGCCCAGGCCCACGTTGATGACGAAGCTCAAGCCCATTCCAATCATGTCGAACGCCAAGGCGAAGCAGACTTGGCCGACGCCGAAAGCGAACCCGCCCGCCAGCATGAGACGCAGGAGGGAAGACGGAGCCGCGCGATAAATCCCGATGATGTCCGGCTCCACGAGAAGCATCAGCGTCCAGGGCAGAATGACGAAGGTCCAGAGCGCGAATTGAAGCCAGATATTCTCGAACCTCCACCGGCCCATGTATTTGGACGGCAAGGCGTAGGAGCCGTTGACGACTCCCGCCACGAGGATCAAAAGCAGCGCGCCGATCACGCTCATAGATATCGGGTTTTCCCCAGATAAAATACTATAATTGCGGAGCATGCAAACCAACCGTTCGCTTGCCCTTGCCTCGTTCGCCCTCGCCGCTGCCTGCTCCCAGCCCCAGATCGTGACGCGCGCCCCCGAGGACGTCACCCTCACCGACAACGTGAAGGGCAAGTCTCACGGAAGCTGGGCGCTGCGCCCGGACGGCATTCTCAGCATCGAGGTCAACAGCGTCATCGGGGATTGCACGCTCAAGAATTTCCTCATCACTCCCCTGGACAAGACGGGAGAGTCCCGCCAGTCGAACTTCCGACGCCAGCAGCCGGACACCAACGACGGCACGCGGGCGACGGCCAACATCCTCACCAACGCCCGGACTCTCCAGGTCCAGGCGCGATACGTCCATACGGTGCTCGTGAGCTCGGGAACCAAAACGGAGCCGCCGACTCCGACGGCCAGGGCCGGCTCCGGCGACGACGTCGTCGGCCCCGACATGCTCCTCAACGATTATCATTTCGACCACGCCGACTTCTCCTACACGAGCGAGGGCCCCGGTGGCGCCTCGGCCTACGTCGCCAGCGAAGCCTCCAAGTTCGGCAACAGCGGCCACATCACGGTGCGCTGGTATTACAACGAGGACTCGTTCGTGCACTACAAATGGGCGGTCTACGCGACGGGCCCCTGCGACAGCGCTCCGCTCTAACATCGCGGCGGAAGAACCGGCGGTCATCGCCTCGCCCGGCTTCAAGCAGAAGCCTAGTGTTGCGCCCGGTTATTTCCTACTAGAAACTACGGGCAACGAAGATTGGAGGGATCCGGCCTTCGCCGGGATGTTACTGCCGGCGTCCAGCTTCCTTGGACTCGCCGCCGGTGTTGACGATGAGAGGGAGCCCGCCCTTGCCGTTGCTGCCATATAGTATCGTCTTGGCGTTCGGGGACAAGGAGATCTGCTCCATCGCGTTGACCTGCTTCCACTCAAGCAGCTCCGGAGTCAGCGTCTTGTTGATGATCCTCTGGTAGTTGGCGATGCCGTTGGCCTCGATCTCCTTTCTCTTCGCCTCCTGCTCCTCGCGGTCGAGGACGTACTGCATCTCCTGGGCGCGCTGCTGCTCTTGCAACTTGCGGTCGATCGCTTCCTGGAGCGTCCTCGGCAGACGGACGGTCCGGATCACGACGGCGTCGATGTAGATGGGCTGGCCCGCGACCTGGGCCTTGAGGGCTTCCAGGAGCTCCGTCTCGACCTCCTGGCGCTTCTTCGACCACACGTCCTCGGGCCTATACTGGCCGACGATCTTGCGGGCGACGCTTCCCAGGAGGGGCGCGATGAGCACGTCGTAGTAGTTGGGGCCGAGGCTGGTCTGCAGCTCGTAGAGGCGGTTCGGATTGGGACGGTAGAGCACGGAAGTCATCAACAGAAGAGTCAGGCCGTCCGAAGCCTGGACCTCGAGGCTGGCCTGGCGCTCCTGCTGGCGCAGGTCGTAGTAATAAATCGTCGCGAACGGAGAAACGAGATGGAAACCTTCGGGGAGGGCCTTTTTGATCGTTCCCTGGCTGGGCGCCCACTCGACGCCCGCAAAGCCCGAGCTCACGATCGCGCAGCCTGATAGAAGAAGAGGGAAAGCGGCTCCGATGGCCATCGCCAGACCAAGCATTCGTCTCATCGTCATCTCCTTGGGAGTCAACATTGCCATCACGACTTCAACCGCGATTATATCATACTGCGCCTTATTCAAAAATCTCCCGACGTCCCATGTGCTAGAATTAAAAAATGCGGCCGCGTCTGATCGTCGTCGCCTGCCTCGCCTTGGCCGCGGCCTGCTCCAGCCAATCCCAGACCAATATAATGCCGCCGCTGCGCCTGCCCATGCTGGAGGGAAAGACCGCCCCGTCCTTGGCCTCCTGCCCCGCCCCTAAATGCCTCACCGTCTACGTCGCCCCATGGTGCGGCGCCTGCCACATGGCCTCCCCCGTCATCCTCCAGTTGCGGCGCTACCTCGCCTCCCGCGGCGTCGCGACCCGCATCGTCGTCGGGATGGACGAGCCGGCCGCCGTCCGGCGCTTCGCGAGGGCCTTCGGCCCCGACACGCTCCTCGATCCCGCCGGGGACTTGCGCGTCGAAGGGACCCCTTATTTTTTCGTGACGGACCCCCATGGCCGCATTCTCAACGAGGCCGCGGGAATGCCGATGGGGCTTGAAAGCCTCCCGGAACTCGCCGCGGCCTACGGACTGCCTTAAAAAAGGAGCCCTACCATGAACATCGGTGTCCCAAAGGAAATCAAGAACCACGAATACCGCGTCTCCCTGGTGCCGGGCGGGGCGCGCGCCCTGATCCAGGACGGCCACAAAGTCCTCGTCGAAAAGGGCGCCGGCGTCGGATCCGGCGTCACCGACGAGGAATATAAGGCCGCCGGAGCGGCCATCGTCGCCGATAAGCAGGGGCTCTTCGACGAGAGCGACATGATCATCAAGGTCAAGGAGCCTCTCCAGGAGGAATACCGGTTTTTCCACGAGGGCCAGATCCTCTATACCTATCTTCACCTCGCCTCCAACCCGGGTTTGGTGCGCTTCCTCCAGAAGTCCGGGGTCCGGGCGGTTGCCTACGAAACGATCCAGACCGACGACGGCAGCCTTCCCCTCCTGACCCCCATGAGCGAAGTCGCGGGAAAGATGAGCGTCCAGGTCGGGGCGCATTTCCTCGAGAAGCATCCGGGCGGGCGCGGCGTCCTGCTGGGCGGCGTCCCCGGCACGAGCCGGGGGACCGTCACGATCGTGGGCGGAGGCGTCGTCGGGACGAACGCGGCCAAGATCGCCGTCGGCATGGGCGCGCGGGTCAATATTCTCGACGTTTCCCAGAAGCGGCTCGCCTATCTCGAGGAGATCTTCGGCAATGCCGTCACGACGCTCATGAGCCACGAGGAGAACATCACCAAGGCCGTCGTCGAGGCCGACTGCGTGATCGGGGCCGTCCTCATCCCCGGGGCGAAAGCCCCCAAGCTCGTCACCGAGGCGATGGTCAAGCGCATGCGCCCCGGCGCCGTCTTGGTCGACGTCGCGATCGACCAGGGAGGATCCATCGAAACCTGCGAGGAGACGAGCCACGACCGCCCGGTGCTCGTCAAGCACGGCGTCCTCCACTACGCCGTTCCCAACATCCCGGGGTCGGTTCCGCACACCTCGACCTACGCCCTCACGAACGCGAGCCTGGGCTACGCCCGGGCGATCGCCGGCGAGGGGCTCGAGGAGGCGGCGCGCAACGATCCGGCGCTCGCTCGGGGAATCAACGTCTACCGCGGCAAGCTCACCTGCGACGCCGTGGCGGAGGCGGTGGGAGAGGAGTCCGAGGGCTTGTCCGCCCTCATGAATTAAATCGCCGCTCCCGAGGCGTTATTCCAGCGCGGCCTTGAGCGCCGCGTCGAGATCCCGGTAGCGAAAGGCAAAGCCGGAGCCGAGGGCCCTGCGGGGAAAGACCCGCTGGCTCGCGAGCAGGATTTCGTCCGCCATCTGGCCGAAGGCGATTCGCAGCGCCGCGGCCGGGAGGCCGAGCCAGCAGGGGCGCCCGAGCGCCCGGGCCAGAGCTCGGGAGAAATCGGCGTTGGTCGCCGGGTCGGGCGCCGCGGCGTTGACCGCTCCCTCGACGGGTTGGGAGACCGCGTGGGCGATGAGCGCCGCCAAATCCTCGCGCGCGATCCACGGCACCCACTGGCGCCCCGTCCCCAAAGGACCTCCTAAAAAGGCGCGGAAGGCGGGAATCATCCGCGCCAACGCCCCGCCGTCTTGGTGAAGGACCATCCCGATGCGGAGCTTGACGACCCGGACCCCGAACGCCGACGCCTCGGAGGCGGCCGCCTCCCAAGCCAGGGCCAGATCGCAGAGGAAGCCTTGTCCCGGCGGAGACTCCTCGTAGAGAAAATCATCTCCGCAATCTCCATAGTAGCCCACCGCCGAGGCGTTGACGAGGACGGCGGGCCTGCGTGAGGCGCGGCGAATCGCCTCCACGAGGGCGCGGGTGGCTCCGACGCGGCTCGCGACAAGATCCTTTTTGCGGGCGGCTCCCCAGCGGCCCGGGGCGACCGGGGCGCCGGCCAGATTGACGATCGCATCCGCCCCTTCCAGGGCGCGCGCGCAGGAATCGGCATGAAGGCCGTCCCACAATTCCTGGCGGTAAGGCGCTCCGCGCCGCGGCGGCCGGCGGCTTAGAATGACGACCTCGTGGCCGCTCCGGGCCATCTCCCCGGCCGCCGCCGAGCCGATGAAGCCGGTCCCGCCGGCGATCAGGATTTTCACCGTCTTGCCGCCCCGTTTACCAACTTTTGTCTTGATTTTTTCATCGCCACCGGCTACTCTTTAGCCCGTTACCTCAATGCCCGCCAACATCCAAGGGCTGCTCAAGGAAGTCCACGCCCTCAACGGCTCCGACCTGCACTTGGTCGCCGGACTTCCCCCCATGGCGCGGGTCGCGGGCGAAATGACCCCCCTTCAGCACCCGCCTCTGGACGCCAAGGCCCTCCGGGAAATCCTCGACCCCGCGATGACGGACGAGCACCGCAAAACGCTCCAAACCGAGCAGCGCGCCAATTTCTCCTACTCGATCGCGGGCCAGGGCCGCTACCGCTTCAACGTGTGCCAGTCCCTGGGCAGCTATTCGGCCACGATACGTCTTCTCCTCGGCAGCATTCCCCCGCTCGCCAACCTGGGCCTCCCGGCGGTCGTCGCGACCCTCACCGAGCGGCGCGCCGGGATCGTCCTCGTGACGGGAGCCACGGGGAGCGGCAAATCGACGACCTTGGCCGCCATGCTCCAGCACGTCAACCTTCACGGCCGGCCCTCCAAGATCGTCACGATCGAGGACCCTATTGAAAACCTCATTCCCAACGGCCCCCCGGGCCGCTCGGTCATCATGCAGCGGGAGGTCGGCTTCGACACGCCTTCCTTCGAGGACGGCCTCATGGATTCCCTGCGCCAGGACCCCGACATCATCTGCGTCGGCGAGATGCGGAGTCCCAAATCGATCATGGCGGCGCTCCTCGCGGCCGAGACCGGCCATCTCGTCCTGACGACTCTTCATACCAAGGACGCGGCGAAAAGCGCCCAGCGCATCATCACCGCGGTGTCGCTGGAAGCCCAAGAAAGCCTGCGCGAGCAGCTGGCGATGACCCTGGACGCCGTCATCTCCCAGCAGCTCCTGCCGCGATCGGACCGCAAGGGCCTCGTCCTCGTGGCCGACATCCTCATCGCGACCCCCGCCACCCGCCAGCTCGTCCGTGAAAACAGGCTCGAGCAGATCAACGACGCCATCCTCTCCGGCGGACACGTCGGGATGGTCTCGAAGGACGCCTGGCTCGCCAAGCTTTTCGAAAAAAGGATCGTCAGCAAAGAAACGGCGACCGCCAACATGAGAAACCCCTCCCTGCTGGGCAGTGCCGCGACCCAGGCGGCCCCGGCTCTGACTCAGAACGCCTTTTAAGGCGTCCGATCAGCTTTTGGCGCCGCTCTCTTCGTAGGCGTGTCGGCCCGCCCGGTACGCATTGACGATCTTCTCTTTCTTCTCGGGGATTTTTTCCTTCATTTTTTCCAAAAACTCCGATCCCTGATCGCGCCGTTCGCGAAGCCACTCCCCCAGCGCCTCGCGGGTCTCCTCGCCGGATCTCGGCGCGAAGAGAACGCCCAGGCCCGCGCCCAACGCCGCTCCCACTAAAAACCAAGCCGCCCCAGAACCGCTTTCATTCGCCATGGAAAACCTCCCTCGCACGGATTTTATCGGTGCCGACGGTTCTAATCTAGCACCATGGCGGGCTTCTGTCAATGATGCCGGGCATCCGTCGTTATCGGCTTGGAGGAGGATCCTGACGCGACTTTTGAATGAGTTCCTGGATCATCGCCTCCTGCCTTTTCCTGAAATCCGCCTCCCGGCGGCGGAACTCCTCGCTCAAGGTTTTGAGCTTCTCGGCGTAGGATGTCTCGAGCCCCCGGCGGCGCTCCATGAGATCGTTCTGCTTCACCAGCAGTTCCTTTTCGCGGCGCAAGAATTCCGCTTCCGTCGCTCGCCGAGCCTCGTCGACGGCGTCCATGGTTTTTTGGATCTCGAGCGCGAAGCCGCGGCGCTGCTCCTCGATTTCCTCTTGGTGCCGCCTCATGAGGGCTTGCTCGCGCATATGAGCCTGGCGGGAGAGATCCCGCTCCTTTAAAGCGTAATCCTCGGCGAGCTGGCGTTTGAACGCCGCGGCCTCGCTCTCGAACGCCGTCCGCGCCGCGTCGAGCTCGGCCAGCTTCGCGGCATGCGCGGCTTCGAGGGCCCTCGCGCGGTCCTCGAAGCGCTTCTCCAGCAGCCGCGTCTCGGATTTCAAGGCCTTGTCCTTTTCGTCCACGAGCATGGCCCTAAGCTTTCGCGCCTCCTCCTTGAGGGACTCTTCCTTGGCGCGGAAGGATTCGGAAAGGGCCGCTTCCCTCTCGCGCAGCTCGGCCTCCCGGGCGCGCTCTTTGTCGTTCATCTCGGCGAGGCGCTTGGCGTGGAGGGCGTCAAGCTCCGCGGTCTTGGCGGCGAGGGCCTCGTCGAGCCGCCGGATCCTGTCCGCCTCCTTCGACGCGGCCTCCTCGAGCAGCCTCGCTTTGAGGGAGCGCGCTTCGGCCTCGGCTTTCTCTTCCCGCATGGCGAGGGCCGCCGCCTTCTCCTCATGCTCCGCGAACAGCTTGCGCGAGCGCTCATCCGCCTCTCGCCGCAGAAGCTCCTTCTCGGCGGCCAATTCCCCCTGAAAGCGCTTGAGCAGCCTCTTTTCCTTGTCGGCCCAGCCGTCAATGAGCCGCCGCTCAAGCTCCGCATAATGGGACTCCGCCTCCAAAACGCGCTTGGCATGATCCTCCTCAAGCGCCTTCTTGCGGGCCTCCCGAAGAGCCTCGATCTCGGCCTCGCGATTCTCGAGAGCCCGGGCCCGCTCGGCGAAATGCTTCTCCGCCTCGCCATCGAGCTTCGCCCTCGCCTCCTTGGCCCTGGCCCACAAGCCATTTTCAAGCTCCGCCCAGGACGCCTGCAGTTCCGCCTCGCGCTTCGAATAAGCCTCGCGCAGCTCGTGCTCCTTGAGGCGGAAGCCTCGAAGCAGGGATTCCTCTCTTTCCGCGAGTCTCTGATGGAACTCCTCCGAAAGGCTCTTGAGCTCCCCGTCCTTCTCTCGCGCCTCGCGCTTCAATGCGGCGATCTCGCGGTCCCGCTCCCCGATGTCGCCCTTGAGCTGCTCGATCGAAACCGTGATGGAGCGGTCGCGTTCTTCCCGGAGCTTGGCCAGGAGATCGGCTTGCTTGGCCGCCTCGCCCGCGACCTCGAGCTTTTCCCGCTCGGCCGCGATGATCTCCTCCTCGCGTTTTTCCAGGAGCCTTCTTAGATTTTGGAGCTCCTCTTGGCGCTCCGCCGCGTGAGCGCCCATCGCGGCGATCTCGCGCCTGAAATCCGAGAGCTCTCCCTCCAGGCGCTGCCGGGCCGCCTCCCCGCGGGCGCTCTCCTCGGCGCGGATTTCGAGCCGCGCCTGGTTTTTCCAATCCTCCCCGCGCTCCAGGAGCCGGCGGCGCTCCTCCTGCCATGCGCGGGATTTCTCATCGCGATCGGCGATCGCGTCCGCCAACTCCCGCGCCCTTCCTTCCGCGAGCTTGCGGCGGTTGGCCTCCTCCTGACAGTCGGCTTTGGCTTTGGCGCAAGCTTCTTGGAGATCCCGAATCGTGGAGAGGGCGCCCCGGATGGCGAGCCTGGCGGCCTCGAGACTATTGATCTCCTTGAGGGACTCCTCGTCCCGGGGGTCCATAGGGCCTAACTTTAACGGCCGTCCGTTACGAATTTATAACATCGAATTTGTTATACTGGGTTGATGACGAAATCAACGGTTCTCCAGTCCAAGATGGAGATCGAGAAGATTTCGCGCGGCCTCCTCAGGGTCAAGCTCAACTCCGGCCGGGGATTTTTCAAGATCAGCCAGAGCCGGCGCGAGGACAAGACGAATCTCCTCTGCCTGGAGATCAACACCCTCAAAAGCTTCGAGATCGGCAACACCTGCGACACCTGCCATTTCTGGTTCCATTGCCTCAAAGCGCCGGCCGTCTTCTCGCAGAAAAAAGTCGTCAACATCCCGAAGACGATCCAAATTCCCCGCCCGATCGACGAGGAAATGCTCTGGGAGCTCTCCCCGCTTTTCGAGCTCTTTGAAAAGGGCGAATACGCCGTCTTCGAAACCGAGGTCAATCTTGGCGGCCCTTATCGGGACAACGACGAAGGCTCCTATTTCCGCAATCCCGAATTCCTTGAGCTTTGGGACCTGGAATCTCCCGAGGAAGCGGGCCTTCTTTCCGGTTGGGAGCATTACGAAAGCTCCCGGCCGCGGGTTTTCCGCCATGAGTCCCCCTACCCCGCGGAAAAGCAGTTCAGCTTTATCATCCCCCTGATCCCGGTGTCCAAGCGCAAGGACGAGTTCGTGAAGGTCTACGAGTCCATGATCCGCAACGGCGACAGGCCGAAGGTCCTTCTGCTGGGCTTTTACCAGCGCCCCGTCCCGGCGGCCGTGGCCAAGGGCGACGCGAAAAATATGCACTCCTTCTTCGGCGGCTTCGTCCTCGACGGGCACCACAAGCTCGCCGCCTACCGGAGGGCGGGGGTCCCGGCTCGCTTTCTAACGATCCTTTCCTATAAAGCCAGCAAGTACGCCCTCCTCCCGCAGGAAGAGACCGGCAAAACCCCGCGCGAACGCCTCGACGAGCGTCTCGGTGCTTTGGCGCTCTAAAAAAGCGACGGAAGACCCCAGAAGTCAAAAAGAGGCTCCGGAAGGAATCTCCGCGGGCGCCTTTCGCCGCCTTCTGTGGCCGCTTGTTTTGTCCCTCCCCATCGTCCTGGCCCTGTTTTTCCCAAGACCGGCGCTCCTCGACGCCAGGACCGGCGCCGCCGCCTCTCACGCCGGCCTCCTCTTTCCCGCGGGCCACCTGCTGCTGACGCCCTTCTCCACCCTCGCCGACTGGCTCAACTGCAACAGCCTCGGCCAGGACGCCGCCTTCCTGGCCTGGGTGCTTCTGGCTTATCTCGCCCTCCTTGGGCGGCTTGGATATACGCGCCCGCGCCCCTCCCCATGGCGGCGAATCCTGATCTTCTCCGCCCTCTACTGGCTCGGCGCCGCGTCCTTCATCGCCTGGACTCTTTTCTTCCCACGTCCGACGGCCCGGATCGCCCTCGACGCTCCCGATCTTCTGGCGGTCGATTTCCACTCGCACAGCTCGTATTCCTGGGACGGAGTCAAGTTCTTCACTCCCGCCCGCAACATCGCCTGGCATCGCGCCTGCGGCTTCGGCGCCGCCTTCATCACCGACCATAAAACCGCGGCGGGCGCCCGGGCGGCATTTGGGCGCTCCGCGGGCGCCCCCCCCTACGCCTCGCTTAAAGGCGAGGAGCTCCAGGCGGAGGGACTCCATTTCGTCATCCTTGGCGCCCCTCCGCCAATCGACGCGGATGCCGCAGGTTTAGCCGAACTCATCCAACTCGCCGCCTCGGCAAGCAGCCTCTTTTTCTGCGCTCCCGAGGATTGGAAAAGATACTCCCTGGAAACCCCCGCTCGTTTGGCGGCCCTCGGAGCCCCCGGCTTCGAGATCTTCAACGCGGCTCCCAAGCCGCGCGGATACCCGGAGGCCCTCGAGAAGCTGATCGTCGGCCTCGCCCGCCGGAACAATCTCTATCTCGTCGCCGACAGCGACAATCACGGCTACGGCTACGCTTCCTGCGCCTGGAACGTCCTGCGTCTTCCCGGTTGGAGCCGTCTCGCCGCGCCGGATCTTCAAAGCCGCATCCTCTCCAAGCTCCGCGCGGAAGGCTTCAACGCCGTCGAACCCGTCATCCGAGACCACCCCGTTCTTCGCGGCGCCTCGCTGCTTGCCGAACCGTGGATCTCCCTCTGGCTCCTTTTAAGGACCTTCAGCGCGGCCCAGAGCCTGGCGATGCTCGCCTGGATTTGGGGGCTATGGGGACTGACGGCAGGAGCGAGGCGTCTTATCGGGGCGGGTTAGCGCCTTTATTCGACCCCATCTGCCATGGCCCTTGGCTCAAGCGCCTCGGAGCGGATCGCCTCGATCTCGGCGATCTCCTTGGGGACGTCGGTCAAGTTCAGGGGAGGGCCCTCGGGCCGGACGACGACGTCGTCCTCGATGCGGATTCCTCCGACCTCCAGGAATTCCGAGGCTTTGTCGAAGTCAACGAACGAACGGTAGCGCCGTCTGATCTTGGGGTTGGAAAGAATGGCTTGGTGGAAATACACCCCCGGCTCGATGGTGATGACGAAATTCGGCTCAAGACGAGCGTTGAAGCGCACCGGCACCTTGGTCGGATTGGGCAGGCAGCGCTTGCGGCCGCCCAAGGAGTCGTGGACGTCGAGCCCCAGCATGTGGCCGATCCCGTGCGGATAGAAAAGCCGCGTCGCCCCCCCCTCGACAAGAGCCGACTCCTCTCCTTTCAGGATGCCGAGATCCTTGAGGCCCCGGGCGATGACCCGCATCGAATGAAGGTGAAGCTCGGCCGCGAGAAAGCCCGGGCGGGCCTTGTCGATCGAGCTTTTCTGCGCCGCCAGCACCAGGGCGTAGATATCCCTCTGCCGGGAGCCGAAGCGGCGTCCGATGGGGAATGTCCTCGTGATGTCGGCGGAATAGCCGTCGGCCTCGGCCGCGGCGTCGATGAGCAGGAGATCGCCGTCCTTGAGGACGGCGTCGTTGTCCTGGTAATGCAGCACCGCCGCGTTTTTTCCCGAGGCGACGATCGAGGGATAGCCCAAATATTTTAGCCCGCGCCGCAGGCATTCGGCCTCGAAAACCGCCTGCACTTCATACTCGTATAACCCGGCGCGCGCCGAACGCATCGCGGCCCGGTGCGCAAGGCCGGAAACCTCGGACGCCTTCCTTAATAAGGCGACTTCCCCCGGGGTTTTGACGGCCCTCATCTCATCCAAGGCGTCCCGAAGCTCGCTTTTAGCCGGTCGAAGGCCTTTCGGCGCTTTGACGGATTTCATGGATTCCGCATCCGCGTAAAGCTTCCGATAGCCTCGGCCCTGGGCCTTGAGGACGGCCGGGAGCCGGTCGTTGTAGAAAACCCGCTCAAACCCGTAAAGCGCCTTGGCCTCCTCGGGCCCCGGGAGATTTCCCAGCCAAATGCGGTAGTGATCGTCGATCTTGGGAATGAACAGGGTCTCGCGGCCGCGGCGAGGGTCGATGAGAATCCGGCAGTGCGGGCGGGGAATGCCGCTCACATAGAGGAAATCGGAGCTTTGCCGGAAGGGATACTCGACGTCTCCGTTGCGGCGGCAGGGCGCTGCCCCGGAAAGAAGGATGAGGCCGTCCGGAAGCCTCTTGGCGAGGCTGCGGCGTATGGCGCCGTAATGCCCCGGGCTCCGCGGCCGCTCCTGCTTGTTCATTGCCGGCTATTCTATCCTTTTATTGCCAGCCCGGGACCGCGTTCTTGTCTTGCCGCGCTGGCGGTTCCTGTAACGTCGAAGCTCCGGAGGGGCGCACCGGAGAGTCGGGGAATACTTGGAGGCGCGGCACCTGCTTATCGAGATTCTTGAGCGCCGGCGGCGAAAGATCCGAGGGGCTTATGTTGACGCGCGAACGCCTGTCCATCTCCTGGCGGCTTTCCCGGCCGAATCGATAGGAGACGGTCAGGCGCATCTGGTCGTTGAGTCCTTGCGTGGACATCAGCCACGCCACGTCGAGGATCAATTCCCGGTTCCAGTTGAAGCCGAACCCGGTCGTCAAGCCCAGCGGGCTTCCAGCGTCGTATTGGTAGCCCAGGCGCACGGCATAGCGGTTAAAAATCCGATATTCGCCGCCGATGGCGTAGAACTGCTGCCCCTCCGTGAAAAGATGCGTCATGTCGGCGTCGAACTCCATCATCCCCCATCGCCCCCCGCGAGTCCATCCCACGCCGGCCTTGAGCATGGAGGGCAAGGGGTCCGAGGCCTGGATATAGCGGAGGCGTCCGCCCATATTGAGCACCGAGGCGCCCGCGCTCAGGCCCAGGGCCGGGATGTCCGCCAGATACCCGGCGCTGCCCGCTTCGGTCTCCGCCGAATACTGCTGGGCCAAGGTCGACTTGATGTACTCCCCGGAGACGCCCACGTAGTGGTCCACTTGCAGAAGCTGGGACCCATAAGGCAGCTCCGTGCGTCCCAGGCGCTCCGAGTAGCCCATCGTGGCGATCAGGTCGTTGCCGGCGTTGAAGCTCGACGAGCCCGCGTAGGAGCCGTCGGGGTTGGTGGTGTTGACGTTGATCGTGCCGTCGTTGTTATAAAGCAGGCTCGCGCCGAAGGCCGCGTCTCCGTTGTCGCTGAGCCCCGAGAAGGGCAACGGCCCGGCGTAGGCGATGTCCTGGAGGTTGTTGTTCGAGATCCCGGACAGATACGAAAGCGCGAGTTCGTGGAAGGGAAGACGGCTCATGCCCGCGGGGTTGTAATAGAGGGCCGAGGAGTCATCCGCCAAAGCCGTGAAGGCCGAACCCATCCCGTCGGCGCGCGCGCCCAGCGGGATCAAAAGGGCCGGTTCAGCGGTCACTCCGGCACCGCCGCCCGCCTGCGCCTCCTCCGCCAAGAGGAGGATGACGGCTCCGAACGCTAGGAGCCTTCGAAGCTTCGTTGGGCCCACCGCATCATTTCACCACGATGATTTTCTGCGTTTGCGAGATGCCGGGGCCGTCGATATGGGCGATATAGACCCCGCTGGCGACCGTCGAGCCAGCGGAGTTTTGCCCCGCCCAGTCGATCGAACCCTCACCCGCCGGCAAATTGTTGTCGAGCAAGGTCGTCACGAGCCTGCCGGATAGGGTGTAGAGTCTGATCGTCACATGTCCTGACTGCTGAATCTGGTATTTGATCGTGGCATGTTGGCCCCGCAAGGGGTCGAAGACGTTGTTCCAAGCGCTGAAGGACGTCTGATTCGTCGCGAGATTGATCGGGTTCGAAAGGCCGAGGCTGACCACGTCGTGCAGCGTGCTGGAGGCGAAGACCTCGACGTAAACGGTCCCGACCGCCGGATAGCGGGCCGCGAAGCCGGGCTGGATCGTCACGGAGCCGCTGACGGTCCCGTTCGTGACGCCTCCCGAGGCGCAGGCGAGGAGGCTCCCCGGTTCGTTGGTCTGCGTCTGCTCCATGACGTTTTGCGCCTGGTCCCGCAGCTGGACATAGCCGTTCGCCCCGCTGCAGTCGAAGCTGTAAAGCGGCTTTCCGGCGGGGAAGGCCCCCACGTTCGCCGAAAAGCTGATCGTGTCGTTGTCGAAGCTGGCATTGATCAAGGCCGCGGCGGTGGCCTGGGCCTGCGGGTAGGAGAAGGAGAGCGTATAGGGCAAGGGATTGTTGACGCCCGAAATCGAACCGTCGAGCGTCGGCCCGCCCGAGACCTCCAGATAGTACTGCTCCGCCTCGGTGGCGTTATAGCTCAGCGTCACGATCTGCTGCGAGGTCGTGCAGTCGGCGCTGGCGCACATGTTGCCTATGTCGTTGAAGCCGTTGATGGCGGGGATGGCCTGGGCCAGCTGGTTATTCTGGTCGTCATAAAGGGTGAGCATGTAGCCCGAGTAATAGCCGCCGTTGGCGCCGTCCGGGCTCACCGGGAGCGTCATCGAGATGGAAATCATCCCCGCCGCCGAGCCGAAGGTGTAGAAATTCGTCTGGCCGGTTGTGCCGATCGTCGCCGTGACCGTGGGGGTGGTGCTGACGTCCAGCGCCGTCTGGAAGCCGCTATTGGCGTCGACGCCGAGGAAGTCGATGGCGTGAAGCGCGAAGTAGGTGTTGATGTAGGAGGAGGCGTTGCAGGCGACTCCCCCCTTCGATTGAAGCTGTCCTCCGCCGGGCCCTCCCGTCTGATCCACGTCAAGAAGGGCTTGCTCGATCTCCGCGAAACTCTCCGGATAATAAAACCAGGCCTGGAACTCCAGCCTGTCCGCGCAGGAAACGCCGTCCGCGTAGCTGTTGAGGCTTTTGATCAGATTTTTGCGGACATCCCAGAGCGCCTGGCTGAGATAGACGCTGTCCGCGTGAATTTCGCCGACCCAGCTGCCGTTCGAGAGGACCTCGCATGGCGAATTGGGGCAGGCGTTCTGGTCGTCGAGCTGCCGGAGCGGCGTGCCGTAGGCGGTGGAGTACTGATACGCGAGAGAATAGACGACCCACGCCCCGATCCCCGGGTCGTTGAGCTCCGTCGCCGAGAAATAGTCGGCGTTGGCCTCGGAGAGGGCCCCGGATTCTCCGAAGTTCACGATCGGCATGATCTGGTTGACCATGTAATGGGTGAATTCGTGATGCGGGACGGTCGCGTCGTCCGCGAAGGCGTCGGAGGGCACGGTGTCGTTGAGATCGCCGAAGGCGATGACATTGTATTCAGGATCGTAGAAAGCGTTGATGACGCTCGGAGGCAGGAGCGCCATCGCGGGGGCCGGACCATCGAGGTTCGCGGCGCCCGAGCCGTCCACGTCGCCCACCAGGTAGTCGTGCGCGGCGTTGAGATGGTAGTAGAGGCTGATCTCGCTGTGAAGGTTGCGGTAGGTGAGCCCCGTTTGGGTCCAGGTGAAGCTGCTGATCGCGCCCGGGATGTTGGTCGGGCCCGGGACGTAGCCGGCGGCGCCCCCCAGGGTCAGGTAAAGCACGCTGCCCATGTCATAGCCGTAGCTTTGGCCGGAGGAATTCGATCTCAAAAGAAGGCTCAGCGTCGTTCCGGGAGCGATCGCCCCCGTCAAGCTGCCGTTCTGCGTCAGGTCCCCGACGTAGGATCCCATGAAATGGCCGTCGGCGTCCAGGACGGCGGTCTCGTCGTCGTCCGTGATGTCGCCGCCCTCGCCTCCCGCCAGCTGATTCGCGGTCACGGCGCCCATTTGGAAGTTGGTGAACACCGGGGCCACCGCCACGATCGGCATCGTGCTGGCGGTCACGGTCATGGTCGACGATAGATCGGCGTTGTTGGGGTAGGGGTGCGGCGAGGAGGCGGTCAAGGGCTGGGACGCCCAGCCCATGCCGCCGTTGTCGTAATGGGCGCCGGGGCCCAGGTAGTTCGCCACATTCACGTACTGCCCCTGAAGCTGCGCCGAAATCTTCCCCTGCCGCCCCGGCGCCGTGCAGTAGTCGCCGTTGGCGTCCGTCAAGGTGTAGGTCGAGGCGTCCCCGACGTAGATTTTCTCGTTGGCGAACGGCTGCAGCGAGAGCCCGGAAGAGGACGGGTCGATCATATAGACGTAGCCGTTGACGGTTCCCGCCTGGCCGCAAACGAACTCCCTGTTGCTCGTCCTAAACAAAACGGCACCCGTTTGGGCGTCCACGTAATAGGTCCACGAGCTGCGGCGGCCGCGGGCCTCGAACTTCCAAGCCAAGGAGGGCTTGCCCAGGGCGCGGCTGCCGAGAATGACGAGGCTTCCGCCCTGAGGCCGGCTGCCGCAGTCTTTTTGAACGGCGAGAGCCGCCTGTTCGAGGGAGATGGAAGGATTCGTCGGCAGGTTGAGGTTGGGCTCATAGCTCGATTCGAAGCCGACGACCGCGTTGTCCTTGTTCAAATGGACCTTGACTCGAGCGAACTCGACCGGCAGGCCCCGGTAGCTCTGGCTGAAGAGGATGTGGTTTTGTCCGAAGGCCGAGTTCTGGCGAAGGACCGACAGGGTGGTCGCGTCGACTCCCGTCAGGGTCGCCTGCTCCTGAAGAAACGAGCGCGCCACGACCTCGGGCGCGCCCGGGCGCCCCGAGGCGAGCTGTCCGCCCCTCAGCATTGAAAGAGCCCCTGTCCGGGCGTCGTAGCGGACTTTCCAGCGGGCGTTATGGCTCTTCTTGAATTTGGCCAGCTCGGCGAGGCTTGCCGCATCGGCGGTGTGGCGAACCGGCGGGACACGCCGGTCGAGATGGAAGCGCTTCGCGTCGGATCGAGCGCCGACGCCGGGGAGTATGGCGAAGGCGGGGCGAATCAAGATCGACATCGCCCCCACAAGAAGGATCGATCCTTTCAAGGCATTTTCTCCAGCCTGGTGACGAGAGCCTTCGCGGCCTCGATTTGCAGGCGCTTGGACGCGTCCTTTTCCATCTCGCGCTTGAGGAGCGCGTTCGCGGCGGCGCCCGGGACGGCTTCAAGGGCCCGGACGGCGATCGCGCGCAAGTCCGGGTCGGGCTGGGCTAGATTGACGGAGACAAGCGACAGATCGATCGTCTGGCCCCGTTCGGCCAAACCTCGCAGGACGGGGAGGAGAATCTCCGGCGTCGGGTTCTTGGCGAGGGCCGCCTTGAGAAGGGCGATGCTTCCGTCGTCTTTGAGGCCGGAAAGAGCCACGAAGGCCTTGAAGCGCACGCGGGAATCCACGTCCGCGGCTCCAGCGCGCAGGGCGGCCGTCGCGGCAGGATCGGCCGGATCGTCGAATTTCCCGAGCGCCGCCATCACCGCCATGCGCACGTTCGCGACGGGGTCGTTCGCGGCCTTGATCAGCGCGGGAAGGGCTTCCGCGCGCTGGATGCGCCCCAGGGCCGCGGCCGCGGCCGCTCGAACTCCCTGGTCCGGATCGCCCAGAGCCGTCACGAATGGCGCGCCGTACTCGTCGAAAAAGCCGAGATGGGCCAATGCGATCTTGGTCGCGTCCTGGACCGTATCGGAGGCGTCCACGAGAGTCTTCTCCATCACCCGGACCGCGTCCACCCCGCCGATCAGAGAAAGCTTCTCGATGGCGCTGGCCCGAGCGCGGTTTTTGGCCAGAAGCTTGAGCTCTGCGACGGGGTCGCCCGACCGGGAGGAGCCGGCGCCTTCGAGGGCGATCGCGGCGAGAGCCTTAAACCCCCTTTGATCCCCCAGGGTATCCAGGCTGAACGCCGCGGCGATGCGGACATAGGCGTCCGGATCCTTGAGGGCTTTGCGCAATACCGGCAAAGCCGCGGGATTGCCGATCGCCCCCCAGCTTTGGGCCGCCGCGGCGCGCACGGGCGCGCTCGGGTCGCGCAGCCGCGCCATGAGGACGCCCAAGGCTTTCTTGCCGAGCTCCTTGTCGGCCGCCGTCGTGCCGGCGCTTCCGGCTGCGAGCGGACGGAGCAGGCCCCCCGTGGCCAACACCAAAAACGGCGCCGCAAATAGGCGGGCCCTGCGGCTTAGGAGCCCTCTTTGGATCACCGAAAAAGACTATAGAAAATCCTTTACATCCGTATTTCGCGCGCGTTACTAAAAGATTAATATAAAGAGACTTATTTTTTGCTGGCTTTTCGCGCCGATACGGCTTATTCTCTTGACGAGAATCTGCGATGAACAAAAACAAAGGCAGAAAAAAACGCTCGATCGTGCGTTCCGGGGCCTACATCCTGCTCCAATCGGCCGCCGCCGTCATCCTGGTTGGTTCGGCCTATTTCATGTTCGGAGCGGCGAATCGTTGGTTCAAGAGCGGAAGTTCCAACGGCTATTTTTCCAGCTTGGGGATCGAACAAGCCTCGGCGGCCCCGCTCACCCTGAATTCCAGCGAGGAATCCGACGCCGACGGCCCTCAATGCCTGGGTTCCGGCCATGAATGCGGAACGGCGGAAACGACGACGCCCTGCTGTGCCGGCGAGGTCTGCGCGCCCGTAGGAACCTATGCCTCGATGGAAGGCCGCTTCCCCTACGTGAGGACCCTATGCGTGGCGGTCCGCCCGCCAGCGCCCAAAATCTTCTCGGCCCCCAGCTGCCAAGCGCGCGGCCAGTACTGCGGCGAAGGCTTCCCCTGTTGCGGAGGAACCCAATGCGACCCGGTGGCCCACGCCTGCAGGGCCTCGCCTCTCTCGGCCTGGTGGCCCAGCTGATTATTGTCCCTGGAACGAGTAGGAAACGACCGTGCCGCTCGAGCTGAAGCGGACGTAGAGATCGCTGACGACCGTGTTTCCCCCTCCCGTGATGGGATATCGGAAATCCACGTAGGTCCACGTGGGATCGCCGTTCTTCGTTCCCGTCATGAAGGGATTCCCGAAGGCCTTCTGGATTTCCATTTGGGTCGTCTTGCCGACGACGATCGTCTTGACGGCGGCCGCGTCGAAGGGTTTGCCGACATTCACCGCGTAGGTGCATCCGGCCGCGAGGGCCGCGCCGAGGATCAGCGGAGATATTGCGCGCCTCATCGCTCCTCCTAGGCCTGGGCGGCAAGCTTCTGGAGCTGGGCCTCGACCTCGGCGTAGTCGCGCTCCTTCGTGATGTCCGCCTCGACCTTGACCCACGCGATCTTGCCGTCCTTGCCGACGAGAACCGTCGCTCGCTGGGCGGCATTGATGCCCGGGTGGAAAAGGCCGTAAGCCTTCGTGACGGCGCGCTGCATATCGGAGAGAAGCCGATGCTTGAGGCCCATCTTCTCGGCCCAAGCCTTGTGCGACCAGGTCGAGTCAACCGAGATCGCCGCCACCTCGGCCATGCCGTGGAAGCGCGAGAGGTCCCTGGTAAAGCAGGCGTTTTCCTTCGAGCAGGTCGGGCTCCAGTCCAGGGGGTAGAAAAAAAGCGCGACCGGCCGCTTGCCGCGGCATTCCGAAAGCTTGAAATCCTTTTTGTCCTGGTCGGGCAACGTGAAGTCCGGCGCGATCGCTCCGGGCTTGAGGGGCGTCGTTTCCTTCGCTGGCGCTTCCTGGGTCATGGGGCTCATCTGGCTTCCTCCTTTTTTATTTTAGCGCGGCGGCGCCACGGGCGGCCTTGTGGCCTTCTCCCAGCACGCTCACGCGCGCCGCGACCTTCCGTGCCACGTCCCGGAACGCCAGGGCGGGCTTCGATTCGGGACGGGAGAGAATGACGGGCTTGCCGCTCTCTCCCGACTCGCAAATCTGGGGATCGAGCGGAATGCTGCCCAAGAGGGGCACGCCGTATTTCTTGGCGAGCCGCTCCGCCCCGCCGATCGAGAAGATGTCCGACTCTTCCCCGCAATGGGGGCACGCGAAGCGCCCCATGTTCTCAATGACGCCCAACACGGGAACCTGGAGCTTGGCGAACATGGCGACGGCCCTGGTCACGTCCGCCGTCGCGACCGACTGCGGCGTGGTCACGACCACGGCGCCCGCCAAGGGAACGCTTTGGCAGAGGGAGAGCTGGACGTCTCCCGTCCCGGGAGGCAGATCCACGATGAGGTAGTCGAGCTCCCCCCACTTCACGTCCTTGAGAAATTGCGTGATCGCCCCATGAAGCATCGGGCCCCGCCAGATGGCCGCCTTATCCGGCTCCATGAGAAATCCCATCGACATGAGCTTGATGCCGAAGCTCTCGGCGGGGGCGATGCGCTCGTCCTCGGCGGGCCCGAGCTTCCAGTCGGGAACGCCCAGCATCTGCGGCTGGTTGGGACCGTAGATGTCGGCGTCCATCAGCCCGACGGCCGCCCCGTCGCGCGCCAAGCCCACGGCCAAATTGGCGGCGACGGTCGATTTTCCCACGCCGCCTTTCCCGGAGCCGACGGCCACGACGTTCTTGATCCCGGCCGGCAACACCCCTTCAAGCCGCGCGTCCTTCCTCACTTGGCCCGCCATGCGGATCATGACGTCGGAGACGCCGGGGAGCTTGAGGACGGCCGCGCGGGCCTCCTCCTCCATCATCCCCTTGAGCGGGCACGCCGGAGTCGTCAGGACGTAGTCGAAGGAGACCCGGGAACCGTTGACGCTGACGTTGCGGATCATGCCCAGGCTCACGATGTCCTTGTGGAGCTCGGGCTCCTGGCAGGCCGAGAGGGCCCTGAGAACGTCGTCGACGGTGGCCATCACACCAAGAACAGCATCTCCCGGTATTTGGGCAGCGGCCACGAGGACGCTGGCAGAAGCGTCTCCAAAGCGTCCACGGCGTCCCGGATCGGCTCGAAGAGGGGCTTGACCTGATGGCAGAAGATGACCGCCCGCTCCTTGACGTCGCCGATCGCGGAGGCTTCCTTGAGGCCGTTTTTCAGGGTCTTCGCCCTCTCCAGCGCGAGCTCGATGAGCGTCGAGATCCGCTCCACGACCTCGCGCAGGGCCTTGGGGTCCGGACCGCCGGCCGCCCGCACCGCCGCGGAGCCGTTCAAAGCCTCGATCAGCTCGTTTTGATAGCGGATCGCCGCGGGAATGAAGAAATTATGCACCATCTCGATGTAAAGCCTCGCCTCGATCTCGAGCTCCTTGGAGTATTTCTCGAGCTGAATATGATGGCGGGAGCGCGCCTCCGCCTCCGAGAGAATCCCCGTGTCCTTAAAGAGCGCCAGGGACTCCGGCAAGATCCACGCATCGAGGGCCTCCGGCGTCGACTGGATGTTGGGGAGGCCGCGGCGCTTGGCTTCCCGAACCCATTCCGCGGCGTAGTTATTGCCCTCGTAGCAGACGAACTTCGACTCCCGATACACGCGGCGCAGGACGTCGATCACCGCTTCCTTCAACGGCTTGCGCGCCCGCAGCTTCTCTTCGATCGCCGCTTTCGCCGCATCGAGCGCGTCCGCCATGATGGCGTTCAAAACCATGACCGGGACGGCGTTGTTGAAGGAAGAGCCGACGGCGCGGAACTCGAATTTGTCGCCGGTGAAGGCGAAGGGCGACGTGCGGTTGCGATCCGTGTTGTCGCGAAGCACCGGCGGCAGGTGGTCGATGCCGAAAGACATCCACTCCTCGTCGGTGCCGGGGGTCGTGACGCCGCGCTCCATGTCCTCCAGGACGCGGGTCAAGCTCGCCCCCAGGAAAATCGAGATGACGGCGGGCGGCGCCTCGTTGGCGCCCAGGCGATGGTCGTTGCCGGAGGAGGCGATCGAGGCCCGAAGAAGCCGCGAGTGCTCCGCCACCGCCGCGATGATCGAGACGAGAAAAACGAGGAACTGCAGGTTTTCCTGGGGCGTGCGGCCGGGGCTGAGGAGATTTTGCCCCTTGTCCGTGCCCAGGGACCAGTTGAGGTGCTTGCCGCTGCCGTTGATCCCCGCGAAGGGCTTCTCGTGCAGGAGCAGCGCCAAGCCCCTTCGCGACGCGACGCGCCTGAAGACGTCCATGACGAGCTGGTTGTGGTCGACGGCGACGTTGGCCTCCTCGAAGACGGGAGCGCACTCGAACTGATTGGGCGCGACCTCGTTGTGGCGCGTCTTCACGGGGACGCCGAGCTTGTAGAGCTCGGATTCCGCGTCGGTCATGAAGGCGAAAATCCTTTCCCGGATCGAGCCGAAGTAGTGGTCCTCCAACTGCTGGCCCTTGGGAGACGGCGCGCCGAAAAGCGTGCGGCCGCAAAGAAGAAGATCGGGGCGCCGGCGGCAGAAGCTCTCGTCGATGAGGAAGTACTCCTGCTCGGCGCCCAGGGTCGCGTAAACGCGTTGGGCCGGGTTCTTAAACAGGCGCAGGATTCCCAGCGCCGAGCGGTTCAAGGCCTCGATCGAGCGCAGAAGCGCCGTTTTCGTGTCGAGAGAGTCGCCGGTGTAGGAGACGAAGATCGTCGGGATGCAGAGCGTCGTCGCGCCGGCGCTTTCCATGAGAAAAGCGGGAGAGCTCGGATCCCAGGCGGTGTAGCCGCGGGCCTCGAAGGTCGCGCGCAGGCCCCCGCTGGGAAAACTCGAGGCGTCGGGCTCCGCCTGGATCAGCTGTTTGCCGGAGAAAACCTCGATGACGCGCCCCCCCTCGACGGGCGTGATGAAGCTCTCGTGCTTCTCCGCCGTCACCCCCGTCAAGGGCTGGAACCAGTGGCTGTAGTGCGTGGCGCCCCGGGAGAGCGCCCAGGCCTTCATCGCCGCGGCGACGGCATCGGCGATCTTGGGCGAGAGCTTCTTGCCCCGGCGGATCGTTTCCTGGAGTTCGCGGTAGACGTTCTTGGGGAGGTATTCCTCCATGACGCGCGGGCCGAAGACGTTCGCGCCGAAATAATCCGAAATCCGCCGAGCCGCGGCCCCGTCCAAGCCCCCCTTGGGGCGCGGGGAGGCTCCGCCGTTGACGGGCGCCCATTTCCGAGCCGCGGAGGTTTTCACGGGGATAGCTTGATGGTATCAAATTTGCCCGCGGGGACTTCGACGGCCGGCCCGCTCGAAATCCCTTGTCCGGGGCTCTCCGGGGCGGCGCGGCGGAAGGGCGGGCACGCTATCGCGCGGCCCCAAGGGAAGGCGCGCCGGGAGCCTCGGGGAGAAGGGCCACCGGGTAGTCGAGATCGCCGTCGAAGAACCATTGATGCCACGTCCAGCCGTCCCCCCGCGCGGCGATCTTGTTGAAGACGGGGACGCAGCGGCGGTTCGTCCCGCAGGCCTTGCAGGGCGGACGGATGAGGACGGCCGTCCCCGTCTCGCGGCTCAAGATCTCGACGGCCTGGTCGGAGGGGCCGCTCAGCTCCCGCACGACGGGCTTGCCCACCAGATCGGGCTTGCCGGGCAGGGCCCGGGCGCTGCCCTCGAGGAAAAAGACGAGCACCGCCGGGCGCTCGCCGAATCTCCGGCCCGGGACCGAAAGCCGCCGAGGGCGGTCGTGGAGCAGAAGGCCTTGATAGACCTGGCGCCCCAAAATGAAGAAGACGTCGAGCCCCGGCGAGGCCTCCGGGTAGACGAGGAGCTGCCCGAGATGCAGGCCCGGGTTTTCCCCCTCGAGCCGCAGCCGGGAGTCTTGGGGTTCGGGGACAAGCTGGGTGATGAAGAGCTCGTGCCCTCCCAGCTCCGCGGCGAGAGGCCCATAGCGTTCGGGAAAAAGCCAGCGCAGCCCGTCTTCCTGGAGAAACTCATAGCCCGCCACGGGGCCGTCGGGCGCGGCGAAGACGAGCTCGACGAGCGGCAGGGCGGCCTCCGAGCCCGCGAAAAAGGCCCGCACGGCCGGGAAGTTCCCGATCAGCCGGAGGGAGAACTCGGCGGGCGCGGCTAAAAGGGAGCCGGGCGGGCGCGGACGGGGGATCTCGAGCCCGGCCCCCTCCGGCGGCGCCGGGCGAGCGGGGGCCTGGGGACGGGAAACGGGAGACGCCCGACGGCGCGCGGGCGGAGAAGGCGGCGCCGGCGGGTGAATCGGAAAGGCCGCGAGGAGATACCAGCCGAACAGCCCCGCGCCGGCGAGCGCCGTGAAGGCCGCGATCGCGAGCTCCGGGACCGTCGCGGGCCGAGGCTCCGGCGGCGGGAGCGCGGCGGACTTCGATCGCTTCGCCGCCCGAGCGCGCCGGACGCCTCGCGAAAGCCCCGCGCCCGCGAGAACGGCGCTCGCCCCGGAGGCGAGCGTCAGGAGCTCCCCCGGGACTCGCAGGCCCGCGGGATGCAGGCGCGCAAGGATCACGGCCGCGAAGAACCAAAGCCACCACAAAACGACGATCGCTCCCGCCTCGAGCGACGCCAGCGCGTCCGCGCCGCCCTGCCAGGCCAGCCACTCCCGGCCGCCGAAAGCCGCGCCCAGAATCCCGAGGTAGGCCTTGGGCGGAAACTCCTTGAACGTCGCCGCCGCCAAGCCGAGAAACTCGCGGGCCTCCTGGGCGAGGTAGAGGGCGCTGGCCAGGACGGCGATGAGACGGAGCACGTCGCGCCAGGGCGAAGACGGGAAAGCCGGGGCGGCCGGGGGCGCGGCCGAGGGCGGCGAGGCCGAATCCTGGCGCGGGCAGGCCCCGGGGGCCGGGGCCTCGGAGCGGGGCTCGGGCCGATAGCCCGGAGGCCCGGCCTCGAAGTCCTTCAGGCCGCCGGCGAGATGCTCCGCCGCGTTCAGAAACTCGGAGGCCGAGAGCTCGGCCTCCCCGGTTTCAAGCTTCGCCCAGCGGCTGCGGCTCATGCCGAGGGCTTTGGACGCCTGCTCCTGGGTCTGCCCCTTGAACTCTCGCCAAGCCTTGATCAGGCGGCCAAGTTCTTGGGAGTCCATGGACGGAACAGAGAAGCTTATCGGCGGAAAAGCTGTTCGCCTGGAGAACAATACTTAATTTTCAAGGCTTTTTCACGGAACATGGTTCGCCGGGCGAACAAAAAGTTCTCCTTATTTTTAAAGGATTGTTCGCCCGGCGAACCACGATGCGAACAAGAAAAAACGATTAAAAACGGCTTCCCCGCGGGAAGAAATAGGTATGGAAAAACCAGTGACACCATACCGATTGCTCCGTTTGGGGGGCTGGAAATAGGTATGGTGTCACCGGATTTCACCCCGGTTTATTTCCGGGTTTATTTTTTGGCTTTCTTGGCCTTGGCTGCCTTCACCTTCGCGGCGTTTTGGGCGGCCAGGAGTTTCGGGTTGACGATGCGAAGCAGGGACTCGACGTCGTAGACGGAGACGAGCCCGGCCGCGTGCCGGGAGGCGGAGATGGCGTAGCGGTAATAAGGAGCCCCGCCCTGATAAGGTTTTTCCGCGCCGATCGTCCAATCGGCGAAGGCCTTGTCGGCCCCCGTGGCCTCGATGATGAGGACGGCCTGGGGGAACTTTCCATCGCGGCGCGCTTCCCAATCGGGAATGAATTGCGCCAGGCGCATGTTGAAAAGCGTGGCCACGATGGAATCGGCGGCGCGCGCGGGCAGGGGGGGCTTCGCGGTCCATGCCGCCGACGATCTGGTCAAAAGGTAGGAGCGCGTTCCGGATTTGATGCGGATTTCGCTCCACGACAGGCCCGCCTGCGGCAACAGGGCGTGATCCCTGAAAGCCTCCGACGATCGCTCCACTTGATAGGGGCTCACGCCCGTCGCCAAGTAGACGGAGGGTTTTCCGGGCCAGCGGAAATAGGCCGACTGGTAGCCGATCGCCTCCTTGCCGAACTCCCCGTCGAAGAGGGCTCGGCCCTTGGGATCGTCGATCGTGACGCGCGTCGCGCTCGCGGCGTTGAGCCCGTAGAGCTCCAGGGACTCCGGATGGGAGGAGACCTCCGACTCGACGGCGAGGCCCCTCAAGGCCAGAAGCATCCCCTCGACCGCGTCCTTGTCCGCGCGGTCCGGGGGCTTGGGGCTCGTCACCCGCCATCCGGCGCCTTCCCTGGCGAGCACGACATCCTGGCCTCCTCGCGACAAGACGATCTTGGCGACGTCGGAATCCTTGATTTGATCGAAAGGACGGAGTTCAGCGTAGCGGCTGGAGCGCCAGATGAGCAGGCCCGAAAGAAGGAGAAGGGCGACGATGACGCCGATAAGGACGCTCAGACGCCTGGCGTAGTTTCTCACGAGGATTAGGGAGCGGAGCTCGGCGGAGCGGATCCGGCCGCGACCGCCGCGGACGGCGACGGCGCCGAGGTTCCCTCCCCATAGACGCGCCGGTACATCTCCCGGCGCCGCCAGACATGGCGGTAGACCAAGGATCCCAAGATGGGCAGCATCGCCGGCAAGAAGACGATCAAGAGGAATTTGACGAGCGCCCGCCCGTTGGGCGAGAGCTGGCGAAGCGGCCGGTAGTGGACGCTCTTGGCGCGGATGGAAAGAAGCGTTTCGTCCTGGAAGGACCACTCCAGAAGGTTGAGAAGGAAGGTCGCGTCCGAGGATTTCCCGAGAAGACCCGGCTGCACCTGGGCGGCGCTCCCGACGACGATGACCCGGCCGTTCGCCGGGGTTGTTTTCACCCCTTCGATCGCGGCCGCGGTCGAGGGGGTCACCTTATAAAAAGCCCCCGTGACGACTCCCGCGAGAGAGAAGGGGCCTTTCTCCGGGCTTTCCAGCTTCTCGATCGGGGTCGACGGCGAGATCGAAAGGGTCGTCTGATACCAGGACATCTTGGAGGAGTCCACGAGGGACGTGTAGGTCAACGACGACGCGGCCCCCGTCGGCCTCCAAAAGAGGGGCTCGGAAAACGGCATGGGCACCATTTCGATGCCGCGCATGGCGGGGCTTTCGCTGTTGATCGAGGTCGCGATCGGAATGAAAGGATAGTCCGCCAGGCGTATCGCCTGAAAGAACCCGTACTGCGTCGCCATCTGGATGCGCTCGCACTGGGCGTCCACGACGTAGCCGGAGCGCAGCTCGACCCCCCAGGGCCTCAAAAGCGCGTCGATGCCGTTCTCGACCGGCGTCGCCCGGAAGGATCTCAGGTCCTCCGAGCGCTTGGAGGCCAGGAGCCCCAGGGACTTTCCAGCGCCCACCCAAGCCTTGAGGCGTTCGATCTCCGCCGGCTTGAAGGGGCTGGCGGGCGCCAAGGCCCACAGCGCGTCGACTTTGGGCGAGACGGGCTTGGCGAGGTCGACCACCTCCGTGTCCATCTCCTCGTTGATCGGCTGGAAAAGGGCCGCGAGATCGGGCTCTCCCGGGAGCTTCTCGCCGTGCCCCATGATGAACCCCGCGGTGTGCTTATGGACGCGGGTGAGGCGTCGAATGCGGCTTGTGAGATCGTATTCGAGATTGTTCACGTCATGGATCATGGGAAGGACGGCGCTCTTGCCGTTGTAGAGGAAGAGCACGCCCATCATGATCTCCTTGATCTCGAACTTGTCGGCGCCCATGATGTTGATCTGGAGCGGCTGGATGCCGGCGCTCGCGGCCTCCTTCTTGATGCGCGGATCGAGGTCGGGATCGAGATACTCGATCTTAACGTGGCCGTGCCCGTAAGCCCGGTATTCGGCCAGAAGATCCTTCAGATAACTCTCCTCGAAGCCGTAAGGCTGGGGCAGACGCGGCGTAAAGTAGACCTTGACGACGAGGTTGTCCTTGATTTTCTTAAGCACCAGCTTCGTGCCCCGGGAAATGGAATAGATATGCCCGGCGGACAGGTCCGCCCGCCCGTACACATAGCGTCCGACCACGTTGAGGAGGAGGACGATCAAGACGACGAGAAGCGCTCCCGTCCAGGTAAAGACGGACTCGATCCGGCGCTTCGTCGACGAGGTCTTGGCGGTGTCGGCCATGTCAGGAGAAGCGCCGCGTCCTCAGGCGCTGGGCGGCCAAATACAGGAAGATGAAAGCGACGCTCCCGAAATAGAGAAGGTCGCGGGTGTCGAAGACGCCGCGGGCCATGTTCGCCAGATGCGAGTCGACCCCGGCCGATTCGGCGAACTCCATCAGCGCGCCGGGGAAAAAGCCGGCGATTTTTCCCAAGGCGAAAAAGAAGAAGCCCATCATGAAGGCGCCCACGAAGGCGACGATCTGATTGCGGGTGAGAGACGACGCGAACAGGCCGATCGCCCCGTACATGAAGCCCAAGCAATACAGCGCGCTCAGGACGCCCAGCGCCTCCCCCCAGTCGATCGCGAAGGGCTTGGCCGCGAGGAAAGCGGCCGCGACGGCGAAGAACGCGAGCCCCGCGACGGCCGCCAGGAGAAAAAGAGCGTATCCGCAGAACTTGCCCAGCGCGATGTCCCAGTCCTCGATGGGAAGGGTCGCCAGGGACTCGAAGGTGCCGCTCTTGAGCTCATCCGCGAGAAGCCCCATGGAGAGCCCCGGCACGAGGAAGGTCAGGATGAGCGGCACGAAATCCATCAGCCCCTTGACGCTCGCCTGTCCCACCAGGAAAAACGGCAGGGCGAAAAGGTAGCCCGTCAGAAGGTAGAAGACGAAAAGAATCACGTAGGCGGTGGGCGACTCGAAGTAGTTGCGCAGACCCCGCAGGGCGATCGCGCGCACCGCGGCCCATTGGACGGGAAGCTTCACGGCTTCTCCTCGCGGGTCAATTTCCTGAAGACCTCCTCCAGGCTCAGCCGCTCCTGGCGCATGGCGACGATCGGCCAACGGCGCTCCACGGCGAGATCGAAAACCTTCTCGCGCAAATCGTGCCCCGCCGCGGATTCAAGGAGGAACCCGTCCTCCTCGCCGTCCACGCGCTCGGGCCTCAGATTCCCCACGCCGCCGAGACGGCTCAAGGCCATGCCGACCTCGGCCGGCGGCCCCTTGAGAGCCACATGGAGGCGGTTTTTGTCCTGGAGATCTCCGGAAAGGCTCTCCGGAGTGCCGTCGGCGACGATGCGGCCCGCGTTGATGATGATCACGCGGTCGCACGTGGCGGTGACCTCGGAGAGGATATGGGTCGAAATGAGAAGCGTTTTTTCCTTCTTGAGGTCGAGGATGAGCGAGCGGACCTCCTGCACCTGGTTGGGATCCAGGCCCGAGGTCGGCTCGTCCAAGATCAGCACCTCCGGGTCGTGGATGATCGCCTGGGCGAGGCCCAGGCGCTGGCGGTATCCTTTAGAAAGCTCTCCCACCTTCTTGGCGACGACGCTCGTCAAGCCGCAGGTCCCGATGACGCCCTTGACGCGACGGACGCGCTCTTCGAGGTCCTCAATCCCCCGCAAACGAGCTGAATAGTGGAGCGTGTCGACGACATCCAAATCCTCGTAAAGCGGGTTGTTCTCGGGGAGATATCCCGTGCGGCGGCGGACCGCCATGGAGTCCTCGGCGACGTCCTTGTCGAGAACGACGGCGCGGCCCTCGTCGGCGGGCAGATACCCGGTCAAAAGACGCATCGTCGTGGTTTTCCCGGCGCCGTTGGGGCCGAGAAAGCCGACGACCTGGCCTTTGGGAATCTCGAAATTAAGCCGGTCGACCGCGGCCTTGTTTCCGAACCGCTTCGTCAAGTCGATCGCTTGGATCATCGTTATCGGGGCGCCATTTTTTACAAAAATCGCCCCGCGGCGATCAAGATGCCGATGCGATGAAAGCCCATTTCTTCAATGCCCGGCGTTCGTCGTCCTTGAGAAATCCCGTGACGGCGAGAAGCGCGGGAAACAAGAGCACGAGCCACAGCCTCAGCCCCGCGCGCGCGCCGGAGGCATCGAGCCCCAAAACCCTGGAAAGCGCCCATACGACGGCCAAGGCCGCGGCGGCATGGAGCAGCCGGCCATACTCGTAAGGAACCGGATAGAGAGAACGTCCCCAGCCATACAGCGAGCCCGCCATCGCGAGATAGGCGAGCGGCGTCGCCCAGGCCGCGCCGACGATCCCCCAGCGCGGGATCAGGATCAGCAAAAAGAGGACGTTCGTCGCGGCCCCGACCGCGGTCGCGTACGCGACGCGCTCGGATTTATGCGCCAAGGTCGCGGGAGCGATCATGTTGATGTAGACGCCGTAGAAGAGATATCCCAGGGCCACGATGGGGACGATTCCGAGGCCCGGCCAGTAGTCCGGATGGATAAGGGGCTTGCCCCCGAAGACGCGGAGCCTGACGACCCATCCCGACAGAAGCGAGATCGCGAGGAATCCCGCTCCCCCCAAGACGACGAAATAGGTCAGGACCCGGGCCAGGATTTGCCGGGAGCCTTCCTTGGCCTCCTGCTCGATAAAAAAGGGCTTGAAGGCCATATCGAACATGCCGACGAGGAGCATCATGACGACTCCCAGGCGGTAGTTGGCCTGGTAAAGCCCGACGGTGGCGTCGTTGGTGTAGGCGGCGAGGATGGGGCGGTCGGCGACGTTGACCACGGCCGAGGCGAGACCCGCCGGCACGAGAGGCAGCCCAAAGCGCAGAAGCTTCTTGAAAACCGCGGCATCGAAAACGGGGCGGCATTGCGCGACGATCACGGGCGTCAGAAGGGCGACGGTCGCGGCTGACGTCGCAAGCGCCGCCCAGAACACTCCCGCGACTCCCCATCCCCAACGGAGGAGAAAGACGTAGCTCAAAGCAAGATTAAGGGCGATGTTGAGGATTTTGACGGCGGCGAAGAGCGCCGGACGGTGCCGCATGCGCAAGCTCGCGAAGGGAAGCAGCGCCAAGGCGTCCAACGCCAGGATGACCGAGGCGAGACGCCACAGAGAGGCTCCGATGGAAGCATGCCCGAGCAGCGGGGCCAGCGGCCCCGCGCCCAGATAGACAAGAGCCGAAAAGGCGACGGCCAGCGATCCCAGAGGGAAAAAAGCCGTGCTGAAGACCTCCGGCGACGCCGCGTCTCCCCGCTCTCGCCAATAGCGCATCAATGCGAAGTCCATGCCGCAGCCATAGACGACGTTCAGGAAGGCCAGGTAGGAAAAAAGGATCGCGGCGACGCCGTAGTCGGCCGGGGAGAGGGCGTGGGTGTAAAGAGGAAGGAGGAGCAGGTTCAGAAAGCGCCCCGCGACCGTCGAGAGGCCATAGACGGCCGTCTCGTTGAGGAGCCGCCTTATATCCTTAAACACCGAAGCAATTTAATATACTTTCAAGAGCCCATGATAGATGCTAGGCGCCTCATCGCTCTGCTGGCGGCGATTCTCTGCGGCGTGGTCCTTAGCGCCTGTTCTCCCTGCTCCGGCGTCGGCCGGAACTCGCCTAGGGGATCAGGAGCGGCTCGTCTTGGCGGGCAGCGTCGCGCCGTTTAAGAGCGCCTTGGCCGCCTTCCCGAAATAGAGCTGGCCCAACTCCAGATTTTGCGAGGCTCGCACCCGAGCCAAGTCCCGCAAAGCCTCGCGCACGTCGACGAGCGGGCCCTGGAAGTTCGTATAGCGGTAGCGCGCCAGGTTGAGCGCGCGAAGGTCGTCCGAAAACTCCCCCGCCAGTCGGGCAATGGCCTCCTTGGCCGAGTCGATGACTCTGTCGAGCTTGGCCGTGCCGAAGTCGACCTGGAGCTGGGCGTCGTCCGCTTCCGCCTGTCTCTGGATGATCATGTTGGACGCCGCCTCCACTTGGCTGACAATCCTGAAGCCTTCAAAAATAGGCATTTCGACGCCGACGCCGCCCTCGAGATTCTTCTCCTCATCATGCGGAATATTCGTCGCGTTTCCGAGGCCCGCCTGAGCATGGACCACCGGCATGTGTTGCGCCCATTCCTCTTTGCGGAATTTCTTGGAGACGTCGAGGTTGGCCGCCGCGACCTTGACATAAGGGCTGACGCCGGGGATGAATATCGCGACGGCGCCGCTTGATAAGGAAAGCGGCGCCGGGATCGAGAAATCCCATTCTTTTTGCCCCATCAGAGCGGCAAGGGCCTTGCGGGCGTCACGGTAGCTTGCCTGGTCCTTGGCCTTTTCGATGCCGGCCTCCGTGACCTCGTCTTTCACCAAGAGCTCATCGACCGGATTTTGGTAGCCCGAACGCATGAGCGGCCGCACCTCCTTGACCATGACGTTGTACATAAAGGCCCCGACTTCTTGCCAAGCGGCCGCCAGTCCTTTGTAGCTGGAAGCCCGGAAATAGGCGTCGGATACCTGGACGTCCACGTGATAGCGCGTGAGCGCCGTCAAGGCCCGGCGGTAATCGAGCTGGCGCTTCGCGACCTGAATCGCGTAGTAGCGCTGGAGATTAAAGACATCCCATGAGCCCATCAAACCGTAGGCCGTGCCCTGGTAAAAGGGCTCGACCACGAAACGCCGCAAGCCGACCGGCCCAAGCGCCGGATTATCGCCCATCATGCCCTGAGAGCGGTCAAAGGCGGCGTCTAACTGAGGCATCAGGTACGATTCGCTGACGGTGATGTCGTTTTTCGCTATGTTCTCCTGAGCCTTCATCGCCTTGATCTCGGGGCTGAAGGCTTCGGCGGCAACGAGAACGTCTTGAAGCGCGAGCGTCGCGCTTCTCCTCGCGGCATTCTTGCCCGGCGGATCAACGAAGTACTCCGCCGCCCATACCGACTGGGCGGTCCAAGCCGCCATCAGGCCCGCCGCGAGCAAACGAAAGGCCGATGCTCCCCCCTCAAGTCGCTGTCGCATGTCGCCAGATCTCCTTTTCCATGTTTCTAGATTCTCAACCTTGATAGCCGATCCATGATTGGACGCGGGCGCCTTTCCCATCTATTTTCCATGGCGCTGGTCGTCCGGATCGAGAGAAGCCACCTCGCCCGGCCCGGAGGTCTGGAAGGCGGCGTACGCCAACGGCAACACCAGCAGCGTCGCCGCGGTCGCCAGGAGAAGCCCGCCGATCACCGACTGCGCCAACGGCGCCATTTGCCGGGCGCTCGCCTCCAGGCCGGAGGCCATCGGGATCATCCCCGCGATCATCGCCGACGCCGTCATCAGGATCGGCCGCAGCCGGCTGAAGGCCGCCTTCATCGCCGCCTCCGGCGCCCGCGCCCCGGCGATGCGGTATTGCTCCGCGAAGCTGATCAGGATGATCGCGTTGGCGATCGCGACGCCCACCGCCATGATCATCCCCATGAAGGACTGGATGTTGAGCGTCGAGCCCATGAGCATCAAAAGCGCTCCCGCCCCCCCCAGCACCGCCGGGATCGAGACGAGCACGATAAGGGCCACGCGCAAGGATTGGAAGTTGGCAGAGAGAACGAGGAACACGACGACGATCGCGAGCACGAGCCCCACGCTCAAGCCGCTGAAGAGGTTCTCCATCGGCGGCACCTGACCGCGCAAGGACAGGAAGACGCCTCGAGGCCTCTTGGTTTCAAGGCGCTGGAGCACCGCCTCCACCCGCCGCGCCGCGCGCCCCAGGTCCTCCCCGTAGATCGCCGCCGCCACGCTCACCATGCGCGACATATCCAGACGATCGTATTCCCCCACCGTCGAGGTCGATACCACCGTCGCGAATCGATGAAGGGGTATCGAAGCGCCTCGCGCCGTATCCACGCCGATGCGGCGCACCTTGTCGATCGAATCCATTCGCTGAAGCGGCACTTCCGCCTGGATCTGGTAAGCGATGCCCGACGTGCGGTCCGCCCAGAACACCGGCAGCACGTAGCGCGAGGACGAGGTCGCCGACGTCAGGGCCTCCCCGGCGTTTTGAGTCGTCACTCCCAGAATCCCCGCCTTCCTCCGGTCCATCGTGACCCTCACGGCCGGGTAATCCACGTCCTGTTCGACCTGGACGTCCCGCAGCGTGGGGATTTCCCGCAGCTCCTTCTCCACGAGGCGGGCGAACGCCTTGTCATGGTCGAAGTTCGGGCCGCTCACCGCCACCTCGATCGGCGCCGGCGCCCCCAGGTTCATCACCTGCCCGATGATGTCCGCCGGCTGGAAGGACACCCTCACGTCCGGCAGCTCCCTGGCGAAGTCCTGGCGCAGGCGCTCCTTGAACGCCTCCAGGCCATCTTTGGGGATTTGATTCAACGCCACCGTCAGGTTCGCCTCTTCCGGCCCCGACGACCACAAATAGATGTAGTTCACCGCGAAGTCCGGCGATTGCGTCCCGGCGTACCCGATCGAGATTTGAATCCCCCCGGAGTCGCGCTTGATGATGT
>JAJZAK010000046.1 GCA_021799485.1 bacterium | reverse complement strand
TGGGGAACGGCGGGAAGCGGCAGCCAATTAAGAGTCGCGCTGGTCGAGTAGACGGCGTAAATCTCTATCCCTGAGACCGCGACGGACAAAGTCGAGGTCGAACCCGCCGGAACGCTGTCGAGCGCCTCGCTCCAGTTGTAGGCGCCGGCCGTGAAATAATACGTCGTGTTGGCGTCGAGGCCGACGACGGCGAGGGATGTCGCGGCGCCGTTTGTCGTCGACGAGAAATAAACGATTCCGCCGCCCGGAGGGATGGCGCCGAAATTGGTCGAGGAGGCCTCCACCTCGTAGCCCTGAGCGGACTCGGCCGCCCAGGAGACGACGACGCTGCTCGCGTGCACGGCGCCCCAGGCGAACCCTGCCGGCGCGGCAGCAAGCGTCGTGGTCGAGCCGAGATCGGCCCAGGCGGTCGCGACTCCGTTATTGTTGACGGACTGGATGCGGAAAAAATACGTCGTGTCGGCGTTGAGCCCCGAAAACGCGGCCATGGGCGCCGCGGGGACGGTCGCGAAGGAGACGTCGTAGGGCGGGCTCATCCCGGATTCAAAATTCGGGTCCGTCGAAACCTCGACCGTGTAGGTCGTGACGTTGACGGGGTTGCCGTCGGCGCCCCAGGAAACGGAAAAGCCGTCCGCCGTGACGGCGCTGAAGGTCGAGACTGCGGTCAAGGGAATCGCGGCCAAGGTCGAGGTCGAGTCGAAGGCGTAGGCGGTCGGGGCTGCGGCGTTTCCGGTGGCGAAGGCCTGGAAGTAGTAGGTCGTGTTCGGGACGAGACCCGCGGTGCTGACGTCGGTCGCATAAACTGTCTGAGTCGTGACCGCGGGAGGATTGAAATCGGGCGATGTCGAAATGCCGACGGTATAGGGAGTGCCGGGGCCGTTCGTGCCGCCGGACCAATTGAGCTGAATCGCGCTTGCCGTCGGAGGCGGGGCTGAGAAGTTGAGGCTTGCGGGTGGGAGAGCCAAGGTTGATGTCGAGCCAAGTTCGGACCAAGCTGTCGCGATGCCGTTGTTGTTGACGGCCCGTACGCGGAAGAAATAGGTGGTGTTCGCGTTAAGCCCCGTGAACGCGGCTTCCGATCCACCCGGAGCCGTGTCGAAGGAGACGTCATAAGGCGAGATCATGCCCGAGCGGAAATTGGGATCCGTCGAAACCTCGACCGTGTAGCTCGTGACGTTCACGGGATTGCCGTCGGCATCCCAGGAGGCGGAGAAGGAGTTCGTCGTCACCGCGCTGAACGTCGAGACAGCGGTCAGGGGGGGCGCGGCCAAAGACGACGTCGAACCCAGCCCGGCGTAGGCGCTCGGCACGTCGTCGTAATTGACGCCCGCCGCGAAGAGAAAATAGGTCGTGTTGGGAACGAGCCCGGTCAGCATCCCTTCCTCGACCGCGCCCGCGGGGGTGGTGCTCAGGACGACGTTCCCATGGTCGCCGTTCGGGTAGGCGGGCCCCGTCGTCATGACGACGCTGTAGGTCGTCACGTCGAGGGGATTGGTGTTGGGAAGCCAGAAGACGCTCGCCGAGGTCACCCAGACCGCAGCCCAGGAGGAAGAAGCCGCCCCCGGGACGTCGGTCAGGGTGCAGGTTCCTCCCAGTTGCGTGTAGGCGCTCGAGCTCGCTCCGCTTGTGGCCTTGACTTCGAAGTAGTAGGTGGTGTCGGAGAGCAAGGAAAGGCTGGAAACGGAGAGGCTGAAGGTCGTTGTCGAGGCGGGCGAGCCGGCGAATCCGGAGTCCGTGGAGCTGAGCACGGTGTAGATCGTTTCCGCGGGGTTGCCGTTCGCGGTCCAGTTCGCGGTGAGCGAGGCGCTGGAGACGGAGGTGAAAGGGGGGGTTCCCGCCGCCGGGGCGAAGGTTTCAAGAAGGGTCAGAGTCGAGCCTAGGAGGGTAAAATTGGGAATGCCGGACCAGTTGAGCGACCCCGCGCGGAAATAATAGATGGACCCCGACTGCAAGGGGGGGCTCAGGACGGTGAGAGTGCTTTGAGCGACGGAAGAGGTGGCCGAGGAGGAAACGACTCCCCCAGGAGAGAGAGCCCCGAAGTCCGTCGTCGAGGCGTCGAGCTCGTAGCCCTCGCAGGTCGTGCTTGACGGGGGGGCCGGGGGGAGCGCGGCCCAGGCGACGGTCGCCGAGGTGAAATAGACGTCTAGAAAAGCCGTAGACAAGGTTGTGGGAGCCTGCGCGAGCGTCGAGGAGGCGCCAAGAACCGCGAAGTTGAGCGCCGCGTTCCAATTGAACGAGCCGACCCTGAAGTAGTAGAGGGTGTTGGGATCGAGGTTCTGGACGGTGAGAGAGTTTTGAGAGTCGCTCGTCGTGGCCGAGGCATAGACGATGCCGCCAGGCTGAAAATCGCCGAAATTGGTCGAGGACGCTTGAAGTTCGTAGCCCTCCGAGGTCGAGGAGGAGGGTGTCGCGGGCATGGCTGGCCAGCCGACAGTGACGGAGGCGAGGTAGATGCTCCAGGAAAGCGGTCCTGAAGGAGGAGGCGGCGCCAGGGTTGACGTCGAACCCAATGTGGAGTAGTTCGTCTCATCGGACGAGTTGATTGAGGCGACGCGGAAGTAATAGGTCGTGTTCGGGTCGAGCCCCGAGACGGTCAGGGTGCTTTGGGAGTCGCTGAAGGTGGCCGAGGAGTAGATGAGGCCACCCGTGAAGTTCGTCGAGGAGGCGTCGAGCTCGTAGCCCTCGCACGATGAGCTCGACGGGGCCGCTGGAAGCGCCGCCCAGTTCGCCGTGACGGAGCTCGCGTTGATTTGGAGGAAGGCCGCCGGCAGCGCGGAGGGCGCGTTGGCCAGCGTGGGCGTCGAGCCTAGGGCGGCGTAATCGGGGACGCCCGCCCAATTGAGAGAGCCGACACGGAAGTAATAGGTCGTGTTGGGATCGAGCCCCGGGACGGTGAGGGCGCTCTGGGCATTGGAAAAGGTGATTGATGAGTAGACGATCCCGCCTGGAGAGATGGCGCCGAAATTGGTCGAGGAGGCGTCGAGCTCGTAGCCCTCCGAGGCCCCGGAGGAGGGGCTCGGCGGAAGCGCCGTCCAATCGACCGAGATTGAACTTAGGTAGATCGCAAGAAATGTCGTCGCGGCCGTTTGCGGGGCGTTCGCGAGGGTGGGCGTCGCGCCCAGGAATGTGTAATCCGTCTCGTCGTCCCAATTGAGGGAGGCGACGCGGAAGTAATAGGTCGTGTTGGGATCGAGGCCGGATATGGTCAGGGTGCTTTGGGAGCCGTCGAAGGTGATGGAGGAAAAGAGGATGCCGCCTGGAGACAGAGCTCCGAAATTCGTCGAAGAGGCGTCCAGTTCGTAACCTTCCGAACTGGAGGATAAAGGGCTTGAAGGGAGAGCCGCCCAATTCACGGTGATGGAACTCGTATCGGTTTGGAGAAAGGTTTCGGGCAGAGTCTGCGGCGGAGGAGCGAGCGTGGCGGTGGAGCCCAGGGCCGTGTAATCGGGGACGCCTGCCCAGTTCAGCGATCCGACTTGAAAATAATAAGTGGTGTTGGGATCGAGCCCCGAGATGGTCAGGGTGCTCTGGGAATCGCTGAACGTGACCGAGGAGTACACGAGTCCTCCGGGCGCCAGGGCGCCGAAATTGGTCGAGGAGGCGTCGAGCTCGTAGCCCTCGGAAGTCGAGGAGAGGGGGCTTGTGGGGAGAGCCGCCCAATTGACGGCGATGGAACTTAAGTTGATTCCGAGAAAGGTCGTCGGGAGCTGCTGCGGCGGATCGGCCATGGTGGGGCTGGAGATGGAGGCGGAATACCCGGAGCAGCCGCGGCTATTGCAGCCGTCAACCTCCATGTAATAGGTGGTATTCGCCGCGAGCCCCGAGATTGTGGCGAAGGTGTTGGCCGTGGAGGAGGAATAAACGGGGCTCGTAAAGCCCGAATTGGGGGACGCTTGGAGGGTGTAGCTGGTGTCGCTGCCGGCAGCTTTCCAGCTGGCTGACACGGAGGCGGCCGAGACGGCGGTTGTCGTTAGCCCCGAGGGCGTGCTTGGGGGAGGGCCCGCGAAGGCCGATGTCGTTCCCAACAGCAATGTTCCCGCCATGGAACACGCGCGGGAACTTGAAAGAAAACGAAACTTCCCTCGGAAATAATTTAGGGGGTTCAAATTCAGGGATTTCGACTGTTCGGTTAATTACTGTTCTTCGCGCCCGCGCGCATGGGGTCAGTATGCCAGATTGCCGCGGGAGCTCGCGCGAAGAGAATGCGAAATGAATGCGAATCTTGTGGGAGTATATCGTCCTTGAATGGCTCAAGAGGCGTTGTGGGGAGGCCAGGATTTTCTATTGGAGAGACGTTTCCGGGCGGGAGGTGGACTTCGTTGTTGCCGGGAGCCGCGATAGGGTTGCCGCCGTCGAGTGCCAGTGGAATCCAAGTGATTTTAATCCTTCGGCCTTGGCGGTTTTCCGCGGCTTCTATCCATCGGGGCCCAATTTCCTGATATGCCCTTGCGTGGCCCATCCTTATAAAAAGCGCGTTGAGGGCCTGGAACTGGCGGCCTGCGGACCCGAAGGCATTCCCGCGGACATTGCCCCGGGTTGGCCCGGGGCCTTTCTATTTGCGCCGGCCGGCAGCGGGCGATTCAGCCGAGAAAAGATACCCGATGCCGCGGACGGTCTGAAGGGCGGCCGCGGCGGCGCCGAGCTTGGCGCGCAGGCTCTCGACGTGCTTGTCCACCGTCCGCGTGTCCACGTCGTCGGCGTCCTCCGGGTGAAGCCAGACGTCTTTGAGGATGTCCCGGCGGCTGAGCGCCCGGCCCGGATGGCGCATCAAATGGGCGAGGAGGTCGAACTCGAGGCGGGTCAGGGGCATCGGACGGTCGCGGACGAAGGCTCGTCGCGCGAGGCTCTCGATTTTGACCGGCCCCGCCCGAAGCTCGGTCTCGGCGCGGACGCCGAGCCGGCCGGACCAGAGCCCGCGCCGCAAGAGGGCCCGCACGCGCGCGACGAAGACATGGGGGTGAATCGGCGCCTCGATGTAATCGTCGGCGCCCGCCTCGAGGCATCGCGAGAGGCCCTCGGCCCACGGGACGGCCTGGACGCACAGGATGAGGGGGTGACTCCCGCTGGAGGAGCCGGATCGCGCCTGCCGGATCGATTCAAGGGCGTCCTGGGGCGAAGCGGAGACGATGACGGCCAGACGGGTGCCGATCTCGGAGAGGCGGGCCAAAATAGGGGCCGTCGGCGGGAGAGCGGCCACCGTGAGCCCTTCGCGCAGGAGAAGGAGTTTGAGCCTGTCGCTTTCGCCGGCGCTCGATCGGTCGAGAATCGCGACGGGCATACGAAGACAATTATAAGGTATTTGTGAAGTAATTATTGCCCGCGCTTCGGGACCAGGGTGGGCAAGTCGAATTCAATCGTCGTGCCGCGTCCTCTTTCGGATCGAAGGGCGATGTCGCCGCCGTGCTTGAGGACGATCCAGCGCGCGATGGCGAGCCCGAAGCCGCGCCCCGGCCCCTTGGAGGAGTTCGATTCCATGGGCTCGAAAACTCGATCAAGCGTCTCGGGGTCCATGCCGATCCCGGTATCGGCGATGGTCACGACGGCCCGGTGGTCCTTGCTCGTGATCCACACGCCGAGATTGCCCCCGTGGGGCATCGCCTCGACGGCGTTGGCGATGACGTTGTCGAATGTTCGCATGATCTGGCGCTCCGGGATCGGGACGGCGAAGGAGTCGCCCGCGGCGAAGGCGAGATGGATTTTTTGGCGATCGATCTGCGGCCTTCTGGCCGCCAAGACTTTCAAAAGGGCTTCTCTCAAATCCGCGCGGCCCGGCCCGTCCGCGGACGGCTTGAGGAAGTCGAGATAATCCTTGACGATGGCGGAGGCTTTGTCCGATTCCGTCCGGATGGCGTCGAGGCCGCGGGCGGCTTCCTTGTTCTTGCCCAAATCCGGGAGCTCGCGGAGATGCTCGACCGTCAGGTCGATGGCGTTGAGCGGCGTCTTGAGGTCGTGAAGGATCGCGGAGAGGGCGTGCCCCAGGAGACTGAGCCGCTCCATCCACGCGAGCTTCTTCTCGTAGCGCGCCGCGAGGCTTTCCTGGGAATTCTTGATGTAGTGCGCGATGGCGGCGCTGAAAAAAGATATGACGAGGAGAAGCGCAAGATTCAGGAGGCGCGCGGGCGTCGCGAGCGATTCAAGCGAGGGGAAGGCGCCGACGGCATAGACCAGGCAGGCGACCCCGCCGACGATGAAGCTGTACGCGAGTTTCTCAAGAAAGGCGGAGCTCAGGATGATGAGGAAGAAGGCGATGTAAAAATGAGATTCGACCGCGCGGGAAAGATGGAGAATCCAGGTGGACAAAGCGACATCGGCGATGAAGGGAGCCAGGGCCGCCCCGTCGGACACTCGTCCGGCCCTGTCGGCAAGGTAGGTTCCGGCGGAGAACAGCGCGTAGATGCCGAAAAGCACGGCTAAAGAGAAAGCCTGGGGCTTTGCCGAGGAGTACAGGACGATGAGAAGAAGCGTCGCGATCAGGAGAACGCGAAAGATGAGGAGGTACTTGGGCCGCATAACGCTTCAAGGTATCATGTCTAGAATCTTCTGGCGTCGTCAACTTAATTTTTGATTAACTTTGACGTCTTCATGTTCATTTCATTTTTTTATCTTTGCTGAAGCAACAAAATGGCCCTCAACCATTCGGGCGAACGAATCCTCGTCGTCGAGGACGATCCCGTCTTCCGCGGGGCGATGATCGACGCCCTGGGCCTTGGAGGCCGCGCGGGGGAGGCCTCGACGGCCGCCGAGGCCTTCACAATGGCGATCAGGGATGTCCCCGATCTTGTGATTGTTGATCTGGGCCTTCCCGACGGCGATGGAGCCGAACTCTGCCGCAGGCTCAGAAATCATGAAAACACGGCCGGCATATCGATTGTGGTCTTGACGGGCGACACGAGCGAGGGACGGGACGCCGCCTGCTTGGACGCCGGGGCCGACAGCTATTTGGCGAAACCCGTCAAGGGACCGCGGCTCAGGAGCTATGTGCGGGCGCTTTTGCGGCGGCGGAGCATGATGAGCCGGAGGAAATCACGTCCCATGCGGGCCGCGGGGCTGGAATTTCACTATAAGTCCAAGGTCATGAGGCTGGGCGAAAAAAATTACGCGGAATTTTCCCCGAGGGAGTTCGAGGTTCTCTACGCCCTGGCGTTAAGTCATCCGGATCCCATGGGTCGGGGGGAGATTTACCGGCGAGTCTGGGGGCTGGAGCCTCCGTCGGACGATAGTTTGAGGACGGTCGAGGTCCACATCTCCCGAATCCGGGAAAAGCTGGGGCCGCGAGCGCGTGAAAAGCTCGCGACCGTTCCCGGCCGCGGCTACCGCCTCGTTTAGACGTTCGCTTTCTCGTGCGCCGCGGCTTTGGCGAGCCTGGCGGGGAAGGGGTGGCCCAAAAGAGGCGCGATCACGGCCTCGGCCGCCTTGAGCTTCCCGAAATCAAGCTCCACCTTCGCCCCGGAGGCCGAAAGCGCGAAGGCCGCGTCCTCGGTCGCGACATTGCCCGCGGCCCCGGGAGCAAAGGGGCAGCCTCCGAGGCCTCCCGCCGAGGCGTCGAAGCCCGTGGCGTTGAATTCCTCGTAGGCCGTCAAAATGTTGGCGATCGCGAGGCCATAGGTGTCGTGGAAGTGGAAATAGAGCCGCTTCTCGCTGATTTCCTTGAGAAGGGGTTTGAGAAGGGCGCGCACGTCCTTGGGCGCCGCCCGGCCGATCGTGTCGCCGATCGCGATCTCATCCACTCCCAGATCGAGGAGGCTGAGGCCCAAGGAGACCACTTTCGATGGCGAGATCGCGCCTTCGAAGGGGCAGACGTAGGCCGTGGAGATATAGCCGCGCACCGGCATTTTGAGGGATTTCGCCCGGTAGACCACGGACTTGAAGCGTTCGAGGGATTCCTTGATGCCGGCGTTCGTGTTTTTGCGGTTGAAGGTTTCGGACGCGGCCGTGAAGACGGCGATCTTGTCCGCCTTCGCCCTGAGCGCCTCGTCGAGGCCGCGCTCGTTGGGGACCAGGGCCGAATAGATCACGCCTGGCCGTCTCTGAATCCTTTGGAAAACTTGCAGCGAATCGGACATCTGGGGCACGGCTTTGGCGGAGACGAAGGCCCCGGCCTCGATTTCGGGGACTCCCGTCTCCGAGAGCGCGTCGACGAAGGCCGCCTTCGCTTCGACGGGGAGGGAGCTCTTCTCGTTTTGAAGACCGTCGCGAGGCCCGACCTCGACGAAGCGGATATGCGGCGGACGGCCGCGATGGGAGGCGAGGGTCACTGCGTCCATGCGGGTTTGCGTTTCTCGAGAAAAGCCGAGAGCCCCTCCTGGCCCTCGGAGGACGAGCGCGCGCGCAGGAGCGTTTTGATCGAGAAATCGACGCGCTCGTGGAGGTTTTTCCCGGGGAATGCCCGGAGGAGCGACTTCGCCTCCCGGACGGCGTTCGGGCCGCACGAGAGGACTCCCTTGATGAGGGGCTCGATCCGATGGTCCAGGGCGCCCTCGGGGGCCGTCTCGTGGACCAGTCCCAGGCGCATCGCCTCGGCCGTCCCGAAGAGCTCGGCGGTCAGATAATAGCGCCGGGCGTGAGATCCGATCTTGGGCAAAACAAAGGAGGAGACCACGGCGGGGAGGATGCCCAGCCGGCATTCCGAGAAGCAGAATCGGGCGTCTTCGGCCGCGACCGCGATATCCGCCGCGGCGAGAAGTCCCAGCCCGCCGCCGTAAACATTCCCGTGGACGCGGGCGATGACCGGGACGGGGCACTCGTCGACCGCCAGGCAGGCTGACGCCAGAAGCCTCGCGTCGTCCTCCGCCGCCTTGCCGGAGAGCCTCCCGGCTCGCCGCATCCAGTCGATGTCCGCTCCGGCGCAGAAATCGCGCCCTTCGCCTTTGAGGATCACGGCGCGCAGGCTCGGCGCTTGAGCGAGGTCCCGGAACGCCCGCGCGATCTGGGCCAGCGTCTCATCCGACAGCGCGTTGCGCCGATCCGGACGGTTCAGAGACAGCTCGGCCACGCGCCCCGGTTTGACGATCAGATGGGAGGTCATTGGGAAACTGGGAAAACCGGTGACACCATACTAATTTCCATATCCAAAAGGAGAAAATAGGTATGGTGTCACCGGTTTTTTATTTTTACATCCTGAAAACAGGGTAGCGGGGCTCTGGAATGGGAGCTTGCCGGACCGCACGGAGGCAAAAGCCTAGGATTTCCCGGGTTTTCGCCGGCTCGATCACGCCGTCGTCCCAAAGCCTCGCCGTGCCGTAATAGGGATGCCCCTCGTTCTCGTATTGGGCTCGGATGGGCAGCGCGATTTCCTCCTCTTCCTCGGGGGAGAGAGCCGCTCCCTCGCGCTGGAGCTGCTCGCGCTTGATCGTCACCATGACGCTTGCCGCCTGCTCCGCCCCCATCACCGAGACCCGCGCGTTGGGCCAAGTGAAAAGAAAGCGAGGTCCATAGGCCCGCCCGCACATGGCGTAGTTTCCGGCGCCGTTGGAGGAGCCGATGACGACGGTGATCTTGGGAACCGGCGTCGTCGCCACCGCCTGGACGAATTTGGCTCCGTGCTTGATGATCCCTCCCTGCTCGGAGTCCTTGCCGACCATGAAGCCCGTGATATTCTGGAGGAACAAAAGCGGAATTTTTCGCTGGGAACACAGCTCGATGAAATGGGCGCCCTTGAGCGACGATTCGGAAAAAAGGATGCCCGAGTTGGCGAGGATGCCGACCGGCTCGCCGTGGATGCGGGCGAAGCCGCAGACGAGCGTTTTTCCATAGAGAGGCTTGAAGCTTTGAAATCGGCTGCCGTCAACGAGACGCGCGATCACTTCCTCGGCGGGCGTGGGGCGCCGGAGGTCGCGGTGGACGATGCCGTAGAGCTCCTCGGCCGGATAAAGCGGCTCCTCGAAGGGTGCGCTCGGCGCGAGGGTCGGCGTGTTGAGGTTCTCGATCAAGGACCGGCAGAGGAGCAGCGCCTCCTCGTCGTTTTCGGCCAGGTGGTCCGTCACGCCCGAAACGCGGCTGTGCATGTCGCCGCCGCCCAGTTCCTCGGGCGTCGTTTCCTCCCCTGTCGCGGCCATGACGAGAGGGGGGCCCCCGAGGTAGATGGTTCCCTTGCCTCGAACGATGACGGCCTCGTCCGAAACCGCGGGAACGTAGGCGCCGCCCGCGGTGCACATGCCCATGACGGCCGCGATCTGGGGAATGCCCCAAGACGACATCAAGGCCTGGTTGTAGAAGATCCGGCCGAAGTGATTCCTGTCCGGAAAGACCTCGGCTTGAAGGGGCAGATAAACCCCGCCCGAGTCCACGAGGTAGACCGCCGGGAGCCGGTTTTCAAGGGCGATCTCCTGCGCCCGAAGATGCTTCTTGATCGTCTCCGGGTAATAGGTGCCGCCCTTGACGGTCGCATCGTTGGCCGCGATCACGCAGAGCCTCTTCGAGACGACGCCCAGCCCCGTGATGATCCCCGCCGAGGGGACGGCGTCCTCGTAAAGGCCCAGCGCGGCGAGCGGGGAGAATTCGAGAAAAAAGGAGCCGGGATCGACGAGGCCGGCGATGCGCTCCCGAGCGGTGAGCTTGCCGCGGCTTTTATGGAGAGAAACGGCCTTCTCGGGGCCGCCGCGCCGGGCCTTTTCCAGGCGCTTTCGAAGGTCCGCGAGGAGTTTCTCGTGATGGGCGGCGTTGTCTTGGAAGTCCCGGCTTTTCGGATCGACGCGGGTTGCAAGAACCGGCAGGGCGCTTCCTGGCGCGGCCGGCCCGCCGTCGGCGCGAGCGGAGCGAGGCGCCTCCTTGGCCTGGTTTGCTTTCCTCACGCCGCCATCTTACAAAATAGGTTTCAGGAAGAGGCAGGCCAGCGGAGGAAGGGCGAGCGCGAGGCAATGAGGCCGTCCATGGAGGGATTCATTTCGAGACTGGACCTCGCCCATATTGCCGAGTCCGGAGCCGCCGTAGATCGCGGCGTCGCTGTTGAGAAGCTCGCGCCATCTCCCGCCTTGCGGGGCGCCGAGGCGGTAGCCCATGCGGGGGATGGGCGTGAAATTGAAGACAGCGATCACCGGAGGCGACGGCCTGCCGTCGGGCAGATCTCCGCCGAGGCGCAGGAAGGAGAGGACCGAATGGTCCCGGTCCGCGCAATCGATCCATTCGAATCCTCCCGGCCGGGCGTCGAGGCCGTGGAGGGACGGCTCCGTTCTGTAGAGGCGGTTAAGATCGCGGACCCATCGCTCGATGCCGGCATGCGGCGCGTCATGGAGAAGCGACCAGTCGATGACGCCCTCGTGGCTCCATTCGTTGCGAACGCCCAGTTCCCCGCCCATGAAGAGGAGTTTTTTCCCGGGCTGGCCGTAGAGCCAGCCGAAGAGGAGGCGCAAGTTGGCGAATTTTCTCCAGTCGTCCCCCGGCATCTTGGAGAGAAGCGAGCCTTTGCCGTGGACCACTTCGTCATGGGAGAGAGGGAGAACGAAATTCTCTTGAAACGCATAGAGCAATCGGAAGGTCATTTCATCGTGGTGATGCTTGCGGTGGACCGGCTCCTTGGCGAGATACTTCAGGGTATCGTGCATCCATCCCATGTCCCATTTATAGCCGAAACCCAGCCCTCCCGAGGAGACGGGGCGCGACACCATCGGCCAGGCGGTCGACTCCTCGGCGATCGTTTGGACGCCGGGAAAGCCGCGGTAGACCTCGGCGTTAAGACGCCTCAAGAAATCGATCGCCTCCAGGTTTTCCCGCCCGCCGTGGCGGTTGGGTATCCAGGCGCCTTCTGGGCGCGAGTAGTCGAGGTAGAGCATCGAGGCGACGGCGTCCACCCGCAGGCCGTCCGCATGATAGCGGTCGAGCCAAAAGATGGCGTTCGAGATGAGGAAGCTTCTCACCTCGTTGCGGCCGTAGTTGAAAATGAAGCTTTTCCAGTCGGGATGGAACCCCTGGCGCGGGTCGGCGTGCTCGTAGAGGTGCGTCCCGTCGAAGAGCCCCAGGCCGTGGCCGTCGGTCGCGAAATGCGAGCAAGGCCAGTCGAGAATGACGCCGATGCCGGCTTGATGGAGGGTGTCGATCAGGAACATGAAGTCCTGGGGCGTCCCGTAGCGGGAAGTCGGAGCGAAGTAGCCCGTCACCTGGTAGCCCCAGGAACCGTAGTAGGGATGCTCCATGACGGGCAGGAATTCGACGTGGGTGAAGCCGTTTTTAAGCGCGTGGTCGCGCAAGAGGGGGGCGAGCTCCCGGTAGGAGGCCCGCCGACCATCCGGTCCGGTCTTCCGCCATGACCCCAAATGAACCTCGTAAATCGAAACGGGCGCGTCCAAGGCGAGCCCGTGGCCGCGCCGCCTCATCCATTCCGCATCGCGCCATTCGTAGGCGGCGTCCCAAATACGGGAAGCGGATTTCGGGGGCTCTTCCGAAAAAAAAGCCAGGGGGTCGGCCTTGAAAAGAGGAGGCCCTCCTTTTCTAGGGAAAATGGCGAATTTGTAGCTTTGCCCGGGGACGGCTCCCGGCACGAATCCTTCCCAAATGCCCGAGACGCCGCGGATGCTCAACGGATGGCGCTGCGCATGCCAGTCGTTGAAGTCGCCCGCTACGCAGACGCGTTCTGCTTCCGGCGCCCAGACCGCGAAATAAGTTCCCGCGCCGTCGCCCAAGTCCGTCGGGTGGGCGCCCAACTGACGGTAGAGGCGGTAATGCGTCCCTTCGTTGAAGAGATGGAGGTCTTGGCCGGTCAGAAGCGAGAACGGGGGGGGGGACTTCGGGGGGTTATTCATGTTTTTGAAGCCGACTCCCGCTCCTTGGGGATCGGCCGGATTCCTCCGTGAGCTCGCCCAGACGCCGCAGACTTTCGGCGTCGAGGGCTTCGGGCGCAAGCCGCCAGGTCCAGTTTCCCTCGGCGACGCCGGGGCGGTTGATGCGGGCCTCGTCGCCAAGCCCAAGAATGTCTTGGATGGAGAAGACAACGAGCCGCGCTTTCGAGCGGAGCGCTTGCTCGATGATGCGCCATCGCTCAAAAGTCTCCTGGGCGAGGGGAGGGCGGGATGGGGCGGATGTTTTCCCTCGTATCCAAGCCGTCAGGGTCGTGGTGTCGTGGGTGCTTGTCATGACGACGGCGTTTTCAGGATAGGCCGGGAGTTTTTCGGCGGGGCTTTTGACGTCGAAGATGACGACATGCGTTCCCGGCAGCCTGAAACGCCTGCGCAGCGCCTCGACCGCGGGGGTGACGGCGCCGAGATTTTCCGCGACGAGCTTGAGGCGCGTGATCCGAGCCAGCGCCGCGGCCAGGAAGTCGGCGCCAGGGCCCCGGCGCCAAGTTCCCAGGGTCGCGACGCTGGCTTGCGCGGGGACCGCCCAATACCGGGCGTAGCCGATGAAATGGTCGAGACGAGCCCAATCGAAGAGACGCTCGGCCCTCTCGAGACGACGGAGCCACCACTCATAGCCCTGCTCTCGCAGAGAGTCCCAATCATAGAGCGGCGTGCCCCAGAGTTGTCCCGTCGCGTTGAAGCCGTCGGGGGGCGCCCCCGAAAGAGCCTCCGGCCGGCCGTCGTCGTCTAGGAGGAAATCACCGCGGCGGACCCAAACGTCCGCGCTTTCCAGGGAGACGTAAAGAGGGATGTCGCCGAGAAATTCTATTCCCAAGCTCTCCGCCTTGCGGCGAAGCCGCGTCCATTGCTTCTCGAAGAGGTGCTGCGCGAATTCCTTGAGAGCGGCCGCCTGGCCTAGTTCCTTGGTTCCCTCGGCGTTGAAGCGAAAGCGGCGGTCGCGCCACGCGGCGGGCCAGGAAAGCCACGAGGCGCCGGAAAATTGATCTTTGAGCGCCGAGAACAGGGCGTAGTCCTGAAGCCATTCGCCGTTGGCGACAAGGAAGGAGCGGTAATCGTTCCAATCTTGCTGTCCGGCATCCCGCGTGAAATTATCGTGAGCTTTTTTGAGCAGGGCCGCTTTGAACGCATGGACGGAGGCGACGTCGACGCGGCCGGCGGGGAAGCTCGGAGGCGTGGCGATGTCCTGGGGGCGCAGGAGGCCGTCCTCGACCAAGAGCTCGGGGCTGATGAGCAAGGGATCTCCCGCGAAGGCGGAGGCCGGCTCGTAGGGCGAAAAGCCCGCGGCCGAGGGATGCAGCGGCAGGATCTCCCAAACGGACTGGCCGCTTTGGCGCAGGGTCTCGGCGAAGCGCCAGGATGCCGGGCCGATGTCGCCGATCCCGAAAGGTCCCGGCAGAGAGGAGATCGGGAGAAGGATTCCAGAGCCTCGGAAATCCGGTGACACCATACCTATTTTCTTACCGACAAAACCGCAAGGGATGGAAATAGGTATGGTGTCACCGGATTTCCAAGGGGCCGTGAAGATAGTCTTTGAGGGGGCCGTTGTAGAGATCGATGGGTGAGCCTTGGGCGAAAGAGACGGCGATGCGATCCGCCCGTTCGTTGCCGGCGTGGCCGTCGTGACCGCGCACGCGCGTCCAACGAAGGCTCTCCGGGGGCCAGCGGCCGGCCAAGCGGTCGATCTCTTCCCAGAGGTCGCGGTTGAGGACGTTGCCTCCGGCGGCCGTTTTCCAGCCTTTGCGCTTCCACGATGCGATCCAGGACGTGATGCCCGTGACGACGTAGGCGGAATCGGAAACGACGCGGGCGGGTCGTCTCGGGTCGAGGATCTTCAAGGCCTCGATGGCGGCGAGCAGTTCCATGCGGTTATTGGTCGTGCGTTCCTCCCGGCCGCCGATTTCGCGGACGTCTCCGTCGGGCAGGACCAGGATCGCCGCCCATCCTCCGGGACCGGGGTTGCCGGAGCAGGCGCCGTCGGTGAAGGCGTTCGCGGCGTCTATCGTGGCGGCCCCGCCACGCGCGACACGGCCTCGCGAACGGCCTCGGCGAAGCGCGCCAGGCGGTCCTGATCCCGGACAAGGCCGTTGCGCAGGCTCTTGGTCATCTCGATTTGGATTCCATGATCGCGCGGGACGTTGGCGATATTATCGAGGGCAAGGGCTGGAAAGCGGGAGCACGGCTCTTGCGCGTCGATGCCGATGGCGCGCAAGGATTGGGCGACGGCCTGCCGCAACGGGGCGTTGAGGCCGCCGATGCAAGCGATGGAGCCGGAATCTTTCTCGCCGTGAATGGAAATCCCGAGCAACGATGATCGGGCGAGCTGGAGCGCGCGGGGATCGTTGAAATGCCGGCTGGTCACGTGCAAGGCTTCAGAGGGGATGTCCTTGCCGAGAGCTTGGAAGACAAACAGGTTCCAGTCCGCGCCGGCGAGAGCCCGCGCGACCCGGGCCGTGCCGGGCTCGATGCCTCCATGGATCGCGAAAACAGCGACGGGAGAGCCGCGCGCCAACGCCTCGACACGGTAGTCGCGTCCCTCGCTCCAGGCGGCTTCCATGGAGACGGCGTCAGGATAGAAGTCGTCGGCGCTGGAAGGCCAAGCGGCGACGGCGGTCCAAGCGGCGACGGCGGCCCAGACAAAAAATGCTCGCTTCAACTGGGGAAGCTGCCGTGGCGGGGTCCCTTGTGGCAAGCATTTTCTCATCCATAAATGAGCCTGAAGGTCGTTGACGTTTTGCGTTGCTATTGGATCCGTCTCCTTGTCGGTTGTCGTTGTTCCGCCTGATTAAAAGAACAGCCGT
>JAJZAK010000011.1 GCA_021799485.1 bacterium | reverse complement strand
GCCACCGCCGCCGCCGCAGCCGAAGATGACGGCGATGCCGACGGCCGCGAGGAGCGCGCCCCCGCCGATCCACCATCCTTTCTTAGCGACGATTCGTCCTTGCATGGTCCATCCTCCGTGATTTCATCGATTTCATCCGCAATCCACGCGGAAGTTCCGGCTCACCATCTTCTTGCCGTCCCAAAAGACGTCCAGAAGCCATTCGCCGCTAAACGACGCGTCTCCGTCCCGGCCCAGGGCCGTTTTCATGGGATTGTCGTCCAACTCGAATTTGAGCCACAGATAGGCGGAGCGCTGGGATCGGCTCATGACGAGCGGAACCTCGGTTCGCTCCTGGGGGATGCCTCCGGGCTTGTACCATTCCCCCTTGAGAAGATGTCTGCCCGGGACCGGAGCAGGAAACAGGACGATCGCGTAAACCCTGTCTCCCTGACAGGAGAAGGAGCGGGGTTCCCTGGCCATGGGCGACGCCCTCGTCGAGAATGTCACATCCGGCTTCCCCGCCCGAGCCTCCGCCGGCCCGGCTTCGGGGCCGATGGAGACGGCCGCAAGCGCCATCGCGGCGACGCCGATCTTCATCCATGGCTTCATGGGGTTAGGCGCTGTCAACAAACAATATGAACGATTTGGCCGGGCAAGTTCGGAGCGAAACAAGGAGCGAGGAGCGAGCATGCCCGCGGCGGCATGCAAGCGACGAGCGACGCGGTTGCGGCCCGAAATCGCCCGGCCCCTCCGGGGGAGCGCGATCCCGGCCGATTCCTTCGTTGCTCGTCGGTTACAAGGCCTCGGCATTACGCCCTCCTCGCGCCTCGGACTCGGCGCAGCCTCGCGCTCCTAAATCGTTCATATTGTTTGTTGACACCGCCTTAGCCGCACTCCACAAGGAAATGTTTTTCAGCGATCTTCTTCTTATCCCAGAACACATCCACGCGCCATCGGCCGTCGAAGCGCCGGTCTCCGGATTCGCCTGAAAGCGCGGCGACGACGTCGTCGTTGAAGTGGAACCGGAGCCAAGCATAGGCGGAGTCGCCGGAGCTGCCCAGGACTAACGGGACCCGGGTGCGCTCCCGCACCTTGCCGTCCGGCGCATACCAAGCGGCCTCGAGCACATGCCTCCCGGGGACCGGCTCTGGAAATTTCAGGATGGCGTAGATCCTATCGCGGCCGCAGTCGAAGGCCCCTGCTTCGGCCATGGCATGGGGCCCAGCGGAGAGAACGAGCTTTGGTTTTAAGGCGGCCAGCGTTGGCGATGAAAGAATGATCGTCATTATCATCGACGGCGCAAAAGCTTTTTTCATCCCTTCCCTTCATTCACGGGCGCCGCCGGCGCCTTCCAACGCCGACGACAGGCGAGGATTATAAACAAGTCTAAAAGGTTTGTCAATAGCAAACCTTTAAGATGTTATAAGGTGGCCAAATGCCTCCTTGGCCCACGAATGGCCCTGCGCCGGGCTGGGACTATTTAAGGACGCCGCTCGGCGTCCTTAGAGGATGCCGGCGAATGGGAATCCGAATCCTGGGCCCCGCGGTCCTACGCGAGCCGCGGCAAATCCTTGGGAGGCAACACCCGGATCGAGGCGCCGATCGGATAGGCCTCGCCGACCGGCGCGGCCATGTAAGCGTCCCGGACCAGCCCCGGGAAGGTTTTCCGGAAGACGGCGATCCCTCCCGCCATGGCCGGCCCGGGACGGGAATGAAGCTTGACCTCCACCGGGACGAGCCCGTCGCGCCGACGCAGGACCACGTCGACCTCCGCGCCGTAGCTGGTCCTCCAATAATAGAGCTCCGGCGCCCGGCCCCGATTGGCCTGGGCCTTCAGGATCTCTCCCACAACGAAGGATTCGAAGATCGCTCCGGCATGGGCCGAGCGCATGGCGACCTCCGGGGTCTCCAGCTTCAGCAGATAGCAGAGGAGGCCCGTGTCCAGGAGATAGAGCTTCGGGCTTTTGACGATGCGCTTCGTCACGTTGGTGAAATACGGCGGCAGCAGGAACGCCTGGAAGCTCGCCTCCAGGACGCTGAGCCATTGCTTGGCCGTGGAGACCGCCACGCCCACGTCCCGCGCGAGGTCGCTTAGGCTCAGGATCTGGGCGTTGCGGGCCGCGCAGGCGATGATGAAGCGCGTGAAATCGCGCAGGCTTCCGACCCTCAAAACGCCGCGCACGTCCCGTTCGATGTAGGTCTGCAGATAATCTCCCTGCCACGCGGCGCCGTCCAGCCGGGGCGAAGCGGCGAGCTCCGGATAAAACCCCCGGTGCAAGCGCTTCCATAACGCCGGGAACCCCGCGGGACACCCCATCTCCTCGAGGCTCAGGGGATACAGCGTCAAAAGCCCCACCCGTCCCGCCAAAGCCTTGGCGACGCGGTCCATCAGTTGGAAGTTCTGGCTCCCCGTCAAAAGGAAGCGCCCCGGCGCGCGATCCCGGTCCACGCTTTCCTTGATATAGTCCAGGAGCTCCGGCACGTACTGGACCTCGTCCAGGATCGCTCTTGATCCCAGCGATTCCAAGAACAACCGGGGATCGTCCCGACAGCGTTCGCGCACGTCGGGAGCGTCGAAGGAGACGTAGCGGCGGCGGGCGGCGAACAACTTCTTAAGAAGCGTGGTCTTGCCCGCCTGGCGGGGGCCGGACAGCCACACCACCGGCCGCTGCGAGGCCCTCCGGCGAAGAATGCCCGCCACGCGGCGCTCGTAGAACATATTGTAATTTTATTATTTAATCGTAAATATGTAAACAGGGGCCTCGGGGGCAGGTCTTCGCAATTCACGCGCCCGGCCCCGGCTCGGCCGACGCCTCGCAGGGACTGGGCAAGAGGAGAACATCCGCGCCCGGCCCCGGCTCGGCCGACGCCTCGCAGGGACTGGGCAAGAGGAGAACATCCGCGCCCAGCCGCTGGGAAAAAGACTCGTCGGCTCTCCCACAGGAAAGATCTCAAGGCTTCGCGCCGTCTAAAAAGTCAAGACTTGACCCCTTGTACTTGTACGCCGCTCTTCCTGCTAGTAGCAACCAACTCGATCCACGCTCCTAGACCGAGGGTCTCAAGACCGCCGCGAATGACACGAGAGAACGCGCCCTTTTTTTTATAAGGCTGCGAGACGCTCGCCACTGAGAGCACTGGGATGCGTGCGGCCAGACACAATTTCCAGATTGTCTCAATAGTGAAGAACCAATTATGATGGTCGGCAGCGTTGGAATCGTTGTAATTCTTTAAGCTTCCCATATCGGCTCGACGAGAAGCCCGGCGATCGCGCGCCGGACCTCGCCCACGGCCAATTCCTCCCAGCACGCGCGATCCGGACAGGACTCCTTGCGCCCCGGCGCGTCGTCGCAGAGACAGCCCTTCTTGAGCGCCGCGTGCCTTAAACGATCCGGATGCGTCCAGCTTAAAGGATGCCCGGGGCCGTACAGCGTGACCGTTTTTATTCCCGCCGCGGCGGCCACATGCGCCGCGCCGTTGTCCGCGCCCACATGGAGATCGGAGCGTTCCAAAAAGGCCGCCAGATCCGAAAGCGTCGGCGTGCCCGGACTCAAAAGCGGCGGCCTCCGGCAACGCGCGCCGATCTCCGCGATATAGCCCTCCTCGTCGAATGGCAGCCCCTTGGGCGCCCAAAAGAGCAGCACCTCCGCGCCGATCTCATCCTGGAGCCAGTCGATGACGGCCGACCACCGCTCGGGATGCCATCGTTTGTATCGCGGCTGCCCCGCCGGAGCCATCGTCACGAGAGGCCGCGCGGGGCGCCGGCGATGGACGCGAAGAAAATCCAGCGCCCTCGCGCGGGTGGCCTCGGGAAGCCGGTAATCAAAAATGAGCGCCCCGCCGGAGAGACCGAATAATCGGCGCAAAAAATCGATCTTTTCCCGCGCCACATACCCCTCTTCCTCGCGCCTAAATCGCCGGTTGTAGGCCCAGCGGTGGAAGACGCGCGCATAGCCCGCGCGGACGGGAGCCCCCGAGAACGCGGTTAAAAATGCCGCCCGAGGATTCCCGAAAAAATCGATCGCCCAGTCGTAGCGTTCCCGCCGGATGTCCCGGATCATGGCGAAAGGGCGCGACCGGTCATAAAGGATGACGCGATCGACGTGGGGCGTTCCGAGAAGGGCTTGATGATGCGGGGGCTCGGCGACGAAGTCGATCCGGACGCCGGGGAACGCCTCCCGAAGCGCTCGAAGCGCCGGCAGCGTCATAAGGACGTCCCCCGAGGCCCGCATTTGAATGACGAGGACCTTCGCCGGCCTTCCCGCATTTCCCACGGCGCCGATCATGAAGCGCGCGAAGCCGCTTGAAGAAAATCCATGTGCGCCCACAGCGCGTCCAGGGCCCGATCGACGCCTATTTCCCGGCAGGAATGCCAGTCCCCGGAGTTGATGGCGGCATGCCTTTCACCCAAAGGCCTCCAGACGGCATAGGTATAGCCGCTGTTGAACGTGAAGGTCGGCGTTCCCACGGCGGCCGCCAAGTGCGCCGTGCCGGTCACGCTCCCGACGAAGAGGCGCGCCCGCGACAACATGGCGGCGGTCCCGGGAAGCGTCGACTCCGGCAAGAGCGTGATGCCCTGGCCGATCTCCCGGGCGATCTTCTCGCAAGCCTCTCGTTCTCCCGGCCCCGCCAAAAGGCAAAGCCGCAGATCGCGGCGCCCGGAACTCAAAAGCCGGCAGGATAGCGTCACGTAATTCGCTTCGGGCCATCGAACTCCGAAATGCTTGAAATTACCGGGATGGATGATGATGTTAAAGCCCGGCCGGCCATCAAAAAGAGCCGGCGCAAGCCGCTCGGCCTGAATCAGCGCGTCGGGCGGGACGGCGCACTCGGGTTCGGGCAAATAGGGGAGTTCAAGCGACAGGGCCAGCCGCCGATATCGCGAGGCCATATGCTCCCGCTTCCCCCCATTGGGCACGGCACGGCCATAAAGCCTTCGCAGCCATCGCGGACGATGAGGATCGTCGAATCCCACCCCTACTTCCGCCCGCGCGGCCCACATAAAAATCGACGAGGTGCGAGAAAAAACACAGTTGAGATCGACCGCCATGTCCCACGCCGGAGCCTTCATGAAGTCGCGCAAGAGCTTCGCGTGTCCGGACCAATCCTGCGGACGCCCAAGCGTCACGGTTTCGTCGATGAACGGGATCAGGGGGGCCGCCGGGGCGTTGCGCCAACTCGCCACAAGCCTCATCCGCGCTCGCGGCCACTTAGCGCGGAGTCCTCTCAAAAACGGCGTCGCGACGATCAAATCGCCCAATCTTCTAGGATAAATCACCAGGATATGGCGGGGATCCATGAGGGCCGATCAAAAGGCGTTCCGATCGGGACAAATCCATTCTAATATAGTCTTAAAGGTTTGTAAATAAAAAACCATATAGAATCTAGGAGGGGGGCCGGAGCGGTGATAGAATTCGGTCGGAGACAACATGGCGGCGGGAGATATTTATGCTTCGATCGGAAAAAACATCCGGGGGGCCAGGGAAACGCGCGGCTGGACCCAGGAGCAATTGGCCGAAAAGGCCGACATGCACCCGGCTTTTTTAGGCCAGATCGAGCGCGGCGTCAAAAAGCCCAGCCTCAAGACCCTCAAGCAGGTCGCGGACGCCCTCGGGCTCAAGGCAGGCGAGCTTCTGGATGAAGCCGCGCCGCCCCGCCATGGCCGCGCCGCCGAGGCGGACGTGGTCTCCGACTTTTTCCGCGCCTACAAGCCGGATGATTTAAGGCTTTTTTACAAGACCCTGCGGACTCTCGCCCGCCAGATCAAGAAGCTCGGGCGGCTCAGGGATTAACGCTCGGGCGCCCGGCCGAGAAACGGCGGGCAGCGGCGGCTCGTAAAGAAAAGACGCGTAGTCCCGGAGCATGCGCCTTCCGCAGAAGCGCGAGCCGACCGAGACAATCGACTCTCGGACCTTCTCGACCCAGCCCCGAGGCACGCCGTCGATCCCGCGCTCGTAAAACAGCGGCGCCACCTCGGCCTCAAGCAGCGCATGGAGCTCCTCGGCATCCAAGCGGTCCTGGTCCGCTCCCTCGCGCCCGCCCGGGACGCCGAAGCCCCAGCCGTTGCGGGCGTCATAAGCCTCTTCCCACCAGCCGTCGAGGACGCTCAGGTTGAGGACGCCGTTCGCCCCGGCCTTCTGCCCGCTCGTTCCGCAGGCCTCGAGCGGCGGCACGGGATTGTTGAGCCAGACGTCCGCGCCCGAGACCAGCAACCTCGCCATGGAGGGATCATAATTCTCGATGAAGGCGACGCGGCCTCCGAATTCCGGGCTCCGAGCCGCCGCCACCACCTCGGCGACCAGGGATTTCCCGGGCTCGTCGGCCGGATGGGCCTTCCCGGCGAAGATGATCTGTGCCGGATAGTCGGGATGGAGAAGGAATTTCTTGATCCTGGCGCGGTCCCTCAGGATCAGGGACGGCCTCTTGTAAGCGGCGAAGCGCCGCGCGAAGCCGATCGTGAGGGCCTTCTCGTCGAGGCCGTCTCCGCCGATCACGCCCGGCCCCCGCCGCAGCCTCTTGAAAAGCTCCGCCTTGGCCTCAAGCCGGGCCTGCCACAGAAGAGCCTGGTCCGCGCCGCCGAGACGCTCCCATAAAAAGGGGTCGTCCTCCCCCTCCCCGCGCCAGTCGGGGCCCAGCGCCGCGTCGTAAAATTTGGCCATCGCGGGGCACGTCCACGTCGGCAGATGCACCCCGTTCGTCACGTGCCGGATGGGGACGTCGTGCTCCGCCGTGCCGGGCCACATCCCCCGCCACATGGCCCGCGCCACCTGGCCGTGGCGGCGGCTGACCGCGTTCGTTTCGCGGCTCATGCGGATGGCGAACGCGGCCATATTCCATCCGTCTCCCCCGGGGTGGCGCGCCAGCGACATGAGCTCCTCGGTCGCGACCCCGGCCCTCGCGGCGACGGACTGGACCATCGGGCGAACGCGGTCCTCGTCGAAGACGTCGTGCCCGGCCTCAAGGGGCGTGTGCGTCGTGAATAGAGAGACCGCCCGCACGGCCTCGATCGCCGAGGCCAGATCCTTGCCGGCGCCGAGCTGCTCCTCGAGGAGGGCCAAGAACAGGAAGGCGGAGTGGCCTTCGTTGGCGTGGTAGATGCCGATCTCAAGACCAAGCTCCCGGATCAGCGCGAAGCCTCCCCACCCCAGCAAAAGCTCCTGCGACAGCCTCATGCCGCGGTCTCCGGCATAGAGCCTGTCGGTGACGGCCTTGAGTTCCGGAGAATTGGCGGGATGATCCGCGTCCAGGAGGTAGAGCTTCGATTTCCCCACCGCGACCTCCCAGGCCTGAAAGACGAGCGGCAAGGTCCCCTCGGGAAGCCGCAGGGCGAGCCGGCCCCCCGACGGGTTCATCACGGGCTTGAGCAGCGCCATGTCGTGGGGGATGGGCGGAGCCTCCGTCTGGCGGCCCGATTCGTCGATGCGTTGGGCCAGGTAGCCGTCGCGGTAGAAAAGCCCGATCCCGATCATGGGCAGCCCGAGATCCGACGCGGACTTCAGGAAATCGCCCGCCAGCACGCCGAGCCCTCCCGAATAGACGTACAGGCGCTCGTGAACCGCGAATTCGGCCGAAAAATAGGCGACGGTTTTCATGGGGATGACGGGGAATGACGGGTACGGGAATTACGGGGACACCTTGCTGCAAGGTGTCCCCGTAATTCCGTCATTCCCGCGATATGCGCGGGCCGGCGATGATAAACGAGGACGTCGAGAAGCCCCTCGGCCGCGAGCGCGGCCATCTTGGTTCTGGTTTCGACCGAGGCCGAGGCGATGTGCGGGGCGAGGACCGCGTTCGGCAGCTTCGCGAGCCCGGGAGCGAGACGCGGCTCTCTTTCGTAGACGTCGAGCCCCGCGCCCCCAAGCCGCCCTGATTTGAGCGCCCGAACCAAGGCCTTCTCGTCGACAAGGGGGCCTCGCGCCGTATTAATAAGGAAAGAGCCGGGCTTCATGAGCGAAAGCTCCTTCTCGCCGATGAGATGCTCTGCGCCCGCCTCAAGGGCCGCGTGAAGCGTGACGAAATCGGACCTCTTTAGAAGTTCTGGAAGAGCCGCGCAGCGCGTCGGAGAATGCGGGGACACCTTGCTGCAAGGTGTCCCCGCATTCTCCTTCGAATCATAGTAAAGAACCCGCATGCCGAAACCGGCGGCGCGGCGAGCGACCGCCCGGCCGATGCGGCCGAAACCCACGATTCCCAGGGTCTTTCCATGCACGTCCGAGCCCAGGAGCATGGTGAGGCCCCAGGACTTATAGCGCCCCGCCCGGAGGAAGCGGTCTCCCTCGACGACGCGGCGCGCGCAGGAGAGAAGCAGCGCCCAGGCGAAGTCGGCCGTGGTCTCGGTGAGCACTCCGGGGGTGTGCGTGACCACGATGCCTCTCTTCGAGCAGGCGGCGAGATCGACATGGTCGAAGCCCACGGAGACCGTCGAGACCGCCTTGAGGCCCGGCGCGCGCGACAAAAGCTCGGCGTCGACTTTCTCGGTCAGGAGGCAGAGGAGCCCCTCCTTGCCCGCGACGCGCTTGAGGAGCTCCCGCCGCGGGATCGCGGTCTCGCGGTCGTAGTAGTCGATCTCGCAATGCGGCTTCAGGAGCTCGAAGGCTTTCTCCGGAAGCCGCCGCGTGACGAGAATCTTGGGGGTCATGGCGCCAGGCACCATTATAATAAACTGTTCCAATGCCGGGACCGTTCCCCTCCCCGATCGTCCAGGCGCCGATGGTCGCCTGCACCGATCTGCCTTTCAGGCTGATCGCCCGCGAGCACGGTCTTTCCTTCGCCTTCGCCGAGATGGTCTCAGCCCAAGCCCTGGTCCGAAGAAACCCCAAAACCCTCAAGACTCTCCAGACCTGCCCGGAGGACCATCCCGTCGGCGCCCAGATCCTGGGCCGCGAGCCGGCGATGATGGCCGAGGCGGCCCGGATCATCGAGGAACTGGGCTTCGATCTTTTGGACATCAACCTGGGCTGCCCCGTGCGCAAGGTGATCGCCAACGGGGAGGGAGCGGCGATGCTGGGAAACCCGCGGGCGGCCGAATCGGTCTTTTCCGCCGTGCGCCGAGCGGTCACAATCCCCGTCACGGTCAAGATGCGTTCCGGGATCGACGACGCGGGCGGCTCGCAAGCCCTGGCCATCGTCCGGATCGCGCGGGATTGCGGGCTTTCGGCGGCGACCATCCACGGGCGAACGCAGAAGCAGGGCTATGCCGGAGCCGCGGATTGGAGAGCGATCGGCCGCGTGAAGTCCGCGGTTTCTCTCCCCGTCTTCGGAAACGGCGACTTATCCCAGGATTCCGACTTGGCCGCCCTCAGGGCGCTTTCCGGCGTCGACGGGGTGATGGTCGGCCGCGGCGCCCTCGGAAATCCCTGGATCTATCGACAGCTTGAGAGGGCGTGGAAATACGGGGACACCTTGCAGCAAGGTGTCCCCGTATTTCCGGCGCCTCCCGTTCCCCCCACGGTCCAGGAGCGCCTCAAGGCTCTCCTCAAGCATTTCGATCTCGAGATCGAATGGCAGGGCGGGCGCCAGGCGGCGCTCCATATGCGCCGGACCGTCGTCTGGTATACGGCGGGGCTTCCGGGCAACAAGGCGATCCGATCCGGAGTTTGCCGCACCATGGACCTGGGCCTCATCCGCCGCATGATCGAGGATTTCTTCGCGGCGCTTCCCTTGGATCTCCCCCCTCCCGCCGTGCCGTTGCTGCTCGCCGGAGAAGGCTGATGAAATTCGGTGACACCATCCTTAATTCCTCCGCGGCTTCCCCGAATAACTTGGGGGCATGGGAATTAAGGATGGTGTCACCGAATTTCCCTGAAAAGGATCCCCGTCGGGATCTTGGGCGTGAAGTACGTGGATTTTTGCGGCAGGAGGCCGCCCCGGGCCGCTCGGAAAAGCCCCCGCAAGGTGGGAGGCTTGACGAAGACCGCGGCTCCGCCCGCCGCGCCGGCCATCGCGGCCGCCGCGGCGGGATCATGAAGATAGCGGATCGCGCTTGGCGGCATGCCGCGCAAAAGCCGCCGGCCGACCCACTCGACCGAAAGCCGCGTGCGGCATCCCGACGCGTCTCGGGGTATTCCTAGATGGAATCCTTGGTCCCAGAGACCGAAGGCGTACGGATTTTTCTCCGCGCGCAAACGGGATAGGAGCGCCCTCATGGAGGGCATCTCCACGAGCCGCGCGAGCCCGCGCGCCCGGCCTTGAAGCGCGCGGCCGACAACCCGATGCGCCGCGAGGACGACGAGGCTTTTTTGGCTCCCAGGATAGATGCCCGCCAAGACGGCCCTCGACGCCGCGGTTCGAACCTCGGCGTGATAGCGCCTCGCCGCCTCGAGCCGATGATGGCCGTCGGCGATGAAGGCCTTTTGGCGGGCGAGCAGTCGGCGCAGACGAGCGGCGACGGGGCTCTCCGGAACGCGCCAGAGCTTGAACTCCGCCTCTTCCTCGGCATGGCTTTTGACGACCGGAGCGCTCTCCGCGCTGATCTCTTTTAAAAGCTTGAGAATCCGCCCCCCCGGATCAGGGCAAATGGAGAAGATGGGGCTCGTGTTCGCCCGCGCGGCTTCAAGGAGGCGCAGCCGGTGGAGAACGGGGGCCTCGATCGTGCGTTCGTGGGGCAGGAGCGCCCGGGCATCGCGGCCCGCGATGCCCAAGGCCGCCAGAAGCCCCAGGCGCCGGAGCCGACGGCCCCCATGAAAGAAATTTTCCTCCAGGACGTAAAAGCCCTCTCCGTCCTCCGCCTCAAGCACTCCCTTCTTCCGCCAGCGCCGCCAGGTCCGGGCCGCGGCCTCGTAGGGCTTGGCGCTTTCCCCCTCGGGCAGCTCCAGGTGGACGGCGTTAAGCGGATTTTTCCTGAGACGCGACGCCTCGCCGGCCGTGATGGAGTCGTAGGGCGGGCAGAGGAAGCTCGCCAGGGCATCCGGGGGGCTTTTAAACCGTATCGCCCTCATGGGATAAACGCCCGCCATGACGTCCCGCGAACTAGTCGGCGCCGCCGTCGACGCCGTGGCGCTCGTAATACGCCCTGGCGGCGGTCGCGGGTTTTCCCGCGTTGACGAGGCGCCCCCGGTTGAGCTCGATGACGCGGCTGCAGTAGGCCTCGATGAGGGGCATCGCGTGGGAGGCGAGGACGATGGTCGTCCCCTGCTTGCGCAGATCGAGCATCTTGGCCCAGAAGCGCTCCGAGATGATCGCATCACCCGCCGTGACCATCTCGTCCATGAGAAGGATGTCGATCGGGGCGTGCAGCGCCGCCGAGACGATCACCCGCATCTGGTAGCCGGCCGAGAGCTGCGTAAAAAGGGCATGGCGGTATTTGCCGAAGTCGCCGAACTCGACGATCTCCGCGATCTTCTTTTTGACCACCGCCCGCGTCATCCCGAAGATGGTCCCCATGAGGAAAAGATTCTCCTCGACGGTGAGCTCGGGATAGACGGCCGAAGCGAGGCCCATGAAGGAGCTGATTCTCCCGCGAACCCGCATTTTCCCCTCCGAGGGGGCCAGAAGGCCCGCCAGGACTTGAAGAAGCGTGGTTTTCCCCGCGCCGTTGGGCCCGATGACCCCGACCGCCTCCCCCCTCTTGACGGCCAAATCCACGTGGCGCAGCGCCCAGATCGGCCTCTCGTCGACGCGCGGCCAAAACCAATAGAGGACCCGGCGGGGGAACGTCCTCGACGATCTCGTTTGAAGATAATAACGCTTGCCCAGGTTGGAAGCCTCGATCGCGTATTCGGACATAAAGCCCTTATGTCAGAACGTAGTCCGCGAGATGGGGCTCGTGTCTTTTAAAGTAGGCATAGCTCGCCGCGGAGAGCGCGGCGAAAATCGCCAGGATGGCGAGGTAGCGGAGGACCCCGGGGCCCTGGCCGTCGATGATCGCGCGGCGCGACATGCCGATGATCACGGCGACGGGGTTGAGGCGGATGAGCTCCCTCTTGCTTGGCTCAATGATCTCCAGAGGGTAAAAGACCGGGGTCAGGAACATCCCCATGGTGGTCAAGAGCCCCCAGATTCTGTCGAAGTCGGAGAACTGGGCCCCCCAGACGGCGAGCAGGGGCGAGAACACGCCCAGCACGAGCACGGCTTCGAGAAGAAGAATCAACGGGATCAGAAACCATGTCGAACGAAACGGCGTTCCTAAAAAGATCAGGAAGGCGAACATCACCAGCACTTCCAAAAGATGCGACGCCAAGCCGCTCAGGCCGGCGGCAAAAACGAAGAGGTCCCGCGGCATCGGGAAATTGGTCAGAAGCGCGGCGCGCCGGCGAAGGCTCGTCAGGACGTATGAGGTCGTGTTCTGGAAGAAATTGTAATGCACGATGCCGATGACGAGGAACGCGCCGTAGTTCGGCGTCTTGGGCCCCATCCACTTCGTGAAGAGCCCGTAAAAGACGATAAAAAGAAGGAGCGGCTGAAGCAAGGTCCACATAAAGCCGAAAAGGTTCGACTGCTCGCGCAAAAGCCACTCGCAGCGGGCCATCTGGAAGAGCCGGTCGAAATAAAGCCTCATCGCTCGCGCTCGAATTATATCAAAGCCTCGGGGTCAGGTCTTCACTTTTCACACGGCGCGAAGCCTTGAGATCTTTCCTGTGGGAGAGTCGAGGAGTCTTTTTCCCAGCAGCTGGGCGCGGATGTTCTCCTCTTGCCCAGTCCCCGCGAGGCGTCGGCCGAGCCGGGGCCGGGCGCGTGAATTATGAAGACCCGCCCCCTTGTGATGATAAAATATGATAAAATAAGATATTGTTTGTCAAATAATAACGTCTATAAACCAGACTCTCTGTTTTTTCGGTTTTGAGGCTGTCTTCAAGAAAAAAGGCGGGGGCCGTCACCATTGACACAATACGGCAATGTTCATAATATGTCTTCCCGGACGCCGCCCGCCATATCATGTTTCACGTGAAACAATTCCCAATCCATGTCTGAGATTATTGCCGTATCCAATCAAAAAGGGGGGGTTGGCAAAACAACGACGGCCGTCAATTTATCGGCGGCCATGGCTATTTTGGGCCACAAGTCGCTTCTCATTGACCTCGATCCCCAAGGAAACGCCACATCCGCCGCGGGATTTGATAAGAGGAGCGTTTCTCCAAGCATTTATAATGTTCTCGTTGATCTTGCCGCCATTGAATCGACCGTCAAGAACACCGATATTCCGAACTATTCAATTGTTGGCTCTGGAAACGATCTCATTGGCGTCGAAGCCGAACTTACCGGCGCCATGGCCAAGGAAAGCCGCCTGCGGGGGGCGCTTTCGTCCATTAAAGATAGATTCGACATTATATTCATCGACTGCCCGCCATCTCTCGGCGTGCTGACGCTCAATGCGCTTAACGCCTGCGGCCGCGTCCTTATTCCCATTCAATCCGAATACTACGCCATGGAAGGCGTCGCCCAGCTCATGGAGACAATCGATCGCGTCAAGAAGGCATGGAATCCGGCCATCGAAATCGACGGCCTCTTGACCATGTACGACCCGAGAATCGTCCTGGCCAATCAGGTCCGCGGCGAACTATCGAAATTCCTTGGCCAGCGTCTTTTTTCAACAATGATCCCGCGCAATGTGCGGATAGCCGAGGCTCCAAGTTTCGGGAAAAGCATTTTTGGATACGACCAGAATTCGCGAGGCGCCGCGGCGTATTTGGAACTGGCCAAAGAAATGGCCGCCAGGCTTGGAATGGAGGCGGCGGCATCCGCCAAGGAGGCATCGATATGAGAAAAGCTCTAGGGAAGGGATTGTCCATGCTCATTCCTAATGAATTGTCGGCAACAACTCCAGAAACGGGAGGGAACGTCAAAAAGACGGCCATTCCCATCGATAAAATACGTCCCAATCGCCTTCAGCCGCGCAAATATTTCGACCCGGAAAAACTCTCCGCCCTCGCCGCTTCGATCAAAAAGCATGGGATTGCCCAGCCGCTTCTCGTGGCCAAGGACGGCGGTGACGGCCATTATGAGTTGATCGCCGGCGAGAGGCGTCTGCGCGCCGCCGAGCTCGCTGGTCTCAAAGAAGTCGATGTCGTCGTTCGCGAGTCGCCCGATGACGCGGAACGTCTGGGACTTGCTCTGATCGAAAACCTCCAGCGCGACGACCTTAACCCGATTGAAGAGGCGCTCGGCTACTTGAAGCTCATGGAGGATTACAAACACACCCAGGCCCAGATCGCCGAGCTTGCCGGGAAATCTCGGTCGGCCATCGCCAATATCCTGCGCCTTCTTGATCTTCCCGATGACATGCAGGCCGCCATGCAGGAAGGCAAGATCAGCGAGGGCCATGGACGCGCCCTTCTCATGATCAAGGACCCCGTCGAACGAAAAAAACTTTTTGCCAAGATGCTCGACGAGTCCCTCTCTGTCAGAGCCTCCGAATCGCTCGCCAACGACAAGAATGCGTCATCTCGATCAAGAAAACTTACGGCAAAATCTTCAGATATTCTTGATATTGAATCTCGGCTCATGAATATTTTTGGAACAAAGGTTGAAATAAACGTCGCAAAACTAAATAAAAAAGGATTTATTTCAATACATTTTTATTCAATAGACGAATTCGAAAAAGTAATTAATTTGTTGAATAAATGCTAGAGAAGCTCATTATTGCTTCGATAACGTTTTTATCCGGTCATTGCCTCGCGGCCGACTTCTCGCCTCCAACGGTTTCGACGAGCTCCACCCTGCCGAGCTATCTGGCTTTGTGGCCCAACATCAACGACTTCAACCGATTCGCGAATGGCGGCTCCGACGGTAACTGGTACATCGGCTATAACAATGCCTGGATCGTCGAGCTGCCGCCGGCGCCGATGGGAGAGTTCCCGCGGACTTTCATCGGCGCCAAGATCGGCAGGGCCAAGACAAAACCGGACCCCGACAAGCCGTGGATCAGCCAACGCCTCTCGGGGAAGATCTACATGGCCATCTCCCAGACGCCGTCGTTTGGCTCGCAGCAGAGCTTCATGGTCGCCAGGGCGGCGGACATTCCTTTGGAAAGCGGACAATCGGAGGGCCAAAACGGCGTCGGAGAGGCGGAGTGGTTCTGGGCCGAGGTGCCCGCGGCGCTCGTCAGCTTCACCCAACCCAATTACCTCATCGTCTGGTCCGTCACGCCGTATTTTTTAAGCGCGTCGAGCTCTCCCATCCTGGCCGCGATGACCGCCCCCGCCTCCATGGATCGGCCGCGCGCCTGGAACAACCAGAAAATCGCGGGAGTCCCTCCGCGCGCGGAGGAGGGGGCGCTCGAAACCCCTCTGGGAAATTTGCTTCCGGCGCTCGCGATCAAGCTTTGCCCGCCCGACGGCCCGCCCGTTCTCATCCACGGCTTCTCCGCCCTCTCCTCGGGAGACGACGTCGTCGTCTCGTTCTCGGCCGAAGGCCGGGATATCTCGCGCGCCTGGATCGAGTTCTCCGCGGACCGCATCGACTGGGAGCGCTCGGGGCCCTTCCTTTTCCACGAGCCCCTGATCCTGACCGTCAATCGCGCGGAGCTGCCAGGGCAAGCGGCGTTTTTGCGCGCCGCGGCGAGCGACATCCTGGGCTCCGTGGGCTACGGTCCGGCTTGGCCCCTGCGATGATCGTCGGCGTCGTGGGCGCCACGGGCATGGTCGGGGGGGAGCTTCTCTCCCAAATCGAGCGCCGCCGCTTTCCCTTTTCGCGCCTTCTTCTTTTCTCGGCCTCGCGCGGGCATGCCCCGCGGATCGTCCGGGACCGCCGATCGCCGGTACTCCCGCTCTCAAGCCATTCACGCCTCTTAAACGATTGCGGCCTCGTTTTTTTCGCCGGCTCGGACGGCGTCTCGCGACGCCTCGCCAAGCGCCTGGCGCGCCGCGGCGCTTGGGTGATCGACGACAGCTCGGCCTTCCGGCTCGATCCCGAGGTTCCGCTCATCATCCCCGAGGTGAACGCCGGCGCCTTAAGGGCCGACCGCCGCCTCGTCGCGGGCCCCAACTGCACCATGTCGGGGCTCGCCGTGGCGCTCTCGCCGCTCCATCGGCTCTGGAAGATCCGCGAGCTCCGCGTCGCGAGCTACCAGTCCGTCTCCGGCGCCGGCCGCGGCGCTCTGGAGGAATTCGCCGGGCAAGCGGCCGTGTTCGCCCAAGCGCTCGCGAAGGGGGAAAATCCGTCCTTCCCGAAGCCGCGGTTTCTGCCCGCCCCGATCGCCGGCAACGTCATCCCGCAAGTGGGCTCCTTTGATCTTCTCGGACGCTCCGATGAGGAGACCAAGGTCGCCGCGGAGCTCGCCAAAGTCCTGGGCGCTCCGCGGATCAAGACGAGCGTCACGGCCGTCCGGGTGCCGACGATCCGCGGGCACGCCATCGCCTGCTGGGCGCGCTTCCATGGGAAAGCCGACGAAGCCGTGGCGCGAAGACGCCTGCGGCGCGCCCCGGGGATGAAGCTTCACGAAGGCTCCCTCTACCCGACGCCCCTTGCCGCCGCGGGGTCGGGACCCGTCCACGTGGGGCGGCTGCGGCGCGGCGTCGATGGGCGGGAGCTCTGCTTGTGGATCGTCTCGGACAACCTGCTCAAGGGCGCGGCCTTAAACGCCGTCCAGATCGCCGAGGAGATCCGGCGCCGCGGCTGGCTTAACGAGCCCTAAGCGAGAAGCCGGCGGATCTTCCTTTCGAGGTCGTCGGGCAGATACGGCTTGCGGATGAAGTCCGAGGCGCCGGCATCGAGGGCGTCCTGGATCGTCTCCTCCTCGCCCAGGCCGCTCGTCGCCAGGATGGGCAGGGAGCCGAGGCCCTCTTGCCCCCGTATCCAGCGGCAAAGATCGATGCCGTTGCCGTCCGGGAGGAGAAGGTCGATGAGCGCGAGGTCGGGGCGGCGGCGGGCCAGCCATGACTGCGCCGCCGCCATGCCGTCGACGGGGTGGGGGGAATAACCCAGCTTCTTGAGCGACGCGGCGGCCATCTCGCGGAAGAGTTGGTCGTCATCAACGACCAGGATCGATTTCGTCAGGCCCCCTTGGAGAAATGCGATCCGATCAGCGAGATCTTGGCCTTGGCCTCGTTGACGAGCCTCTCGAGATCCTCCTTGTTTTTGGCCGCTCCATCGGCGGAGGCGAGCCTCTCGCGCAGCCGAGCCAACAGCTCCTCGGCCTCGCGGACGGAGGTCGAGTCGCGGCGCGCGACATGGCGCAGGCTTTGGAGCATCACATTGAAGTCCGCGGCATGGTCCTGAAGCAGGTCCCAGCGCCGCGGCATGATGTCCTCATCGAGATTCCCCCGGGCGATCGCGTGCATGGCCTGGCGCATTCGCCAGAGGGGGCCGGCGATCTTGTTGGAGAGGTAGCTCCCGAAGACGAAATTGGCGATGATCATGGGGAAAAAAGTCCACGACGCGATCTTGAAGAAATCCCACACGATCTCGGGCCGGCGCCAGTCCCAGGCGATCTCCATGGCCTTCGAGAATCCCCATCCGACCAGGGCCCCCTCGACCGTGACGAAAAGAATCAGGTAGGCGATGATCGGGAACTGCAGCTCGGGGTCGACATAGAATTTTCGTCTCATGGCCATGGTTACCGATTCAGGACTAGAATCTCGATTCGTTCCTTCAAGTCGGGCGTCCCGGGGAAGGACCGGGCGAGGACCTGCCCGGACGGGACGAGCAGGCGCGAGGCCAGGGCCTTGGCGCAAAGCCTCGAGAAATCGCCGACGGTCTGCTGGTCGGAGTCGAGGGAGTACGCCCCCACCTCGAAGTTGTATCCGGGGTAAAAACGCTGGATGATTCCGGCGGCCTCCCTCAGCAGCGCCCGGCCGAATTTTGAAAGCTTCGGCGACGCCTGGTTGCCGTGGTCGAACATCGGCCTCAACGCGAGCTTGAGGATGAATCCCGACGGATCCTTAAGCCCCATCCCCGCGATGGCGAAGGGGCTCCCGGCGGCGGTGTGGGGGCGGCCGGCGCTGTCCCAATAGTTGACGACGCCGCTGTAGCTCTGTCCCACGTCGATCCATTTGCCTTCGCTTGAGCGCCCGTCGAATGCGATGTCCTCGGGGGGGAGGCCGTCCCCGGAGTATTTGCGAAAGACGCCGCCCGCGCTGTCGACGACGTCGAGCTCCCAGGAAGGCTTGGCCCCGCGGGCTCCCTTCTCTCGCGGCGGATTCTTGCCGCCGTAGGCCTGGGCCAGGTCGCGCAGGGGATGGAAGGTATGGGCGGGCTCGTTTTTCCAGGCCCAGAATATCCAATGGGTGCTGGGCGCGAGGGCGTAGGGGCTCGTCGAGAGGCCCGTCGTGTAGCGCATGGATCGGACGATCTCGTCGGGAAGGCGGTAGCGCACGTCCTTGCCGACCTTGAGGAAGGGCTTGAGAGGCGAGTTCTCCTTGAGGCTCATCTCGAAGGCGGGCTTGTTCCGATCGATGATCTTTTTTTCCTTCGCCTCGATCGTCACGTCGGGAAGGGCGCCTTGGCCCGCGCCGCCGGCTTGCGCCCGCGCGCGATGGGGAAAGCAAGACAAAAAAACGAAGGCGGAAGAAAACCCCCAAAAGGCGGACGGCCTTCTCATTTGAGCCTGAACCTGAACGTGACGAATCCCCATTGAGCCTCCTCGCTTCCGGGCAGCGGCGCGAACACCCACTTCTTGATGGCCTCCTCGCACAGCTTGTCGAGCTTGGGATAACCGGAGGTCCTCTCCACGGACATCTTGTCGAGCACATAGCCGTCCGGCCCGACGAAGAAGCGCAAAACGACGTCGGCCTCGACGCCCTGGGCCCTGGCCCACTCGGGATAGGCGGGCAGATAGGAGGACAGGATCTTTCTTTTGGCGAGAGGCCCGCTGATCTCGACGGCCTTCGGCTTTCCCTCGGCCTTGGCCAGCTTCTCCTCGGCGGCGGCCTTGGGCGCGGAGGGGATCTTGATGGGGGCCGCCGCCGGGCGCGGCGCCGTCGCCAGGCTGATGGCATGGCCCCGGGAATAGCCGATCGGGAGCGAGGGAGAGGAGCGCGCGGAAAGCTGCCGGCTTAAATTAAGAGCCGGAGCCGATGGGGGCTCGGCGGCGGCCGTCGGGGAGACTTTCGCCGTCGGCATGTCGGCCATGGACGGATTGTAGGCGCGTCCCGGGTTGATCCGGATATGGGGCTCCTCGGGAACCGCGACCCGTCCGACCGCGTCCAGGGAGATCTTCGACTCTTCCTTCATCGTGGCGAGATCGGAAACCTTGGGCTGCCGGGAAGCCGCCATGTCGGCGATCTGCCTGTCTTGGGGCAGGCGGTCAAGCTTAAGGTCCAGCGGCTTTTCCTTGGACGACGCCATTTTCTTGTCGAGGTCGAGCTTCGGCATCGAGACATCCTTGAGCTGGGGCTTGATTTTGTCGAGCGGCATGTCCTTCGGCATGACGGGCTCGGGAGGCTTCGGCCGATTGAAGACGGGAAGCGCCATGCGGATGAGGTCGGTCAAGCTCTTGGGGGGCGCCTGCATGGCGGGCGCGGGGGCCGCCGGAACGGCCTCCTCGGGCTTGAGATCGATGAAGTCGACCTTCGTGAGAACGACGTTCTGCTCCTGCTTTTGGTGCTTGAGCGCGAAATACGACCCGAACAGGGCCGCGTGAAAGCCGATCGAGATGACGGCCGAGCGCTCGATCCGGGCGAAATCGGAGATCATGGAGCCGGCCGCTTCTTCTGCTCCGTCGCGATCGCGATCGCCTTGGCGCCGGCGTCCTTGGCGATCTTGAGGGCCTTCAACGCAAGGCCGTGCAGGGCCTCCTTGTCCGCCCGGATGATCACGTAATGATCGGGGCTGCCCTCGACCGCGTCCCGCAGGCCCGCCTTGACCTGATCGAACGTCATCGTCTCTTGATTGAGGGCCCATTGCCCGTCCTTCGTGATCGTGATCGTGACGTTCTGCCGCTCCTTGCCCTCGGCCGTCGTCGCCCTGGGAAGCTCGACGGAGAGGGTCGGCTGGAGAAGGAGCGGCGCCGTGACCATGAAAATGATGACGAGGACCAGGCAAACGTCGACGAGGGGCGTGATGTTGATCCCCGTGATCCCTTCGCCGGAAGCTTCCTGGATGGCCATCTTACTCCGGGTTGATGATCGCGAGCTTGCGCGCCCCGTTTTGCCGCGAGTCGTCCAAAATCTCGACCACCTGGCCGACCTTGGCCTCCGGAGCGGCCTTGATGCTCACGAGCCGGTCGGCGCTGCGCCCGATCGCCGCCTTCAGGGCCCCGGGAAGCCCCTGCCACGACACGCGGCGCCCGTCGACGGTCAGCGCCCCTTTCTTGTCGAGCTCGACCGAGACGTTCTTCTTGAGCGCCGCGCGGCCCTTGGCGGCCCCGGCCTTCGAGGAGGCGATATCGATGCCGGCCTGCAAAACGAGGGGCGCCAGCACCATGAAGATGATCACGAGCACGAGGCAGACGTCGACGAGCGGCGTCACGTTGATGTCGGTGATGGGGCCTTTGGCGCCCGCCGCTCCCGCCATGGCTCCCGGCCGCCTACGAAAGCCCCAGGTAGACCAGCAGCCTGATGGAGGAGAACTCCATCGCGGCGACCAGGTCCTTGAGCTTCTTCATGAAGTAGTTGTAAAAAACGACCGAGGGGATCGCGACCGCGAGTCCCGCCGCCGTCGCGACCAGGGCCTCGGCGATGCCGGCCGCGACGACCGAGGGGCCCCCCGATCCCGAGAGCGCGAGATCGTGGAAGGCCTTGATGATGCCGACGACGGTCCCGAAGAGGCCGACGAAGGGGGCGGTGTTTCCCATCGTGCCCAGGATGCCCAGGAATTTCTCGAGCTTCACGCGCTCCTCGATCTGGGAGGCGTTCAGGAGCGCGGCCACCTCGCTTTTGGACTTGGCGCGGTTGAGAACGGCGACGCGCGCGACCGCCGCGACCGGCCCCGGGGTCACCTCGCAAAGCTTGAGGGCCTCCGCGTGCTTGCTGCCCTCGAGAAGCTTTCGCAGGGCGTCGAGGAAGTGGTCGGCGTTGATACGGATCGAGCGGAAAAACCACCATCGCTCCAGAGAGAAGGTGATGCTGACGACGGAGCATAACAGAAGTATCGCGAGCGTGAAGCTCGACCTGAGCACCTCGAGGATGTTGATTTGCGGCATGGTCTCCTTTTCCTTGTTTTTAGTCTTAGTTTTAGCTTGGTTTGCCGCCCTTCAGCAAGATGATCTCGACGCGGCGGTTCGCCTTGCGTCCTTCCTCCGTGTCGTTGGCGGCCTTCGGCTTCGTGGCCCCATAGCCCTTGGCCGTCATGCGGGAGGGATCGATCCCGCCCTTGTCGGCGAAGAAGCTCTTGACCGCCTTCGCGCGGGCCTCCGAAAGCTCCATGTTGTTGGAGAACTCGTCGTTATGGATCGGCGTGTTGTCGGCGTGGCCCTCGATGCGCACAAGACGGTCCTTGTAGCGGCGGATGAGGTCGACCGCCTTCATGAGCGTCGCGTCGGCCTTGGGCTTGATCTCCGCGCGGCCGACGTCGAAGAGGATCTCGCTCGCGAGCGAGATGACGATGTCCTTCTCGGCGTCCTGGGTCACCGAAATCTGGGGGACGAGATCGGCCAAGGACTCGGTTTGAGCCCTCACGTGGACCACGGGCTTGGAGGTGTCCACGGTGAGAGAAAGCGGCTCGCTCTTGCCGGTGGTCCCCACCTCGTTGGTGACGAGGAGCCGCGCCACGTAACGGCCGTCCGGCACGACGACCCCGTGGCCCGTGCGGCCGTCCCACGGAAAGCTCTTCGGGGGGCGGCCCAGGCCCGCGAAGTTCTTCGCGAGGAGGTTGTCCTTCGCGTTCGTGACGGAAAGCTGCCAGGAGGCGAAGCCCGCGAGGGGGTCCTTGGCGTCGAGCTGGAAGACGGTCTGGTTCTTGGCGGAGTTCGTGCCGGGAGCGAAGAGGAGCGGCTGGGCCGCGAGCGTCACCTCGGGCGGCGCGTTCTCGAGCCGCACCATTTGCTCCGCGGTCGCGTTGGAATTGCCGACGTCGTCCGTCGCCGACAGGACGTAGGTGTAGACGCCGTCCGGCAGGGCCGCTCCCGAGTCGTCGAGGCCGTTCCATGCCAGGGTCGCCGGGAACTCCGTCGTTCCCGAGAACGTCTTGACCGGCTTATGGCCGCGGTCGGCGATCGTCATCCTCCAGGCGCTCACCGGGGTCAAGTCCTTGTAGGTGGGGTAAAATCCGACCGTATTCTTCTTGCCCTTCGGCGCGAAGACCTCGGCCGAGGCCGAGATCGCGATGTCGGGGCGGCCGGTGTCGATGATGATCTTCTTGGGAACCGACTGCCCCACGTTCCCGGCCGCGTCCTCCACGCGCAGGCTGTATTGGTAGACGCCGTCCGCCAGCACGCGCTTCTGGTCGTCATCGCCGGCCCAGGAAACCTCGCCCGGGACGTCGCCCCGGCCCTCGAACGCGCGCACGGGGCCGGCGGCGTTGGAGATCACCAGCTTCCAATCCTTGACGGCGTTGAAGGACTTCGAGGAGAGCGAGAACACCGTGGAGTCCTTGGCACCGTTGCCGTTGGGCGAGATCGCCGGATACTTGGAGTTCGCCTCGGCCACGGGCTTGGCGCCGCCGATCACGATGGTCTTCGGCTGGGTCTCATCGTGATTGCCGAGAATGTCGGCCGCCTTTAAGACGTAGGTATAGCTACCGTCGGGAAGGGGGACATGGGCGTCGTCCGCGCCGTTCCAGCCGAGCTGGGCCGGAGGCGCCGCCGTCTCGCCGCCGCGATAGGTCTTGACCGTCTTGCCGGAGGCGTTCTGGATCAGGAGCTCCCAGGAGCCGATGGGGCTTGCGTCCTGGATGGTGAGATCGAACTTGACCTCGGGGCGCACCGACGGAGAAAAGAGATCGGCGTCCGCCTGGACGGAAAGTTGGGGCGGAGTCCTGTCGATCTGGATTTTCTGCGGGAGGGTTTTCGCCCGGTTGCCCGCGATGTCCGTCGCCTCGAGAACGCCGGAGTACACCCCGTCGACGAGGACGTTCCCGTCGTCTCCATGCCCTTTCCACGGATAGTCATGATGCGGGGCGGAGCCGCGCGTCCCGGTCCAGGTCTTGACCGGCTGGCCCACGTCGTTAAGGATCTTGATCGACCAGGAATCGAGCGGCTGGGCGCTCGCGGCCGCGGCATGGAGCTTCGTCTGATGGAATTTCTCGAAGCCGTCCCCGCCCGGGGCGAGCATCGAGGGAACGACGCTCAGCTCGACCTGGGGCGGGGTGTCGTCCACGTCCACGAAGGCGGGCGGCGAGGAGGCGGTGTTGCCCGCGACGTCGGTCTCCGAGAGGACGGCATGGTAGGGGCCGTCGGGGGCGAGCTTGTCCTCGATATGGCCGTCCCAATGCAGCTCCTCGGGAGGAAGGCCCTTGCCATGGAAGAGCTTGACCGTGCGGCCGCCGGCGTTGATGATCGCGAGCTTCCAGCTGTCGATCCCCTCTTGGGCCCCCGCCGAGATGTGGATGGCCGCCCTCTCGTGATCCGGATAGCCGTTTCCGGACGGGGCGATGACCCGGGGAGCGATTTCGATCGTCGAGGCGACGCCCGTGCGCTTGATCGCGACGCGGCTCGCGGGCGTGACCACCTTGGTGCCGGCGATGTTGACCACCGTGAGACTGAAGGAATAGGTCCCGTCGGGGAGATCCTCCTGGAAGTCCCCCTTGCCGTCCCAGCGCACGGCCCTCGGGGGAGCGGCCTTGCCGCCGAAGTTGCGGGCGGGGGCGCCGTTGGAGTCCTTGATGACGAGGAGCCACTCGTAAATTCCGTATTTGTCCGAGCCCTCGAGGTCGAATTCCGCCTCGTTTTTCCCCGTCGCGCTCGTCGGGGAGAAAACCTTGGGCTGGACCGTCGCGGAGGCGAGCGGCGGCACCCGGTCGACGATGACCTGCGACGGCGGGATCGCCTCGGAGTTGCCGGAGGGCGTCACGAGGCCCAATGAGAAGAGATAGACGCCGTCCACGACATACTGGTTATCCGCGTTCTTGCCGTCCCACGTGATCTTGTCGGGCGGGGCGCCGTCGCCCTCGAAGCGCTTGACGAGCTTGCCGGACTTCTCGCGGATGTCGAAGGTCCAATGGCTGATCCCGCTGTTCTGGCCGATCTCGAGCCCGAAGGAGATGGTCTTCTTGACGGAATTGCCCGAGGGGGAAAAGATGAGGAGGTCTTCCGCCGACGCGGCGGCGGCCAAGGAAAGACACGCGAGGCCGAGAAAAGCGGCCCGCCATCCGTTGCTTTTTGTCATGGCAATGGCGTCTGGGCCTGGGGGGAGGTCCCCGCCGCCGGGGCCGGGGCCGCGACGGGCGCCTGGCTCGACGGGGCGGGCGTCGCCGCGGGCGCCTGGCTCGAGGCCGTGACCTGGCTCGGCGCCGTCGCGGCGGGCGCGGACTCGGCGTTTTTCTCGCGCAGGGATGCCGCGCGGGAGCGCGCGGCGGAAACCCACTCGGGCTTGTTGGAGCTCGCCGCCAAATCGTCGTAGACGGAGGCCGCCTTCAGATACTCCTTGCGCTTTTCGTAGAGATCGGCCAGCTTCGCCAGCGCCGAAAGCCTGTAGTCGTTGTCCTTCAAGGGGCTGTTTTGAAGCGCCACGTATTGAGCCTCGGCCGCGTCCTCGTTGCCGGACGCGGCGTAGTCCTGGGCCAGACGATAGGCGGCCTCGGCTCGCTGGGCGTCGGAAATCATCTTATCGTTTTTGAAGCCCTGAAGCAGGATGTCCTGGGCCTGCGCGTACTGGTGGTTCTCCTCGTAGAGGCTCACGAGCTCCCCCTCGGCGTTGGAGGCCTTCGCCTGATCCGGATATTTCTTGATGTAGGTCGCAAGCGCCAGGGCCGCGGCCTCCCATCGCCCGGACTTGCGGTAGGCGAGCCCCGCGTTGAACAGGGCGACCGGGGCGAACTTGGAGTTGGGAAACTTCGTCGCCAGCTCCTCGAAGGCATCTCCCGCCTGGGCGAATTTCTCCGTCTTAAACCGCGCCGTCCCGAGCCGGAACAGCGCCCCCTCGTAGCGCTTGTCGCCCTGGTAGTTTTCCGTCACGCGGGCGTAGGCGAGCGCCGCGTCCTTGTAGTTCTTGAGGTTGTAGTAGCAGTCCGCCAGGGCGAACTCCGCGTCCATCATCTCGTCGCCGGCGGTCAAGTTCGAGACGACGCCCTCCAGGAGCGGGGCGGCCTGGGCATAGTCGTTGTTCTCGTAGTAGGACTCCGCGATCCGGAATCTCGCCTCGACCGCGGCGCGCGTCCCGGGGACCGCGTCCGCGATGGAGTTCAAGGCCGCGAGCGCCGCGGCCTTCGACTCGGGGCGCTCGAGGAGCTGGCCCAGGAAGTCGAGCCCCTGGACGGCCTCCGCCGAGTCCGGCGCCTGCTCGATCAAGGACTGAAACTCGGAGACGGCCTTCGCCTCGTTTTTCGCGTTGTAGTCGGCCTCGGCGATCTTGAGCCGGGCCTGCTGGGCGCGGGCGTCGTCGGGATAGTCCGCGAGGATGCGGTTATACTCGGCGATCGCCTGGTCGTATTTCTGGGCCCGGAAATACGTGTCGGCCGCGGCCCAGGCGGCATGATAGGCGGCCTTCGTCTTCGGGTAGGCGCTCTGCACCCCCTCCCACGACTGGATCGCCTGGCCGAAGTACTTCAGCTTGTAGTAGCTCCAGCCGGCGTCAAGAGCGGCCTCGGCCGCCAGGGGGCTTTGCGGGTGGGCCTTCTCAAAGGCCTCGAACGCCGAGAGGGCCCGGTCATAGGACTTCTTATTGAAATAGGCGCAGGCCTGCTCGAACTCCGAGTCGGTGAAGACCTCGTCGGGGACCTTCCCGTCCTCAAGCACCGTCTTTTCCGCGGGCGAGGGGGGGCGGTTCTGGAAATCCGTCAACTTGGCCCAGGCCGCCTGCGCGGCCCCATAATCTCCTTCCTTAAACAGGCTCCAGGCCTCTCCGTCCTGGGCGTAAGCCGCCTCGGGGGTCGCTGGAAAAGATTGGAGCGCCAGCTGGTAGAGTCCCTGGGCCTTGCCGAAATGCCCCTGAAGGAAATAGGCCTCGGCCGTGTAGAGGAGCGTCGCGGCGCGCCAGCGATTCAGGCTCGGGACCGCGGCATTGAGCAGGTACTGGTAGCTCGAGACGATGCTCGCGGCGTCGCCCAAGAGCAGGCTCGCCCGGTCGATGAGCGCCAGGGCCGCCTCCTTCACCTCGGCGAAGGGACCGGACGATCCCGCCTCCCCCGACGCCGCGAACCCGGGAAGCTCGATTCCCAGGCTTTTCGAGGTCAGAAGGTTGATCGTGCGCTGGTAGGCGCGGATCGCCCCGGCGTAGCGCTTCTCGCGGGTCAGCGCGTTTCCCAGAAGAAGATCCGCCACGGGAGCGAAGGGGTGCTCGGGATACTTGGAAAGAAAGACGGTGAGAGCCGACTCCGCGGCGCTCCAGTTCTCCTGCTTGTAGAGGCACCAGGCGAGCTTGAACTGCGCGACGCCCGCCAGCCGGTCGGAGTAGCCCGAGGCCACGTCCGCGAAGGCGAACTGGGCCTCCCGGTACCGGTTCTCCTTGAGGAAGGACTGCCCGGTCATGTAGAGGGCGGGCTCGGCGAACTCCCCCTGCGGCGCCGTCTGGAGCACGGACTGGAAGGAGCCGCGGGCCTGGAGGTAATCCTCGCGGGCATACTGGGAGTAGCCGATCTTGAAGTCGGCGCCCGCCGCCATGCCGGAGCGGGTATAGTCGCGCAGGAACTGCTGGAAGGAGGCGATGGCCGCGAGATAGTCCTTGGCCTTGAAAAAAGACTCCGCGATGAGGTAGTCCGCGGTCTCGGCCAAGGCGCCCTCGGGCTTCATCTCCCGGACCATCCTGAATTTCTCGACGGCCAGGAGCGGCTTGTCGACGTCGAGGAGGGCGCGTCCGGCGTAGAGGAGGGAAAGCGGCGTGGGCTTGCGGTCGAGATAGGAGAGGGCCGCCGACGACTTCCCGATATCGAACAGCCCGATTCCGTAGGCGACGTCCGCGACGGAGTTCGTCTCGTAGGCGGGCTGATCGTGGAGAAGATCGCGCAAAAGGTCGACGGCGGCGCCGGATTTCAACTGGGCGAGGTCCGATTCCGCCTCCAAAAGCCTCGACTCGCCGCGCAGGATGCCCATCGGATAGCGGCGGCGCATGTCGGCAAGGCTTTTCTCGGCCTCGTCGTAGCGCTTGAGGTTGAAGGCGATCTCGGAGAGCCGGAGCGCGGCGCTTTCCCCCAGATAGTCCTCCCGGGACGTTTTATCCTCCGCCGTCTTAAAGGCGCAGGCCGCCTTCGCGAAGGTCTTCTGGGAAGGCTCTTCTCCCGACGCCAAGCCGCCGACGGCCTGGCGGTAAAGCGACTCCGCCAGCATCTCGCGGGCCTCGACGGCATGGAGGTCGCCCGGATAGCGCTTGATGAATTGGCCGTAGGCCTTCTCGGCCTGCGGATATTGCCCTCGGGAGAAGAGCTCGCCCGCAGCGCTTAACAGCTCGAGGGGGGGGGTGTCGCGGCGGGCGTAGATTTCGAGAGGATCGGGGGCCTGCTGGGCGCCCGAAGAATCTTGGGACGACGCCGGGACGGCCGGGAGCAGCAAAACCCCCAAGCTCGATAGAATAACGCCCCGAAGGCCCCCTAGCGACGCTCGCACAATATTAAAAGAAGCTTAACGTTGGCGCGAGTCTTTGTCAATAGCTTCGGGCCGCGAAGACTGACATCGATTCGAGCGTGCGTTGATAACGCGAGCTTTCAGTTTCAGGGGGACCGAGGCCTAATATGGCAACCGGGTCTTCATATTGTGGACGAGCACGCCGTCCACGAGATAATCGTGAAATCGTCCGCCCATGTGCAGGTTGTAAACCCTCGTCGCCTTGAGCGGCAGTTCCTTGATGGAGGCGATCTGGATATCCCGCTCCATGGCCGGATACCAAGTCTCTCCCGCAGGATCAACCGCCGTCAGCCCCGAGGCCTCCGGCAACTTAAGAAGGGCCACCCTGTCTCCGGCCTTGAAGCTCCCGATCCCCTTGAATTTCCCCGTTGCGGGGTCGTAGAAACGGTGAATCGGCGTGACCCGGAATTTCGTCCCGTTTCCGAGCGCCACGTCGAGGAGGACGTCCACGGTCTTGATTTCGACGCGGGCGACCTTCTCCGGCACCAAGGCGTATGAGGCCGGGTCGGCCGCGTAGACGACGTCGCCGGGTCTGATCCGATCAATCGCTTTTTCTCCGCCGGGCGTCATCACGGGAGTGCCCGCCACGAAGCATCCCCCCCCGTGCCGCGTGGTACCGCCGCCTCCGCCGCCGCTTCCCCCGCTGCTGCCGCTTCCTCCGTTGGGTTGGCCACCCGACGTTGACACGACACCGCCGGTCGAGCCCATGCCGGCGAGATTGGAATAGGGATTGATCGCATCGCACGACGCCACCTCTGTGTAAAGCTTCTCCTGGGTGTCGATGTAATACGACTGCCCTCCGGTGTTCGAAATAGCGCACGCCAAGCAGGAACCGCATGAGGAGGGCGGAGGGTTGTTGCTACAGCCGGACGGAAAGCAGAAAGGGGGAAGTATGATCCCCCATTTTCCTCCCCCCAGACAAAATAGGCATTTCTGAACGGGGACAACAGCCTGCCCGGCGGTGGCGGGGACGTTGAAGGTATAGGGGATATTGCTCATGGCGGAATTGGAGAGCAGTCCCGCGGTAATCAGGTTCGTAATGGGGCCGTAGTGGCCGTGATTGCGCATGGCGTAAACCGACTCCGCCGTGGCCACGGCCTTCAGCGCCGCCTGGGCTTGGCGCTGTTGGGCGTTTTTGATGGCGGTCGTGTACTGCTCATAGGCGATCGTGCTCAGGACTCCCACGAGAACCGTCACGACCAGAACCTCGACCAAGGTGAACCCGCCCCGGCAACGAACCGTTTTCGCCGATTTCATGGGGACAAGTATGCCTCTCGTCCTAGGAGAAATCAAGCCTATTTCTGGTAAAAATTCGGAAAACCCTCCTATAGCATTCCGCAACCGCTCGTGTTACAATTCGAGGAGTGTCTCTCTTGGCTTATTTCCGGCTCTACGAGAGCCTTCAGGCGGCCGTCCCCGCTTTGGCCGGTTTCCTGAAAAGCAGCCCCCCTCTCATTCCTTTCAGCGTGGCCGCCGCCGTTTTTTTATCGGCGGTCGTTTCCCAGCAGCTATTCCTTTATACATACAACGACTTCTGCGATTTCGAGCGCGACCGTCTCAATCCACGAAAAGAACCGTCCGCTTCCCGGCTTAAAAAGCCGGTGACAGCCCTAGCAGCATTCCTATTTATCGCCTCTTCTTTTCTTATTTCCCTGCTGCCGATCCGTTCCGCGGCGCTCGCCTGGGGAGTTCAGGCTCTGGGTATCGCTTATTCGCATCCACGGCTCTCGCTCAGGACCCGCGTGCCCATGGCTCAATTCATTCATTTCGCCGTCGGGGCCGGTTATTTTCTTATCGGGCGAATGGCCGCCGGCGGGTCTTGGGAGCGGGGCGGCCTCGCCGCCGCGGCCTACTTCGGGTTGCTCTACATGTCGGGCGGACTCAACAATGAGATTCTCGACCTGGAATCCGACCGCGTCGCCGGCCTCGATTCCCTGGCGCTCGTCCTTGGCCCCAGCCGCGCCCTGCGCCTCGTTGTCCTGGCCCAAGTCTTGGCGATCTTGGCGCTTGCCGAGGCCTGGGGCGACCGGCGAGGCCCGTTGATGGCCTTGGCGGGCACGATCGCCTACACGCTGTCTCTCCGGCGCTGGATTTTCACGGCCGCACCCTCGGCGCCGCAGGAGGGCTTTCGCGCTCGCTACCGGATGCTCTTCTCCGTCCTGAGCGCCGCCTTGATCGCCTCGTGGGTCGCGTGACTAAAAAGGGGGCCTTCCTCGGATTTTTCGCGGCGTGGGCCGCCTGCTTTCTCGTTCTTCTCGCGATCGGAACCGGACACGGGCTGCTTGGAAATTGCGATTCCGTCATCGCCGTCGCGATCGGCAATATAGACCTGGCCGAATTCAAGGCGGCCATCTCCCATGAGAAGATCGGCCGTTCCCTTTTCCCTCTCGAAGGCCCGCTATTCCTCGGCGAATCCTCGATGCTCTTGGGAGCCCTTTTCGCCGTTTTCAAGTTCCTGTCAAACAACGATTTTCTCTCTTACTCGCTATTGGTGAGCCTCATCGTTTCCGGAAATATCGTTTCCGCATGGCTGCTCTTTCGCGAATTGACAGGCTCTCCCTTCGCCGCCTTTGCAGGCAGCGTCGTCTTCTCCCTCAACTCCTTCCTCATCTGCGCTAATATAGACAGCTTCCACACGATCTGCTTCGCGCCCGCTTTCCTGGCCTTTGCCCTGTTACTGCGGCAGGAGGCGCCAGGGCGCGCGCCAGCGGAAAACCGTAGAGCCCTGTTGCTCGTCGGAGCGCTCTGGGGACTAGAAATTTACGTCTCCATTTACGCCTTCATCGTCTCCGCCTTCATTCTTCCCTTGGTCCTGCTATGCCGAAGAGGACGCGCCGCTTCGTCCTCCGTCAGCTTCGCGCCATTTATAACCGCCGCCATCCTCGTGGGCGCCCCTTTCTGGTTCGCCCACCTGCGCTCTTTGAGTTCGAAGAATTTTTTTAACCCCTTCAACAATGCCGCCTTGACCGAACTTCACAGCCTGAACCTGGACGACTTCTCAAGGCGCGCGCCGGGCACGCGGGGTTACAATCAGAATCACGATATCGCCTATTCGAAGGAAGACGCGGCCATCGTGAACTACTTGCCATACCCCTTTGCTGGATTTAAGCCAGATCCACGCGCCGCTTCCTCATCGGCACGACGCTCCCCGGCGCTTGGGCTTTTCGCCCATTCACGGAGGGCCGCCTGGCCGGGCTTTATTCTCCCCTGCCTGCTTGTCATCGCCTCGACTCTCCTCATTCGGTCGGGAAATCAAGGTCTTATCTGGACCTGCATCGTGTTTTACACCGCAGGCCTCCTGATCGCCCTTGGGCCCATCACGTCCGCTGGCGCCGAGGGGGTGATTCGGAGCCCGCTCGCCTTTTTTTACTCGCATTTTTCTTGGCTCGACTATTTCCGCGTCCCAAGCCGGATGTATATGCTCTGCATCTTTGCGATGGCCATGCTCGTGAGCCTCGGCGCCGCCCGGATGACCAAGAGAGAGGCCAAGGCGGCCTTTGGCCTTATCCTGCTCTACGTCGCCGAGAATGTCCCCACAAGCCCTCCCGTCTATAACATCCCGCTTATTCCGAGCGCGGAACTCCTCAAGGAGGCACAAAAATTATCCCTATCCAACGACGAGTCGCTTCTCCACTACCCCTCGGAGCTTGACCTCGGCATCTTCAACGACTGGAAGCCAGTCTTCCAATGGTCCCGCGAAGAGCTCTACATGAACTGGCAGACCTACCACAAACGCAACATCCCCAATGGCGTCCAGGGCTACCTGACAAAGCCCCGCATGGATCTCAACGAGATCGCTCGCGACATTAATAATCCTGCCAAGCTCGCCCGGCTCAAGGCCGAATTCGCAACCCGCTATATCTTCGTCCACAAGAATCTCTTTCTCTATGGCTATGAGCAGGATGAGTTCGCGCGCATGAAGGGCAATCCGGCTCTCAAGTCGATCTACGACTCCAACGAACTCCATGTTTTTAAAATCCTTTAATTCAATCCGGCCCTCCCGCCATCGTTTTGACGTGCCTGGGCCATGGCGCCCCCGCGGATGAACCGACGCTTTCTTCTATTCCTTCTATTCTGGATGAGCCCGGTGTTGTTCGCGGATCCGGCGGGGGACATCATGTCGGACGCCTCGGTGACGACGGCAATCCACTGGGTCGATCGACGAACGATTGAGCTGTCGCCCCATGAAGCGAGCGACCTCTCGCGCGTCGGCGGCAAATTCTATAGCGGCTGCCCTCCTGGCTCATGGGCCGTTGCCGTCCCATTTTATGCGGCTTTAAAACCTATTTTTAATCGCCTGCCGGAATCTTGGGCCCGATCCACGACACCCTGGTCATTCTCCTGGCCCCATACTGTTTCTAAGGCGGTCTATTTTCTTCAAATCGCTCTGGTCTGGTTTCTCATGGCACCTCTGACGGCCTTATTTTTAGTTCAGATGTCGATCTTTCTCGAGTCAACCGGCAGCCCACCTTTGTTTTCCATCGGGATCCCGCTTCTCTGTTCGATCGGGTCTCTCTTGTTATGCTACAGCAGTGTTTACTCAAAACAGGGCTTGTCAAACCTGCTCGTATGGAACGCGCTCTTTTGGAATTTGAACGCTGCCGGCCGCTCCTCCGCGAGATCCTTTCTCCTGGGCGCCCTCTTGGGCCTTGCCGTCGCCGTCGACTATCCCGCTTTCATTCCCGCGGCGCTCGTCATTTGGTTTTTGCTGCGCGATTCATCGAAAACGTCCCCCGCGCATTTACTGGCGGGATTGATCGCCGCGCTCTCGCCGCTCATCTATTTCCACCACATCCTCTTCGGCGATCTTACGCCGTACCATTACCGGGCATGGCCCGCCATACGCGTCGCTTACAAGGGCGCCCTCGTCTCGGCCAGCCAATTTCAGTCCGGGCCTTTTTTGGGCCTCGGCGGCCCGAGCTTGGTGAGCCTCTATGGGTTAAGCTTCAGCAGCTTCAAGGGCATCTTCATCTTTTGCCCGCCTCTGCTTCTGGGGATGTGGGGATGTCTCAAATCCTGGAAAACAAGCGGAGACTCCCTCGGAGCGTTGGCGATCCTGACGCTGGCCGCGACCTTTCTGTTCGTTTCCAGCCTTCAGGGCGAACTCTACTGGAGCGGCGCGCCTCAGTATTTCGGGCCGCGCTACCTGCTCGCTTCGATCCCGCTCGGGCTGATGGGCCTGCGGCGGTTCGATTTCGGCCGTCACTTCGGCTGGGCAATGGCCTTCCTCGCTTGCGCCGCTGTTGGAATCAACGTCCTGGGCGCCATGTTCCAAGACGTCATGATCCAACTCCCGATCACCGCGCCGGCGCTGCAAAAGCCCTTATGGCTCGTCTCAAAAGCCTTTCTCAGCGTCGGATCGCGCATTCCGATGCTCGATTTTTACGATATCCCGCCGCCCGTCCAGTGGGCCGTTTTCACGTCATATGCCGCGGCGCTGACCCTGGGCGTCACCAAACTCATGAAATCATCGCGGAGCCGCGCGTGATGCTTTCGAAATTCCCCAGAACACGCTTCGCGGCGCTAGATGTGGGTCTTTGCTGCGCGCTATTCACCGCGGCGGCTCTTATGTGCCTGCGCGGCTTCGTCATCAGTTTTACCGACGTCGGCCTCTGGGACATGGCGGCCGGACTTGTGGACCATATTCCCGAGATCGTCCCCACGCCCCACTATACGCCCTACTTTTTAGGAATCCATTGGCCCCTGGCCCTGACTCCCTATCACGGGCCTTGGGCCCTTTATCCTCTCATGGCCCTGATCCCGCTCTTGGGACCCCATGCCGTCGCCGCCTACAACATTTTCTTCGGCTGTCTTGCGATCGCGGGGACCTATGCCCTTGCGATCGCGCTCTACGGCTCGCGGGCTGCGGCCTTCGCCGCCGCTCTTCTCGTGGCGCTTAATGCCTCGTTTGTCGTCCTCGGCGGGATGACGGGGCTCGGCGACGGGATCGCGACGGTCGCGGCTTGCGTCTGGACCTGCGTCTTTCTTCTCCGCTTCGCGGACGAGCGTCGCGACGCCGACGCCATTCTCTCGGCGCTCTGCCTCGGGTTCGCCCTGGGAGGATTCGCCTGGTCCTTGGCCTTCTCCACGGGTCTTGCCGCCTTCGGATTATATGCGTGGAGGACCATTAAAGATTTTCTGGCTCAGGACACGCGAAGACGCCTGACCTTGTTGGCCGCTTGCGCGGCTCTCTCCGCATTCTTTCTCGCGCCGCTTGCCCTTTACAACATTCATACGCATGGGTTCAGCGGCGACTATATCGGCCGGATCGTATCGCCTCCGGACGAGGACGCCCCCTTGCTCTTGGCGCCCGTTCACCGCGACTACGCCCAGGACTTCGCCATCCGGCTCGTGCAACTGGCGCGGCTCCTCGACGGCACGGGCACGGATTACCAAATGTTCGTCACCGACGGGTTTCGCGGGGGGGTCTATTTAAAGGCCTCCCTGCTCGCCGCCGCCTTGATCGCATTCATCCTGCCGCGCCGTCGCGGCAGGGCCAGGACACGATGGATGCTGCCATGGATTCTCGCGACCGTTTACTTCGCGCTCTCGCCCTGGAGCCCCTCGGGGTTCTATGTCCACCATCTGCTTCCGATCCTGCCCTTTCTCTCCATCCTTATCGCCTCCACCATCGCGCTTTCCCGCAGCCGCATTGCGCGCGTTATAATGATGGCGGCAACCATCGCCTGCGTCTTGCTGGGTCTGCGCGCCATTCCCGCGGCGGCGCGTCAAGTCGTCTCGGACAACGAGCCGTTCGACACTCCGATCCTTCCTCAAGTCTGCTCCTTCCTGATGAACGGCCGCAGCCGTCATATCGTGTCGCTTCGCCCATTCTTTTCCTATGCCCTCGACTACTGCTCCCAAGGAAGGATTGCCGGAACAGACGTGTCCTGGAGAGAGGTTTTCACGGGCCAATCTACCATCTCGACCCTTCGGGAAGGATCCCTGATCCTTGAATCGCTTCCAGACAGCCTGCCTTTTTTACTTTTCCTGCGGCCAATCTTGGTCCAGCATCATTGGCGCGCGGTTGAGACCAAGGAGTTCAAGACGCGGCAAGGCCGCGTTCAATTCCGGCTCCTAGAATTGCGCGGGGCGAGACATAGTCATTTGGGCCAAAATTGACTCTGCAGCTTTTCCAACTGTTTGCGCCTTTCGGACGGCGATTTCGGCTTGTTTCGGGACCGGGGCTCATGAGGCTGGATGATGCGGGCCACTTTAATCGTGAATTGCACCACGGCGCCGCCAGGCACGCCGCCGGCGCCGCGGATCCCGTAAGCCGCCATCGCGGGGCAAGTGACCTGAAGTTCGGCGCCGGCCTTGATGGGAAACTGCGCGTCCCCGACAATGCGCCAACAACCGACCGGCGGCGCCATGGCGGGGAATGTCATGGGATTGGAGCTATTCCAGTGGCTCTTATCCACAATGGAACCATCACTTAGAGCGCTTTTATAGTTCACCACGACCAAATCGCTCGTGTGGGGCCAACGTCCCTTGCCTTCCTTCATGAGCCGCACAACCACCCCATCTCTTAATATTTTCGCGTCCGGTTGACGGCCAGCCTCGGCCAGGAATGGCTCGTCGGCCTTGGCCCTCATCGCCGCCTTGGCCGCCCATCGGGCGGCCATGAACTTCGAGGCTGACATGAAAATGTCCTTGGACGGCATCGCGGCGCCATCTCCCATAGCAGCGTCCCGCATCCCCATGAGCACGTACTTCAGATCCTCGGTCTTTAGCCCCAATGTTTTAAGGATGCCAGGCTGGGCCACGAGTTCATATCCGACCGCATATAAGGGCCGGCTTCCCTTGGGAATGCTTCCGCTGCGAACCGAGGCCGCCACCGTCCAAGCCGGCGATAGGAATACCGCCGCGATGATCATTGTTCGTTTCATATTTTTTTAAGGAGGGGTGGGGCCATCTTGACAGCAGAAGGCCGCGCTCTGCACGGTATATTGCTCCAAGATCAAACCGCCCGTCAATTCTGAAATCGGGTCCGAACAACCATACGCCCAGGCGTTGCCCTGCGGCATGCTTGTCGAGGTGTTGGCGAAGGTTCCGGAGCAAGAGCCTTGCCCGCTGACGACCTTCGTTCCAGGCGGGCATGAAGAATTGGCGGCGGTATAGGCGCTGGCTGCGCTGCCGCAACATGGCCAGCTGCAGAGGCTCGCGGCGCAACAAACCCCGCACAATATATCGATATCGCATGCCCAAGTGCCGCAACCCAAGGAGCAGCCCACATAGGGGGCATTGCATGCGCTCACGGCAAGGCATATGGGACCAATGTTCCCGCTGCAGGTCGTCTGTGTTGTCGCTGGCTGCCAGCCGCATTGATGCGGAACGGTCCCTCCCGTTTTCGCGAGATCAATGGGTCCAGAAACTGTCATGGCCCCTTCAAAACTAAGAACGCCGTTGACGGCCAATTGCTGCTGGCCTCCGCTTTCCGCTTGGACCTGGGCCACATTATTGGCGCCCCCGCCGCCGAAGTCCACTTCTTGAGAATGCTCGACTTCGAGAGAATCCTGCCCTTTGCTGATAAGGCCTGTTCCTCCGTTGACAATGCCGATGCTTCCCTGGCCTCCGGGAACTTGCGCGCCCACGTGAAGAGCGTTGGTGCCGCTACCGGCGTTGTTGGAGCCCAGGGCGACGCCGCCGGCCGGCAAGACCAAAGACGCGTTCTTGGCCGGGGAAGCCCCCACGGCTCCGATATCGACATAATTGCCGGCATTCGTGTTAGGAGCCAGATAGGTGCTGCCGGTCGTCATCATCTGCTGGTAAAGCCCGTTCGGAACCGGGTAGTACGTGCTCAAGCGCACGTCCTGGGTGCTTGAAATATTCCTGGCTCCTGCCAACAAAAGAAGGACGACCATGACCGTGCGAATGCCCCGTTCGGAGATCGAGATATCCAGCGCGATGCGGTCTTTGGAATTCATCGGTCTATTGGCAGCACAGGGCGTAAGCTTCAGCGCTATTCGACCCCGAATCCACCAACATGCTGCACTGCGTCTCCCAGCCCTCGTAGCCTCCGGTCATAGGACCGTTCTTGATAATTCCGAAGAGCCCTTGGAGCAGGCCCGAGACGGCGCCAGGGCAACTCCCGCCGCCGCCCATCAGGATCATCCCGCTCGGGCAGTCAGCCTGCGCGTCGCCATCGTTCGGGTTGTCGACAACCGGTCCGATCCACTGGCAGTTATACAGAACATTGGTATTGGCAATGGTCGGCGCCGTAAAATCAATATAGGGCGCTTGAATGGAGCTGTAGAAATAAGAATTGGCGTTCGGAGGGATGTCGACGCCGCCGGACGCGACGTTGAAGCCCGTGTGCGCCATCGTCGGATCGGCGCTCAAAGCGACCGCGGCTCCGCTTCCGGCCGTCATCGACATGGCGCCGCCGGCATGCGCGGCGTTCGAGAACTGCAACGTCGTCGCGCCGCTATCAAGCCGCATCTCCGGATTGTAACCATTCGTCGCGATTAAAAGGCCGCCGAACGTGCGCCCGTTAAGGCTTCCAGGCACGCTGACCGCCGGGGGAGAGGCGTTCGTCACGCCGACGGCCATGTTCCCGCTTACAACCATCAGTTGGGGCGGGTTCGGGCCGGCAGGGGCCGCGAAGCCTCCGACGTCGACAAATTGATTGGGTTGCGTCGCCAAGTAGGCATTTTGATTGACAAGAAGCTGCTGATAGGCGCCGCTCGGCGCGGGATAATAGACGGTCATTTGGACCTGTTCTTGGCTGCCCAGGCCGCCGACTGTCGCCAGGATCATAAGCGTCGCCAAAACCGCCCGGATCGCGGCCGGCGGCGCCTTTATCTCGAGATGGAAGCGTATCGCTAAAGCCATGTGAGAGGCACAATCCTCATTGGCAGAGACAGTTCATCCAGGCATCCGTATAGTAAGCGCCCAACCCAAAACCCGACAGCATCCAACAATTCGTAGAAACAGTATTGTTGCCGGTGTCGACGTTGATCCCCGTGATGAGCGACCAATTGTAATTCCATGTCCAACAACAGTTCCAATGGAAATAATTACATGCACTCTGAAGCGGGGGGATGAAATCCCAGAGACAAATGCTCAAGCTCCCATTCAGATCGCACATGCCGCCGCTCGAGAGTATCTGGGGGGTCGTGCCGTTGGGACAAGAGCAGCTGGGAGTTGTGCATGAGTTTGTCCAGTAGCATCTATTGTAGTAGGGTCCCCATGTCTGGCTCGCCTGGCAGGACGACATCCCCGGACAATAGGGGACATTGCCCCCGCCGCGAGTAGGATTGTAGGAAAGCTGGGCGCCGCCACCATCTCCGAATATATATCCAGAAACGGCCGTGTTGCCTCCCCCCCCGACCGTGACATCGGTGACCCCGGAACCGGCATAGTTGACCTGAACGAAATCGGCCGCAGGATAGGACGTGTTGGCGCCGACCATCACTCCATCGTTCGCCCAAAACGCCCAGGCAGGGCTGCCGGCAAACAGGCCGTAAGGCAATGTGACGGGCGCGACTTGGCCCGTGCTTCCGTTCTGGTTGTCCAACTGGACGCTGCCCGCGCCACCGGGGCCGCCGGTCCCTAGATGCACCGTCGCGGCCGGATTAATCGTCCCGACCCCGACGTTGCCGCTTGCGACCGCGAGCGCGGCATTCGTCACGCTGGCCGTCGGCGTGCCCGTGCCGCCGGGAGAACCGATTTCAACAAAGCCGGCGCCGCTCGCGTTGTTCGTCGCCAGATACGCGTTCCCGGAGGTCATGAGCTGCTGGTAGACTCCCATCTGGGCCGGGAAATAGGCATTGAGCTGGACGTCCTCCAGCTGGCTCCCGGCCTTCGGGGCCAGGAGGGCGAAGAGCGCCCCCCCGAGGAACAGGCGCTTCGCCCACGGCGAAAACCGGGGAGCGCGCCAATCGCTCAAGTCGACGACGATTCTTAGTTCGCGGGACATGGCACGAGAGCCTCGCGGCGGCGCGGCGGATCGTAAATCTTAAAGGACTATAACGGCGCCGACGAGCTTTGTCAAGCGATGCTTACCGAAAATTTACCTCAGAAATTGCCATAATAGCGGCGTGAACGGTTGCCGCACTCCGTTGCTTGCCGCTTCATGGCGTCGCTTCCCGTCATGAAATCCCCGGAAGGCTATCTCGTCCTCGCGCGCAAGCACCGCCCCGCGGATTTCGGCGGGGTGCTGGGCCAGCCCCAGGCGGCGGGGCTGCTCCAAAACGCCGTCGCCCAGAAGCGCGTCGCGCACGCCTATCTCTTCACGGGCCCCCGCGGCGTGGGAAAAACCACCGTCGCGCGCATCCTCGCCAAGGCCTTGAACTGCGCCAAGGGCCCGACGCCCGAGCCCTGCGGCGAATGTCCCTCCTGCGTCGAGATCGCGGCCTCCGCGAGCCTGGACGTGCTCGAGATGGACGCGGCCTCCCACACCGGCGTCGACAATATCCGCGAGGTGATCATCGACACGGTGCGGCTTCTGCCCAACCGCGACCGGCGCAAGATCTTCATCATCGACGAGGCGCACATGCTCTCGCAGGCGGCCTTCAACGCGCTCTTAAAGACCCTCGAGGAGCCGCCGCCGCACGTCGTCTTCATCCTGGCGACGACCGAGGCCTCGAAGATCCCGGCCACCATCGGCTCGCGCTGCCAGCGCCTGCGCTTCAAACCCATCTCCCCCGAGTCCCTCGCCCAGTGCCTCTCGGACGTGGCGCGAAAAGAAAGCCTCAAGGCCGAGCCGGAGGCCCTCGCCGTCATCGCCCGGGCCGCGGAGGGCTCGCTCCGGGACGCCCTGGGGATCCTCGACCAGGCGCGCTCCTTTTGCGACGGGCCCGTCTCCGCGGGCGGCGTGCGGGAGATGCTGGGCTACTTGGGCCGCGAGATGCTGGAGGGCCTCGCCTCCGCGCTTTTGAGGCGCGACGGCAAGGCGCTGGCCCTCGCCTTGCAAGCGATCTACGAGGACGGCGCCGAGCCGGCGCAGGCGCTGCGGGAACTCCGGTCGCTGATGGAGGACATTTACCTCCGGAAGATCGGAGCGAAATTCGGTGACACCTTACCTATTTCCGACCCGCCCGGCGTGGAAATCCGTATGGTGTCACCGAATTTTCTCGCCTTCATCCTGCGGAAACTCAACGCGGCCCTCGCGGAACTGCGCTTGGGCGACTCCCCGAGGCTCGTGCTCGACTTGGCGCTCTTCGGCGCCCTGGAGGGGGGACTGGATGTGGAAAATTGGGTGTCGCGCCTGGAAGCCTTGGAGAAGGGGTGGGGAGCCAGGAAACAGGGGTCAGGCGATGCGCCGGCGATCGTCCCGCCCGCGCCAACCCCCGACCCCCAGCCTCCAGCCTCCCTCGACGAGGCGGGTCTCCTGGCCCGCCTCGTCGCCGCCGTCGCGCAGGACAAGGCGAGTCTCGCCCACGCGATCGAGAAAGCCGAACTGCGCGAGAACGGCGAGGGCTACCGCCTTGTCTTCTCCAGGATCTTCGACCTGGAGCAGGCGAAAAGAAGCCAGGACGCCATCGCCGAACGGCTTTCGGCCCTTCTGGGGCGGCCCGTTTCGCTGACCATCGAGCAAGGGGCGCAGGATGGAAGCCGGAAGGCGGAAGGCGGAAAACGGGAAACGGAAAATATCCCGCCGCCGCCCGCCGCCTCCAGCCTTCCCTCTCCCGCCGCGAACGATCCCGCCATGAAGGAGGCGATGCGGGTGTTCGGAGGGCGGCTGAAGGTGACTAAAAAATCGTCATGAGAGCCCTCCAGCGCCTTCATCAAAGCCTTAAGTCCCTGCCGGGGATCGGCCCCAAGCAGGCGGAGCGCCTGGCGCTGTTTCTTTTGCGCTCCGAGAGCCGCGCGGAGGAGCTTCTGGCATCGCTCGCGGCCGCGAGAAAGGAAATCCGGCTCTGCCCTGAATGCTGGAACCTGACGGACCGCCCTCTCTGCCGGCTCTGCTCGGACTCAAGCCGCGACCGGAAGCTTCTCTGCGTCGTTTCGGAGCCCCAGGACGCGGCCGCGATCGAGCGGGCGGGCTACCGCGGCCTCTTCCACGTGCTTCATGGCAGCCTTTCCCCCTTAGACGGCGTCGGCCCCGAGCGCCTGCGCCTCAAGGAGCTCGTCTCGCGCGTCGAGCGCCTCGCCGGGACGCTAAGTGAGGTCATTTTGGCCACAAATCCCGACACCGAGGGCGAGACGACCGCCCTCTATGTCTCGGGGCTGCTGCGCCCCCTGGGGCTCCCTCGCGTCAGCCGGATCGCGCGGGGCGTGCCGTTGGGCGGCGACCTTAATTACATGGACGAGGAGACTCTTTCCTGGGCCCTCTCCGGCCGCCGGGACTACGCGGTCCAGGCCGAAGACCGAGCGTCCTCCGGGCCGTCGGGAAGGACGTGGGCCCGGCGGGACGCGGCCGGAACCCCCGGCGCCCAACCTCTATGAAATACGAAAGCGCTCTCGAGGCCATCGGCCGCACCCCGCTCATCCGCCTCAACCGCATGGTCCGGGGCCTCAGGCCCGCCGTCTACGTCAAGGCCGAGTATTTCAATCCCGGGGGCTCCATCAAGGACCGCATCGGCGTCGCCATGATCGAGGACGCGGAGCGCCGGGGCCGCCTCAAGCCGGGCGGCGTCGTCATCGAGGGAACGAGCGGCAACACCGGCATCGGGCTCGCCATCGCGGCGGCGCTCAAGGGCTACCGCATCGTCTTCACGATCACGGACAAGCAGTCGCGGGAAAAGATCAACCTCCTGAAAGCCCTGGGCGCGGACGTCGTCGTCTGCCCGACGGCGGTGGAGCCGGAGGACCCCCGCAGCTACTACTCGGTGGCCTCGGAGCTCGCGAGGACGATCCCCAACGCCTACTACCCCAACCAGTATGAAAACCCCGAGAACCCGCGGGCGCATTACCTCGCGACCGGCCCCGAGATCTGGGAGGATTCCGGAGGCCGGATCACCCATTTCGTCGCCGGCATGGGAACGGGCGGAACGATCTCCGGGGTGGGAAAATTTCTCAAGGAGAAAAACCCGAAGGTGCGGATCGTCGGCGCGGATCCAATCGGCTCCCTCTATTACGAGAAGTGGAAGCACGGCCGCGTGGGAGAGGCCCATCCCTACGCGATCGAGGGCATCGGCGAGGACATGTTCCCCAAGACCATGGACATGGGCATCCTGGACGAGGTCATCCAGACGCCGGACAAAGAGGCCTTCCAGACGACGCGGGAGCTCGCGCGCTCGGAGGGCATCTTCGCCGGAGGCTCCTCCGGAGCGGCGGTCTGGGCGGGGCTCCGGCTCGCGCGGAGCCTCGGCGCCGGCGACTTCGTCGTCATCCTCCTCCCTGACACCGGCATGCGCTATCTCTCCAAGGTTTATAACGACGACTGGATGCGGGAAAACGGCTACGCCGAGGACGCGGGGGGGGCCGCCATCCACGCGATCTCGACGATCGAGGACGCCCGCAAGGTTGTGGCCAATTTGTCTACATCCTTTGGCAAGGCCTCGGGGCGCGGATGAGCCTCCCGAGCCCCGGCCGGGGATTCCCGCGCCGGGCCCTGGCGATGGCGCTCTCCCTGGGCCTGGCGCCTTATCTGGCGGCCCAGGACGCGAGTCCAAGCCCGGCGCCCGTCTCCGAAATCGGCGGCTCCGATTCGACGACGGTCGAGGTCGCGGCTCCCGGGATTCCCGCGGCGCTCTCCCAAGGAGCCGTCTCTCCGGCCCTCGGCCTCGCCGAATGGAGCTTTCTCGGCGACCAGGCCGCCAAGGCCCGGACGGACGCCCTTCCCGCCGTCATCGCGCGCCTTGATCTTTTCATCCTGGAATACCCCCAGTTGCGCGAGGCCGCGGACGCCCAGTGGCTTCTCGCCGAGCTTTCGCGGCGAGCCGGGGACGACGCCTCCGCCATGACGGCCCTCGCGAGAATTCTTCACGAACACCCGGATTCAAGCCGCGCTCTCGAGGCGCGCACCCTCTTCCTCGAACTGGGGCGCGAGGCCCTGGGCCGGAAGCTCATGCGGGGAGTCCAGGGCTTGGCCTTTCCCAAGACCTCGGCGGGGTCCGAGGCGAAGCGGATGGCGGGGCTCGTGACGGCGCTCGCGAAAAGCCCCGCGGCCTCCTTCTTCGCGAAGCCCGCGCTCGATCTCGCCCTCAGATTCCGGGAAAGATTCCCCGACGACGCCCGGACGCCCGCCATCATCGAGGCCGCGGCCAAGCTTGACGAGGCGGCCAAGCACTATCCCGCGGCGGAGCTCGCCTACCGGGAAATCGCGGTCGTTTTCCCAGACAGCCGCCAAGCTCCCAACGCCTATCTGGGGATCGCCCGCGTCTTGTCGCGCCCCCGCTCCTGGCCCTGGCGGATCTTCCACGGGGACGCCTTCCATCAGGACTGCGCCAAGGCCGTCGGCGCTCTTGACGACCTCATCAAGAAATACCCGGAGCGCAAGGACCTGGCGCTGACGGCGCTTGAACAGGAAGCCTCCCTCTTCAGCCGCTGGCTGGGCCAATACCGGAGCGCGATCGAGACGGACGGCAGGATCGCCGACCTGTTCCCCGCAAATCCCGAGGGCCTCTCCGCCCTGAAGGACGCGGCCGATCTCGCCCACGGCAAACTCAAGGACTACGCCCTCGAAATCCAGCTCCGTCGGCGCATCGCCAACGGATATCCCGCCCCGGACGCGCCCGACCAACTCATCAAGATCGCCAAGGTCGAAAAGGAGAACTTGGACGACCAGGCGAAGGCCCTGGAGGCCTGCGAGGAGGTCGCCGACAAATACCCGAAAACGAAATTCGCCCGGACCGCAAGGCGCATGATCCGCCGGTTCGCCTCGTCAAGGCCGGCGCCGGCCGCTCCCCAGGCCGGGAAGGAGACCCCTTGAAATTCGACACGCTGGCCGTCCACGCCGGCCAGTCCCCCGATCCCGCGACGGGAGCCATCATGACACCGGTCTACCTTACGTCGACTTATGTCCAGGAGGCGCCGGAAAAGCACAAGGGCTTCGACTATTCGCGAAGCGCCCACCCCACGCGCCTGGCGCTCGAGGGGAATCTGTCCGCCCTCGAGGGAGGGCGCTTCGGCGTTTGCTTCGCCTCGGGCGTCGCCGCGATATCGGCCGTCATCCAAACCCTCTCCCCCGGCGACCATGTGATCTGCGGCCGGGACGTCTACGGCGGAACCTACCGGCTCTTCAAGCGCCACTTCGAGCGCTTCGGCATCCGCTTCAGCTTCGTCGAGAGCTCGAACGCGGACCAGGTCGAGAAGGCGTTCCTGCCCGAGACGAAGTTCGTCTGGATCGAAACCCCGAGCAACCCTCTCCTGCGCATCACCGACATCCAGGCCGTCTGCCGCCTGGCCGGCCGCCGCGGCGCCAAGGTCGCGGTGGACAACACCTTCGCGAGCCCCGCCCTCCAGAATCCCCTGGCGCTCGGCGCGCACGCCGTCGTTCACTCGACGACCAAGTACCTGGGCGGGCACTCGGACGTGATCGGCGGCTGCGTCGTGACGAACGACGAGACGCTCCACGAGAGGCTCCGCTTCGTCCAAAACTCGCTTGGGGCCGTTCCGGGCCCCATGGACTGCTTCCTCGTCCTGCGCGGGACGAAGACTCTCTCCCTGCGCATGAAGCGGCACTGCGAAAACGCCGCGGCCCTCGCCGAACGGCTCTCGAAACACCCGGACGTCGCGTCGGTCAACTATCCGGGCCTCCCCGGGCATCCGGGGCGCGAGGTCGCGCGGTCCCAGATGTCGGGCTACGGCGGCATGATCTCCTTTGAACTCAAGGGCGGGATCGAACGCGCCATGAAGATGGTCTCCCGCACCGAGGTCTTTTCCCTGGCCGAAAGCCTGGGCGGGGTCGAGTCCCTGGTGAGCCACCCGGCCAGCATGACACACGGATCGATACCGCGGGAGGAGCGCCTTCAATCCGGGCTCTCGGATGGTCTCATACGGCTCTCGGTCGGCATCGAGGACGCGGGCGACCTCGCGCGAGACCTCGAGGCGGCGATCGCCGCGAGCCGGTGACGCCGCCGCTCCCGCCGCGCCAGCGCGGGGCCGGGCCGGATTCCCGCCCGCGCGGGCGTGACCACCGGCGCCCCGCGGCCGTCCTGGCCCGGCTCTACGAGGCCCGCTTCGGGACGAAGCCCCGCTCGATCGCCGGCCTCGCGGGGGACGGATCGGCGCGCAAGATCTACCGTCTCTCCGGGGACGCTCCCTCGACGATCGGCGTCGTCAACGACGATCTCGCGGAGAACCGCGCCTTCCTGTCCTTCTCCAAGCATTTCCGCCGCGCGGGGCTCCCCGTGCCCGAGATCTACGCCGAGGACCAGGCGAAGGGCGCCTACCTCGAGGAGGACTTGGGAGACCGGACTCTCTTCGACCTCCTGACGGCGAAGCGCCGGGGCTCCAGCATCGCCCCGGAGGTCCTCCAGGTCTACCGCAAAGCCGCCGCCCTCCTGCCACGATTCCAAATCACGGCGGGGCGCGGCGTCGATCTCCGGGTCTGCTGGCCGCGCGCGGAGTTCGACCGGCAATCCATCCTCTGGGATCTCAACTACTTCAAATATTATTTCCTCCGCCTCGGGGGCTTCGTTTTCGACGAGCAGAGGCTCGAGGAGGATTTCGCGCTCTTCGCCGCCCATCTCCTGGAAGCGGACCGGCGCTATTTCCTCTACCGCGACTTCCAGTCGCGCAACATCATGGTGCGTTCGGGAGAGCCTTGGTTCATCGACTACCAGGGGGGCCGCCGCGGCGCCCTCCAGTACGACGTCGCCTCGCTGCTCTATGACGCGAAGGCGGATCTCCCCGAGCCGACGCGCAAGGAGCTTCTCGAAGCCTACCTCCGCCAGGCCCGCAAGGTCGGCCGCGTCTCCCGCGATCAGTTCATGCGACACTATCCGGGCTACGTTTACGTCCGCATCTTCCAGGCCCTCGGCACCTACGGCCTGAGAGGCTTTTTCGAGCGCAAGCCCCATTTTCTCCAAAGCATCCCCTACGCCATGCGCAACATCGAGTTTCTCCTGCGGGAGCGCGGATTCCCGGTCGAGGCTCCGGAGCTCGTCCGCGTCCTCAAGATGCTCGTCGCGACGCCCAGGCTGCGGCTCTTCGGCAACGCGAGCCTCGAGCTCACCGTGCGCGTCCAGAGCTTCTCCTATAAGCGCAGCATCCCCGCCGACGACCGCGGCCACGGCGGCGGCTTCGTCTTCGACTGCCGGGCTCTCCCCAACCCTGGCCGGCTCGCGCGCTACGCGGAGCTGACGGGCCGGGACCGCCCCGTCGCGGCGTATCTTTCCCATCAAGCCCCCGTCCGGCGCTTTCTGCGGCGCGCCGAGGAGCTGGTCGCTGACAGCGTGAAGAACTACCGCGCCCGCAATTTCACCGACCTTTCGGTCGCCTTCGGCTGCACCGGAGGGCGGCATCGCTCCGTCTTCTGCGCGGAGGCCATGGCGTCTTTTTTGCGCGGGAAGCTCCGGGTCCCGGTCCAAGTCGAACACCGCGATCTTTGACCGAAACATTTAAAAACCAACCGCGATGAAGGCGATGATCCTAGCCGCCGGGGAGGGAACGCGGCTCAAGCCCCTGACCGAACGCCTTCCCAAGCCGCTCATCGAAATAGGCGGCGTCCCCATCATCGAGATCGTCTTGAATCGGCTTCTCAAGGCCGGCGTCGACGGCGTCGCGATCAACACCTGGCACTTGGCGGACAAGGTCGAGTCCTTCCTTAATAAGGCCCAAAGCCGCCTCGGCGTCAAGATCCACGTTTCCCGGGAAGAAGTCCTCCTCGACACCGGGGGAGGGATCAAAAAGGCTGCCGCGTTTTTAAATGACGGCCGTCCCTTCTTCGTCCATAACGCCGATGTCCTCAGCGAGATCGACTTGGGCGCGCTCTACCGCTGCCACGAACGCTCGGGAGCCCTCGCGACGCTGGCGGTTTCGGATCGCCCAGGCCCCCGCAGGCTTCTTTTCGACGCCTCGGGACGCCTTGTAGGCCGGGAAGCCGCCGGGGAAGCCCCGGAACCCGGAGTCCGGGCCTTGGCGTTCAACGGAATTCACGTCCTCAGCCCGGGCATTTTCAACATGCTGGGCGAAACCGGCGCCTTCTCCATCATCGCGAGCTATCTGCGCCTGGCGGAGAAAGGCGAGAATCTGCTCGCTTACGACGTAGGCTCCGCGCGCTGGCTCGACATCGGGACTCCCGAGTCGCTCGATCGCGCGCGCAAGGACTGGGGCCAAGCCGCCTTGTAGGCCGCCGAGTCAACCTCGAAGCTCGATATCAACCACCCGCCGCCGCGCTTGACGATCCCAACGGCGATCCGCGCCGATGCCCTCTCGAAATCCGCCCGGCAAGCGTAGCGGGCCGAAATCATCCACAATCCGTTTTTCGCCATGGCCAACCTCGCCCCGCCCTGGCAGCCCCGAAGGGCCTTGAGCGGCCCGAGATTCCTCCGGGCGGCGCCGAAGGCCGAATCGATCCTGTCGATGGGAGCGGTTCTGAGGAATTCCAGAGTCGCCCGGGATGCAAGCTCGCCGGAGCTCCAGCGCGAGGCGATCGCGGGGAGGCTTGACTCGACAAAGACCTTGCCGCGAGAGCCCTCGACGCCGACGAGAACCTCGGCGACGGCGGCTCCCGCGACGACCGCGGCCGGGATCAGCGCCAGTCTTTTGGCTAGTTTACGCGGCTGCATGGAGATGGATGTTCCGAGTCCTGGAGGGTGGGTACGTTGCATTCATTATAGGAATTCTCGTGGCATGGAGGCCCTGGCCTTCCTTACCGTTCCTTAATCCAGCTTTAATGAGCCCCTTATTGAATTCCGCCGACTCCCCCGTTATAGTCCAAGCATGACGCGAACACCCTTTCTGAAAAAGATGGCGTTGTCGGCCATGATTTTGATCGTCGGCGCCGCCGTTCCCGCGGAGGTCCCGGCTATGAGGATCGGCCCTCCCGGCGGCGGCGGCGGGGGAGGCGGGGGTGGCGGAGGGGGTGGTGGAGGCGGCGGGGGGGGAGGCGGCAACAACATCGTGGCGACGGCCTACAACTTGACGCTCACTCCGGCCCAGCAAGCTCAGTCCATCTACGCCGGCCTGGCTGTCTCGGCTTATGCGAACCAACAACTGCTTCTGACGGCGCCCGCCGTCACTGATCCGCCGGCGACGGGATGCAGCATTTTTTCCGGCTCTCCCGGCTTACAAATCTATTCCGCCCTGACAAACCCCACCATGCAGGGCGGCGGCGTGGACATCTTAAACCTTGCCTCCTCGATTCCGGATATGCCGATGGGCGTCAGCATCGCGGCCGTCGCGGGCGCGACCATCGTCGGCTACGAGAAGGGGGGCTGGGGGGGCGCCCTGCTCGGCGCCACAACCTCCGCCGGCCCCTACGTGGCGGCTCTCTATATCGCGGGGGATGGGGCCATGGCGGGGCCGTTGGGCTTAGCCATCGGCCTCGGCGTTGATTTCGGCATCAATCTCGCCGAATCACAACCTCCCTTTTGCACGTCGGGATCTTTCCCCAACGTATCCATCAGCGCCGGTTGCATCGAGAATGCCGGATGGGAAACCATTAATTCCATCGTTCAGCCTCTTGAAAGCCTGTATTCCGACCTTGCCCCGGAGGCTGTGTGCATGGGGCAAGCGATCTATTCAACAGCAAGCAACCTCTGGGGCGCTATCGAGTAATTTCCTCAAAAAGGGTTTTCGCGAATTGCCAAAAAGCTTACAATTATAGAAGTATAAAATGCTGGTGTCATGGCCGCCCGCGTCAGCCTGACCATCGACTTGCGTCCCACCCCCGCCAAGGCCGGGGTTTTTTTCTTTGTCTTTTTTCTTTTTGGCCTTGCTCCAGAATGCGGAAGCCAGCTCGAGGATGTCACCCTCAAGACGTACTATCCCGCCACAACAGGGGTCTATCAACAACTCCTGACTTTTGGAAACGCCTATCTGGCCGTCAATAACACCGGCAACAGTTTCGTCGAGGTCGGCGGGACGGACGGGAGCGCCTCGGGGGCCATGCTGGTCGTGCGCAACGGCAGTGTCGGCATCGGCACCCCTTATTCAGGCTCCGGAGTCCCCAGTTATTATTTCACCCAGCCCGGAGCCGGCGGCTTGCGCGTCGGACCGAACTATCCGACGGGCTCCGGATCGGCGCAAATCGAGCTCGACGAAATAAACACCACGCTCACCAACGCCGCCAATCCCACCCCCGTCCCCTATCCCCAGGCGGGGCAAATCAACCGCATCAATGGATCCGGCGAACTGCAGCTCTGGTCGACCTATAAGGTGTCGCTGGGCGCGGGAACTCCCTACAGCGACACCCTCCATTTTATCGGAGCTCAAACGCCGGCAGGCAACACGCTCGGTGTGATGGTGGCCTACGGCAGCATGACGGTGAGCGGACAAATCGCGGCCGAGGGCGTCTTCTACACCGATCCGGGCGTTCCTTACATGGGCAATGTCCCCTACAATTGCTTTCTTTTCTCGGGCCTTCAGTGCCCGCCCCCTCAAAACGGCAGTCAAAATCAAGTCGTCGCCATCGCGGGAGGAGGCAATTGCGGGCCCGGCTACGTCGAGGTCGCAAACGGCCCCGCGGCCGGCCTTCCCAACTCGGGACCCGGCCAGACAAACCCCCTTAATTACAAGGCCCCGGACTCGCTTGTGACCCCTCCCGCTTATCCCCCTCAACTCAATGTGCCGACGCTGACTTATCCGACCGCTTGGAATTTCACATGCGGCGATATTTTTCATCCGACGTATACGGCGCCCTCGAATACTTGGGTCGAATGCTGCGATCTCTAAAGAACTGATATGGCGGCGGGAATTCAAATAGACGTCGAGCTGGCCGCCCCGCCCTGGGCTCCTCGGGCCCTGCTGGCGGCGCTTTTGATCCTGGCGGCGGCCGGCGATCTCTGCGGCCTCGAGCAGGTCCAGATGACCGTCTTCTTCCCGGCGCCGAGCGGAGCCTATGGCCAGCTCCTCGTCAACCAGAGCGCCTTTCTAGCCGCCAATTCAGCGTCCGGCGGCGGAGCGATCGCCGAGATCGGAAGCATTGTGCCTCCCCAGGATTCATCGATCCGGCTCATGCTCAACAATTCCAACCAGGGCAATATGTCGATCGGCTCCAACAACCCGTATGCCAGCGGCTCCGGGACTTTCGGGCAGGGGCCCGCGGCGCCCAACGGGATCGGAGGGACAAGTTATGGAGGCCTCTACATCGGGCCGGGACCGGGCGGCGCGGGAGGAATCCAGCAGCCGCAGATTCAGCTCGACGATTCCTCGGGCGGCTCGGGCCAGATCAGCCGATGGCAAAACCAACTCGAGATTTGGTCGACGGACAAGGTGACCTTTGCCACGGCGGGCGATCCTTTCATCGCCTATATCGACAACGAGGGTCCCGGCTCGACGCCGGAGCTTTTCCTGCTCTCCAACACCGCCGCCGACTGGTACGGCCCCACGACGGCCCCTTATATACTGGGCGACTCAACCTCCACACTGGGAGGCGACACGCCGCACACATGCTCTTGGGTGCCAGGACAACAGGTGACGGGGTGGGGCAGCGCCGCAGCGACATGTCCGTCCGGCACCGTCATCATGGGAGGAGGAGGAACCTGCCTGGGAGCTGATTTAGAGGGAAGCTATCCCTATGGCGCCAACACTTGGGCGATTCAATGCGGCAATTCCGTCTTGCCCGGTTTCCCGCTCTGGAACACGGCCTACGCTTACTGCTGCTATTTATAAATGGACCGCCCTCCGAAGGCCGACGACGCGGCGCGTTGGCGGATCAGTCTGCGCCTCTCGACGCGGACGATCAAGCCCCTGTTGACGGCGCTCCTTTTCCTCGCGCTTCCCCGGACGATCACGAGCACCCAAGACGTCCGCCTGAGCAGCTACTACCCATCGCCCAACGGACTCTACAACCAGATGCTGACGACCGGCAATACCTATCTGGCCGCGGTCTCGGGCTCCGGCTACCTGGCCGAAATCGGCGGCACCGCCTCGGTCGCCGACCCCGACGCGGCCCTCGTCGTTGAAAACGGCAGCGTGGCCATCGGCACCGCGTCCACCAACGGCTTTCTCGGTCCGCCCGGCTACCAAACCAGCGTGAGCCCCCATGGGCTTTACATCGGCGGCGGGGTGCCCGGAGGGCAAGGACAGATCGAGCTCGACAACGCCAACGGCCAATACGCCAAGATCAGCATGGCTCCGACCAAGTTCCAGTTTTGGGCGAGCGACCAGATCGGCGTCGGCGTCGGCTCCCTGGCCTACGGCAACCGCCATGAGATCATGCGGATCCAAAACGGCGCGACGCAAATCAACGGCACGGTCACCTCCCAGAACCAGACCATGCCCCTGACGATCAGCGGCCCTCTCATTCTCAACGGCAGCGGCGGGACTGTCGCCCATTCCTGCACCCTCGTTCAGAGCAATGCTTGCGAGTGCACCCCGGACTATTATGGCTGTCTCGCCATGGTCGGCTGCTGCATCGAGCATCTCGGCTGCGGCCCCTGCGGCCAGCCGACCTGCGGCTGCCAGGTCCAAATCAATCTCCCCTGGCCTTTCCCATCATTCTCCTTCGGCCCCGCCCCGCCCTCCAACTGCCCCTACTCGAATTGCAGCGCGCTGGAGGCCTTCACCTGCTACGGCCAAAATACGGCCACGTGCCCATCAGGCACCAACGCCATCGGCGGCGGAGGCTGGTGCCAGAATGTCTATCTCGGACTCGATAATCTGGATATACCGAGCGGCTCTTGGGGCTCCTGGCCGGCGAGCAACGGCTGGAATTTCGGCTGCGCCAATCCCACCGGCCAGGGCGTCGGCTATCAGATCAATACCTATGCCCTCTGCTGCCAGGACGCCGCTCAGGCAGGCAGCTCCGGAACTCCGCCTCCTCCCGCCTGCTCCGCCAATGGAAGTTCCTGCTCGAGCAACGCCGCCTGTTGCTCGGGCAGCTGCTCGCCGGACACCAACACCTGCCAGGCCACCTGCGTCTCGGCGGGCGGGACATGCGGCTCGGCCTCCCCTTGTTGCAGCGGATTGGTTTGCGGCACGGGCGGCACCTGCGAAACTTGCCGCGGGACCAACAGCACTTGCTCGATCCCCTCGGATTGCTGCTCGAATATCTGCAGCGGCAACTCGTGCCTCGGCGGGCAAGGGACGCCCTGCAACACTGGCAGCGACTGCGCCTCCGGAACCTGCAACTCCTCCGGGCAATGCGCCTGCGGCAATAGTGGGGCGGGATGCGGCTCGAATTCCGACTGTTGCGCGGGATATAACTGCCAGAGCCACGCTTGCGCCTCGTGCGGCGGCTCCGGCAGTTCGTGCACCTCCGGTCCCGAGTGTTGCTCCGGAACCTGCAACCCCCCAAGCTCGGGATCGGGTCCCGGCAACTGCCAATAAGAGACTCCCTCGACGGGGGGCCCGTTCCCCGCCGAACCGCGGCTATTCGATGATTCTGACCTCTTGCTCTTTTCGCTTGGTTGGCTTGGGCTTTTTGTGGCGGCTCTTGTGCTTGGCTGGAATGAAATGGATCGGGTTGTGCCAATGATCAGCGGCTTCAACGGACAGGCGAAGCTGCTCGATGGCTTGGTGAAGAAACATCTGGGCCTTGATCTTGGACTGAAAGCGCGGCGGAATCTGCTGGAGAAGCTTCTCCGCCTCCCGGCATTTATGGAGGGCGGCCTTCAGCTTAATGAGGCTGGAGGAGGCGAAGGCCGCGCATGGGAGAAATGCGATGATCGCCGCCGTCATCGGCCCCAAAATGAGTTTTTTCATCGACACGGCCCTGTCACGCGCCTTTTCTTTTCTTGAGCTCGGCGATGAGCGGAGGGATGATCTCGTTGACGTCGCCCGGAACGGCGATCGAGGCCATCTTCATCATGGGGCAGTCGGGGTCCGTGTTGATCGCGACGATGTTGGCCGCGGAGGACATCCCGGCCAGGTGCTGGATCTGCCCCGAAATCCCGCAGGCGACATAGAGCTTGGGCCGGACGGTCCTCCCCGTCAGCCCGACTTGGTGCCGGTAGGGGATCCACCCGGAATCGACGACCGCGCGGGAGGCGCCCACGGCCGCTCCCAGGACCTGCGCCAGTTCCCGGATCATCTTGAACCCGTCGGCGCTCCCGAGCCCGCGCCCTCCCGAAACCACGCGCTCGGCGCTTCCCAGGTCGATCTCCCCGGCCGGCTGGGGCTCGAAGGAGACGAATCGCGCGCGGACCGCCCCGGGAGCCGAGTCCGCCGTGACGACTTGTCCCGGGCTTCCCTGGGGCTGGGCCCTCTCGAAGGAAAGGGGCTGGATGAGCATCACCTGCCGCTCGCTTCCGAACGCGAACTCGCCGATGAGGTTGCCGCCGTAGACGCTCCGCTTCGCCGTGACGCGCCCGCCCTCGGCCGCAAGCCCCCAGACGTCGGCCGCGATCCCGGCGTTCAAGGCCGCCGAAAGCCTCGCCGCGAGCAGGCGGCCGTTGATCGTGGAAACGACGACGACGCGGGCATAGCCCTCCTTCTCAATGAGACGCTTGAGAGGCGCCGCGTAGGCTTCGTCGGAGAAATTCTCGAACGCGGGATTTTCGATCAGATGGACCCGGCCCGGCCCGCGCGCGGCCACGTCCTTGGCGAATTCCGCGCCCTTCGAGCCGGCGATGATCGCGGCATCAAGCGGTTCTCCCAAGGGACCGGCCAAAGTCTTGCCCGCCGCGAGCGCCTCGTAGGCGGACGGCTGAAGGATGCCCCGGCTCGGGAAAAGGACGGCGAGCGTTCCCTTTGCCATCAGATGACTCTCCTCTCGGCGAGGATCTCGACGAGCTTCTTGGCCTTGTCTTGCGGCGAGGCGCCGTCCACGCGCACCCCGGCGGGCCGCGGCGGGAGGGGGGACAGCTTCTCAAGAGCCACGGCCTTCACGGCCGCGGCGGCCTCGGCCGCGACTCCCAAATCCGAGTCCTTGAAAATCTTGAGCGCCGCCTTCTTGGCCGCCATCTTTCCTTTAAGAGAAGGAAGCCGCGGCTCGTTGATCTCCTTGACCGTCCCGATCACCGCCGGGAGGGCGGTCTTCACGACGTCGACGCCGTCCTCCATCATGCGGTGAACCGTCGCTTCCTTCTCGTCCAGGGCGTCGATCTTCTTGACGGAGATGACGGCCGGCCAATCGAGCCGGGCCGCGACGAGCGCTCCGACGAGGCCGGAGGCCATGTCGTTGGTGCTTTTGCCGAAAAGCACGAGATGGACGGGAGACTCGGCGTGCAGCTTGAGAATCGCCTTCGCAAGCCCGATCGCCGCCGCATAGGGGCTCTCCTCCCAGCCGGGGAGAACCGCCACGGCTCCGGCGTCCATGCCTCGGGCGATCGCCTCGCGAACCGCCCCATCGGCGCTTTCGGGGCCCAACGCGAGGGCCGTCGTCTTGGCGCCCGGGAAGCGCTCCTTGAGCCGGACCGCCTCCTCGACGGCATATTCGTCGAAGGGATTGATCCCGAATTGGATGCCGTCCGTCTTCGCCTTGCCCGTCGAGGGGTCGACCGCGAGCGCGGTCGTGGAGGGAGTGCTTTTGACGCAAACGACGATGTTGAAAGCCATGTTGTCCTTGCCGGAGGCGGCTCATCCGGTGGTTGGGGCAGGATTCGAACCTGCGTAGGGCAAAGCCCGACGGTTTTACAGACCGTTGCTTTTGACCGCTCAGCCACCCAACCGGGAAGCCGTTCCGTCAGGGGAATACTACACTTTTTGGCCTTGACCCTCCAACGGCGCGAAGGGGCGCTTTTGGGTTTGTGTCCATTAGGTGTCCAAAGTCCGAAATGCGCATCAACGGGGGAACCCGTTTAATGCGCCGTTCGCGTCGTACGGCCGGCACGTAAGCGCCGCACCGGCTTTCGAGGCCCCATCAGGAGCCCTACCAGCCGGCACGGCGCGATTCTTCTCTTCGTCCCCGTCCCTGCGGGCGGCGGCAGGGACGAGGCGCGGGTCCGGAGGCTTTGGTCATGTCCTGGGCGCTGGCCTCATGTCCGTGAACACAAGGCTTCTGGCCGATGGGCGCGAGCTCACGAGGCGCAACCCGACATTGTTGTTGCGGTCGCCCGGATCGTCGTTGTTGCGGTTGCCAGGACGCGCGTTGCCGGCGTCGTTGTTCCAGGAGCCGCCGCGAATGACGCGGTTGGAGCCCGTAATGCCTCCGAACCAAAATCCATCCGTTCAAAGAGGGGAAAGAGGGAGCGGCGAAGCCTCAATGTCCCGGCGTGCTCGGCGTGCCCCAGGCGGCTCCTGAGCGAAGCCATTGCTTCCGCCTCATCCCGGCTCCCCTCCGCAAACCCTCGCCGCAGGAGCCTCAAGCCATGGATAAACCGGCGTCTGCCGGAGCCGTCGAGGCGGATGGCCCGCGGCCACAGGCGCATCCCAAGAAAGGGAATCCCTTCCGAAACGGGGGCCAGGACGCACGCCTCGTCCTTGAGCCGGAGCTTGAGCTGGCGCTCCACGAACTCCCGCACCCGCTCCCGCGCATCGCGCAGCTTCTCCTTCGAGTCCGAAAAGAGAAGCATGTCGTCCATGTAGCGAACATACCCCTTCACGCACAGAACCTCCTTGATATGGTGGTCGAGGGGACAGAGATAATGGTTGGCGAAATGCTGGCTCGTCAGGTTGCCGATGGGGAGGCCCTTGCCGGGGGGCGAGCCGGGAGCGCCGCAGTCGATGATCGCGTCGGCTAGGGCCAGAAGCCTCGCGTCCTTGACCAGGCGCCACAAACCGCGCTTCAAGACTCCGTGGTCCGCGTTCTCGAAGAACTTTCGGATATCGAGCTTCAGGAAGTAGCTAAAGCGCCGAGCGAAAAGGCGCGCCCGCGCGACGGCGGCGTGAGAGCCTTTCCCCGGCCGGCAGGCGTAGCTGTCGTAGATCGCGGCCCGCTCGAAAAGGGGCTCCAAGGCCGCACAGAGGGCGTGATGAGCGACGCGGTCTCGGAAGTCGGCGGCCGAGATCGTCCGGGGCTTGGGGTCCGAAATGTAGAACGTCCGGTAGGACCGGGGCCTGTAGCTTCCATCCTCCAACTCCCGCTTGAGCTTGAGAACCTCGGTCTCCATGTGGAAAACAAAGGCGGACGCCGAATGAGTCGCGCCCTTGCCGCGCGCGGCGTGCCGGGCCGCGGCGCACAAGCCGGAGAAGTCCGCAACCTTCTCGAAGAGATGCCCGGCGCGCTTCATCGGGCCTCGCGGCTGCGAATCCAGCCGCCCAGCATCCGCCCCGCCTCGTCGATATGTCGGGCGACGTGCTCGAAGCCCCGGCGGTCGAGATGCCTCTCGTCATGGCTGATGCGCAGCAGAACCCGCAGCTTCTCCAGAGACAGGCTCGCCCTCGACAGCGCGGCCGACTTATCCTTCGAGTAGCGGGCCTCGACGATCAGCTCTAGAACGTCGAGCGCGAGGTTGTCAATGCGCGAGGAGAGCGTGAACCGGACGCTCTTGGGGAACTTCCCCGTGCGCGAGAGGAGGTCCTTGAGAGTCCTTTCCCAATGGACGAAGAGCGGAAGCTCGACGGAGGCCATAAATTACCCCCCCCCCCATGTTTTGCGTCGGCGTCGGCGGCGAAGCCCTCGCGGCCGACGCCAATTTCGCAAGCAGCGCCACGATCTCATCGCCCCACCGCCGGGCCTTCGCCTCGCCGATCCCCTCGATCTCGCGCAGCTGCCCGACGCTCGCGGGCCGTCTCATCGCGAGCTCCGCCAGCTCGCGGTTGTTGAGGATGAGGTAGGGAGGCATGCCCTCGCGCTTGGCCTTGCGCCCGCGCCACAGCCGCAGCTCGTCGTAAATCTTCTTTCCATTCTCGTCAAGCTCGGCGCGCCAGTCCTTGCGCGCGGCCTCGGGCGACGTCCGGCCGTTCTCCGGAAGATCGCGATACCGGATCACCAAGGCGAGCGTCGGCGTCTTGTCGTGGATAAGGAAATGTTCCGAGACATCCAGAACGTCCTTGCCTTGCTGGAACTCGGCCAGAGCCCCCTCGTCGAACGTTCCCGTCCGCGGGTCGAGGCGCAACGTCAGCACCTTGAGCCTCATTGAGATTCCCTTGGATCAAAAGGGGAAGCCGGCCATGGCTCACGCGCATGGCCGGCTTTATACCCTGCAGTTCAAGCCAAGCGACAAGAGCTCAAGCGTCCAAGGGTCAACGACTGGACCTCACGAGGCGCAACCCGACAAGGTTGCCGCGGCCGCCCGGACCGCCGGAGTTGCGGATGCCAGGACGCGCGTAGCCGGCGCCGCCGTACCAGGAGCCGCCGCGAATGACGCGGTAGGAGCCCGTAGAAGGTCCTTGCGGATCGGTGACTGCCGAGCGGGGATAGCCTCCGTAGTAGTCCTGGACCCACTGCCACACGTTGCCCAGCATGTCATAGAGACCAAAACCGTTGGACGCCCTTGAGGCTACTTCATGGGTACGGTTGCCCGAGTTCTCGCTCGTCCAAGAGCCGCCGACGCTGCCGCCCTCGGCCCGGGCCGCGTACTCCCACTCGGCCTCGGTCGGCAACCGGTAAGTATATTTGTCTTGGATCGCGTTGAGCCTCGCGATAAAGGCTTGTGCGTCGTTCCACGAGACCGTCTCGACAGGGCTGTCCACGCAGGCCGCGATGCCGGCGATCACTTTGAGCTTGCCGGGGCAGTTCTCCGCCTTCGCGAACGCCGAGGGGTTGTTGCTCGTGACGAGCAGATATTGAAGCTGCGTCACGTCGGTCGCCTGCATCTCGAAGGGCCGCGTCAGCGTTACTTGGTGCTGGGGGGTTTCGTCTTGCTCGCCTTCTCCTTGCGGGCTTCCCATTAGAAAAGTCCCGGGCTTGATCGCGACGAAGCGCGCCGCGACCCCGATCTTGGCCGGGTCCATTGCGGCCAGGGCCGCCTCCGCGTCGAAGGGATTGCCGGCGGGGCAATGGTCCTTGGCGCAATTGAGGGCGTCATCGACGCTTTTGTTGAGCTCGTCCGCCGCAGGCGCGACCTGGCCCCTCAGCGCCGACAAGCTCGCATTAAAGGAAGCCTCCGAGCCTACGCCCGCCCACGCCCCGGCGCTCAAGGCCAAAACGCCCATGGCCGCGACGGCCAGTTTCATCTCGCTTTTCATCGTTCGTCGTCCTCCTTGTCTTGTCGAAGTCATCTTAAAGTTTTCCATCTACGGGTTTATCGTATCACAGCCGTCCCGCCAAGTCATGAGGCTTTGGGCCCAATTTCGATGGGCCGATGGTCCTATATTGAGGAAGAAAGCTATGGCGCCGCTGGCTCAAGGCCGGCGGACGTCAGGAAGAAAGCTGCGCCTTTTAAGCTGTCCTCGGATGCCTTGAGAACGTGCTCCAGCGCCGACTCAATCTCCTTCAAGATCGGCGGATGCAGGCGCAGGCAGACGATTCCCCAATATTGGGCGGGCGGATAGCGCCGGGCATCGAGGAAATCTTTGTCGTAGGTGAGAAGGATTCGTTTTTCGCGGGAGGCTAGACCCGCGACCTCGCCGTTGCGGCTTCCAAGGGGGACGCGCTCGACGTCGTGGCCGCGCTTCCGGATCGCGTCGAGCACCTGGATGGGAACGTTCTCGTCCAGGAGAAAGCGCACCTGGGAATCAGGCCGTTGGAGTGAAGAGGCCGCTGTCCACGGCCTGGGCCGCGAAATGGAGGGCGGCTTGGAGATGTCTTTGATCCAGTTCGGGGAACCCCGCCAAGATGTCCTTGGGCGCCTGGCCCGCCTCCATCATCTCCAAGAGGAGGGACACCATGATGCGCGTGCCCTTGAAGCACGGCTTGCCGTGGCAAATCTCCGGGTTGACGGAGATGTAATCCCGCGTATTGATATCCACGGCCTTAGTTTATCGCCAAATTCACTAAAAAAGCAAGATTCGGATTCCGTCCTTTGCGGGCGTCTTCCCCGGCATGGCAGGACGCTGCCATCGACTTTGATACGCATCTTGTGTCCACTTTGTGTCCAAACTTTGCAGGAAAGGCGGGAAAACCCGGGAAAGAGCGGGAAACTCCGGGAAATCCCTTGATACGCATTCTCCGACGGGAAGTCAGGTTCTCAGAGGGGAACTTCTGATACGCATTTCGGGCGGCGGACGGTTTTACAGACCGTTGCTTTTGACCGCTCAGCCACCCAACCGCGAGCGTCCCGGCAGGAGAATATTACACTTTTTGAAAATGGCCCAAATCCTCAGCTAAGCCCTGAAAGTCCGCGTTCTCGACGCCGCCGGCCGGGGACGCGGTCGGCCAGA
>JAJZAK010000045.1:14686-18080 GCA_021799485.1 bacterium | reverse complement strand
GGCTTCACCCGGCGTACCGGGCGGCGATCGAGAAGGCGGCGCGGGACATCCGCTTCGAGGGGGCTCTCGCGGCCGCGCCCCCGGGCCAGACGGTGGCGAGCGCCGAGGACGGGGGAGCGGCTCTTGCCGTCTCGGTGGACGCCGAGGGCGTCGTGCGCGGCGCCCGGCACGCGGGCGCCGAGGGGCCCTTGCGGGCGATGCTGGATGTGCTGTGCGGCGCGATCCTTCCCAACCGGCCTCTCCAGGAGGCCCGGGATCACGCCGTGATCCGTCTCGAGGCGCTTCTTCGAGACAGGAAGCTCCCGCCTCCCGTGCGGGGGGTCGTGACGCCTTTCAACGCCGATCCTTCCTTCGAGCGGCCCCAGCGGATGCTCCGGGCTCTTTTCAAGGCGTACGCCGAGAAAACCGGCAAGGCCGCCCAGCCTAATTTTTGGGACGACGGACCCTGCGAGGCCTGGCGGGCCCTGTCCTCCGCGGAGCGGCTCGCCCGCGCGCGGGCGGCCGTCGCGGACGGCTGCCGGGAGTTGGGCCTGGACAAGGACGGGGTCGAGGCGATCGAGATGATCGGGGAGACCCGGGTCGTCCTGGCGCACGTCCCCGCCGCCTCGGCTCCGCATTTCGCCCCCGCGATGATGCGCCTTGAGAAGATCCTCAAGCACGCCCTCGACCCCCGCATCGAGATTCACTTGGAGAGCCTCGACGACAAGAACCGCCGCGCCCAGCGCACCCGCCGCCCCGACAAGCTGACGTAGGAGGCGGAAGGGGTCAGGCGGAGAAAATCTCGCGAAGGCCCTCCTGCCAGGGCCGGATCCCGACGCCGTTGAGGTTCTTGCGGGCGGAGCCGAGGTAGAGCACGCAAGCGCGGTGCTTCCTCCCGTGGTATTCGCGAAAGCTGCGCAGGCCGCGCAGGTCGCCGGTGCGCACTTGGTGGGAGGCTTTGACCTCGACGGCCCATGTCTCCCGGCCCATTTCCAGGATGAGGTCCACCTCGGCTCCATGCTCCGTCCGGTAGCATGACAGCCGGATATCGCGGTCGCGGGCGGCGGCCTCGTTGTGGATTTGGTTGAACACCAGGTGCTCGAAAAGCGGGCCCAAGCGGTCGCCCGAGGCATGGAAATTGCCGAGCAGGCCGTTGAGGACGCCGAGATCGAAGAAATAATACTTGGGGTGTTGGACAAGCCTCCGCGCGGGGCTTTTCGCGAAGGCGGGGGCGCGGCGCACCAGCAAGCAGTCCTCGAGCACCTCGAAGAAGCGCACGACGGATTGGCGCGGGAGCTGGGCCGCTGAAGCGAGCTTGGCCAGGTCGAGGAACTGCCCCGATCTTTCCGCGGCCGCGAAGAGAAAACGCGCGAAGCCTTCGATGTTGCGCGCCAGGCTCTCCGCCTGCACCTCCTCCTTGAGGTACGTGGACGCGTAAGAACGCAGGGTTTTCTCGCGGGAATCGTCGCTTTCCTCGCTCCAAATGCCGGGCAGGGTCCCGAAGGAGAGGGCTTTGCGGTCTTCGAGGGAGTAGCCCAGTTCCCCGCAGCTCAAAGGGGAGAGCGTATAGACGTGGAGGCGGCCTGGAAGGAGGTTGGCGTGGCCGCGCCGCAGTTTCCGGGCGCTCGATCCGGTCAGAAAGAACTTGAAGGAATTCCCGGGGCGGTCCAAGAGCGCCTGGACCGTGTTCAAGAGGGTGGGAAGCCGCTGCACTTCGTCGATGAAAATCGCGGCGCGGCCGCGCCGGGCGCCCAGGCGTTGTTCCAGCTCGCGGGGGTTGCGCAGGAATTCCAGATAGGTGGGCTCGTGCATGAGATTGATCGTGAGGTCGGGCTTGAGCCCCGCGATGAGGGTCGACTTGCCGGTCTGCCGCGGCCCCAGCAGGAGAACGGACTTTTTCGAGGAACGGAGGAGGGGCTCCAGGCTCCTGGAAATCATGCGGTTATTTTACAGCGTAAAATAACCGCATGTCAACACGGGAGTCGGAGGGGTCGGGCCTCGGCGTTCGACATCCCGCCGCCCCGACAAGCTGACGTAGGAGGCGGGCCGCGGCTTAAACGAAGTTGAGGTGCGCCGGAAGGGGGCCGGGCGGGGCTTCGAGGCCGCGCTCCCCCTTCATGTAGCCGTCGAGATGCTCGTTGACCTTGTGCTGGAGGCAGAGGCTGCCGCACATCTTCTGGGCGTTGAAATCGGGGCTCGCGAGGTAGTTCATGACCTCCCAGTAGCGGTCGCCGCGCACGATGTCCTTGAAGCGCTCGCGGGTGATGTTGCCCACGTGGAACTTCTTGTACTTCTCGTTGAAGAGCATCCCGCAGGGGGCGACCAGGCCCGAGCCGGAGAGCTGGATGAGGAAGGGAGGGCCGTAGCAGCGCTGGTAGCTGCGCGTCCCCTTGGCCTCGATCTTGGACCATTTGACGACCACCTGGTAGCCCTCGTCCGAGAGGGCCTCCGCCTCGCGCAGCTTCGAGTAGAGCTTCTGGTAGCCGTCGTAGTCCACCCCCAGGAAGCCGTCCTCGTTGTCCGAGCAGTGCTTGATGACGAGATAGTCGGGGCGCAGCTCCTGGCCCAGCCGCGCCAGCGGCAGGATCTGGTCCTCGTACTGCGGCATGAGCACCATCTGGAGCCCGATCGTGACGGAGAGGCCCATCTCCTTTTTGAGGCGGACCATGTCGAGGATGTTCTGGCGGACCTGGTCGAAGAACTTCTCGGGGACGCCCATGATCTCGGCGTAGCGCCGGCGCTCACCGGCCGTGATGTTGACGCGGAGATAGGTGAGATGCGGCAGAACCTGGCGCAGCTTGTGCTCGTTGAGGACGTAGGCGTTGGAGCCCACGGCCATCGAGATCCCCAGCTCGCTTCCCCGCACGACGCTGTCGACGAAGGCGGGGGAGATCGTGCTCTCCCCGTCCGAGACGAAGCTGATCGCCTTGACGCCCAGCTCCGCGCAGTCGTCGAGGAAGTCCATCATCACCTCTTTCGTGATGGGATGGCGCTCGTTTTCCTGCATCATGGCGTAGCAGTAGTGGCAGCCGTAGTTGCAGGCGCGGGTCAGGGCCATGTCGATCGTGACAGGGGCGATGCGCTCGCCGCGCTCCCAGGCCTTGATGCGGTCCTGGTGCCAGGCGATCTTCGTGCCGTCGAGGATGAGCTTCGTGTGCTCCTGGGAGAGGGAGGAGGCGGACATGGAGGTTCTCCTTTAGGTGGCGGCGCCCGCGGGGGCCTTGGCCGTTGGGGGCGTTTTCGCGCGGCCGAGCGGCGCCGCGCAAGCCGACGCGCCGGGGGCGGAGGATTCTCGGGAATCGCCGAGATAGACGTCCTTTAAGAGCCGCGCGTAGCCGCGGATGACCTGCCTGAGGGAGGAAAGAGAGAGCGCCTTCGCGCGGCCCGCGTGCCGGCCTCCGAGCCGGTAGGGCAC
>JAJZAK010000045.1:0-14676 GCA_021799485.1 bacterium | reverse complement strand
GCCCGGCCAGGATCAGGCTCGGAATCTCGCCGGACAGGCACCCGGAGCTGACGATCAGCCCCTCCTGATGGGCGGACAAGAGCTCTTTGTCCACCCGTGGTCGGTAGTAGAAGCCCTCCGTCCAGGCGGTGGAGACGAGCTCAACCAGGTTGCGGTAGCCGATCTGGCTCTCGGCCAGCATCAGAAGGTGATAGGGGGCATCGTCGAGCTTCGGCTCCTTGTCCAGATGGCCGCGCCGGGCGAGACGGATGAGGATGTCGGTCTGGTAGAAAAATCCCGTCTCGCGCGAGAGGACCTCGGCCAAAATCTCGCGGCGGTAGAGGCAGGTGCCGTTGGTGTATCGGAAATGGGTCCCGAAGCTCGCGTTGACGATGAGTCGAAAGAGGCTCGAGATCAGGACGCGCAGCGGCGAGCGCGCGGCCCGGTTGTGGACGAAGGGGACGACGAAGTCCACGTGGTCGAGAAGGCCCCGGTACTTGAAGATTTCCGAGGGCAGGTTCTCGTTGTCGCCGGGGAGCATGACGACCGCCCGCCCCCGCGCCGCCCGGACGCCGTCCCAGAAGGAGGCGCCGATGCCTTGGGGAGAGGGGTGGGTCAGGACCCGGACGCGGGGGTCCTTCCGGGAGAGCTCGGCCAGAATCGCCCCGGTCTTGTCCGTGCTCCCGTCGTCGACGGCCGCGATCTCGCCTTCGATTCCGAACGCGCCGAAGTCCGACAGGCAGCTTTCGACCGCGGCGGCGATGTTTTCCTCCTCGTTCAAGGCCGGCATGACGACGGTGATGTCGAGCCTTCGAGGATGGGGGGAGCGGGGCCCCGCGGAAGGCTCCGCCGACGGATCGCGGGCGCTATCGGAGATCATTTCAAAGGCCTCTCTTTCCCAGGAGACGGGAAATATCCTTGACGGCGCGTTCCATATTTATTCCGTAACGAGCCCTGAAGGCCGGCTGATGGTTCCTGGGCGGCGGCGGACTCTCGAAGCGGCGTCATGTCTTGCGGGAAAGAAAAATATTATAGCAGATTGCGGTGTCAGACTTTGACTTTTTAACTTTTAGGCCGGGTGACATAACTCAAAAACTCAAAGTCTGATAATCATCTAGAGGTCCCCTCCCCAGGTTGTGTATTGTTCGGTTGCGAGACGAACGACTCAACCCAAGGAGGGGACTGATGAGATTATACGCGGCCGTGGACACCGGTCCCCACTCGCTGGAAAGAAGAATTTTATAGCATGTAGGGGAAGATGACGCTTTCCTTCCTGTCGCCGCAAAGCCCGGCGAAAGGAATCAGCCCCTCCTTTTTGACGCGATCACGGCGCGGCCGTCTGCTCTTTTTGCTGGCGGGGACTTGCGCGATCTACGCGTACTTCGTCGTCGCGACCGCGAGCCGCTATGAAGTCTGCCCGCTCGGAGACGCCAGCGACTTCACCTTGATGGCCCTTCATTTCGACGATCCCTCGGCGATCCATGCCCCGATACCGCGGCTCTATGCCTCGAGGCCCGTGCCTTCCATCCTCGCGGGCCTTTTGGCCGCGCCGAGCCTCGGAGGAGCCGGAAGGGATATATCGAAGCCGGAGACGCTCTCGACTTCGGGAGACGCGGCCGTTCTCAAGGTTGACCAGGTGATCCGGCTGAGCTTTGTGTGGCTCAACCTCGCGGCGACCCTTGCCACGGTCTATTTCCTTTATCTCGCTCTGGAGGCCGCCGGGCTTGATCGGATGCTCTGCGTGGGCCTGCCGCTCTGCTTTTTGACCCTGTTCATCCCCGTGAGGCTTTATATCCGTTGGCCCCAGATGGCCGATCCCCTGGGATTCGCCTTCTTGGCGGGAATGTTTTACTTTCTATTAGTCGGCCGATTCGACGCCTTTATCCTGGCATCCATCCCCGCCGTCTTGACCCGGGAAAACGTTCTTTTTCTTTTGCCTAGTTTTTGGCTGAAGATATGGCGAAGCGAAGGAAAGCGCAGGGAGAAAGCTTTGTGGTTCCTGGGCTCTCTCGCGCCGACGCTTCTTTTCCTCTATTGGCGAAAGCACTCTTATTTTCCTGCGGCGGCTATTTCTCCCAATGCCGGGGCGGGGCGGGCGCCGGGCGACCCGGCATCTCTCGGCATCTTGTCCGAATACATCCAAATTCTCCAATTCGAGGCAGTTTACGCGCTGCATAAATTTCGTTATGTCAAGATAGCCTTGCTGCCCTTTTACGTTTTCGGCGCTTTTGCCTTCGTCTTGGCGGCCAAGCGCCGGGAGGCCGCCCGAATCCTCGCGGCGAACTCGTATTGGCTTCCTTTCGTCCTCTTAGCCGCCTTGGCCGGCTTTTGGGCCGACCGGCATTTGTTCTATCTTTTCCCCGTCGTTCTCCTGCTTGCCGGCCATATTTTGAATGATGCGTTCGCGGGGGAGCGCCGAAGGATGGGCTTTTTTTTGGCGAGCATTTGCGCCGTTCACGTTTTCATGTACGGACATTGGCGTTTCGTGAAAGGGGCGGACCCGGGATACACCGCGAGCCATCAGGTCGAGTACATGTCCGTTCGAAGCGCCTTTTGGGCGGCGCTAAAGACCCTAAGCGCAGGCGCGGCTGTCGCGATGCTGTTGTGACATCTTCTTTTCGCTGAGATCAAAGAGCACCCACATGTTTTTAACGGACCCTAGCACGTCATATGACTTTTTTAACCGTCCGACCAGCGCATTTAAACAAGCGTCGTCGTGGCAATCGGAGTAGCCAGGCAGGTAGTGATAGCTGACCCAAAGATAGCCGGGCTTCGCTGAACGCCTTGTTTCCTCATCGAGGAATGTCGACGGACAAAGGTTGGTTTTTAGGCTTAATAAAGCGCTGGACTGGCATCCGCCGAAAACCAAAACATTTGGAGCGAAAAAATCGGCGATAGCGCCGTCCAAGTTCGTAGTAACAACGGCGTCCCTGGGCAGCAGCGAGGAGATCTTTTTATAGGTCTGGAAATCAGGAGAGCTTTGCGCCTCCCAATTCTTGGCGTATCGGTAGAGCAGCTTAACATCGCAGGTCTGCCGGATGTTGGAAGCAACTGTTGTTACGAACGCGATCGTCACCGAGGCGAGCCAGATCGGTCCCAGGCGGTCGAATGACGTGGCGGCGGCGGGCATTGAGGAGCGATGTCGACGGCCTCCCAAGAGATCCTCTGCTCCCAAATAAATCAGATAGGAAGCGCTTAAGAATAAGCCGATGGCGAAGAAGCGATGAATGAATGGGAGAGAGTAAATGGAACCATGGGAAACAAAGAGCAGATACCATGAATACGGAGCCAAGAAGATCACCCCGAGAAGCCTTATCGGCCGGAAGCGGTCCGACGGATTAAATCGAATGAATCCGAAGAAAAAACCGCAACCGATAAGAAAAAAAGAGACGAGCGCCGCCGGTTGCTTTAAGGGGGTCAGAAAGGCGGACGAAAGCCATTCCAACAAAGCCGCGCCTTGAATTGTATCCGATCCCCACAAAACAATTTTATTTTTTATATACAAACCGGTCAGGCTTGATTTAGAGGGGATGCCGGCAATGCGGTTGCCCAGCGTGTAGAGCACGTCTCGAATGGCGACTTTAAAGCCCAGCGCTAAGCAGTTCTGCAAGAAATGAAAGGCTCCGACGCTTGCAATTGTCGCGAATGTCAAGGCTAATAATTTTTGAGAGTATCGAGATTCCCTGTTGAAAAAGCAATGAAGCGCAACAACAGAGACCACTGTCGGCAACGCGGCGATGTAGTTTGTTACAAGGCCAAGGGCAAGGAAGGACACAAAGCCGATAAGCTCCGCCTTCGATTGGCGGCGGAGAAACCTGAAATAGAAGAGAAGGGGGCCGAAAAAATCCGGCCCGTAGAACGAATGCGTAAAATGATCGGACCATTCAATGAAACCGCTAAAGTTAAAGGAATAAAGGACGATCGCGAGAGCGGCGGTGGACGCCGCCCCCGTTACTTCTAGGACCAGCAAGTAAAAAAGAATGCAGCCGAGAAGTGAGATGGCCGCGAAGACCAGTCTGGCTGTCAACAATCTCGCTCCCAGCTTAAACAAAAATCCCAGGAAAACCGCGGGGCCTGACGGCATATGGGTATAGATATAAGGGTGATCGACGGCGGAGGGGGAAGAAGAATAATCGGCCAGAAAATAGGTTTTAAGAAACCCGCTTCGGGCGAAGTTTTTAGCCGCGGTGTATTCTAAGACCTGTTCAGGGAGTGACCCGTAGAAATAAAATGGTTGGTTCGCAAGGATGAACCCGTACATGATCTTGCCCGCTAAAGCGACGACGAGCGCCGCCGCGAAGAAACTTAGTCTGCGATTGCCTTGAGTCGATAGGTTCGGCATGATAGTTATTTGCCCATAAATCCTAATATCCCGAGGGAATCTTCCTCGCGTTCTAGGCGGTCGATAATATTTTGAATGTCGCGGAGGTGCGATTTGTTTAGCTTGAAGGCTAATTGATAGCCAGCCTCGCCTGATACGAGCATCGTTAGAAGCAGCGCGAAGCCAAAGGCCGCGGATTTTAGTGTTTTGTTTTCATACAACCTATAATTAAGCGCGAAAAACATCCCAAGGCTGATGGAAATCATCGGAGCGACGGAACGGAAGAGCGGAGTGGAGGGAGAGATGGAAAATAGCGCAAAGAGAAGTCCTAGAAACAAATACATTCCACGATCGGTTGCGGTCAAAACGTTCCTGTCTGCCTGCGCGATGCCTTGCAGGAGAAAAAGGAAAAAACTAAAAGGAATGGCGTAAGTTAATAAATGGAAGGTATTCACGGGGCTCCAGGGGTATAGATGGCCTAAATGGTTCTGAAAAAGATTCTCGCGCACATGCAGCCACAAACGCAAGAGGAAGCTGGTGCCTTTTAGCCTATAAAAGAATTCGAGAAGCGTTAAAGAAGTCGCGCCGCCGGCAAGAAACATGAGCGGGCTTATAATGCGGCCTGTTTTATGATTTGCTGGAGCGCGGAAGGATTTGATTGCGTTCGAGCCGAATAGGGCTGTGACAAAAACAGGCGCAGCAGATGTGATCCCAAACAGGAATCCCGTAAGCAATCCCGCCGCGAACTGGCTAAACATGCCTTCAAACCGCCATACTAAAATAAGACTAAGCGTGGTGAACAGCGCCGCCGGGTGGACATAATTCGGCACATTGAGGACATAGTAAAGGTTTGAAAGATGAAAGAGGTAGAGGTGGGAAAAAATAAGCAAAGACAGGCCGGCCGAGAGGCTGACGGGCGCGGACCAGCGCTCGGGCGTGCCTGTAAGAAAAAGCACGGCCACGAAAGTTGAACATGCGCATGTCCAAGAGAGCAAAGTAAAGGCGGTGCCTATCGAATGGACTCCGAGCGCTTTAAGGATTGCATGGAATAGGTAGACGAGCGCATAAAACACTATTTTGGGCCCCCGCACGTAGACGTTGTGGGCGATCCTATCCGTCGCTGACGGATCCTTCGTTATGTCAGCGCGGATGGGAACCGTGATCGGATAATCGAACTTCTCATCCATCTGCTCTAAAACCAGGAAAAAGCCCGGCATATCGCCTGAATAGAAACTTGTCCCATATCGGGCGAGAAAGGGAAGCGCCATGATGGATTGAGCGACAATGGCGGCGCTTAGCCAATAAATCAAAGTCCAGCGAGTCCGGGATGCCGGCATACTAGGCGGCCTCCTTGCGCAAGAGCGGGAGAGAAATCAAGGCGAACATGGTTAAATACTGGCAAGCGATTGTGGTTAAGAAAGTCCTGCCTATATAGGGTATTTGCCCGTTGCCGGTAAAATTCGTTAGGGTCAGCGCCTTTTTCGCGATAGGGATCGTTCGCACATTTGCCGTTGCAGGGTCAAAGAGTTCGGAGTTTAGAGCCAATACGATGGACCTAGATGATGCATCTAGCGAATGCAGTTGAACGGAGTTCGGAGTAAAAACGACTTCCCCATCGGTGAGGGCACGGGCGGATTTCAGGAGGGCGCACCAATTCCGCGTCATTGCTTCGTTGGGCGCGGAGGATAACGCCCAGGCATAAGGTCCCAAGGCGGCCGGACATTCCCGCCCAAAGAAAGCGATATCCTCCTTCAAGGCGACAAGGCTTCCTGAAAATCGAATGGGCAGGAGGAATCGCAAAGGCCCCCGATTGAGAGCCGCAAGGTATTCTTCGCGCGTGAAGCGAGGGATCGTTTGTTCAAATCTGGAACCATATCGCCCGACATAAGATTTGAAATAGGCGAGAGATTCTCCCGATGCCACGAGAGTGATGGCCGCCATGACCGCAAATTTCATCGAGGACGAGAGACTGAATCGAGAGGCGAATTGATCGACCGTGGCAAGCCCTAGGCACGCCAGGGTGATGAGGGCGATAATCAGATAAGGCGAAAAGTGATACCACTGTCTGAACAAGGAGATCGTCGGGAAATGCATGATGTAAAGGATTTGCGGGAGGCCGCCATTGATTCCTAGCGTTGCCCAAGCGAGGACGGCGACAAAAAAGGGAAGGAAAGACCATTCCCTATAAAAAAGAAATACGCCCGCCAATCCGATGAGGGAAAAATAAAAGCCGATGCGCGTCATGAAAAAGGCCATCTGGTCGTCATTGGATGTTTCGGGACGGGCTAGATTCCCTAAATTCTCCGGCTTGGCCGAGGAGCGTTGTTTCCGGTTTATTTCAAGGTATTCGTTGAATGACTTGGCCGCGAAATCCTGAGTTCCTCGAAGGGGGCTTCCGTACCCGGCTTTTTTTGCGAGGATGTAAAAAGTAGGCGACGCCGCCAATAGAAATGTAGCTGCGGCGGCAACCCATGAGGAACGGCATATCCGGTGAAATGTGAATTTTTGCCCCACCGCTCGAAGGGCTGAAAGGATGAGGGCCAAGAGAAAAAAGGCCACAACATGTATTTGCGGATAATGCAGCGTCATGAGGCAACCCGCACAAGCCGCCGCCAATGGGAGCCCGCGGCCGGTTTCGGCGGCCTGGAGTAGAAAAAGGATGCCCCATGGGAGCCATGTAAGAGTCATCAGAATCTGCTCCTGATGAAATAGGGTGATTCCTAGGCCGCTGCAGAATAAAAGGAGGGAGCCGAAAAGCGCGTATGCAGGTTCGGGCAGCGTTCTTTTCCAAAGAAGATGCCACCCGAAGGCATTGACGGTGAATCCCAATAAAAGAGTGAGCTTGTAGGCAAGCAACGGCGGAGCGCTCGTACACGCGTAAATCAGGTAGCCCAAAAGGCGGTGAGGCGCAAAATATCCCATGGAGATGGATGTGATCGCAATTTCGCTTCCGCCCCACTCCCGGATTATGCGCGGAAAGCCGAAGCCATGCGCGAGGGAGTTCGCAAAATTGACGAAACTCGGGAAGTGGTAGCCGAGATTGTCATGAGAAGGATAAAGATGGTTGTTCGCGAGCAACCGCCAATGGCGGAGTAGATAGAGCGCCGCCAATGCCCAAAACCCGAGATCGAGTCCGCAATCGGCCGTAAGCTTTCTGGCCGCCGATAGGATCTCCGGGCGCTGATTCGGCGTGGGGTTTATTGAGGCCATGGTTTGCCGACCATTCGGCTGATGACGTTCAGGATTCTGGTGATCGTCAAGAGTAAGTGGCCATTGAGAGACCAACGATCACCAACCTGGCGAATTTGCCTGAGCGACTGAAGCCGGCGCAGGCGCGCCTCAAGCATCGCTGAGGAATCGTAAATATTCTCCGGACTTTTCGCCGCCGAGCCATCCGCCACCGCGAAGAGCAATCGAATGCGCCGCGAGGTCTCGCTCATGTTGAAAACGTGGAAATAGGCGTAGGCGCCGAAGGCGTAAAAGAGCAGCATGTAGGCATGGAAAACTTCGTTCCTGTCGATCCCGAGGCTCATCCACGAGAGGAGAATGAAAAAGAGCGGCCCGCCGCCCAGTATGGACAGGACCGCCAGGGCCTGGGGATTTTTGCCTCTGAAGAGGCGGTTGAAGAGCATTTGAACCGCGAAGACGCAGAGCGGCGGAAGGGCCAGGAGCCCGAAATAGGGGATGCCCTGCGGGATCACAAGGGCTCCGTTGCGAGGGCCAGGGCCCGGCGGTAGAACGCGAAGAAAACGAAAACAGCGCGGCCGAGCCTGGTCAACTCCAATCCTCGATCTCCCCGGCGCACCAGACCGTCTTTTTCCGCGTCCTCGATGCGCTTAAGAGAATTGGCTTGAAGCGAGATGGCTTTCGCGATCTCCTCGGCCGAGAGCCCGTCGGGACGGCCCCGCAGGGCCAAAAGGATCAGAAGGCTGGGCGATGCCGCGGCGATGGCCGGATAGGACGCGACCCAGGCCGAGCAGATGAGGAAAAACAGCAGGTAGCAGAACACCGCGTCTCGGACGGCCAAGAGGCCGAAAAAGTGAAAAGGCCATGCGCCTGCGAAGAGAAGTCCGGGCAGGACGATGTAGTGGACGACGACAAAGCGGTCTTCTCCGGCGAAGCGGCCGAGGCGGGCCAAGATCATCTGCGCGAGAAACAAGAAGAGAAAGAGGGCAAAGGCCCAGCCGATCACGGCGATCCTCATGGCGCGGGAACGGGCGCCAGGTCCGCGTCCGCCGGGCGGCGCAAGCGGAGGAGATAAAACAGCGCGACGAAGGCGGACAGGAGAGTTCCCGCGAGGCTCGCGCCCATGGACCGGCGAATCCAGGCGGGGTCGTAGAGGAATTCGACGTGGTGCCGGCCCTTGCTTGCCTCGATGGCCTTGAACGCGGCGTTTGCGATATAAATCGGAACCGGGCGGCCGTCCAAGAAGGCCTTCCAATGCCGGCTGTAGCCGTCGCTGAAATAGAGATAGCCGTCCTCCGGAACCATGACGTTCGCGACGAGCGTGTTGGGATCGGAGAATAGCGGGGTCGCCAGGAAACCAGGCGCCGGCGGCGCGCGTCGAAAAGATGGTTTTCGCAAGCTTTTTTTAATCCGAAGTTCCTCGCGATCCTTGCGGGGGTAAAAGCCGGGGCCCAGGAACTCCGGAGATTCTTCTGGAGGCGGGGGGGCTAAGCGCGGCCTAAGTGATCTCTCTATGAAGAGCTTGCCACCCTCTTCCGCCAGGCTTGTCTGGTTAAGCCCTCGAATGGCCTCATAAGAGCTGGCGACCGGGACCCCGGCATGGCTGGGATAGAAGTCCAGAATCGACTTCGTGACGCCTGATGCAGAGTACTGATGATCGATATCGACTCGCGTCAAGTAATCGTAGTACAGGGAGGTGCTGAAGATGGCGTCGACGATCTGGTCGCCGTTTGAAAACGAGGCCCAAGAGGCGGGGAAGGCCGCCTTTGTTTGGCGGATGATTTCCCGTCCGAAAAAAGTGTATTTGTAGCTTCCTTCCGTGCGAACGCTGCGGTAGGAGAGTGACTTTTCGAGCGGCTTGGAGCGAGTCGGCGCCTCGCCCTTGAGCAATACCGAGAAATCGCTTCTTATACTAGTTTTGTGGGCTGAAGCAAGCAGGGCAATATTAAAAATTGCAAGATCAAGAAAAACAAGGAAGCAAATAAAAATGGGAAGTTTCTTCATGGCCAGGTTTGAAAGTGATTTCACGGAGGCTCGCTGGAAACCAATCGAAATCATCAAGACAGCGGCGACGGCGGAGAGTGCAAAAATAAGATGTCGGATTTGGCCCAATACAAAGCCCTGTCCCTTGAGGAAGAAAAGAATTTCCGTACGATAGGAGCCCAGTAGGCCAGAGGAGTTCAATGAGCGTGAAATCAGCAGGAGAGCGACAAGCAGGGGCAATCCGACGGCATATGCATACAGGGTCATGTAAAGAGCTTGAAAAAGCGGAGCCCCCCAAGAATCATCCCTTGCGCTTCCGGCGCCGCGCGTCATCGACAGGGCCCGAAGAACGAGGAATCCTAGAATCGAAGCATAGGCGGCGGCGATTCCCCAGCCCGGAAGTCCGGTCCATGTTTCGAGCCTCGAAACGAAGGGAGCGTGGCGATTGATCCAAACAGGAAAGAAAAGGCTCTTGATCAAAAAAGACCATAAAGTCAATGCCGCCAGCGTCGCTAAAATTTCCTCGCGAGCGAGAAAATTATTGAAGGCAATGGTGGCGAGGCAGGTCCCGCAGAAAAGGAATAGGGCGCCGAAGTTTTCATAGACCTCGATTTTGCCGAGCGTTGGAACGACGGCGCACAGAATGCGTTGAAAGAGGCTCTCTGGGGCTGCAATCAGCGGGGCGAAATTAGTCATCAAGAGCAGGCTGGCCGCGGCCAATGTCAGCATGATCAAGCCGCGCCGATTTTGAAATGAAGCCGGCCTGGCGAGATACGCCAGCATGCAAAACAGAGGCACAACTCCTAAATAAAGAATGATTTCGGAATATTGGAAGTTCGGGATCTTAAATCTAAACGGCTCAAAGAACATCCCTAGTAGATTGCCCAAGGTGATCGAAACGGGTAGGACGGCGTTTCGGTCGAAAAGCGAGCCTTGGAGCACGGCGGAATAAATTTTGGGCAGGTGAAAATGAAAGGCAAGTAAAACCCTGTTGAAAGGGAAAAGTTCTTTCCCTGCGTTGATGTCCTGGTCAAGCGCCAAAACGGGGGCGGCGATCAGCGCGGAGCACAGCGCCGAGGCTCCGATCCAGAGCCAGGCGCGGCGGCGGCGAAGGAATTCCCGCAAGTCTCGGAAGTCGGCGGCCCCGAAAATGAACGAGGCCGGGATAAAAAAGAAAAGGAAGAACACGAGTCCCGCGGGGATGTAGACGAGGCAGGCGGAGGCGCAAAGAATGCTTGCGGCGAAGAGATGGATACCCTTGAGGTCGGTTGATCGCTCCTGGAAGAACTTGAAGAGGCTGTAAGCCAAGAAAGGCAGCCAGTAAAAGGAATTGAGAGCCCCGTTTTGAACCATGAAGTCGGGAAAGACGCCGAGAAAAAGGACAAGCGCGAAGACGAGGCTGACGTCGCCGCGTCCCGTCACGAGCCGGAGGGCGTGATAGGTCCCCGCGATGAACAAGAAGTAATAGAAGAAATAATGGCAGAGATAAGTCGTGAGCGTCGAGCAGCCGGTGATTTTCTGGAAAAGCACGAACAGATAGTTCGACGGCTCCCAAAGCCCCAGCGCCTGGAAGTAGGGATAAAAGGGCGTGCCCGCCTGGCTGTAGGGATTCCAGAAGGGGATCACCCCATGGGCGATCGAGTCGTAGAAATAGTGGTAGCCCGCGAACCAGCCGATCGCGTCGTGGCGGGGGGGCAGCCCGCCGAAGACGAAGACGGCGGAGAGAATGATGAAGATCAAGGCGATAAAGCCCGTGGCGCGGGCGGGAGGGTCGAGAAAGGCTGGGAGCAGCCGCGCCGCTTGGGCGGAAGGCTGCGGCGAGTTGGGAACCGTGGAGGTCACGTCGCGGGCATTATAGAAAAAGAAGGGCGGCCCGAGGTTCCGTCAGCGCTGAGCGCGATTGAACCGATAGGCCGAGTAGGCGCTGTTTTTTTCAACCAAGGTCGCGCGCCGATCCAAAGTTTCCTGGAATAAGGCCAGTCTCTCGGGGGTGGCGTCTGACATGTTGCTGGACAGCAGCTTGTCATTGTCAGAAAAGACGAAATAGCGCGGAGCAGCCAATGGCGTCAGGTCCGCCTTTGAGTTCGCGAGAATGTTCAGGCATGCCGAAAGCCCTCTCGACTTGAAAGCCCGGATCGTGCATCGCCCCGGCACGGTCTGATTCATGAAGTACTCAAGGTGGATGCTTGAGAGGTTGGTCCAGACCGGCGATCCGCGATATTTTTTAAGCCCAGGAAGCATCATCTGCGGGTGGGATGTTTGTCGGAGCGATTCCGTGTATTGGTTGATGAAAAGAAGGCCGGATTGAGCGCAGGGAAGCGCCGCCAGCAGGAAGAAAAGGGCCGCCCGCGACCGGGGGAGCGTTCGGGAGAGATCCAGGAGATAGCCGCAGAGAAAGCAGACGGCAAGAAGAGGGCCGAGGGATTCGGTGCTGGATAAGCCGTAACCCAGTTCGTGCGCCGGGAAAAGCACGCCCCAGGCTCCGGCGCTCAGGAAGACCCCCGCCAGCAGCCGCAGATTTTTGGCTTCAAGGGGTTTTTTAAAATAACGCACCCCCATCGCCACGGGAATCAGCAGGGACAAAAAACCGTTTCTTAAAAGAATCAAGCCGGGATACAAAATCATGTTTTTGAGGATGCCCCTCAGGAGGGCCGCCGGGGCGTGCCGGGGCGCTCCCCAGAGAACGATATTATGGGCGCGGAACCACGGCTCCAAATCGGCGGTCGAGGGGATGCTGAGGATGCGGTTGCTGATGGTGAAGGCCAGCTCGCGAATCGCCGTGTCCCGGCCCAAAAACGCGATGTTTTGGGCCAGATGAAGCCCGAGGCCTAGCAGCGCGGCGGCCATGCCGGTCCCGATCGTGCGCAGGACGCGGCCGCGGGCATGGCGCGAAACCATGCCCAGAAGGAATAGCTGGATGATCAAGAGCTTGTAGTTCAGGAGCGAGGTGAAAAAAACCAGACCTCCGATGGCGCCGTCATTCAAGAAGCCCGGCCGGCGATACAGAAGGCAGGAGGGCCAGAAGAGAACGAGGAGGGTGAAGGCATAGCTGGTATGCCCCGACCAGGCGAACTGCTCGCTGAAAAAGGTGCTGCTGAAAAACAGGCCCATGACGGCGGCGTTCCGGCCGAACGCGGCGTCCAGGAACTTGTAAAAGACATAGATGCCGGCGACGCTGGCTAGGGCCAGCAGGTATCGGAACGATTGCGGGCCGAATCCGATTTGATGGCCCAACGCCGCGAGCAGCGAGGGCAAGGGCGGAAAATGAGTGTAAACGACGGGCCCCATCCCCTTCGCCGCGTAGTCGGGCAGGAAGCGGGTGGCCCAGAAGCCGTGCGCCAGGAAATTGCGCGCCGCGGTGAACTCGTAGAGGTTCTCCTCGTGGTACGCCGCCCAGGGCGTCAGGTCAATCCAAAGCCAGCGCGCGGCAAGCCAGAAAAGAAGAGCCCAGAAAACGAAAGCCTTGCCGCGGCTGGCGCGCTCGAAGCGCTCGGAGAGATTCGAGAGGGATTGAAGGAACGCAAGAACGCCCTCGCGCATCAACGCGTAGGGCGCGGAGTCTCGGGCCGCGGTTTCGGGCGTGGCGGGGGGGATGGTCGGCATGCGAGGAGTCGGGTTCTGATGCGGAATTGAAATCATACAAAACAAGGACCGGTGGGACCGGTCCCTCGGGAACAAAACGGGGCGTTGAACCGTTATAAAGGAGAGAATCCCCCTGGCGCGCTCGGGGGCCGACTGCTAGAATCAAGGAGACGGTGAGATGCTCGAGAAAGACGCCATGCAAATCCTGATGAAGTTCCTGGACCGGAAGGTCCGGGAAGCGGAGGACGAGATCACGGAGCGGGGGACTTTGTCCGACGACAAGGCGATCCCGCTCATCCTCAAGACCCAGTTCAACCACATCGCTCATTTGGAAAAGATGGTCGACGAGCGCTTCGAGCAGGTGGACCGCCGCTTCGAGCAGGTGGACCGGCGCTTCGAGCGCCTGGAGCGCAATCTTTTCGGCGGCTTCGCCTTCCTGGCGGCCTTGATCTCGATTTTCCGCTTCGTGCGTTTTTAGGGCGCGCGCAGGACGTTCGCCTTGGGCCCGGCGCGTCAGAGCGAGCGGAAGTCGCCGGGGAAGCCGCAGGCGGGGCTGGGGGCGAGCAGGGCGGGGTAGCGGAGGGCGTCGTCGTACCACCACTGATACCAGAGCCAGGCGTCCCCGCTCCGCACGGCCTTGTTGAAGACCCGCGCGCGGCTCCCGTCCGATCCGTCATGACCCGTCACGACCCGTCATATTTGAGTTTTGACCCGTTACGGCGACGCCTCCGAATCTGGCGAAGCGTGGAATAATTGGTGACACCATACCGATTTCTCCACAGGGGAGCTGGAAATAGGTATGGTGTCACCGGTTTACGACCGGTTTGCGCCCGGGAACAAAATCGGCCCCTCAACCGTATGATAAGTATAAGCAACTCCGCCTTACTGGCGGAATCGGAGGAGGCCTGTTATAATCGCCATGACGATCATCGCATTGCCCAAAGCGTTGCGCGAAAGGTTGGGAGAAGAGGGGTCCAAGGCGTTCGTCGACGTGCTCGACAAGGCGTTTATGAAGACGGCCGAGGAACGATTCGAGATGCGGCTTGCGAAGACGGAGGCCCATTTCGACAAGCGGTTCGCCGAGATGGAGGCGCGCATCGACGCTCTTGCCGCCGCCATGGACAACCGCATCGACGCTCTTTCCGCCGCCATGGACAGCCGCATCGACGCTCTTTCCGCCGCCGTGGATAGCCGCATCAACGCTCTTTCCGCTGACTTCGACACGCGGCTCGCGAAGTTGAGGGGGGAATTGCTGGTCGCCATCGCGGACTCCAGGGCCGAGATCATCAAGTGGATGTTCATCTTCTGGGCGGGCCAGGTCGCGACCTCGCTGGTCTTTCTCAAGCTGCTCAAGTAAAGAACGGCGTGGCTTTGATTTTTTAACTTTGGGGCCGGGGGCATAACTCAAAAACTCAAAGTCTGATAATCATCTAGAGGCCCCCACCGGTCCCTCTGGCGCGCTCGGGGGCCGACTGGTAGAATGGAGGGGGCTCGGAAAATGCTCGAGAAAGACGCCATGCAAATCCTGATGAAGTTCCTGGACCGGAAGGTCCGGGAAGCGGAGGACGAGATCACGGAGCGGGGGACTTTGTCCGACGACAAGGCGATCCCGCTCATCCTCAAGA
>JAJZAK010000010.1 GCA_021799485.1 bacterium | reverse complement strand
TGGCGGAGTTCGTGCGAGAGGGCTGGTGAGGCGAATCCATTGCTTGGAGCTTTATTATTAGAGGACGTCTGGTTTTGGGAGCCATCTTGCCGGGAAGATGAGAGGTCTCGGGGGATGCCGTTCCTTAAAAAATAGCCGCCATTGGTGGTAGGCGCGTTTTCAGCGCCGATATTTGAATTTTGAAGGGCTGGCGACCCAATCGCTTGGCGCAACAGGTCGAAGGTCTGCGGGGCTTGGGCCGCGGCTCCGCGAGCGCCGCTTGATGTCATGACGTCGTACGGCCCCGTGGAGCCGGAGTTTCCTTCGTTTGCGCCGCCGGAATCGATCCCCAGCGCGGGGCGTGAGTCAAGCCAGGAGAGGGCGAGGGCCTGGAGCAGGGCGCCTGCGGCGAGCCCGGCCCGTCTGAGACGCGAGAGCGGACGTTTCGCCATGGGAACGGCGGCAGTGTAGCGCGGCTTGTCCGGGGAGTCAAGAAAAAATACGGTAAAGAGAGCCGGGGACGCGGGCCAAAAAGGTATCATCATAACGACGGCCCCATGAGTCCGACAGCCTCCTATAAGCCGATATCCGACTACGGCGTCATCGGCGACCTGCGCACCGTGGCGTTGGTGGGGACCGACGGCTCGATCGACTGGTGCTGCCTGCCGCGCTTCGACTCGCCGTCCCTCTTCGCCGCCCTGCTCGACGCCAAGAAAGGGGGGCATTGGAAAATCGCGCCGGAGGGACCGGCGGTGCGCAAGCAGATGTATCTCGACGACACCTGCGTGCTGCTCACCCGCTTTCTGACCCCGGACGGCGTTGGGGAGATCGAGGATTTCATGCCCATCTCCGGCGAGGCGGCCGCCGCGGACGCGCCTCATGAGATCATGCGGAGGGTTCGTGTCGTGCGCGGGGCCATGCGCTTTAAGCTTGAGATGGTTCCCGCGTTCGATTTCGCGCGCTCCCGACACCGGCTCGATCTCGTGCGCGGGGGGGCGATCTTCGGCTGCGGCCGAGCTCGCGTTGGCCTTTCATCGTCCGTGCGGCTCAAGGCCCGGGACGCTGGCGTGACGGCGGCCTTCTGGCTCAAGGCGGGCGAATGCGCGACCTTCCTCTTGCGTCACGCGGAGCGCGGCCACCCTCCCATCGACAAGGGCTTCGACGCCGAGGTCGCCTACGCCGAGACGATCGATTTCTGGCGGGGATGGGCCTCGCGGATCCGCTACGGCGGGCGCTGGCGCGAGATGGTCGTGCGCTCGGCGCTCACGCTCAAGCTGCTCACCTACGCCCCGACCGGCGCCATCGTCGCCGCCGCCACGACGAGCCTTCCCGAGCGGATCGGCGGGGAGCGCAACTGGGACTACCGCTACACATGGATCCGGGACGCGGCCTACACCATCTATGCCTTCGTGAGGCTGGGTCTTTTCTCCGAGGCCGAGGCCTTCATGCGCTGGGTGGACGCCCGGGCCCATGAGGCGGGGCGCAAGGGCCGTCTTCAGGTCCTCTATTCGGTCACGGGGCTTCACGATCTGCCGGAGCAGACCCTGCCGCATCTCGAGGGCTACTCGGGGTCCGCGCCCGTCCGCGTCGGCAATGCCGCCGCCGGGCAGTTCCAGCTCGACATCTACGGCGAGCTCGTCAGAGCCGCCTATCTGGCGAATAAGTACAGCGCCCCGATCTCGCATGATCTTTGGACCCATCTGCGCGCCTTGCTCAACTTCCTCTGCGAGCATTGGCGCGAGAAAGACGACGGCATCTGGGAAGTCCGCGGCGGGCGCCAGCATTTCGTCTACTCCAAGCTCATGGCCTGGGTGGCGTTCGACCGCGGCTTGAGGCTCGCGGACGCCCGGGGACTGCCGGCGGAGCGCGAGCGCTGGAACCTCGAGCGGAGCGCCGTCTACGAGGAGGTCATGAGGAGGGGATTCGACGAGCGGAAAAAATGCTTCGTCCAGCATTTCGGGGCCGACGCCGTCGACGCCGCCAACCTCGTCATGCCGATGATGCATTTCGTTTCTCCCACCGACCCCAAGATGGCGGGGACGATCGAGGCGACGATGAGGCTGCTGGTCTCGGACAGCCTCGTCCACCGCTACCAGATCGGCAAGGGCGCCAACGACGGGCTTTCGGGGGGGGAGGGAACTTTCTCGATGTGCACGTTCTGGCTCGCCGAGGCTCTCGCGCGGGCCGGCCGCATCGGAGAGGCGCGGCATATTTTCGAGAAGATGCTCTCCTACGCCAATCACCTGGGCCTCTACTCCGAGCAGATCGGGGCGACGGGGGAAGCGCTCGGGAACTTCCCCCAGGCCTTCACCCACCTGGCCCTTATCAACGCCGCCTTTAGGCTCGACCGGGCCCTGGGCCGCCTTTGATTTGAATTTGAAGCGCGCTCTCTTGTTCTTGGCGATCGGCCTGGGGGCGTTCCGGACGTGTGCGTCTTGGGCCGACGACGTCGTCCCCGAGCCGGATGGATCGCCGGGATGGGGTTTATTGTCCGCGCCTCCAGACTCCGGCGGCGAAGCGGCGCCGGCGCCGCCCAGGGCCCGTCTTTTCGTCGATCTTGACTACTTCGACCCCACCCAGCTTGCCAACCAGCTCCTTGACGCGACCAGCCAGAGCCTCAACGAAAGCCAATTCTCCGGCTCGAATTCCGTTTCCGCGTCCGGCGCCTGGGGAGGCCGGGTGGGCGTGCTTGTCCCATTCAACCCCCATATCGCCCTCGGCGGGAGTTTCGGCTACATCGCGGGCCCCAAGCTCTCTGAAAATGCTCAAGGAACGATCGGCGGCGCGGCCAGCTCTTTCTCCGACGATCTTTCCATGAACTACTGGCGTTTCCTAGCCGAGGCTCGCGAGCGGCTGCCGCTCTCGGGGTCTTGGGCGTTGGGGCTGGGGGAGGGGCTTGGAGTGGCGGTCTACAGCCACGCGGCGACCTGCTCGGCGACCAATCCTCCAAGCTGTTCCACCCCGTCGACGACCGGCACGGGAGCGGGATTGACTTGGGAAGTCGAGCCGGCGATCTTCTACGGGCCCTTCGGCGTCGCGGTCCGGTACGCCCAATTTCCCGGAGGGCTTTCGAGCGGGGGGCAATTCACCCGGCAATGGGGCTCTCTCGGGAGCTTCCTGGAAGTCGTATTTTGACGCGGCGTTACTGAAAATTTTCTTGTTTCATCGAGAAGACCGGCCTTCCGCCCAACGATTTCTTCCCCTACACCACCGCCTACTTCGGCGCGAGCCCCAGTTGCAGCCTGGCCATGCCGGGCTGGCAGTCCCAAGCGGTGAAAATCGGCGACTGGACTCCCGTCGAGGCGACCGTCGACGCCCTCAAGCAGGCGGTCGCGAGCTACGGTCCGCTCGTGACGACCTTCAAAGTCTACGAAGATTTCTACAGTTACGGCAGCGGCGTCTACTCCTACACATCGGGGAATTTCGTCGGCTGGCATGCCGTCCAGATTGTCGGCTACGACGACTCCAGCAAGTCTTTCCTTGTCAGGAATAGTTGGAACATCTTTTGGGGCGAGGCGGGCTATTTCCAAATCGCCTACGGCGAAGTGGGCGGGAAGACACAGTTCGGCTCGGACTCCATCGCCTATCATGGCGTCATAGGCAATGAGAGTCTGCTGGAGCAGATTCTCCTGACTATCGCGTCGCCCACGATGTTCCTGGTGGGCGGCGCGGAGGCGACGGGTCAGGCCCTGGCCGGCGATTTCCAGTCCTTGGGCCGGGATTTGGGCGGTATCGGCGCGTCCATGACCGGCTTTTTCGGAAGTCTCTAGCGCCGCGTCCCGACGATCCGACCGGACTTTCCCTTCACAAGACGCAGCTTAAACTCCAGGCGCACGCGGCTGGGCGTGACAAAGAATTCCCTCAGAAGGACGAAGTCGTCGACATCGAGCCCGTAGGCGGCGTCTTCGGCGCCGGTTTCGGGTACGACCGCGCTCCAGGAGCCTGGCGTTTCGAGGTAGCGGCCGCTCTGTTGCTTGCTGGGCGTTGGGATGATCCAAGGCCGGGTGCCGTCCGGCCGAACCAAGGAGGAGAGCGATGAAGAAGAGGCCGGGGAGCTCGAAAAAATTCGAGCGAGAACTTCGAAACTTTTCAAAAACGGAAAGTAATTGCGTTTGCTGCGAGTCATGCGCGTGTGATTTTAGCGACTTATGCTCCTGCGGATGCGTTTGCGGGCGTTTCAACTGAAGATGGCTTGAGCGCTCGAGTTCCAAAGTCGATCAAATCGCCTGGAAGGGGTCTTTAAAAATCGTGGGTGAGGATGTCCGTGGCGCGCCGGCAGATCTCATTGCCGTAATCGACCCACGCGCCCTGTCCCCAATACCTATAGCAACTCGTCTGGCTCATCAGCAGATGGTAGAGCGCGTTACGATAGCGCGGTTCCCTGCTGGAGACGTCTGGTTTGACCACTTTTTCGTAGAAAAGAGAGCTTACCTTCTCCATCGGTCCCAGCATGTTCTCGTAGCCGCGGACCCAGGAGATGTTGTTCGTCCAGCTGCCGCCCTCCATGTGGAAGCGAGAATCCTCTTTCTTGAGCCGCTCAATCGTGTTCTCAAGCTTTTCCGGGCCATCCCCGGACCGGAATCGGTCCCAGATTCGCTTTTGCATGAGAGGCTGAAGCGCCGGCAGATCCTCCTCCCTGACGCCGGAGGCGAAGAGATGCTCCAAGTATTCGGTCGCGTTCAGGAGCGGCGTTTCGGAACCCGAGGCCTCGCGAACCGCCTCGAAATATTTCGGTGGGAACTCGTTCATCATCACGCCGCCGTTTTCGCCGTCGGCGATCTGGGTCACGAGCGGCGGCGCCGTCCTCCCGGCGAACTCCAAGCGTTGGAGGCCCTTGGCCTCGTAATAGGGCTGCATTTGCCCGACGAGTTTGGTGTCGCTTCCCTGGGTCTTGATCACCGCGATGATGCTCGCGCTCTCGCCTCGAGAATTCCGGCAGACCAGCCGATGGGGCAGATGCTTGTGCCTCGGCCCATGCCCGTCTTCCGGCCGCTCGACGGTGTGTTCCTGCACTAAAACCCATTGGAATCCGCTGTCCTTGAGGGTTTTGACGAATTCGTAAGCCACATCCGGATGATTGGGAAGGGCCATTTCCGAAGGAGAAAACCCCCGGACGCGTTGAAGGGCCTCGATGCCGAAAATGGCGGCGAAATGCTGTTGCCACGACTTGACATGAAGGCGGTAGTCCAGAACGGGCGTCGACGGCGCGACCGCGTGTCCCCAGGGCGCGCCCAGCCACTCCACCGCCCGACGGCAGCCCGGATCGCAGGTCGCTTTTTTAAGGCTGTCAAACACGTCGTTGAGGCCCATTTGGCGCAGGCCATGGAATAGAGTGCCGGAATATTCCAGCATCACGCGCGGCTGCCGGCCCTCGTCGAGCAGACGCACGATGAAGTCTCCCATGCGCTTGTAGCACTGAATGAAGGCAGGGGCGTTGTGGTTGTCGCCGATCCCTTGGTTGTCCAGCATGTATTTTAAATTGCTGATGATCGCCGCCGTGCGCAGGTCGCCGCCGCCGGCCGGAATCAGGGGCTGGTGCATATGGAGGGCGATGGCGGCCGCGCTCTTGATGCGACCGAAATCGACGCCGCTCTCCCGGAGAAAGACGGTGTTTCCGGCGCTTTCTCGCAGGGCGCCTTCAATCTGATCCTCCGAACCGCAGATCGGCGGGAACTCTTCGAAGGCGGCGGACGGTTGGCTCATTAAGGCGGAACCTCCATTATTTGTGGCGGATGTAATCATAAATACCGAGGTATTTAGATCCCGCGTCGCTCCAGGAGTAGTCTTGACGCATGCCGTTGAGCATGAGCTCGCGGAATTCCTCCGGGTACGAATGCCACAGGCCGACGGCGCGGTGCAAGGCTGATTCGACGGCCGGGGGGTCGGTCTGGTGGAATACAAAGCCGTTGCGTTCTTGCTGCGGCTTGCCGGAATGGTGCGCGTCGAACACGGTGTCGCAAAGGCCCCCGATCGCCCGCACGACGGGAATGGTCCCGTATTTGAGCGCAATCAACTGCGCCAAGCCGCAGGGCTCATAGAGGCTCGGCATGACGAGGATATCAGAGCCCGCGTAGATAAGGTGGGACAGCTCGGCGTTGAAGCTCAGTTCGAGGTGGATGTCGGGATGGTCGTTGAAGCGGCGCTTGAGACCCCCAAATCTCTCTTCGATTGCGGGCGTCGAACTCGACCCCAGAAGGACGAACTGGACGCCATGATCGAGCGCGTAGAAAAGAGACTGGCGGATGAGGTCAACGCCCTTTTGATCGTCCAAACGGCCGACGTAGGCGATGATGGGCTTGAAATCCTGGCGCAGCCAAAGCCTGTGGCGCAGGGCCTCCTTATCGCGGTATTTGCCCTGGACATTGTTCGGGCCGTATCGGACAGGGAGATGCCGGTCGATCTCGGGGTTCCAGGAGGCGTAGTCGAGGCCGTTGAGAACGCCGGCGAATTTCCCCGAATGGATGTTCAGGGTAGGGCCCAAGCCGAAGCCCTGGTCGGTGCAGCGGGCCTCCCACGCATGCTGGGGGGAGACCGTCGTGACAAAGTTCGAGTAGACGATGCCGCCCTTCATGAAATTGATCGCTCCCCGATTGGCGTTGTCGCGAAGCCGGTCGTGGTGTAGAAAATACTCAGGGCGGCTTAAGCCCGTAGCCTGGAGGATGTCCGTGCCGGCGACGCCCTGATGTCTGAAGTTGTGGACGGTGTAGCAAACGCGCTGGTGAGGCATGCCGTGATACTTGTAGATCTCAAAGAGCAGGACGGGCAGAAGGCCTGTCTGCCAATCATGGCAATGGATAATGTCGGGCCGTTTGCCGGCCTTGAGCATGAACTCGAGGGCCGCCTTGCTGAAAAAAGCAAAGCGCATGGCGTCGTCGTTCATGCCGTAATAGGCGCCCCGGCTGAAGAAATTGTCTCGGGAGTGCGGCTCGATGAAGAAGCACTTGCGTCCCTCCACGAAGCCGAACCAGACGCTGCAGTGGATGGCCCCGCCATACCAGGGCACCCACAGGTCGTTAAAGCTCTTGGTCAGCCCCCAGATTCGGTCATAGCGCATGCGGTCGTATTTGGGGAGAATGATCTCGACGGCGTTGCCCCGGATCTCAAGCTCCCGGCTCAATCCAAAGACAACGTCGCCAAGTCCCCCGGTTTGCGCGACCGGCGCGCACTCGGAAGCCACCATCACCGCGTACATGGAGTTCTAAGCCGTCGTGCGCGCGGTTTATGTATCCCCGCCCGCCGACAAGCCGGCGGCGGGCGGAACCGAGGCGATGGAATCCTCAAGAGGAGCCGGGGTCAAGAACACGGCAGCCAGCGGGGGGAGAGTCAGATCCAGGGAATAAGGCCGATCATGAGAGGGTCGGGCTTCGGCCTCGATGCCGCCGAGATTGCCCATGCCGCTTCCCCAGTATTCGCGGGCGTCGCTGTTGAAAATTTCTCTCCAGAAGCCCTTCTGGGGGACGCCCAATCGGTAGCCTGGTCGGGGAACGGCGGTGCCGTTGATCGCGACCAGCACCGGTCGGCTGCGGTCGCGTCCGTAGCGCAGGAAGGAGATCACGCTTGCGGCGTAGTCGGAGCAGTCGATCCACTCGAAGCCGGAGTGATCGGCATCGAGTTCGTGGAGGGCCGGCGTCTCGCGGTAGAGGCGGTTGAGATCGGCGATCAGCCTTTGCGCGCCTCGATGGGGCTCCCATTGCAAGAGATGCCAATCGAGGCTGTGGTCGTAGCGCCACTCGTCGCGCTGAGCGAATTCCCCCCCCATGAAAAGCAGCTTCTTGCCCGGTTGAGCCCATTGGTTGGCGAAAAGGAGGCGCAGATTCGCGAACTTCTGCCAGTCGTCATGCCCCGCCATCTGGGTGATGAGCGAACGCTTGCCGTGGGTCACCTCGTCATGGGACAAGGGCAGGATGAAGTTCTCGTGCCACGCATAGAGCATCCGGAAAGTCAGCTGATCTTGGTGGTACTTGCGGTGGACGCCGTCTTTTTTCATGTACTCGAGGGTGTCGTGCATCCAGCCCATGTCCCATTTGTAGCCGAAACCCAGCCCCCCGACGCAGGTGGGCCGCGAGACGCCGCCCCAGGAGGTCGATTCCTCGGCGATCATCTGGATGCCCGGATGCGACTGGTAGGCCGCCTCGTTGAGCCCGCGGATGAAGTGGATCGCCTCGAGATTTTCCCTGCCGCCATGCTTGTTGGGGATCCACTCCCCTTCCTTGCGGGAGTAGTCCCGGTAGAGCATCGAGGCCACGGCGTCCACGCGCAGGCCGTCAGCATGGTATTTGTCGAGCCAGAATAGAGCGCTTGATATAAGGAAGCTCCGGACTTCGTGGCGGCCGTAATTGAAGATATAGCTGGACCAGTCGGGGTGAAAGCCCTCGCGCCTGTCGCGATGCTCATAGAGGTGAGTGCCGTCGAAATAACCCAGGCCATGGGCGTCGGTGACGAAGTGAGACGGGACCCAATCGAGAAAGACTCCGATGCCGTGGCGGTGGAGTTCGTCAATAAGATGCATGAAGTCTTGCGGGGTTCCGTAACGGCTCGTCGGGGCGAAGTAGCCCAGAGTCTGGTAGCCCCAGGAGCCGCCGAAGGGATGCTCCATGACGGGGAGGAACTCGACGTGAGTGAAACCCATCCGCGTCATGTACTCGGGAAGCTTAAGGGCCAATTCCCGGTATGTCAGGCATCGGCCTTCTTCCTCGGGCATGTTCATCCAAGAGGCGAGGTGGACTTCGTAGATGGAAACCGGAGCTCCGAGTCCGTTGCGCGCGGCCCTTTGGGCCATCCATTCGGCGTCGCCCCACTCATGGGAAAGATCCCAGACCACGGAGGCGGACTTTGGAGGCACCTCGGCGTAGAAAGCGAAGGGGTCGGCCTTTTCGGACGAATGGCCGCATTGGCGCGATTGGATGAAATATTTATATTTGGCCCCTGGGCCGACGCCGGGAAGAAATGTCTCCCAAATGCCGGAGGCGCCGCTGGGGCGCAAGCGATGGAGGCCTCGGTTCCAGCCGTTGAAGTCCCCTATAAGGGAGACTTCTTGGGCGTTAGGGGCCCAGACGGCGAAATGGACGCCTCGTGCCCCGTCTTGACCCTGGGTGACGTGGGCGCCGAGCTTGTTGTAGAGCTGGAAATGCGTGCCTTCGTTAAAGTAATGTAGGTCTTTATCCGACAAGAGCGTCGACCCGCCGCTGAAGAGCTTCTTGGGCGCTGGTGGCGCGGCAATGAGATGGGCCATGATTGAATTGGATCACATCGGCACACGCAACAAAAATGCCTGGAGAGGTTCAATTGTTGCGTAGGATGTGGAAATCCAATAAATCCAATATGGCAGCAACTTCTGGCACTCACAAAGAATCGGCGGCAAAAACACATCCGCGCGCCGGTCAGCCGTGCGAGGCCGGCGACTTGATCGACGTCGCGGGCTTGGCCGAGGCTTATTGGAAGCGGCGTCCGGACCCCGCGCAGCCATCTCAGAGGGTGCGTTTCGGCACCTCGGGCCATCGCGGCTCCTCGTTGACGTCTTCCTTTAATGAGGCGCATATCCTGGCGATCAGCCAAGCCATCTGTCTTTACCGGCGCGAGCAGAAGATCGACGGGCCTCTCTTCCTGGGAATCGACACCCACGTTCTCTCCGAGCCCGCCATGGAAAGCGCCGTCGAGGTGCTGGCGGCCAACGAGATCGAACTCATGATCGCCGAGAAAGGCGCATGGACGCCGACGCCGGCTGTCTCGCGCGCGATTCTGGCTTACAACCACGGCCGAGTCTCCGGACTCGCGGATGGGATCGTCGTCACGCCCTCGCATAACCCCCCCAAGGACGGGGGGTTCAAGTACAACCCCCCTCACGGCGGTCCGGCCGAGGACGAGGCGACCCACTGGATCGAAAAAAGGGCGAACGAATTTTTGGAAAGCGGACTCAAAGGCGTCAAGAGGGTGCCGTTTCAGCGCGCTCTTCTCGCCACGACGACCCATCGATGCGACTTCATGACGCCCTATGTCGAGGGGCTCGGCCGCGCGCTCGACATGGAGGCCATCGCCCGCTCGGGCCTCCATCTCGGGGTCGATCCCCTGGGAGGCGCCGGAGTCCGCTACTGGCCGCGCATCGCGGAGCGTTACGGGCTCAAGCTTGATGTCGTCAACGAGGCTGTCGACCCGACTTTCCGCTTCATGACACTCGACTGGGACGGACAAATCCGCATGGACCCGTCCTCCCCCTATGCGATGCGCCGACTGATCGGCCTCAAGGATCGCTTCGACATCGCCTTCGCCTGCGACACGGACCATGATCGACACGGCATCGTCGCCCGAAGCACGGGGCTCCTGCCGTCCAACCACTATCTCGCCGTCGCCGTCGATTATCTTTTCAAGAACCGCCCCGCCTGGCGGCCGGAGGCGGCGGTCGGAAAGACTCTCGTCAGCAGCCAGATGATCGACCGCGTCGCCCGAAGGCTGGGCCGCAAGCTTTATGAAACGCCCGTGGGCTTTAAATGGTTCGTCCCGGGGCTCTTGGACGGCTCTCTGGGCTTTGGCGGCGAGGAAAGCGCGGGGGCGTCCTTCTTGGACCGTGGCGGCGGCGCCTGGACCACGGATAAGGACGGAATCATCGCGGCCCTGCTTTCGGCCGAGATTACCGCGAGGCTCGGTAAGGACCCCGGGCAGATTTATCGGGACTTAGCCAGAGAACTTGGCGATCCCCTCTACGTCCGCGTGGATACGGAGGCGACGACGGAGCAAAGGGACCGGCTTCTGCGGCTAACCCCCGAGCAAGTTCGGGCGACCACCTTGGCGGGAGAGAGAATCCTCGGGGCTTTTGCCCGCGCTCCCGGCAACGGGGCTGGGATTGGCGGGCTCAAGGTCGTCGCGGAGAATGGTTGGTTCGCCATCCGTCCTTCCGGCACGGAGAACGTCTATAAGCTCTACGCGGAAAGCTTTCTTGGCGCCGCCCACCTGCGCCGCGTTCAGGACGAAGCCCGGGACATGCTCGGTCTTTGACGGATAAAAAGACTCGGCCTTTATCCTTGATCGACGCAAGACAGCCCGGCATTTTTTCCTAGCCGTTTCGTTGCATCCTATATACGGCATCTCAAAACGCGCAAGCGTTCGGGAATATTTTTGGGGAAAGAGGCGGTAGGTTTCATGCGCGGCGGCAGCCGGGAGGATCAAGGGAGAAACTTATGAAAAACAGTCCGAAGTTCATTAGAAAGACGGGGGTGCAAGTCAACGGCCGGGCGAAGGTGGCATGGGCGGTCTGCGAGTGTTGCCGCTCCTGTCGCTGTATGGAGCGCAAAAAGTGCGTCTGCGGCTGCTCATGCCTCGCCGATCGCGGGTGAGTGCGAGGGCGCGTTACGGCTGATGACAAGATCGTTGGAAGGAGTCCGTCGTTAACAAAGACGAGGAGAACCCATGAACAAGTCGCATACGCGACACCTTTCAGCGGGAATTCTTCCGGCATGAAAAGAACTCTGTCGGCGGCGGAACTGCGCGAACTGGACCTTTATTGGCGCGCCGCGAATTATTTGTCCGCGGGTCAAATATTTCTCATGGATAACCCGCTGCTCAAGGAACCTCTAAAGCCCGAGCACGTCAAGCCCCGGCTTCTCGGCCATTGGGGGACGACGCCGGGCCTGAATTTTCTCTACACGCATTTAAACCGCATCATCCGCCGATACGATCTCGACATGATTTTCATCACGGGGCCCGGCCACGGAGGGCCGGCCGTCGTGGCCCAGACCTACATCGAGGGAAGCTATAGCGAGATCTATCCCCGCATTTCTCTGGATGAGGAGGGATTAAAGAGGCTCTTCACTCAGTTTTCTTTCCCCGGGGGGATTCCCAGCCATGCCGCGCCCGAGACCCCCGGCTCGATCAACGAGGGCGGCGAGCTGGGGTACTCCCTGGCCCACGCCTTCGGGGCGGCCTTCGACAATCCCGATCTCTGGGTCGCCTGCGTCGTGGGCGACGGCGAAGCGGAGACGGGGGCCCTGGCGACCTCCTGGCATTCCAACAAATTCCTCAATCCGGTCCGCGACGGCGTCGTCCTGCCGATCCTTCATTTAAACGGCTACAAGATCGCGAATCCCACGGTACTCGCGCGCCTGCCGCGCCGGGAGCTCGCGCAACTATTGCGCGGATATGGTTGGCGGCCGGTTTTCGTGGAGGGGGAGAGCCCCGACGACGTCCATCGCAAGCTCGCCCGCGCGCTTGATGAGGTCGTGGCCGAGGTCCGGAGTATCCATCGAAAAGCCAGGATTTCCGGAAACGGATCGCATCGCGCGCGGCCGACTTGGCCGATGATCGTTTTCTCAACGCCGAAAGGGTGGACGGGCCCCAAGGTGGTGGACGGCCATCCCGTTGAAGGGACCTTCCGCGCTCATCAGGTGCCGCTTCCGCGCGCCAAGTCGAGCGCCGAACAGCTCTTCCAGTTGGAATCATGGCTTAAAAGCTATAAGACCGAGGAGCTTTTCGACGACAAGGGCCGGATTCGACCGGCTATATCGAGGCTCGCACCAAGGGGCGAGCGGCGCATGGGCTTGAACCCCCATGCCAACGGAGGGCTTTTGCTGCGGGAACTGAAGCTTCCCGATTGCCGCCGTTACGCCGTGCCCGTCGCGAGGCCCGGGGGGACGCGCGCCGAGTCCACTCGGATCCTGGGGACTTTCCTGCGCGACGTCATGAAGCTCAACATGAGATTGCGGCATTTCCGGGTCTTCGGACCGGATGAGACGGCCTCCAACCGCCTCGACGCGATCTTCGCCGAGACTGGACGCGCCTGGATGGATCGGATGCTCCCCACGGACGATCATCTTTCGCCCGAAGGCCGCGTGATGGAGGTGTTGAGCGAGCATCTATGCCAGGGATGGCTCGAGGGCTATCTCTTGACGGGGCGCCACGGGTTTTTTTCCTGCTATGAAGCCTTCATCCACATCGTGGACTCCATGTTTAATCAGCACGCCAAGTGGCTCAAGGTCGCGCGCGAGATCCCGTGGCGCAAGCCCGTCGCCTCGCTCAACCTGCTTCTGAGTTCCCACGTCTGGCGCCAGGACCACAATGGATTTTCCCACCAGGACCCGGGCTTCATCGACCATGTCGTCAACAAGAAGGCTTCCGTCGTGCGCGTCTATCTGCCGCCCGATGCCAACACGCTCCTCGCGGTGGCGGACAGGTGTCTGAGAAGCCGCAATCTCGTCAACGTCATCGTCGCCGGCAAGCAGCCCGAGCTTCAGTGGCTCGGCATGGAGGAGGCGGTTCGGCACTGCGATGCGGGGATCGGCGCTTGGGAATGGGCGGGGACGGACGGCGGACGGGAACCAGACGTCGTGATGGGCTGCGCGGGGGACGTGCCGACACTTGAAACCTTGGCGGCCGTCGAGATTTTAAAGGAACGCTTCCCGAGGCTTAAAATCCGCGTCGTGAACGTCGTGGACCTCATGACCCTCCAGCCGCCAGGAGAACATCCGCATGGCCTCTCGGATGGGGCATTCGACGAGCTTTTCGGCGCCGATAAGCCGGTCATTTTCGCCTACCACGGCTATCCCTGGCTCATCCACCGTCTGACCTACCGGCGCGCGGGACATGAGCATTGGCATGTTCGGGGCTATAAGGAAGAGGGGACGACCACCACGCCTTTTGACATGGCGGTTCTCAACGAAATTGATCGCTATCACTTGGCGCTCGACGTGATCGCGCGACTTCCGAGGCCGGAGCCGGGGGCGGACGAGGCCAGGCGCTGGCTTCTTGGGAAGCTTGCCGTCCACCGGAGCTACATTCGCCGGCATGGGGATGATATGCCCGAGATCAAGGAGTGGGCCTGGGGCGCCGCCTCGGCGCGCGGTATGACGGAGGTTATGACGAGAAGGGGGGGCTGACGTGGCGGAGCGGAGGAGGGAGATCCCGCGTCCGCCTCCGCGAATGCGCCGCGAGCCTCTGCCGGTCCAAATCCCCAAGCCCGTTGAGGAGGACCCGGAGTCGCGCCGCCGCCTCGATGCCATCCTCGGAAGCCCCAGCTACCGGGAGGCCGACGAGGACATCGTCTTTTTGCGCCACGGCGAGACCCGGGGCCTGAGGCTTCAGCTCGACTACCTCAAGGCCGAACGTCTTCTCGAGAGCCGCGGCGTGCGGCATACGATCGTCGTCTTCGGCGGAACCCGGATCCGGGAACCGGCCGCGGCGCTGCGCCAGGCGCAGTCCCTGCGGAAGGCCGCGGCCGAAAACTCCTCCGACGCCGCGCTTGCCGCGCGGCTCAAGGTCTCGGAGCGGCTCCTCGAGAAGAGCCGCTACTACGACATGGCGCGAGAGTTCGGACGCTTGGTCGGCGAGAGCAACAAGAATTTCCCCGATTCCCGCTGGTTCGTCATGACGGGGGGAGGACCTGGGATCATGGAGGCCGCCAACCGCGGCGCGTGGGACGCCGGGGCGGAGACGATTGGCCTTAACGTTCGCCTGCCTCACGAGCAATTCCCCAATCCCTACGTGACGCCCGAGCTGTGCTTTCGATTCCATTACTTCGCCATCAGGAAACTCCACTTCATCCTGCGCGCCAAGGCCCTCGTCGCCTTCCCCGGCGGATTCGGGACATTCGACGAGATCTTCGAGACTCTGACCCTCGTCCAGACGCGGACGATGGCGCCCGTTCCCGTGGTCCTGGTCGGGGAGAGCTACTGGCGCCGGGCGGTCGATTTCGACTTCCTCGCCGAAGAGGGCGTTATCGACGCCGAGGACAAGGAGCTTTTCTGGTTCGCGGAGACGGCGGAGGAGATCTGGGACGGCATCCGCCGGTGGCACGCGATGAACGAAGAGGCGCCGGGGAAGGGTTGATGAGGATTTCCTTTCATGGCGCGGACCGCGGCGTCACGGGCTCCTGCCACCTTGTCGAATGCTGCGGCAAGCGCATTCTCGTCGACTGCGGGATGTACCAGGGAGGCCGCGAGCTCGACGAGGAAAACGCCGAGCCCTTCGGCTTCGATCCGCGGGATATCGATTTCCTGCTGCTGACCCACGCGCATCTCGACCATTGCGGGCGGCTCCCGCTTTTGGCCAAAAGGGGCTTTCGCGGAGAAGTCATCACGACCGCCGCGTCGCGGGAGCTCGCCCGGATCGTGATGCTCGACTCCGCGCACCTCCAGGAAGAGGAAGCCATTCATCGCCTCCACCATTTGGGCAAGGAACGAGAGGGTCCCGGCCACGCGACGCCCCTCTACGAGACCCTGGACGCCCTCGGCGGCATGGACCGCTTCGGTCGGACCGCCTCCTACGGGCAGCCCATCGAGCTGGCGGCCGGCATCCTGGCGACTTTTATCGACGCCGGGCATATCCTGGGTTCGGCGAGCGTGCTTTTGGAACTTCGGGAGGGGGATGGTCCTCGCCGGGTCCTTTTCTCCGGGGATCTTGGGAACGCCGGCCGCCCCCTCTTGCGGGCGCCCCAGGCGGCCGAGGCCGACGAGGTCGTCATGGAGACGACATACGGGGACAGGAAGCACAAATCCCTGGAGCTTTCCGTGGAAGAGCTTTATGCCGCCGCGGAGGAGGCCTTCAAGCGCGGAGGAAACGTCATCATACCCACGTTCGCCCTTGAGAGGACCCAGGAGATCCTTTACTTTCTCCGGGAAGGCGCTCGGAAAGGACGGCTGTCGGGTCTCCGGCACGTCTTTCTCGATTCTCCGATGGCGATCTCCGCGACCGCGATCTTCGAGCGCCACCAGGAAGGCTACAACGAATCGACCCGCGAGCTCTTTCACGAGGGGAGGGATCCCTTCCAGGCCCCTGGGCTCAGATTCTGCCGCGAGCTCTCGGAGTCCAAGGCGATCAACGAAATCAAAAGCGGGGCGATCATCATGGCGGGCTCCGGCATGTGCACGGGAGGCCGGGTGCGTCATCATCTGGCCCAGAACATGGGACGCGAGGAGTGCGCCGTCGTCTTCGTGGGCTACGCCGCCCGGGGGACGCTCGCGAGGGTCGTCATCGACGGCGCCCGCCAGGTGAAGCTCTTCGGCCGGGAGGTCCCCGTCAGGGCCAAGATCCACACGATCGGCGGCTTTTCCGCCCACGCCGACCAGGAGGAGCTTTTGGATTGGCACGCGAGGACCCGGGCGGGACGGACCTTCCTCGTCCACGGCGAGGAATCCCCCATGAGGCTGATGGCGCAGCGGCTTCGGGGGACGAAGGTCGAAATGCCCGCGCTGCGTCAAGCCTACGATTTTTGATGAATAAAGCCGGGCGCGGGATATTGGCGATCAACGCGGGATCATCGACGATCAAGGCGGCGCTATTCGAATCCGTCGATCCGTCCCATAGGACGATCGACGAGGCGATCGAGCTTCCTAAAAGAGGGGACGCAGGGAGGCTGTTTCTCAAGCGGCTTGATCGTCGCGTTGATTGGGGCGGCGTGGAAGCCGTCGGGCACCGGGTGGCCTTCGGAATGGATCATTTCAAGCCGGAGCGCGCGACGCCGGCGCTGCTCGCCAAGCTGCGACGGTGGGTCGTCTACGATCCCGACCACCTTCCCTTGGAGCTCGAACTCATCGAAGCCTTGCGCCGGCGTTGCCCCGGACTTCCACAAATCGTCTGCTATGACACGGCTTTCCATCAGCGGATGCCCCGGGTGGCGAAGATGCTGCCGATCCCGCGAGCCCTGGAGGCGCGGGGCGTCAGGCGCTACGGCTTCCACGGACTTTCCTACTCCTATCTCATGGAGGAGCTTGCGCGCGTCGCGGGGCGCGCGGCGGCAAGGGGTCGCGTTATCCTGGCCCATTTGGGGAGCGGATCGAGCCTCGCCGCCGTCAGGAACGGCGCGAACGTGGACACCAGCATGGGCTTTTCAACCGCCTCCGGGGTCATGATGGGGACCCGCGCCGGGGACCTCGACCCCGGCGTCCTATGCTACCTGCTGCGCCGGCACCGCTGGGCCCCCGAGCGGCTCATCCGCATGATCCATCACGAATCGGGCCTGCTGGGAGTCTCCGAGACGAGCGCCGACATGAGAGAGCTTCTCGCCCGGGAGCGCCGCGACGGCCGTGCCGCCGAGGCGGTCGCTCTCTACTGCCATGAGGTCAGGAAGGCCCTCGGCACCTTCGCCGCCGAACTGGGCGGGCTCGACACCCTCGTCTTTTCGGGCGGCATCGGGGAAAAGAGCGCGCCGATTCGGGAGCGCATCTGCGAAGGCCTGGATTATTTGGGCATCCGCCTCGACGATCGGCGCAACGAGGCTCCAGAGGGCCTTATTTCGAAGGGAAGGGCCGCGGTCTGGGTCATACGCACCGACGAAGAGCTCATGATCGCGCGCCTGGCGGCGTCGGCGCTGACAGGGCGATGAATCCGGTTGCCGCGGCTGGTCCCTTTCGTATGCGCGCGCTTGACTGCCCGGCATGGGAACCTGTACTAATGCCTCCATGCCCATGTCCTATAAACGATCGGCCGTCGTTCTCCCCGTCGCTGGTCGGCGCGTCTTGATGCAGCTGCGCGATCAAAGGCGCGGCATCCTGGCGCCGGGGTGCTGGGGATACTTCGGCGGCTCCCTCGGCGAGGGCGAATCGCCCCGCGCGGCCGCGGCCAGGGAGCTCTATGAGGAAATCGGATACGCGCCTAAGAAGCTCCGCCGCTTGGGCCAGGAAAGGCTTCGCGACTTCAAGGGCATTTTGGTGGCCGCCTACTGCTGCGAGCTGGACGTTCCGCCCGAGTCGCTACGGTTAACGGAAGGCATGGATTTCGGCTTGAAATCCATTGTGGAAGTTCGCGCCGGGAAGATTTACTCCGAGAGACTTAAGGGATATTTTCCCATTGTGCCGTCCGGATTTATCGAAAGAATGTTCCGGGCCGCCGTGGCGCGCTGCGGCAGCGTCGACTAAGGATTCGCGGATTCCTCGGGAGTCAGGAACACGCTGAGCGTATCCACGCGGCAAAGCTGGCCGGAGTCGATCTCGTCCGGCCAGGACTTCCCCCAGGAGTTCCGGACGAGGAAGATGGGATGGCCGGGCGGGTCTTCCCGCATTCCATCAATGATAACGTCATGCCCCAGGGCCGATTTCGGCGGAGCGCTTTTGGGCGGGAGAATGACTCCCCAGGACGTCATATTCGCCAGATAGAATCCCATATGCACGGGACGTCCCCGACGAAGCTCGCTGACGATGAAATCCCGCTGCGCGGCGCTTTGATCGCCGCAGTTCTTGGCCGAGAGATGCTCCAGTTCGTCGTAATTAGGAACGTGGAAGAATCGGCTGGCGACCTTGAATCCGCGAAGTTCTTCCTTGATTTTATCGCGGGCGGCATCCGCGTCGGAGGATGGTTTTTCGATCTCGGTGGCCTGGGCCTGCGCCTCCTCGGGGCTCAGCTTGGGCAGAGGCTGGTTCAATTGGGAGAGCGCGAGGAAAGCGTCCTTGTAGGGCTTTTGGACATTCCGCACATAGGCGTTATGGAAGTCCTTGTAAGAGGCGCACTTGCCTTGTCCGTCAGGGAGAATGCCATGATCCAGGACGTATTGGAGGTCCTTTTCCGCCAATCCCCCTTCGCCCAGGGAGCATCGCTCGATTTTGTCGGCGCCCGTCCAGACTCGGGGATTGTTGCAGGCCAGGCCGTTGGCCAGCCGGGACTGGGCGAAAAGATCGGCCTCCGAGAAGGCCTGGTGCGCGTGGTAGCGGCGGTAGTAGGCGGCCTCGACCATGCCGACCGTGGCAAAGTCGTGGCAGTCGCCGATGGCGCCCTGATTGGGATTCTTGCCGGGGGGGAATTGGCTGCTCAGATCAATCGAAGGGCCGGGGGGCAGCGCGAGCATGGGCCGGGAGCTCGCGTTGATTCCGCGGGCGGTGTTATTGAAGGAAGAGGAAAGGGTCTTGAGTCCTTGGGCCGCTTGGGCGAAGCCCGCTTGTGCTAAGGCGGACTCAGACTCGGCGGAGCCATTCGCAAGCGCGGCGCTTGGAAGCAGGCTTGCAAGAGGGAAAGCCGGAAGCAGGAAAAAAAGAAGCGATGTCAAGCGAAGGGATCGTTTCATGGAACCCAGTATGGAGGGCCTCCAAATAGTTGTCAAGGGACTGGGCGGGTAAAAAGGAGGTAAGGCGGCCTAAGCCCTCCATCATCGCGCCAACCGCTCCCGGCCTCCTTGAGAGAGCATCGCGGGGTTCCAAGGCGGGTTCCAAACGGTTCGGATCTCGACTTGGCGGCCGTCCGCGATCGCCTCGACGGCGTCCTTCGCCATGGCGAGGATGCTGGGGCCCATGGGGCAGTTCGGAGTCGTGAGGGTCATCACGACCGTGATCGAGTCCGGCGCGATCTCGACCGCGTAGACGAGGCCGATCGTCACCACGTCGAGCCCCACTTCGGGGTCGATGACGCTTTTGAGGGCGATCAGGGTCGAGATTTTGACGGAGTCCATGGACGCTTGAGGAAAGAAAGCGTTAGCGCCGTGTTGGCGGCGTAAAGAGTCGCGCAGGAGAGAAGGCTCCAGGATCCCAGCCGGATCAGGCCCGGGCTCTCCAGAAGGAAGCCGCCGATCAGGGCATACGCCGCCGCCGCGAGGAAACCCATCTCCCACCACGCCGCCTTCTCGCTCGCGAGATCCTGGGTGCGGGGGATTTGAAGCGGCGGCCGCCAGTTCTTGGGGCTAAAGACATGCAGCCAGACGAGGAAGGGCACGATCTTGTGGATCTGTCCTAGTATGAAGGGCGTGACCCAGCCGAGAAGGGCGGCGAGGATGTAGGCGATCTCGCGGGGGGTGTCGTCCGGGACGAAGCCGAAAGAGAGCCCAAGCCCCAGCGCCGCCCAGACGGCTCCGCCGAAAAGGGCGAGCAGCGTATAACCGAGGGCCGGGTCGATTCTCCTTAGGCGCCCGCGGAAGATGCCGTTCATCTGGTAGGCGTAGGCGGCGTAAGCCGCGGCCAGGATCGTGGCCCAGACGGGAAGGAGGCGCCGGCTTGCGAAGAGGCAGTCGAGGACGAGGCCCGTGAGCCCGATGTTCGCGAGGATGAGCGCGGCGATCCCGGGGGTTTTTGATTCGATATGCGACAATGAGAACATCGCGACGAGGCGGTAGGACACGCCGACGATCATGAGCGTGACCCAGCCGATGAGCGCCAGGTGGATGTGCGCGATGAGGACGCCGCGAGGATCTCGAAAGATCAGCCCCCTCTCCCGGTCATAGGCGAGCATGAGGCCCAGCAGGATGACCAAGGAGAGATAGGAAAGCGCCAGCGCGATGTGCCGTCCGCTCCAGTCGAGCTTGCCGCCCTTGAGCAGGGACTCGACGAAGACCTGCAGGTAGACGATGACGCCGGCGAACGCGAGCGCGGCCGGAATCCAATAGCGATCCCATCCCGCCCACAGGCTCCCGACGAAGCCGGCGGTTCCGGCGGTCAACAACGCCCAGGCCCAGGCGAGACGCCCGGGCGCCGAGAAAGGGACCTCATGGACGACGACCATCAGTTGGATGAGCGCCCCCATGATGGTCATGGTGACCCAGCCCAAGGTCAGGAGATGGGTGAGGCCCAAGGCCCAACTGGCATCGAAGGAAAATCCCAAGAGGCGCTCGTTTCCCCAGGCGAGCGCCGCGGCGAAAAGCCAGAAGGAAAAAGCGGCGGCGACGAAATGGCGCATCGGCAGCCAAAAGGGAGTGGCCTTCGCGAGAAAGGGCGCCGCCCCGGCGTTAAGAGGAGGAGCTTGCGTGATCTGGATCGGCGGAGATCCCATGGATTCAGGATGCGGCGCCGGAGAGCTTGAGCAGAGACTCGGGCTTGAGGACGGAGATGCGTCCCCATGGGGCGGAGAGGAGTTTTTCATCGCGCAGCCGCCCCACGACGCGGATCGCGGTCTCGATGGTGGTGCCCGCCATCTCGGCGATTTCCTCGCGGCGCAGCCGCAGTTCCGTGCCCGCCACTCCGGCCAGCATCCAAAGAATGTAGGCGATGCGCTGCTCGGCCGGCTGCGTGGAGAGAGCCCTTAAATTTTGGGAGTGGCGCATATGGCTTCCCAGTTCGGCGTAGACGGCGCGCGAGAAGGGTGCGTGGCGGCGCATCAGGTCCTGGAAATCGACGGATCGAATGCGGTAAGCCGAACTCGGTTGGATGCAAACAACGGTGACGGGGTAGGGCTTTCCATCCATGATGGGCAGCATCCCGAAAATCCGGCCCGGAACGATGAGTTCCATGAGCACGGAGGCCTCGGCGGGGGAATACTTGACGGCCTTGACGAGTCCGGAGCGAAGGAAGTAGGCGGCATCGGCGGCGCTTCCTTCCTCGAAAATGGTCTCCCCTTTGCCGTATCGGCGAAGGATGAAGGCTTGGGAGAGCCTCTCCAGGGCGTCGTTCGGTAGAGTCTTGAGGAGAGGCAGTCCCGCAAGATAGGAATCCATGCCGCTATCATACCGAACTGCGCCCGGCAAACTCATTCTTTACCAACTCTTTTTTCTGATTTTCAGTCGATAGAGATTCTCTGCTACCTTCTCGATCGAATGCGCGAAACCTGCCTCCTCCAGATGCGCATAGAGGGGAAAGGGCTCTCGAAAATGCGTGACATCGAGCACATCCTCGGGCCCCATCGCGGGCAGGGCAGAGAGGATGCGCACCATGGGCTCCGGCGCCTCGAGACCGCGGACGTCGAGGGAATGGGTTTTCCCGGCGCCGGTCTTGCGCGGAGCGGCGACGGCCATGTTGAGCTTCTCCATGAGCGGCTCGAGCGCGACGCCGTGGGCGGCCGCCGCGGTCTCGATGGGATGCTCTCCGCCGCAGCACATGTCGAGACCGTGCTCGGCGAAGACGCGCTGGGTCTGCGGGTACTGCTCGGCGACTTTGCGGACGGTCTGATCGGCGCGTATCGCGCCGCGGCCTTGCGAGCGGCCGGCGTGCGACGGCGCGGCGGCCACCCGCGTGATCGCCACGACCCATCGCTCCGGCCCCTCCTCAAGAGGGCGCCACTCGAACTCTCCGGTCCTTTCCGCTTTAAACTCGTAGAACAAGGGCTTCGGGTTGTGGTCGTTGACGAGCTTGATGCTTCCGCCCACGGGAAGCTCCTCCCAAGCTTTGAAGATCCGCGGATGCCTCTCTCGAGGGATCATCTTCCTGACGTCCAGCAACACTTCTTGGCTCATAAACCCTCCCTGGACGACGCCTGCGGAGATATCGCCGTCTATCCCGAGGATACCAGAGACGCGCAAGAATAAATATGTTTCAGCGCAGGTTTGGGCCGGGACCGGCCAGTCGACAGAGAGTCCTCGTTGATGTAGGCCGAAGCGTTGCGATAATTGCGTTTTGAGGATTCGGAGCTTTAACCGAGAGACGCAGGGAATTGAGAGGAGGCTGTTCATGGGCGATCAAGGGACGTGGGCGGTGGTGCTGGCGGGAGGCGAGGGCGAGCGACTGCGCGACTATGTCGTGAAGAAGTATGGCCAGGCGATTCCCAAGCAGTACTGCTCTTTTGGCGGCGGCAAAACGATGATAGAGCACGCGATGGATCGCCTCGACGGCGTCATTCCGGCCGATAAAACCCTGACCGTCATCGGCCGAGGACACCGCCGTTTCCTGGGCAAGACCCGCTTGAAAGGCCGGATCGTCGAGCAGTATTCCAACCGCGGGACTCTCCCCGGCATTCTTTTGGGCTTGGCCCATATCCTGGCCGTCGATCCGGGGGCGGATGTCCTCGTACTCCCCTCGGACCATGTCATGGAACCCTTGAGGGGAGTTCGCGAGATCTTTAAGGAAGCCCTTGGGGCCGCCGCGCTCGTCCCGGACAAGATCGTTCTTCTCGGCGCGGTTGCGGACGGCCCTGAGCCGGATTATGGATGGATCGAACCTGGAATCGCCTTGACCGGCCGAAGCTTTTCCGTGCGCTTGTTTCGGGAGAAGCCATCGGCCCAGGACGCGGAGGAATATTTCGCGGACGGTTATCTTTGGAATACGATGATCGTCGCGGCGAAGGCGCGCGCCCTCTGGGAGATCGCCCGGCTCTTCCACCCGGGGACCGTCGCCCGCTTCGACCTCCTGCGCGTTGCGATCGGGAAAGGGCACGAGGAGGCGATCGCGCCTTTCGTCTACGGCGCCCTCGAGACAACGGACTTCTCGAAAGCGCTTCTCGAGCGCGTCCCGCATAGGATCGTCGTTCTTCCCATGGCGGATGTGCGTTGGAGCGACTGGGGCCGTCCCGACCGCATCGAGGATTCCTTGCGCGGGCGCGAGATCCGCCACCAGCAGCGGCCCATGGAGCCTCTGGCCGCCGCTGTTCACGGCTGACAGGTTTTGCTAAAGTCATAGTCCGCTTCGCCGCCGGAGCCCCCGACGGCGCGTCCTATGACCCATCGTTGGTGGCTCGATGAGCCGCGCCTTTGCTTGAGCTGGGATTTGTGGTACGGCTGCAATTACCGCTGTTCCTATTGCTGGTGGGAGATGGAGGATTTGTGGGCCGACCTCGCGAAGCGCCATAAAATCCTGCCTCCCGAGGACTGGATTTCGACCTGGGGGCGGGTCCGGGAGCGGCACGGCGAGGCCCGGCTCGACGTGCTGGGCGGGGAGCCTCTTCTCTACCCGAAGGCGTCGGAGCTGTGGCGGGGGCTCGCGGGACTGCACCGGCTGCTTATCACCACGAACCTCTCGATTCCGATCGAGAAGATTCGCGAACTCATGGAGGCGGCGCCGCCCGAGAGGCTTCATCTCAACGCTAGCTTTCATCCGCAATTCGCCTCTCCGGACGAGTTCCTTGAGAAGCTTCTGCTGCTTCATTCCAAGGGCTATGAGCCGGGAGTTCTTCTCGTGACCTGGCCGCCCTTGGTCGCCAGGATGCCGGAGTATGCCGCGCTGTTCAAGAAATGGAACCTGCCTTTTACCCCGATGGTCTTCCAGGGGCGCTGGGAAGGGAAAAACTATCCCGAAGCCTTCGAGGATGATCAAAAGCGCGTGATCGCGTCTCTCATGGGCAACGCGGGCGTCGCGAAAGAAGACGAGTTCAAATACCGGCTTCTTCGAGACGGCACGCGCGGCAAGCCCTGCCATGCCGGCAGGGTTTACGCCAACGTCAAGGGAGACGGGAGCGTCTTTCGTTGCGGACAGGACGCCTTCGGCCGCAAGCCGCTGGGGAACATCTTCGACGAGCATTTCGGCCTTTTTGAGCGCCCGGAGCCCTGCCCCTACGAGAAGTGCAGCTGCCTGGAATTCCGGTACTTAGACGAGATTTATTCCCCCCGCGCACCACTCTCCCAAGAGGGGGCTAAATGAAAGTCGCCATCATCCAATGTCCCGTCTGGGGGGTCGCGGACCCGCCCTTGGCCCTGGCCCAGCTTGCGGGCTGTCTTTGGCACGCCAATATCGAATTCAAGGTTTTCGATCTCAATATCGCTCTCTGGGCGGAGGCGCCGTCGTCCCGCAAGACGGACTGGGCATGGGAGCATTGGGCCTCATGGAACGACGCGGTCTGGGCTCGGAATTTCTGCGAGGAGCATTCCGCGGAACTCGACCGCTTCGCCGCGAAAATCGCCGCCTGCGAGCCGGATGTCGCGTTGTTCTCGGTGCACGCCGGAGCCCAGAACTCAAGTCTGGACATGGCGGAGAGGCTCCGGGGGATCTCTCCTCGCCTGGGGATCGTCATGGGGGGGGAGTATTTCTCCGACTTCGAAGAGACCGCCGCGGCCGCGCTCGGGCCCGGGGGCCTGCCGGACGTCGTCGTGTCGGGGGCGGGGGAGGATGTCGTCGTGAAGCTTCTGGGCCTGATGGGGGCAACCCGTCGTTGGATGGCCCTGCCCGGAGTCTGGGTGCGAAACGGCAACGGCTGGAATCGCGGTCCCCGTCCCGTTCCCTTCACCTTCGATCTTGACCTCTCGCCCCCTCTCGATTTCTCCGGGTTCCCCAACGTCCTCGCCTACGAGAATCCGGTCCAGATGCCGATGTCGTCGTCCCGCGGCTGTCCGTGGTCCTGCCGGTTTTGTTCCTCGCGAAGCTATTGGCCCCGCTATTCCTTTAAAAGCGGAGACCGCATCTTCGGGGATGTCGCTCGCGCCTTGAGCCATCAGCCCGCGTGGAGGCATGTCGCGTTTTACGATATCGTCGCGAACGGGAGGCCCGAGACCTTGAAGCGCTTCGCCGAACTGTCGATGGAACATGGTCTGTCTCAAGCAGGCATGACCTGGAGTATGAACGCCGTCGTGCGCCCCGAAATGGAACCTGGGTTACTTGATATAATGTCCCGCTCGGGTTGCAAGGAGATCGTCTACGGAATCGAGAGCGCATCTCCGGCCCTTCTTGACTTCATGGGCCGCCCGCCTTATACTCCCTCCCTGGCCGAGCGGGTGATCAAAGACACGCGCATGAGCGGAATCAACGCCTGGGCTTCCATGATCGTCGGCCATCCCCAAGAATCTCCATCCGAGTTCCAGGCGACCATGAAGTGGCTGGAGGCTCTCAGAGGCTCCTTGAGCGGGGTCGTGGCGAATCCCTACGTCCTAGAAGCCGCCGCGAGGAAGGTTTCGCCGTCCGGCGCCCCGGGCGCCGACGCGACCACTGTCGCCGGACGAATCGAAACGTTGCGGAATTGGTGCGGCGCTCGGGAGATCCCTATTAAGGAAAGGGTCTTCAGTTTGCCGCCTCAAGAGGTTGCGGTCATTTAAACATGGGAAATTGTTCGACGGGATCCTGCTCGGGTTGCGGCTCCAAAGAGCATGAAGCGGCCCCTTTCGTCGCGGAGGGAGACCTCGCCGCGCGTGGGGAATTGGATTACGCGATTCCTCACCGGCTCGAGGATTACAAGCCCCTTCTGCCGCGACGCGCCCCCCCCTATAAGGTTCATTGGAATTGGGAGATCATTCTTCCCTGCAACTACCGTTGCCGCTATTGCGTCGTGCATAACGAAAGCGCCTCGTTTTTGACGTTGCCGGTCGAGGAATGGCGCAAGATTTGGGGCCGGATGTTCAAGCTCTACGGTTGCTGCCAGGTCCGCTTCGCCGGCGGCGAGCCCACCATCTACCCGGACTTCATCAATCTTGTCGCCATGATCCTCGAGATGCATACCGTCGACATCACGACGAATCTCAGCTTCGACGTCGAGGAATGGATCAAGAAGGTCCCGGCCCAGGGCATTGCCATCTCGGGGAGCCTTCACCTGGACCACGTCGAGCCCGGGGAGTTCCTCAAGAAGCTCCTGATCTTGCGGGATCGCGGCAACCAGCTCATCTCGGCCTCCCTGGTCGCGTATCCTCCGACGCTCCATCGGGTGGAACCCATTCGAGAGATGTTCGAGAAAGAGCGCGTTCTCTTTAAAATCATCCCGTTCAACGGCGTCTACGAGGGCAAGCGCTATCCCATGGCCTACACGGACGACGAGAGGCGGATCCTCGGGATGCAGGTCGAGAAGTCCAAGGACGAACTCGGCAAGACCTTGAACAAGCAATGGCAGGACTACGCGAACGCCAAGCCCGACGACAAGAATTTCCTGGGCATCCCCTGCCACATGGGCGAGCTTTACGCCAAGATCTACTCCGACGGCACCGTGCGGCGCTGCTGCCACACGGGCGTCGACATTCTGGGCCATATTACGGACGAGAATCTCAAGCTTTACGACGAGCCCAGGCCCTGCACGGTGGTCGCCTGCTCCTGCTGGAAACCGATGGTCTCCGGCCGCTATGAGGAGAAGGTCGGCATGCTTTGGCAGTCGGCCGATCACCCCGTCTGGCAGGCGAAGGCGGAGGTCCTCGCTCCATGAGAAAGCCGGGGCCTGCGAATCCGGAAATCATCCCCGCTGGGATCGGGGGATGCTGCTTTGAATGGAAGGGCGTCTGCGTCTACGTCGATCCCTCCGAGAAGGTTCGGCGGGGCCGCGCGGCGGACATCATTTGCTTGAGCAGGAGCGACCCAAGCGCGGCCCAACGATCGGCCGTCGAGGCGATCGCGAAGCCCACGACCATCGTGGCGGGCGCGCCCGCGTGCGTGGGGCTCTTCAGGCTCAACCAGCTGCCGTTTTCGCCAGGACAAAAAAGGACGGTTCTTGGGTTGGAAGTCGAGGCGCTCGACGACGGCAAGGGCGGGCTCGGCTTCGCGATCGTCGCCGGCGGCTCGAGGGGGGTATTTAAGGAGGGAACATGGGTGGATGCGGGGGCGGTTGCGGGTCGGGCTGCGGCAGCGGATGTGGGGACGGGCACTCGGGCGTAAGCCGCGCGGGAAACGTCTCCTTCGTCGGTCTTTCAGGTTTCCCCGCCATGGAAGGCGGGTTGGACCATGTCGTTGCTGCCGTACCGCAGCGCCAGCTGACGCCGCCTTATCGCGTCTTCTTCACTTGGGACATCAGCTACGTCTGCAACTACCGATGCACGTATTGCATCATTTTCGAGAGCCCTCAATGGGATTCGGTCCTCAGCAAGAAAAGCCGCGCGCCGATTCCCGCCGAGAAATGGATGGAGATTTGGGACGGGATTTACGACCGCTACGGCAGCGCGCATATCCATTGTTCGGGGGGCGAGCCGTTCTATTACCCGCGCTTCATCGACATCCTGGCCCACGTCATGGAGAAGCATACGATGGAGTGTGATACGAACCTGTCGTTCGATATCAGGGAGTTCATCGCCAAGGTGAAGCCCGGCTCCTTCCGGTTCTCTCCCTCGTTCCATCCCGAGTTCGCGGACCTCAAAACGCACGTCGAGAAATGTCGTCGGCTGCGGGAGGCGGGTTTCGACCTCCAGGGCGTCAACTATATTTGTTGGCCCCCCCATCTCGATCGAATCCCCGAGTTCAAAAAGGCTTACGAGGACATCGGCGTCGTGCTGACCCTCATTCCTTTTCGGGGGCGCTTTAAAGGCAAGGATTATCCGGACGCCTATGCCCCCGAGCAGCGCCGCTTCATCAACGGGCTCAGCGGCAATCCCGTGCTGTCGGAAGATTACGGCAATTGGTATAAAGGCGCCAATCAGGGGGGCGAGAATCACACGCGCCGCGCGGCGAACTGCCGGGCGGGGCAGATGTACGCGAAGATCCATCCGGACGGCAACGCCCTGCGCTGCTGCTTCCTCGATCCTGACGAGCGCGGAATGATGGGGAATCTCATCGACGGGACGTTCAAGCTCTATGATGAGCCGAAGATCTGCGAATTTCCGGCCTGTTCCTGCTGGAAGAGCATGATCGTCGGGGAAGAGGAGAGGTGGCTGAGGCATTGGGTGGGGGTCGAAAAGAAGGATGTCGTCCCCGCGGCCGGTTGAGGCGCGGAGCCGTGAAAGTCTATCTGAGCCGAAGCGTCGCCGAGGGAGACGGCCGGCTCCTCGAGAGGCTGGCGGAGACCGGAGTCGAGTCGGGCGTGGAGCTGTTCATGGCGCCGCGGCCATGGGAGCCCAAGACGTCCATGCCGCCCGCCGTCAGGGAGGCGATCTTGGCCTCCGATCTCTTCCTCGTGTGGGCCATGGCCGGCGGGGAGAGCCTCTATTTCGTCAATATGGAAATGAGTTTCGTGAGGAATGTCCGGCCCAGCCTTCCCGTTTTTGTCGTCATGGACAAAAACGCGCCGCGCTCGGGCTTTTTGCAGCTTCCGGGCGGGGGCTCGCGCTGCGGAGGGTTCTGGTTCGACCCGCTGGATCCGCGGCGGGCTGTCGAGCACGCGCGGCATCTCGCCGTCGAAAACGTCGAATTCGCGAGGGATATGGCCGCCCCTTTCCGCGCGTTTCTAGGGCCGGCGATCGACATGCTTTATAGGCATCTGGGATGGGAGACCGCTGCCGGCGGGGTGATCATGGGGAGAAACGGATGATTTCAGGATCCGGCGTCGAGGCCGGATCCGTCGCGCCGCCGCGTTCTTCTCCCGAGGAAGCAGCGCGGATCCATGAGCGAAATGCCCGGCGGCATTATCTCAACAACGACTATCCCAGGACCGTCGACGAGCTGCAGAAGTGCCTCTCGACGGGGGCGCTCCCCGAACATAAGGATTTGCGCATGCGGCTCCTTGTTCTGCAGTCCCTGCGCCGCTTCGGCAAACAGGAGGAGGCCTGGGCGGCGCTGCGCGCGATGGAGCGGAAATTCGGACAGAGTGGGGAGCCCTTCATCCAAAATCTGCTTCTTAACGAAAGGGAGGCCAGCGAAGGCAAGATTAAGCTCGATTCCTTTCCCACGCGGCTGACGATCCGGCCCACGAGCCGATGCTCGGTCCACTGCATCATGTGCACGTTCTGGAAGGAGAAGCCGTGGGACATGTCGAGGAAAACGCTCGACGAGGTCGCGGCGCTTTATCCTTACCTGGAGGACATCCTGTGGCAGGGCGGGGAGCCCTTCGAGATGGATCGGGCCGTCCTCGAAGGCATTCTCCTCCGGGGACGCGACTATCCCCGGATGCTGCAGAATTTCATCACGAACGGCCAGCATATCGACAAGCGCTGGGCGGAGATTCTGGTGAGCCTGAACGTCCACATGAAAATCTCGATCGACGGGGCGACGCCCGAGGTGTTCGAGAAAATCCGGGTGCTGGCGAGCTTCGAGAAGATCCTGAAGTCCATCGATAACTTGAATAACGAGATGGCGCGGCGGAGCCGCCGCATCGGCTTTTGGATCCACATGGTGGTGCAGCGGCTCAATTACCACCAGATCGTCGACATGATCGAGTTCGCGAGGGCTCATGGCTTTGACGGCGTGGCGTTGAGCCCCATGGAAGGGGATCTCTACCGCAAAATCGACATTTTCAATTACAGCCAGGAGAAAATCGCGCGAGACGTGGAGGCCCAGAGGGCCGAGGCCAGGCAGCGCTGTCTCGATTACGGCATCTATTTGGAAGACAACCTGCCTCCTCCTCCCGGCCCCGAGGACCAGAACCACTCCCTCGACGAGGCGGAGCATGAGAAGCGCTTCTCCTTGATGCCGATGTCGGTCGAGGACGGCGCGCGCTTCACGGGGCCCGAATATTCGTCTTTTTGCCTTTCGCCCTGGAAGAACCTGATTTTAAGGAACGGCGGCGGGGTTCTTCCGAATTGGCATTGCGGCGAGCGCTATATCGGCAATGTCGACGAGAACTCCATCATGGAGATCTGGAATGGTCTTCCCATGCAGCGGGTGCGCCTGGGCATCGCGGAGCGTCGCTTCGGCGGGATTTGCCGGAAGTTCTGCCTCTCGGGCGCCCTGATGGAGACCTGGAAGCATCACATGGAGTGGTACTGGTCCTGACCTTCCCGCGCTTTGAGAGCGCGTTGGCCAAATGAAAACAGAGGAACTGGTAAAAGGGTCGCGCGCCTTCTGCCTCATGCCATGGGTCGGCATGGGAAGCGACACGAAGGGAGATGTGTTCCCGTGCTGCGTCTCATGGGGATTCCCGGTGGGCAATATGAAAGCGACGCCGCTTTCCCAGATTTGGAACTCTTCCGGCATGAGGGAATTGCGCCTGCGAATGCTTGAAGACAAACAAAGCCCGGCATGTTCCCGTTGCTACCTCGCCGAACAAAGCGGAGCCCTCAGCCTCAGAACAAGGACGAATCGCGAGTACGCCCATTATTTAAGCCGCGTCGAGACGACGCGGCCGGACGGCACGGTGCCCGAGTTCGCCTTGCCTTACTTGGACATCCGCTTTTCGAATCTTTGCAATTTCAAATGCAGGACCTGCCGTCCGGAATTGAGCAGCGCTTGGCATCGGGATGCCGCGGCACTGGGCTGGGAGGTCGGGGAGTCGGCGCTCGTATCGGCGTATTCGCAATCTCAAGATTTATGGGGCCAGCTGGAGAAGCTTTTGCCGGGCATCGAGGAGATTTATTTCGCCGGAGGAGAGCCGCTGTTGATGGACGAACACTTGCGGTTTCTTGAATTGCTTATCTCGAAGCGGCGCTTCGATGTCCGGCTTTTGTACAGCACTAATTTTTCCGTCTTGAGCCATCGGGGTGTCGATCTCGCCGGACTTTGGGATCAATTCAAAAGCGTCGAGATCGTGGCGAGCCTCGACGCCTCGGGGAGGCGCGGGGAGTATCTCCGCAAAGGCATGGTCTGGGACCAGATCCTCTTGAACCGGGAGCGTCTTGCCCGCGGCTGCCCCCGCGCTTATTTCCACATCAACGCCACGGTGAGCGCCTTGAACGCCTGGCATTTGCCGGATTTTCATTTGGAGGCATTGGCCAAGAAGTGGGTGGAGCCGGGCAAATTTCATTTGAATCTTCTCTTCGACCCCGAGGAATACCGCATTCAGGCCCTCCCGGGAGATTTTAAGGAAAAGATACGGGACAAGTACGAAGCGCATTGCCGCCGGCTCGCGGAGACGGGCGCCGATCTGCCGGCGGCGAAGGATTTCGCCGCGGCCGCGCGCTATTTATTCACGGAGGATCGCAGCGCCGCCTTTCCCAGGCTTTTGGAGAAAACCCGCCGCCTTGACGCGTTGCGCGGGGAAAACGTCGTCGAGGTTTTCCCCGAGCTTGCGCCGCTATTTGGCGGGAAGGAGCGAGGGGCGGGCGAGATCGCTCCCATGGACAATACGACTTTATTTTGGCTGGCCAGGCAATACCGCGACGCGGGCAAGGTGAGAGAGGCTTTGGAGCATTTTAAGGATCTTCTGTCGAGGCCTCGGGAGAGGGGGGATTGGGGCGCCGTTTATTTTTTCTACGGAGACTTCCTGCGGGATATCGGCAGGCCAACCGAGGCGCTTGAAGCATTCCAAAAGGCGTTGGAGATCGATCCCGCCGGGGCCGAATCTCGGCGCATCCGCCGACGCTTATCCGACATCTGTCTTGAACGCATCGAGCGGATCAAGGCTATGCTGGAGGCAAGGGAATTGAAGCCCGCGGAAGAGGCCATTCTTGAAATCCTTCGGTGTTATCGGCAGCTTGATGAGGACCGCGCGCTTGCCGCGGTGGTCTATTTTGAGCTGGGGAATGTCCATTATGCTCAGGGGCGGCTGGAGGCGGCCCTTGCGGACTATGAGAAGTCGTTCGCGGCGGGCCCGGGTCTCTCTCAGGCGGGAGTTCGCCGCGGCCAGGTGTATGCCGAGGTTCTCGACTTTTATTCGAAAGAAGCCGCGCGCAATCCCGATAATGCCCGAATTTGGCTTCAGATGGCGTGGCTTCATTCCCAATTGGGCCAGCTTGATTCGGCGCGCAAGGCTCTTCAAATGGCCTTGGATTGCGGCTTAAGCGGCGAGGAGATGGCAAGCGCTTGGCGCGACATCGACCGTTCGCGGGCTCAGGCGCCCGGCGGGGGCGGCTTGATCGCGAAGGCTCCCGAGCCTCGCGTCTGTCTTGGAAATGCGCCGGACCAAGAGGGCATTGATGCCCGGGATATCGGATCCAGGCGCGACGAGCTCTTGATGCGATCTAAAACCTTCTGCATGCTTCCGTGGACCGCGATGGTCATCCAGCAAAATGGTCAGGTTCTGCCCTGCTGCCAAGCGCGCCCCACGGAGAACACCGGCAACGCGCGCGCCGCGACCCTGGAGGAGATCTGGAATGGACCCGATCTCCGCCAGCTTCGGCGCAACATGCTGGCGGGACGCAAAAGCCCTCAATGTTTGACCTGCTACGAGTTGGAAGATTCCCATGTCCACAGCCGAAGAATGGAGAGCAATAAGATTTACGCGCGGCATTTCGGCAGAGCCTGCTTTACCAAGCCGGATGGCGGCGTTTTGGCCTTCCGGCTATTAAAATTGGAGCTCAACCTCTCCAATGAGTGCAACTTCGCCTGCCGTTATTGTTGTCCCGAGAGAAGCGCGCGGTGGTATGCGGAGCATCTCCGACTCTGGGGGCCGCCAGACGAAGGCCGACGACTGCAAAAAGCTCGAAGCGACCTGAACGGGTTGCTTGACGAACTGGACCCCCTCCTGCCGCACCTCCAAAGAATTCACTTTTCCGGAGGGGAGCCGCTGATATCGCGCTGGCATTACGCGCTTCTGCGACGGCTCGTAGAGCGGCGCCTCCAAGACGTCAAAATAACCTATACCACGAATTTTTCGGAAACGAGGACGGCGGATGGCGACGCCTTTGAACTATGGCGCCAATTCCGGGATGTGGGGGTGCTGGCAAGCCTGGACGCTTCCGGCCGGCGCGGCGAATACATCCGTCACGGGCAGAAGTGGGATCAGGTCGTTCGCAATAGGGAAAAGCTCCGCATGATGAGCCCGCACGTGCATTTCGACATGGGGCCGACTCTTTCCGTCTTCAACTCCTTCGCCCTTCCCGACTTGCACCGGGAATGGCTCGAGAAGCGATACATCCGCCCTCCGTCCGATTGTCATATCAGCTTTCTCATGGCGCCTGGAAATTACCGGATCCAGATCCTGCCCGGGCATCTGAAGGATCAAGTCGCGGAAAAATACGAGCGGCATATCAGGTATCTGCATGCCGAATACGGAGCCCTCGCCGAGCAGGGAATCCAAGCCTTCCGTTCCGCGATCGATTATATGAGAAGGCGGGATCTGACGGCGCTGCTCCCGCGATTCCGACAAGTCACGGCCAGCCTGGACCATTCGAGAGGGCAGCGATTCGAGGCTGTTTTTCCGGAGTTGGCGGAGCTGATGAGCGAGGCTCATCTTGTGGAGAGTCTGTAATGCCGGCGCCGGCGGTCTTCCTCATACAAATGCCGCTTGCTTCTCTCGAGCCGAATCTGGCCATAGCCCAGCTGTGCGGGGCCGTGCGATCGAGCGGGTTCGACGTCGAGGTGATGGACATAAGCGCCGCCCTTTATGATCGGGAGAGGGAAATTTCCGGCCATATATGGGCCGAGGAGACCGCCGGGATATGGGCGGAGGACGATTCGGTCGTCTTGCGGGAGGTGGTCCAAAAGAACCGGGAATGGATCGAGCGGCGCTATGTCGAGAGGATCGCCGCGTCGGAGCGCCCGGTTGTCGGTTTCTCTCTGACGGGGTGTTCGAGGCCGGCGAGCCTCATGATGGCGCGATGGATCAAGGAGGCGCGGCCGGATGCCCTCGTTGTCTTCGGCGGGCAGGTTTTTTCCGCGCCGCTTGGCGCCGCCGAGGGGATCGTCGCGGGCGACGTGGTCGACGCGGTGGTGAAGGGAGATGGGGAAGGCGCTTTCCTTGATATCGTGGCGGCGCGCGCGCGGGGCCGGTCTCTGGAGAATTGCGCCGGAATCTTCGTCCGTGACGGCGCGGGCCGCCCTCGCTGGACGGGCCGGCGCGCTCCGCTTGATCTTGACGACGCCCCTTTCGCGGATTTTTCTTCTTTCGACATGGAGCGTTACGGCTCATCGCGGGGCGTCGCTCGCGTGAAGTCCCATGATCTCATCATGATGACGAACCGCGGCTGCGTACGAAGATGCGCTTTCTGCGGGCACCGAATGATGTGGAGCGGTTTCCGCCAAATGAGCGGAGAACGGATATTCGCGGAAATCCAGCATCAGCGCCGCGCGATGCCTTGCTTTGGGATGCCGGAGAGCCAAATCAAGTTTTACGATCTCTTGATCAACGGGGACATGAAAAAATTGGGGCGTCTTTGCGACCTTCTGATCATGGATTCGGCCGCCCGGCAGCCGTGGCTTGAATGCAACGCCGTCGTGCGGCCCGAAATGACCGAAGATTTCTGCCGCAAGCTCTACAAGGCGGGATGCCGGGAGATCATCATCGGGCTGGAATCGGGCTCGCAACGGGTGCTCGACAGCATGGACAAGGGCCAGACCGTCGCTCAGATGAAGGAAACGCTGGTCAACGCCCATCGCGCGGGACTCCAGGTGAGGGGGAATTTCATGTTCGGCTATCCGGGCGAGACGGAGGAGGATTTTGAGCGGACGCTCCAGTTCCTTAAGGAGACGCACCCCTATATTCACCGCATTTATCCCAGCTGCACGCTGACCCATCTTGAAGGGCGTCTTGGGGAGGATCCGGAGGCGTGGGGGGTCGCCCGGGGGCAGGATCCCTACTATTGGGAATCGAAGGATGGCGCCAATAATTATCCCGGGAGATTGGCGCGTTACGGGCGGTTTTGGCTGGAGGCGCTGGCCTTGGGCATCGGCGATAAGGTCATCTCCGGGACGACAATGCCTTTGCCCGCCTTGATCGCATTCAACTTGGCGACGTATCACGATAAACGCGGGGATCAAGAAGAAGCCCTGAGACATTACGATGCCTATCTCGCCATCGACCCAGCCAACCCCTTCATCGCGAGCCGCGCGGCCGGCATGCGGGCGAGGATGCGGGAGGGATGTCGAGCATGAGGCCCTCCAAGCGCGAGGAGGACTTCGCTCGCTTGGCCGCAGAGGCCAGGCTCGACCCCGGCAATGCCCGCATTTGGCTTGAGATGGCGAAACTGCGCGCGATGGCGTCGGAGCGCCATCGCGCTCTCGGGATGCTTCAAACGGCTCTCGAGTGCGGCCTGAGCGGCGAGGAATTCGCTCGAGCTTGGCGCGAGATACAAGACTTGCCGCATGATGCGGCGGACGAAGAGGGCTCGACCAGAACGGCGCCGCAATCACCAGAGGGAGCCGGCGCCGAGCGCGCTCGGGAAGAAGCCGATTGCAAGGATATCGCCTCCCGACGCGACGAGCTTTTGAAGGATTCCAAGACGTTCTGCATGCTTCCTTGGACGGCGATGATCATCCACCAGGACGGCCGCGCTCTGCCCTGCTGCCAAGCCCGGTCCACGGAAGAGACAGGGAATGTTAAGAGGGAGTCCTTGCTCGATATTTGGAACGGCTCCGACATGCGCCAGCTTCGCCGCAACATGCTGGCGGGCCGCAAGAGCCCCCACTGCCAGGCGTGCTACGAACTGGAGGACGCCGACGTCCACAGCATGCGCCTGGAGCATAACAAGGGCCTTGCGGGGCATTTCGACGTGGTCCGCGCGACCAAGCCGGACGGGAGCGTCGAGCCGTTCAGGCTTTTGACCCTGGAGCTCAATCTATCCAACGAGTGCAACTTCGCCTGCCGCTATTGCCACTCCGAGAGAAGCACCCGATGGTATGGGGACTATCGGCGGCTTTGGGGAGACCCCGGGCATCCCCGCCTCTTGGCCGCGAGGGATGATTTGGACGGCTTGCTGCGCGAGTTCGAGCCGCTCTTCCCGCATCTCCGAAGAATCCATTTCGCGGGAGGAGAGCCCTTGATCATGCGCTGGCATTATGCGCTTTTGCGCCGCCTCATCGAGCGGCGATGCTTCGGCGTCCATCTCACCTACTCGACAAACTTCTCTGGAACGCGGCTTGGCGGCGAGGATGTCTTCGGGTTGTGGAATCGATTCGGGAAAGTAACGGTCACGGCCAGCCTGGACGCCTCCGGCAGGCGCGGCGAGTACATCCGTCATGGACAGAAGTGGGATCAGGTCGTCGCCGACAGGGAAAATCTTCAGAAGGCCTGCCCGCATGTGGATTTCGCCATCTCGCCCACTCTCACCGTTCTCAACTCCTTCGCCCTTCCCGATTTCCATAGGGAATGGCTCGAGAAACGCTATATCCGCCCTCCAGGCGACTGCAACGTGGGGTTCCTGGTGGGACCGGCGGAGTACCGCATACAGATATTGCCGCCGCGTTTGAAGGCGACGGTCGCGGAGAAATATGAGCGGCATATCGAGTACATGCGCGCCGAATTCGGAGAGCTCGCGGAGCGGGATATCCGCTCTTTCCGATCCGCGGCGAACTATATGATGAAGCGCGATTTGTCGGCGCTCATACCGCGATTTCGCGAGGTGACGGAGAGCCTGGACGCCTTGAGAGGCGAGCGCTTCTGGGACGTCTTTCCGGAATTGGCGGAGATGGCGGCCCAGGACACTAGGCCGGATCGCTCGGCCGCGGCGTCCCATGCCGGATAAGACCCCGCAAGACAACGGTGTTTTCTGCGTGCTTCCATGGTCGCATCTTGCCGTACAGCCGGACGGCCGAGTATATCCGTGCTGCGCTTCCTTCGGGAATAAGGAGCCGCTTGGCGACATGCGCCGGCAGGATCTCAAGGAAATTTGGAATTCTCCTGGCATGCGCCGGCTGCGCAACGACATGCTGTCGGGGCGCCCCAGCCCTTATTGCGCCGATTGCTACGAATGGGAGCGTTCCGGACTTTTTAGCGCCCGCCTGCGGGCGAACAAGGACTACGCCGCGCACCGTTCGCGCGCGTCGGCGACCAACCCGGACGGAAGCGTCGATTCATTCCGTCTCGTCTATTTGGATATACGGTTTTCCAACGAATGCAATTTCCGCTGCAGAATATGCGGCCCGTGGCTCAGCACCGCCTGGTATGCGGAAAGCCCGGGCTCGGGCGCCCGCAAGGCGTTGCGTCCGAGCGACGACCCGGAGAGCCTGTGGCGGCAGATCGAGCCGCATTTGGCGGAATTGGAGGAGGTCTATTTTGCCGGCGGAGAGCCGCTGATCATGAAGGAGCATTACCGCCTTCTTGACGCCTTGTCGCGGCGAGGCCTCTTTCACGTGCGGCTTCGATACAGCACGAATTTTTCTCAGACGTCCTTGGGCGACGACGACGTGTTGCGGCTGTGGGCGCGGTTCCACGATGTCAGCGTGGCGGCGAGCCTTGACGGCTCCGGGCGACGCGGGGAATACCTGAGAAAGGGGCAGCGTTGGGAGAGAACGGTGGAAAACCGTCGCCGCATGATGAAGGAATGCCCGCAGGCGAAATTCCTGCTTTCGCCGACGCTTTGCGTCATGAACGCCCTGCATCTTCCGGATTTCCATGGGGAATGGCTTGAAGCGGGCCTCTCGGAGCCGGAGGACTTTCATCTGAACATGCTGCTTCGCCCCGAGGAATACCGGATCAACATCCTGCCGGGAAACTATAAAACGGACGTGGAGAGAAAATATGGAGAGCATGTGGAGCGGCTTCGCCGCCGCTGGGGCGAAAGGGCGGTCCGGCCCATCGAGGCGTTCGAGGGCGCCCTTCGCTTCCTGCGCGCCGAGGAAAAGGAGGACCTCCTGCTGCGATTTCGCGCGAAGACGCTGCGGCTTGACGAAGACCGCGGCGAGAGTTTCCGCGAGATATTCCCCGAGTTGGCGGGTTTGATGGGGTGATCGACCCCTCGAGGCGGCGATCGTCGTGAGGCGCCGTCGACGCCCGGCCAAGCCGCGCGGTAAAAAGTTTCGGACGCGGACGCTGTTCATCCGGGGCGCGATCGCGTTGGGCCTTCTGCTCCTCTCGGCCGTGTCGGCCGAACTGGGATGGCGCGCGCTTTGGGCCGCAAGGCGGCTCTTCCACCGCCGGCCCGCAGCCGATTCCTTCGAGCTCTACGGCGTCGGGGAATCGACCGCGGCGGGAGAGCCTTACGGCTCCCCAATGGCGCTGGCCAGCCTCGTCGACGACGAATTGGGCGGGCGCGTCGGCGGGCGCCGCATCGTCGTCGTCGATCGCTCCAGGCGCAGTGAAAGCGTCTTTCCGCAGGCGGTGGCGCTCAGTCACGAGATCCGCCTTCGTTTTTCCGGTGTCCCGGGCGCCGTCCTGGTCTATACGGGGCACAACGACGACGGAGCCCCGCGCGCCCTTACCCTGAAAGAGCGCTTGGAGGAGCTTTTTGTATTCCGATCTTGGCTGTTGACGGATCTTTTGTTCTACGCGGAAAACTACGCGCCGTCCCTGCGGCCCGTGTTGGGCGTTTGGAGTCTGCGCTGGTACGAACTCAATATGCGCCGGATCGTTGCGATGTCCCTCGACGCAGGGCTTGTGCCGATCGTGTCGACGGTCGTCGGCAATCGGGCGGGCATGGGGCCCGCCTTGGGCGTTGATTCGAAGCTCACGGGAAAGGAAGCCTGCGCGATCCTTCGCGAAGGTTGGGCCTTGGAGGCGGAGGGGCGTTACGCGGAGGCGATGCGTTTCTATGCCGATCAAGTGGGATTCGTTTCGCGCCTTCGCCCCTTCTTGGATTTTCGATTGGGGCGATGCGAAAGCCGTCTGGGCCGGTATCGAAAGGCGGAGCGTCTTTTTCGCGAGACGCGCAATCTTGAATATGGGGACAACTATCATTGCGCGACGAGCCGGCAGAACGATTATCTGCGCGCCCTGGCGAGGATCGAACATGTCCCGCTGGTGGATGCGGCGGCGATTTTCCGCGAGCACTCCCCCCATGGCCTGATTGGAAATAATTTGTTTTCGGATGGGCATCATCCGAACGCCGCTGGGTATGCCCTTTTGGCGAATGCCTATTCGGAAACGCTTGCGAATCGTTTTCCGGGAACCTCGTATCGGCCTTTCAAGAGCGCGCGGGACTTGTTCCGGCGTCTGGGGTTTTCGAGGGAAGCGCGCGCCGCGGCGCTCCGCGACGCCGGACGCTGGCTCCTGAGCGTTTCGGCCGGCCACTACGCGCCTTCCGAGAGGGTGGAACTGGCTCGCCGTCGGTTTTCGCTGGCTTTGAGCCTCGACCCGAACAGTTGCTCTGGTTGGATCGGTCTGGGACTCGCGACGGCGGCCCAGGGCTGCGGCTTTATGGCCGACCCATCCAATCTCGATTTTCTTGAGCGACTCCATTTAGGATATTCCGGATACCACCCCTCAAAGACGGAGATGCCTGAAATACTAAAAAAGCTTCGGGACGCAGGCGTTCCCGGCGAGATGACAGGGAAAATCGAGACCGTCTGCGGGCGTCGCGACGATGCCTCGATCTAGGCCGCCACGAAAGCCCCGGCGGCTTTGGCTGCGGTTGGCCTCCTCATAAAGACCTACCCCGCCTTGCTCGAGACCGAGTTGAACAGGAAGGGAGCGCGTCGATTCGAGGTCTGGAACGCCGGAACCAGCGCCTATGTCGTGGCTCAGGACGTCGCCGCGGCCGAGGAGGCGATCTCACAGCTTAACCCCGATATGCTCATCTTCACCGTCACCAATACGGGCCGGAGGGCTTTTCTGAAGGGCGCGGACCCGCGGCCGTTTTTCAGGGCCGATCCGCGTCTATTCGCGGAAAACCTCTATTTCCTGCCCTTGGGGAGCCGTCCCGCGGGGCTGGCCCTCATCTCTTCTTGGCGGCTTTATCGTTTGGCGGTCATCGCCGCGAACGACATCCTTGCGATCGCGGACTGGCTGCGATCCATGAGCTATGAGGACGGCATCAATGCGAAGATCGACAAGACGCTGAACGTGGAGGCGTTCCGGCGCTTCTATGCCCGGCGGCATGGGCGGCTTGCCGTCCTTCTTATGTCGAATCCAGCGGGAAAGGATTGTCGCTCGCTCAAGGAATTCGGGGCTCCTTGCGTGGATCTTCAAGGCGCCCTGCCGCCCCAGGCTCCGGTCGAATACCGACTGATTCATCCCGGGCCGCGCGTTTACCGATGGTACGCCAAAACTCTCGCCAAGCTCCTGAGCCCGCGGCTGCCTTAGTAGGACAAATGGCGCTTGTAGTTTCCCCGGTCGACGAAGAGGTCGAACCAGACGAGGAAGTTCAGCATCGTCCAGAGAGCCCGGCCGTGGTCTCTCTTGCGGGACAGATGCTCCCGCCAGAGCCTTTCCACCGCGTCGAATTTTAGGAATCCCGTTTTCTCGACGGTTTCCCTAGAAAAATAGCGCGAGGCCGCGGCCCTGAAACCGTCCATGAACCAGGGGGAATAAGGCATCTCCAGGCCCATGTTCTTGCGCCTGAGTATCTCGGGAGGCAAACAGCCTGCGAGGGCCTTCTTTTGGATATGCCGGCCTTCGAGTCCGCGCAGCTTGAGCGGCACGGGGATCGTGGCGGCGAATTCCACCAGCGGCCGGTCCATGTAGGGGTAGCGTCCTTCCAGCGAGTGAGCCGAGATCATTCGATCATTCTTCACCATCAGATCGTCGACGAAATAGTGCTTGATGTCGAGCCAGGAGAGCCGGTTGAGATCGTCGTCGAAGTCGAGGCGATCGAAGGCGTCCGAGAGGAGCCGATCGGTTCCTTGAAAGCCGCCGCCGGGCATCAAGTCCCTCTTGTCATCCTCGGACCAAGCGTGCCGCCAATAGAGGTGCGAGGCCGCCGTGCCCTTTTCCGCGCCTTCCGTGAAGCGCTTGAGCAGGAAATCGAGGCTGAGTTTTTTGTGCGAGACGGGCAACAGGCGGGCGAGGGCCCGGATTGCCCGGCGGAGAGCGCCCGGCGCCCAAGTCCGGTAGAGCTTGCGCAGCTTGTAGGCCCGGTGGGTCTCATAGGCGTTGAAGACCTCATCGCCTCCCTCGCCCGAGAGGAGGACCGAGACATGCTTCTTGGCTTCCTGGGCGAGCAGATAGAGGGGGATGGCCGCGCCGTCGCCCGTCGGCTCGTCCATGAAGGCGATATGGCGCTCGAGATGCGGCAGAACGTCCCGGGGCCGGACGACGATCTCGTGATGGACGGGGCGCGCGAAATCGACGAGCGTCCGCTGGTATCGGGACTCGTCGAAGCTGGGCTCCGACATCGCAATCGAGAAGGTGTGGAGATTCTTGGAAGCGCCGAGTTCCCGGGCCATGCCGAGGATCGATCCGGTGTCCACGCCGCCCGAGAGGGTCAGCCCGACGGGTTTGTCCGCGCGCAGGTTGCGCCGGACCGAATCGCGGATGAGTTCGCGCAGGCGGGACGCCGCCTCCCGTTCTCCCAAGGCCGGGTCCTGGTCGTAGCGAAGGCGATAATACTCCCGCTCTTTCCATTCTCCCTTCCTGACGTCAACCTCGATGAGACGTCCGGCTTCCAACTCGCGGATGACGGAGAAGGGAGTCTTGTTGCCGGGGATGTAGGCCAATGAAAAATAATGGAAAAAGGCTTCATGGTCGATTTCGCGTGGCAGGTCCGGGATCTCGAGCAGGGCCTTGATTTCCGAGGCGAAGAAGAGCCTTCGTCCATGGACGGCGTAAAAGACCGGCCGCAGGCCGAAGAAATCCCTGACGATATAAGCGCGGCCGGCCTTTCGGTCATACAGGCTGAAGGCGAACATGCCCGTCACATGCCGCAGCAGATCCAATCCCATTTCCTTGTAAAGATAGAGCAGGACCTCCGCGTCCGAGGAGGAGCGGAAGGCGTATTTGCGGCCGAGGTCGAAGCGCTCTTGAAGCGCGATGAAATTAGTGATCTCCCCGTTATAGCTCAGCCAGACGTTTCCTTCGGGATCGGACATGGGGAGGTCGCCGTTCGCGGAAAGATCGGTGATGCGCAGCCGCGTGTTCCCGAGGACGCCATGGGGATCGGAAAGAAAGCCCTCGCCGTCCGGCCCGCGATGGCGGAGCATCGCGGCCATGCGTCTCGCTGTCGCGCCGTCGCGATCGTCCAGGACGGGGCCGAGTCCGAAGACGCCGCAGATGCCGCACATGTCAGTCTCTATGGTTGCGTGCGGGCGACTAAGAGGCGGGCCCGCGCGATCCCAGGTGCTTCGCGCCGAATCGTTTCCAGCAAGCGGCGGTCGCGGGGTAAGACGAAAACCCTCCAGGAGGAAAATGCCGCGGCTTGGGCCATGAAGCCGGCGAGGCGATTTCCTTGTTCCCCGTCGGCGAAGACCAGCCTGATTTTCTCGTGTCCGATCAAGGCCTTGAGCCGCGTCGCGCTTAAGCTGAAAACAGATGGATAGATAGGGCGCGATTGTACGTCATAATGGAACGGCCCCGCGCTCCGAAAGTCCCAGAACCTGTCTAGGATAAGGGCCTCGGACGCCGCCGGGAGGGCCATTGGAGAGGGATCCAAAACTTGACTAGGAAGCGCCGCCAAAATAAGCGGCGGAATACGGAATTTCCATGGGAGATGAGCATGATTCTTTATCTCGCTGGGCGAGGACAAGATCCTCGCATGGTCGGAAAGGATCCCGTCCCTCTGCAAGGCGGTTAGCAGGGCGAATGCCTTGATGCTGCCCGACCCGAAATCGCTGATATAGCTCGCGCAGTATCGAGGCAGGCATTGCCAACTCCAAACCATGAGAATGAAAATCGCCGCGAAAACCGCACGCCCCCTCTTTCTGGACGGCACGAGGAACACGCTTCCGGCCGCGACGGGAACGAGAAGTTGGCGCGCGGCCCATGTATGAGTGCCATACCATTGAAAGCTCGCGGCCAATCCCAGGATGTGGCAGATCCCAAGAAGTGTCAGTCCGCCAATCGGCCAAAGGAGATAGGGCCATGAGAACTTCCGATCCCTGCGAAATCTAAACAGAGCCAAGCAGGAAAATCCGCATAAAACGGGAAATAAAATCAGCGCTTCTCCAAATGGAGCCATCATGCGATACTGGGCCGAATCTTCCGGTCCCAATGTAATCATCTGATCGGCATGAATGCGCTTTTGCTCCCCGAGAAAGGGTCCTAAGTAATAATCACCGGCATGGATGATGAAAATGGCGACATAGGCCCAAGCGATCAGGCATGCCGCGATGTAATGTTGGCGCGCGACGCCGCCAGCGGGCTTCAAAAGCCAATATAAAAGCCAGAGGGAAAAGAAACTGGCGTAAAGCCATCCTTCAAAATGCGCCGTGGTGGCCAGGAGAATGCAGAAAGACGCCGCGTAGAGGTCCCGGACTTTTCGGTATTTCAAATGTCTCAGCCAGAAAAAAGCCGCGCCGGAGACAGAAGCGGCGACCCACGGGAACTCCATCGCGCCCGTGCTGTTGAAGATCCGCGCGGGATGAAGAGCCGCCAGCGCGAAGGCGAGCGCAGGCGGACGCCAGTCCGCCTTTTCCCTTTGGAAAAGTTCCCGTGCGATCAAGGCGGCGAAAAGGCACGAAAGCCAGGATAGGGCGCCTTGCAGCAGCAGCCAGGATGTCCAGGTGCCGCCGGTCAGTTTCAGCCATAAGCCGCCGATGAGGGTCATGAGCGGGTACATGGTTCTTCTCAAATATCCGATGCTCGGGTGAATTCCCCAGGAACGGCGCGTTATGAATATGTATAAGTCGTCCTCATGAAATGCGGTGTATCCGAGATTCTTTTTTACAAGCCACGCCTGTTGCGCCACGCCGCAGACAAATACGGCGGCAAGCAAAGCAACGGCGGCGAAATCAACGCCGACGCGGGAACGTCGGCGCGAAACCCTCGGTCCGATCATGGATTGGCGAAAGAGGCTTCCGCGCGTCCGCGACACCAGAGCCCTTAGCAGTTAAACACAGTAATTATATGAAGTTTCTAGAGTCGCCGAGAGTGCCGGAGTGTCAGCCGCGCGCGCCCGCGACAAACATCATTTTAGTTCCCGTTCTTCAAATTCGATAGATCGCGAATTCGGGGGTTCCGTCCTTGCCGGGGAATATCCTGGAAAGCCTCGGCTTTCGCCCCCAGGATCGCAGGACCTGCTCCAATCGTGGGTAGGGATTGGAGCGCGGCGGGTAGGATGGAACAAGCAAATAACGCGGAGATCTTGCCGAAAACATCGCGGCCCGCTCTCTCGCGGACGGCCATTGATTTTCCTGAGAATGGATGGCTCCGGGACAGGGAAAGTGCTCCGGGAAAAGACGACCTTCCCCTAGGAAGCTGAGCGTGTCCCAAACGGCCGTGTTGGCGCAGGTTGGAACAAGGGGGCGCTTGATGCCGCGCTCCATCAGCCAGAACGCGGCGTCGTTTACGGCGCTCGAAGAGTTGCTGCCTAAGCCTCCGGTCTTTCGGACCTCTCCGCCGACCCGATTGACGAGTTCGGCGTTCTGGCAGGCCGAGAAGAAAATCAAAGGCACGAAAAAAACTTGGGCGAGCCTCCGCGCCGCGCCGGCCTTCCAGAAAAGAGGAGCCGAGGCGACCAGAAGATAAACGAAGGGGAGCAACGGATAAAGATGGTCGTCCTTGAAGCCGGTCGGGCAGAGGAAGTTCAAGGGAAAGTAGAAGATGATGAACGCCGGCGCCAAAAGGAGTGGTCGAGGGATTCTCCCCCCTCCGACGGCGCGCCGCGCCAGAGCCATCGCAACGACGGAGAAGGCGCAAACCGCGAGCATTGGAAATAGGAACCCGCCTCGCGGGATCGGATACGTGAAGTTGACGACGCCGTTGACGCCGGCGAGCATGTCGACGGCGCTGTCGAGGATTCGCCGATAAGGAGGAGCGTGGAGCGCCATGGAATCGACTTGGGCTTGGAAAATGGACCGCAAGCCGGCGAAGCGGTCCATCGCTTCCCCCAGGAGCATGGGAGCGCCCATGATCGTGAAAATGAAAGCGGCCCCGGCTAAAGTTCGCGGGCGAGTCTTGATCAATTCCAGGCTTCGGGGCTTTAAAACGGGGAAAAAGAGCGCGCCGCACAAGCCGTAGGCGAGAAGAACTCCCCAGAACCAATCCCTGGTCCAGGCCCCAAGCCCCAGCAGCGCCGCGGCGGCCAATAAGGGCGCCGTCTTTCCCGTTTCGTGCCACCGCTTTAAATAGTAAAGAGCCAGCATCTCCATGCCGAGGATGGATATGGCGCTCCGGACGCCGGCGCCCCGAGCCGCGAATAGGAGCTCCGCGGAGGATGCCATAAGAAGGCCCGCGAGAAAGGCCGTGAGTTGGTCCTTATAAAGAGCCCAGGCCACAAGGTAGGCGGCGACGACGTTGATGAGCCCGAAGAACATGTCCCGGATGATGACGGCGGCGATGGAAGGGCCCCAGGGGATCAGAAAGGGCAGAGAGAGCCAGCTTTCGTAGGGGCCGTGATAGAAAACCGTCTTAAGCGGGATTTTGTAGCCCCAGAGGGACAAGCATGGAACATTGCCGATGAGCCGTGCATCTTGCTTGAGAAAGCCGATCATGGGGTAAAGATATTGGGCGCTGTCCGTATGAATGCCGTAGTGGCCGTCCCAAGGGAGAAGATAAAGGGACGTGAAAAAGAGAACATTCGCAAGGATCAAAGCGGCATGGAAGTCAGTCGCGCGGCGGCGGATTGGAGTCATCTCAACTCTGATAATAAGGGCAAAGACGCGCTGGAACGATCCCATGCATTTTGAAATGCGGCAGGCCCTCCTGGGCGGCAAGCTCCCGGAGCAGGCGATTCATGGGCCCGGCCGGCGCGCCTTGGATGATGCCGAGGCAGACGCTCGCGAACCGGGAAATAGAATTGAGTTTGGCGCGCACAGCTCCGGCCGATTGGGGATCGGAGTAGCGGATCAGGTGCTTGGCATCGTAATCCGCCAGAGCCTTCTTCATGGCGCGTCGTCCCGCCGTGTCCTCATGGCGGGCGGCCAGAGAATAGGCGCGCATCACGTCGAGAAATATGCGAAGGTCGAGGTCGACCGGGCGCGCCAGATGGTCGAGGGCAGCCGGGGATCCGTTGCGCGCTTTGGCCCAGGCCGCATAAACGGCGCAGGGCTCGCAGTGCGGATTGAGACGGGCCGATTCCTCCAAATGAAGGGCGGCGTCGCGGAAGCGTCCCGCCGCCGCCTCGTCCCGGCCCTGCTCAAAAAGTCGCCACCAATCGCGACGGGGCTGCGGCCAATGCGGCGCGGTCCAAAGCATTGTTTCGCAATAGCCCGTTGCGGCGAGGGAAATTCCCAAAAAGGCCAAGCATAGCGCGATGGCGCCTCTCCGCGTGAGGGCCATGGGCGTCGTGACGGCGCCCATGCGCGGCGGCTTTTCATCAAAGATGCTGGCAAGGCCGACGCCGGCGATAAGGGATAGGATGGGCCAAAGCGGGGCGAAATAGCACGACTGGATGGACATAAGGCAATGAATCCCCCAAAAATACGCGGCGAGAAGCCCCAATGATCGAACGGCTCTCTTGCGTCGGCCGAGAATGAACCCCAGGAGCGCCGCCGCGAGCAAGTAGGGATGATAGCCCGCGACGACGCGCCAGCGCCTTGCCACTGCGGCCGCGTAGCGAAGGGGATGCCTGGCGATCAGTTTCGCCGCCGCGGCGGTATCAAGAGGAAGTTCATCCTGATCGTAGGATCGGGATTGGCCGTGGAGCAAGGCTTCCCCGATCATGACGCTGTGAAGGGCGACGTTGTCGTATCCCATGGGAGGAAGGGCTTTGGCCGGCAGGGCGCGTGCCTCCCGCAGGATGCCCGCGGCCCAGGCGCCGGCCAGCAACAGGCCGATCGCGGACGCCATGACGGCTTTGACCTTGCGGTTTTGGGCCGGGCGCAGGGCCTTGATGCCTTTTATGGGGATCAGCCGCGCCATCTTCGTCACGGCTTCAGGCCGTGCCCTTCCCGCGAAGCCTCGGCGCGCGTTCTCGCCGCGTCACGGCGACGGCCTTCGCGGTCGTAGAGATCGGCCAAGCCGGAGAGCGCGGCGAAGTAGAAGCCATTTAAAATATGGTCCGTTGTGTGCGAGCGCCTCAAATCAGTGAGTATTTCCTTGAACAGTCTTTCGGCGGTTCGAGTATGGCCCAGCAGGCCGGCGGCCTCCGCGAGATATTGAACATTGGGATAGTAGGAGTACGCGTAACCGACCTCGCGCGGTCGAGCGGCGAGGGCCGCCCCATAGAGCCGTAAAGCATCGAGATGTTTGCCGAAACGGCAATGAAGAGACGAGTCAAGGGCTAGAATCCCGAAACAATAGTTTCGGGGATGGCCTTCATGGAGCGCGCAATCGCGTTCCGCCTCGCGATAAAGATTTAGCGCCTTTCGCCAATGTCCGGATTCCTGAGCTGCAGCGGCGATTTTGATCAGCGATAAAAACCAAATATCGTTGCCGGGGGGCGTGGCGGCGAACGCGGCTTGAAAGGCCGACAGCGCCCCAGTCCTATCTCCATTCTGTTCAAGGGAGACGCCCATGTTCAAGAGCATATGGTCTTGCGGCTCGGCATTGATCTGTGCGCTGGGAAGCGCCGATGATTCCAGATGGATCGCGCGCTTAAAGGCGGCGATCGACTTAGTGGTGCGGCCGGAGCGCCTGTAAAAGTCGGCTAGATGGTGCAGGCCGTGGCCCGAGTCGGCGGTAAGCGCCGCAGCTTTCTCAAAGAGCCTTTTTGTGTCTTCCGGTTTGTCGCCGTGGGCGAGCTTGGCGTAGCCTTCGTCAACATAGGCATCGGCTTGACGGGGCGCCAATCGCTTAGCGCGGGCATAGGCCTTGATGGCATTGTGATAGTCTCCCATCATCTTGTAGGCGCGGCCAAGATCGCCATAAAGTCCCAGATCGCTAGGATCAAGAGACAGCGCTTTCTCGAAGGCCTTCGCGGCTTGCCTTGGCTCTTCGTCGGCCGCCAGAATTCGGCCCTCGGCGCGATAAAATTCAAAAGTTTTTAAAGAGAGAGCTTCAATCGACTTCTTGAGCTTGTCGAGTTTCTTCCATTCATTCGCCTCGGCGTAAAATGCGGCGAGCTTGGCGGCCGCGTCCAGGGCCTCATCGCTTGCCGGTCCTTTCTCTGCGCGGAGGCGCCGCCATGCCGTCTCGGCTTTTCCCGCGGCCTCCGCGTAATGCCGTGCCCGGTTGAGCGACTCGGCCTGGGCCATGAGATCGGCCCATGGCAATGAGGGCCTGGCGAATCGCCGATGGGCGAAAATGCCGCCCGCGGCGACGGCGAGAGACGCCGCGAGCGCCCACGGGGCAAAATGAGGGTTCGACGCTGGAGATTTCGTCTTTCTGGGCGGAGAACGACGTCGGCGCGGGGATAGCATTAAACGCGCTCCATAAGAAACGCCGACTCATAAGGGCACCAGTCCTGGGAGCAGGGAGTCGGGCCGTCCCAGAGCCGGAAGTCCTCGGAGAAGAAATTCCCGAGCGCGCCTCCCTTGTAGCGGGAGCAACGGTCCACGCCGCCGTCTCCGCGCACGAGCGCGTAAAATGATCCCGCCCCGCAGAGCCGTCCTCGGGGGCTTTGACGTCCCAATTGGAAGTCGAGCCGGGGGTTCTCCGTGCCTTGGAAGGGGGAGGCGGCCGCGATGAGGGACTTCTCTTCCTTTGAGTTGGAAAGATGCCCGTCAACCATCAAGGGCAGAGGCAAGAGGGAAAACCCGGCCTTTTCAAGCTTTCTTTGGAACTCGGACATCGCGGCCATTTGAGGCGGATCGCAGACGAAATTGACGGAAGGCCTGCCGGAGGGGTCCCGGCGCGTCACATAGGGCCGCGCGAAGCGGAGCCGCTCCAAAAAATCATCGAAGCCGGATTGGGTGGGATGAAAGCTGGGAGAAAGGCGGAGCCGATCCGGACCCAGTTCCGGGATGAGTTTCTCGACGGGCCAGGAGAGATTGGTGCAGAGGTCGACGACATGATCCCGGGCAAGCGCCCGGACAAGATCATAGAAACCAGGATAAATCGAGGGTTCTCCGCCCGAGAGGTTGATGTAGCAGTTCCCGTGCCGGGAGCGGATCCGTTCGAAGGCCGCGGTCCATTCCTCGACGCGGCGATGCTTGACCAGCGGCGGCAGGACGCAATACGGGCATTTGTAGTTGCAGGCATAGGTGAGATCGACGCCGATCTGGAGGCGCGGCGGCGTCATGAGTCGCGCTGGGCTTCCTTGCTTTGGAGAAGCTCCTGCACTTTTTCCATGTCGTCTCCGATCGCGCGGACCTTGGCGTAGTCCTCGTAGAGTCCCGGCTCCGAGAGCCGGGCCGCCAAGGATTCGAGGCGGGCGTGCAGCGCCTCAATCTCTTCCTTGAGCTTGGCTTGCCTCCGGGCCTGATGTTTGGCGTCCGTCAGGAAAGGCCGGGAGACGTCCGGTGTCGTCGGCTCCGGCTCCGGCGCTTGGGGGTTTTCCTCATGCCAGGCTTTTTGCCGGCTCTTGAAGTATTCGTAATTTCCGGGATACAGCGAGATCCGGCCCGAGTCGACGTGGACGACGTGGGTCGCGAGGGCATTGAGGAAATAGAGATCGTGGCTGATGCAGCAGATCGAGCCCTCGAAATCCTTGAGCGCGCCCAGAAGGGCGTCCACGCTCGCCATGTCGAGATGCGTCGTCGGCTCGTCCATGAGAAGGACGTTCGGCGGGTCGAGCAGGAGCTTCGCGAGGGCGAGCCGACTTTTCTCCCCGCCGCTCAAGACCCCGGCCTTCTTGTGGACGGAGTCCCCCGGGAAAAGAAAGGACCCCAGCACCGTGCGCACGAGAAGTTCCGGGTTCATCCGTCCGGCTCCGAGGGCCTCCTGGAGGACGGTTTTTTCGGGGTCGAAGCGCCCTTCCCGGTGCTGCGAGAAGTAGCCGACCTTGACGTCGTTGCCGACGATCCGCTCCCCGGCGTCGAATGGGATTTCTCCCGCCAATATTTTGAGCAGCGTCGACTTCCCCGCGCCGTTGTGGCCGACGAAGGCCATCTTCCAGCCCCTCTCAATCTCGAAATCGAGGCCTTGGTAGACCTTGGTCTCGCCGTAGGACTTAAAAACCCTTCTGAGAGAAAGCACCCGAAGGCCCGTGCGCTTGGGCTGGGGGAATCGGATTTTGACTTCCTTGGCGCGAGGAGGGAGCTCGATCCGCTCGAGCTTTTCGAGCCTCTTGATCATGCTCTGGGCGCGGGCGGCGGTCGAGGCCCGGGCGCGGTTGCGGTCGATGAACTCCCGCATTTTCGCGATCTCTTCCTGCTGGCGTTTCCAGGCCGACTCGAGCCTCTCGAACTCGGCGGCCTGTTCGCGCAGGTAGAACTCGTAATCGCCTCGGTAGACCTTGAGCGTCCGGTCCTGGACGCTCACGACCGCCCGGCAGACGGAGTTGATGAAGGCCCTGTCGTGCGAGATGAGAAGGATCGCGCCCGGGTAGGACTTGAGATGCTTTTCGAGCCAGAAAAGGGAGTCGATGTCGAGATGGTTCGTCGGCTCATCGAGAAGAAGGGCGTCGGGCTTCAAGACAAGGAGCCTTGCCAGCGCCGCGCGCATCGCCCATCCGCCGCTCAAGGCGCTGACGGGACGCTCGAAATCCGCGGTCTTGAAACCCAGCCCCATGAGGACGGCCTTGGCATTCGCGGCGGCCCGGTCGTCGTGCCGGAGCTCCTCCGGCAGCGCGCGATCGAGCACGGTCTCGTCGGAGACGGGCGCGTTTTCCTGGGGGAGGTATCCCGCGACCAGGCCGCGGCGCATCGTGAGATCGCCCGCGTCCGGCTCCATCTGTCCCAGCAGCATCTTGAGCAGAGTGGATTTGCCGGCGCCGTTGGGCCCGACGAGGGCGAAACGGTCGCGCTCGTTGATTTGGAGCGAGGCTCCGTCGAAGAGCGTCCGGCCGCCGAAGGATTTATGGACGTTTCTGAGGGTGATCACGAGAGGAGAGCCCCCGTATTATAACGGAATTGACAGCGGCGCGCCCGCCTGTTATATAGGGCGGTGATGAGGATCAAGCGCTTTCTCATGGCGGCTGGTTTTTTTATCGTGGCGGGCGCCGCCCGTCCCGCGCCCGCGGCGGCGCAGGCCGGGCCGCCGCGGACCCTGGCTGAAGCCGCAAGCCGGGGGGACTTGGCGGGGGCCCAGGCCCTCATCAAGGCCGGCGCCGACCCGAACGCCAAGGACTCCTACGGGTACACCCCGATCATGTGGGCGATTCGCAGGGGCAATCCCTCGATGGTCCAGCTGCTGCTCTCCGCCAACGCGTCCCTTCCCGCCGCCTCGGCGTCCTTCGTTCCCATGGCGGTGGCCGCGAAGAGCGGGAACGCCTCTTTAGTCGGCCTCCTCGCGGGCCGGGGCGCGGATCCGAACGCCAAGACCCCGTTAGGCCAAACGCCGATGATGTTCGCCGCGGCCTCGGGGTCGACCGCGACGGTCCAGGCCCTCCTCGCCGCCCGCGCGGAAATCAACGTCGGGGATAGCCGGGGCCAGACGCCGCTCATCACGGCGGCCCAACTCGGGGAAGCGGCCATGGCGGGCTATCTCGTCGATCATGGCGCGGATGTGAACGCCGTCGATTCCTTCGGCTATACCGCTCTCATGTGGGCGGCCCAGGACGGGAGCCTCCCGACGGTCCAAGTCTTGCTTGCGCGCGGAGCGAATCCCGCCTTAAAGAGCCAGGCGGGACGAACCGCCTCCGAGATCGCCAAGAGCCGCGGCTATCCCGCGATCGCGCGGACAATGCCGTAGGGGGTCAGGTCTTCACAATTCACGGTCGCCCGGATGTGAATTGTGAAGACCTGACCCCGTTTGTGTTCGGAACAGTTCGCCGGATAAAAACGCCGCGACGGCGCCCAGATCATAAGGCCAAACGTAGCGGAAGCGCGCCTGCGGGTGGCGGCGGCCCAGTTCTCTGGCGATCTCGGGAAGCTCGGTTTCGCTGTGGATGCCGCCGCGGGTGAACATCGTGGTCATGAGAGAGATTTCCGAGGCCCCGCGCCGCACGGCTTCCGCGGCCGCCTCCTGGGGCGTGGGAGAGCAGAATTCATTGTAGGCCGTGAGGACCAGACGGTCCGGCAGCGCCCGGCGCAGGGCTTCTCCGATCGCCTCGAGGCCGGCGCGATAAGGATCGTTGTCCGGAGTGCGCGGCCAGCGGCGCAGCCTCGCCTTGATCTCCTCGATTCGAGCGGAGGAGGGCTCGGCCGCCGAGAGGCGGCGGAATTCCGCCAGCTCCCGCTTCGGGAAATCGGCCGGGATCATGCCGTGTCCCACGAGAATGACGCCGTGCAGGGGAGGCATGGCGGTATTGTATAATTAAATCTTCTCGCCCCTTCTTTATATGGACATCACCCGGCAATCCCTCGACGCGCTCCGAATCCTCCAAGCCAAGGACTTGGTCCTCGACTCCCTTGCCGCCCAAAAAAACGAGATTCCATCCGAGATCGCCTCCCTCAAAGGCGAGATCGAGGCGGCCAAGTCCGCGCTCAAGGAAGCCAGGGCGAAGACCCTTGACTGCGAGAAGAGGAAGAAGGAAAAGGAGCTCGAACTCGCCGCGAAGGAGGAGGCGATCCGCAAGCATTCGGTCGAACTTAATCAAGTCAAGACCAACGAGGCCTTCAAGGCTCTGCAAAGCGAGATCGAGGGCGCCAAGAGCGCCGGAAGCTCCCTTGAGACGCGGATTTTGGAGATCATGGAGGAGGCGGACCAGAGCCGCGTCCGCGAGAAAAAGATCGCCCAAGAGGCCGCCGAGGAGGAAAAAAAGATTCTTGTCGAGGTCCGTGCCGCCGAATCGCGGCTCGCGGAGGTCGAATCGTTGATCGCCAAGGCCCAGGCCGAGCGCGATGCGTCCGCGGCCGCGATTGATCCGGAGCTTTTGAAGGTCTACGAACTCATCCGGGGCCGAGGCAAGCGCGACGCGGTCGTTCCGGTCGAGGGCGGACATTGCGGGGTCTGCCGCATGGCGCTGATGCCTCAGCAGTTGGTCGAGTCGGCCAAGGGACGATCCCTCGTCGTCTGCGAGAGCTGCCAGAGGATTCTCTACCGCCTCGCGCCGGCCGAGGCGGCGGCGAAGTAAATTGAACGATTTGCGGGGCGGCCGGGGGGCCGCCTTGGGGGGAAACCTCCGGGGAGGAACCTCCGAACTCCGTAGAGCGCGGCGCCCGCCGCAAGGCGGGACGTCCCGGGCCCAAGCCCGGGACGATGGAAAGTGCCACAGAGAACATACCGCCCAAGCCCTCTCGAAAGGGGGGGACGGTAAGGGTGAAAAGGCGAGTTAAGAGCTCACCGGCTCTTCCGCGAGGAAGAGGCCAGGCAAACCCCGCCGGGAGCAAGGCAGGATGGCGGCTTGCGCTGCTCGCGCGTTCCGGGAAACCGGAAGGCCGTCAGGTGGCCGCACAAGAGAAATGGTCCCCGCCCGCCGTTCGAGAGGACGGCGGGGCACGGAATTCGGGGTATAGGCCGCCCCCCAAAATTCTCGATCGGCCCCGACGGCTGCGCCGCTTGCCGGCGCTGAGGGCGCTCGTGCGCGAGACGAGGCTCGATCCCGGGGAATTCATCCTTCCCCTTTTTGTGCGCCCGGGCCGCGGCGAGAAGAGAGCCATCTCCTCGATGCCGGGGCATTTCCAGTATTCCGTCGACGAGTTGGCGACGGCCGCGGACGAGGCCGCGCGGCTGGGAATTGGAGCGGTGATCCTTTTTGGCCTGCCGGAGACGAAGGACGCGCGGGCTTCCGGCGCCTGGGCGGACGACGGAATCGTCCAGCGGGCGCTCAAGGCCCTGAAGGACCGCCGTCCCGGTCTGCTCGCGATCGCCGACCTCTGCTTCTGCGAGTACACGGACCACGGCCATTGCGGGATCGTGCGCGGAGACTCGATCGACAACGACGAGACGGTCGAGCTTTATGGAAAGACCGCGGCGTCCCTCGCCCGAGCGGGCGCGGACGTTGTCGCGCCCTCCGGCATGATGGATGGGCAGGTGGGGGCGATCCGGGCGGGCCTCGACGGCGCGGGCTTCCCCGAAACCGCGATCCTGGCTTATACCGCCAAATACGCAAGCGCCTTCTACGGCCCTTTTCGCGATGCGGCGGAGTCGCCGCCCAAGTTCGGCGACCGCAAGACCCACCAGATGGACCCGGGTAATGCCCGCGAAGCCTTGCGTGAGGCGGAGCTCGACGTCCGCGAAGGCGCCGACATGCTGATGGTCAAGCCCGCCCTGCCCTATCTCGACGTCCTCAGGGCCGTTTCCGAGCGCTTCGACCTCCCGGTCGGAGCCTACAGCGTTTCGGGGGAGTTTTCGATGATCAAGGCCGCCTCCCGGAACGGCTGGCTTGACGAGAAGGAAGCCGCCCTCGAGGCCTTGGCCGCCATCAAGCGCGCCGGGGCCCGGTTTATCCTGACCTATTACGCCCTCGAGGCCGCGCGCTGGCTCGGGAAATAGGGGAAATAGGGTGACACCATACCTATTTCCTTGGTTCTCAGATGCCGGAAAATAGGTATGGTGTCACCGAATTCAAAAAAGCTTTTTAATCGCGCGCTGAGAGTCTTGGCGGGCGGGGTCAATTCCCCGGTTCGCGCGTTCAGGGCCGTGGGGGGAACTCCGCGATTTATACGCTCCGGAGCGGGCGCCCGCCTTTTCGACGCGGACGGACGCCGCTATGTCGATTTCTGCCTCTCCTGGGGTCCGCTGATTTTGGGGCATGCCCATCCCGCCGTCGTCCGCGCGGCGGCGAGGGCCCTCAAGTCCGGGGCCAGCTTTGGCGCCCCCGCCGAAATCGAAATTTTGCTCGCGGAGGAGATGCGCCGGGCGATGCCGTCCTTGGAGAGGGTGCGTCTCGTGAGCTCGGGAACGGAGGCCGTCATGAGCGCCGTGCGGCTTGCGCGCGGCTACACGGGTCGAGATCTTATTTTGACCTTCGCGGGAGAATACCACGGCCATTCGGACGGCCTTTTAATCCGGACGAGCGGCTCGGGCCTCGCGAGTTTTGGAATTCCCGGCTCGGCCGGGGTTCCCGCCGCCTGGGCCGCCCGGACGATCTCCGTCCCGTATAACGACGCCGCCGCGGCGGGGCGGGCCTTTTCCCGGAGCCGTGGACGGATCGCCGCGGTCCTCGTCGAGCCCGTCGCGGGGAACATGGGTCTTGTGCCGCCGCGCGCCGGGTTTTTGCGGTCGCTGAGGTCGCTTTGCTCGAAAGACGGGGCGCTTCTTATCTTCGACGAGGTGATTTCGGGATTCCGGGTCGGCCTTGGCGGGGCGCAGGAGCGCTGGGGCGTCAGGCCCGACCTCACCGCCTTGGGAAAGATCGCCGGAGGGGGCTTTCCTCTCGCGGCCTACGGGGGGCGTCGGCGCATCATGGAGAAGCTCGCGCCGATGGGCCCCGTCTATCAGGCGGGGACGCTCTCGGGGAACCCCGTCGCGTGTGCGGCGGGGCTTGAGACGCTGCGGATTTTAAGAAGGGATCGTCCCTATCGCCGTCTCGAGCGCATGACGCGGCGGCTCGTCGCGGGCTTCAAGGCCGCGGCGGAGGAGGCCGGGGTCTCGGTTCAAATCCCGACGATCGCGTCGATGTTCACGATCTTCTTCGCCAAGGAGCCGGTCGTCGATTACGCCTCCGCTCAACGGGCCGACACGAAGTCCTATGCCCAGTTTTTCCACGCGATGCTGCGGCGCGGCGTCTACCTGCCGCCGTCGCAGTTTGAGACCGCTTTTCTCTCGACGGCTCACACGGACCGGGACATCGACAGGACCGCGGCCGCCGCGAAGGCCGCTTTTAGAGAGGCGGTTAGGGCTTGCGTCACAATAATATGAGTGATTTGGCCGTCCGAGTTTCGAGGCGAGACGAGGCGCGCGAGCCGCGCAGGCCGAGGCCTGTAAGGCGAGCGCAACGACGTCGCAGCCCGAAAGCGGACGGCCCGCAGCGGGAGGCCCCTCTCCGGCCGCCTGCGGCGTTGCTCGATCGCTACATACGCTCGGTATGCTCGCTCCTCGCGCCTTGCATCCGGCTCGGATAGGGGCCTCCAAATCACTCATATTATTGTGACGCAAGCCCTTATCGTTAGGCCGGCTTGGGCGCCGAGGCGGCCGCCGGATCGCGAGCCTTGATGGGCTCCAGCAGCTTCCAGAATTCCCGGGCGGAGTGGACGCGCTTTTCGGGATCGGGATCGAGAGTTTTGTCGACGAAGGCGTCGAACTCCGGCGGGATTTCGCCCCAAATCCGCGACGGCTTCGTGTAGGCGCGCTCGCGCTTCATGGCGGCGTCCGCGGGGTCCCGAAAAGGCCGTTCGCCGGTCACGAGCTCATAGAGGCAGGCGCCCAGGGAATAGATGTCCGCCTCGGGGCGCACGAGGCCTTCCTCCTGCTCCGGCGCCATGTAAAGGGGCGTTCCGAAGCCGGCGCTCGTCTGGGCCGTCATGGTCGCGCGCAGGGCGTCCTGGGCGTTGCGGGAGATGCCGAAGTCCATGACCTTGACGCCTTGGTCGGTGATCATGATGTTGGAGGGCTTGAGGTCCCGGTGGACGACGCCGTGGCCGTGGGCGTAGTCGAGGGCCTGGCAGACGGGCTTGACGAGGGCCTTCGCCTCGACGAGGCTCAGGCGCTTTTTCTGGCGCATGAGTTCCGCCATCGTCCTTCCCTCGATGTGCTCGAAGACGAGGTAGAGGCCCGAGTCATCCTCGATGATCGCGTGGATGTCCACGATGCCGGGATGGTGGAGATTGGCGACCGTGCGGGCCTCGGCGAGGAAGCGCTCCTTCGCCTTGGGGTCGCGCCGCAGGTCCTCGCGCATCACCTTGATCGCGACCCGGCGGTCGAGGGCCCGATCGAAGGCCTCGTAGACGACGCCCATCCCGCCGGAGCCGATGACGCGTCCCAGGGTGTAGCTCGCGTCGATCGCGGAGGTCCCCTTGCGCGAGAGCGGCGCCGGGTCCCGGAGCGCCGGCTTCGCCTTGAGGGTCTTGGGCGTGGAGGCGGGCATCAATAAATTGACGAGCCCGAGAGCGATCAAGACTCCGCCGATGAGTGAGCTCACGAGCACGATCGGGAAGGCGTGCTGGTTGCCGGCCGCGGGCCCGCCGGCGGCTTGGGGCTCATCCTCGACGCCGCTATCCTCGGGAGTTTCCGCCTGGACGCCGTAGCTCCTGGCGGCGTCCCGGTAGGCTTTGACGAATCGGGGCGAAAAACGCGCGGCGAGCTTGAGGTCCCGCAGCATCGAGGCGGCGTCCCCCATTTTCCCATAGGCGTATCCCAGATCGGCCAGGGCGTAGCCGTCCGTGGGGTTTTTCGCGAGCGCCTCGCGCGAATCGGCGAGGGAGTCCCGGTAGTTGCCGAGCTTGCCGTTCGCCCAGGCCCTCGTGTCCCGGGCGAGGGCGCTTTGGGGATCGAGGGCGATCGCCCGGCCCGCGGCGTCGACGGCCTCCCGGTAGCGGCCGAGCAGATTGTCCGAGGCCGCAAGGTAGTAGTAGCCCTCCGCGTCCCGCGGGTTTCTCGCGACCGCCATGCGGGCCGCGGCGTTGGCGCTGGGATAGTTCTTCAGCAGGAACTGGCGCGCGGCCTCGTCGTCTAGAGACTGGCCCGGTCCCAAACGCCGCGGAGCGCGTCCGGCCGTCGCCGCCGCGGACACCTGCCGCGCGAGCTTCTCATATTCGGCCTCCACGGCGCCGGCGACGTCATCCGCGACCGCGGAAGCCGGGAGAGAGGCCCGGCTCTCCGAAAGCTTAAGGAGGGCGTAGGAGAGCCGGTCGTCGGGGGAGAGAGAGAGAGCCTTCCTGGAATCCTCGAGGGCCTCGTCGTATCGCCCCGCGCCGTAGGACGCCAGGGCGCGGGCGCTCCAGGCCGCGGCGTTTCGGGGGTCGGCCTGGAGGGCCTGGTCCGCGGCCGTATAGGCCTCGTCCCAGCGCTTGAGATTCGTGTCGGCCTGGGAGAGATTGAGGAGGACCTGGCCGTTCTGGGGCTGGGTCCGGAGCGATTGCCGGGCGAAGCTCCTGCCGCTTTCCCAGGAGCCCACGCTGTTATTGAGGGTCGCCATGCCGTTTTGGAGCTTGGCCGCGACTTCCGGCGGAACGTCGACGGCGGCTCCCTGGGCGCCCTCGTTGATCGCCTCGATCGCGTCGCGGATGATCCGGGGCCTCTCCTGGGGCGAAGCGGCCTGCGCCCTGGCCATCAGGGCTTTCACGGGGCTCGCGATGTCCTCCTTGGATCGCAGCTCCGGGTTGGACGCGACGATTTCGTTGACCGCGCTCAAGGCCTGGAAGGACTTTTCGGAGGGCTCCGCCGAAGAATCGGCCAGGGTTAGAGGGGCCAGGAACGCCAGGACGGCGCCCAGCGCCATCGACAGGGGTCGCGCTCTCATTATGATACACTAGCGTAAAATGGTTTCCTTGAGACTGTCAAGGGTCCTGGGGGCGGAATCGCGGTTTTTAGGCGCCAGGGACCGCCAGGTCTGGAAAATCGAGAACCGGCTCCTTGGCATGAGATGACCGCGACGGCCGAAACCGATGTTCTTGTCGTCGGCGGTGGAATCCTGGGAGCTTGGTCCTCCTACTGGCTGTCCCAAAAACGGGGCCTGACGGTTTCGCTCATCGAACAGGGGGAGTTCCCCAATTCCTGCGCGAGCTCCTCCGAGCTCCTCAAATCCTTTCCGCTCACCTACGGCAAGGACTCCTTCGCGACCGCCGTCGCCGCCAAGTCGATGCCCCTGTGGCTCGATCTCAACCGGGAATCCGGCCAGCCGATCTTCGAGACGATCGGATTCCTGGAGCTGGTCTCCTCCGACGGCCGCGAGGCCGAGGAGTCCCTGCGCGTCCTGGGGGAGCTCAAGCTTCCCATCGAGAAGTGGGACAAGGCCCGCATCCAGAAACGCTATCCCGTCATCCGCGCTCCGGGCGTCAAGTTCGGGCTCTTTCATCCCGACGGCGGCATCGTCTGGGCGGGGCGCGCGGTGAGCGTCCTCACGGCGCTCGCGCAAAAGGCCGGGGTGCGGCTTTCCCCGGGGACGAAAGCCGTCTCGGTCCTGAAGGGCCCCGAAGGCGTCTTAGGGATTAAAGACTCGGCCGGAAAGACCCGGCGCGCCAAGTCCTACCTGTTCTGCGCGGGCGCGTGGACGGCCGAGCTTTTAAAGCCCTGGAAGATTCCCCTGCACGTCACCTGCCATGACCAGCTCTACGTCCGCCCCCCCTTCAATAAGGGGCGCTACCACCCGCGCATTTTCCCGGTGCTCAAGTCGTCGAAAGAGGGGGTTTGCGCCTTTCCTCTTCATTTCCGCGGCTACCTCAAGATCGTGGACTTAAAGCGCGGCAAGCCGGCCAAGCCCGGGCTCCTCGCGGCCGAGGAGGGCTCTTCATTTCTGCGGCGCAGCCGCGCCTTCTTCGCGCGCTTCATTCCCGAACTCGCCGAGTTCACCGAGTGGGAGGGATGCCAGAGGGCGTTCGCGGCGACGAAGGATTCCAACCCCATCATCGACCGGCTTCCCAAGGCCGCGAACGCCTATGTCGCCTGCGGGCTGGGCATGGAGGGCTTCGGCTGGGCGCCGCTTCTGGCCCGCAATCTGGCGGATCTTCTCGTCGGAGGAAGGTCCACCCTCAACCTCCAGCGCTTCCGGCTCGGCCGGTAGCCGCCGCTATCCCCGAAGCATCCGGCGCAGGACGTAGCGCAGGATGCCGCCGTGGCGCCAGTATTCGAGCTCGGAGGCCGTGTCGATGCGGGCGACGGTCCGGAACTCCTTGACGGAGCCGTCCTCGGCGGCCGCCTTGACGACGATCTCCCCCCGCGGGGAGAGGCCCGCGAGGCCGGCGATGTCGAAGCTCTCCAGGCCCGAAAGCCCCCAGGTTTGGGGAGATTCCCCGGGCTTGAACTCGAGGGGAACGATTCCCATGCCGATGAGGTTGGAGCGGTGGATGCGCTCGAAGCTCTGCGCGATGACCGCTCTCACGCCCAGAAGCGCCGGGCCCTTCGCGGCCCAGTCCCGGGAGGAGCCCGAGCCGTACTCCTTGCCGGCGATGACGATCAGGGGGACGCCGCGTTCCTTGTAGCGCATGGCCGCGTCGTAGATGGGCATCTTCTCTTTTCCGGGCAAAAGAAGCGTCCAGCCGCCGCTTGAATCCACGAGCAGATTCTTGATGCGGATATTGGCGAAGGTCCCCCGCATCATGACCTCGTGGTTGCCCCGGCGCGAGCCGTAGGAGTTGAAGTCGGCCGGGAGGACGCCGTGCTCGGAGAGGTAGAGCCCGGCGGGGCCGTCCTTCGCGATCGAGCCGGCGGGAGAGATGTGGTCGGTCGTGATCGAGTCGCCGAAGAACGCCAGAGCGCGAGCCGAGCGGATGTCCCGGGGCGGCTCCGGCGCCTTTCCCATCGTCTCGAAGAAAGGAGGGAGCCGCACGTAGGTCGAGTCTCCCTCCCATTGGTAGAGAGGGGTTTTCGCGGCCTTAAGAGCCTTCCAGTCCCGGACCCCGCCGAAGACGTTCTTGTAATCCTTGAGGAAGTCCTTGCGCGTCACGCAGCGGCGGGCCAAGGCCTCGATCTCGCGGCTTTGGGGCCAAATGTCCTTCAGGAAGACGGGGCCTTTCTTTCCTTGGCCCAAGGGCTCGCGCAGCAAATCGACGTCCATGCGCCCCGCCAGGGCGTAGGCGACGACGAGGGGGGGGCTCGCGAGATAGTTGGCGCGCACGAGCGGGTTGATGCGCCCCTCGAAATTGCGGTTGCCCGAGAGGACGGCGGCCACGACGAGGTTGGCGCCCGCGACGGCCTGGGCCACGGGATCGGGGAGGGGGCCCGAGTTGCCGATGCAGGTCGTGCAGCCGAAGCCCACCAGGTTGAAGCGGAGCTTTTCAAGGGCGCCCTTCAAACCCGCGGCCTCGAGGTAGCTCATGACGGTCCTTGAGCCGGGGGCGAGGCTCGTTTTGACCCAGGGCTTGGTCGTCAAGCCGGCCGCCAAAGCCTTCTTGGCCAAGAGCCCCGCCGCGAGCATCACGAAGGGATTCGATGTGTTCGTGCACGAGGTGATCGCCGCGATGACGACCGCGCCGTGGCCGATGACGGCCGCGCCGGGGGCGGAGCCCAAGGAGACTTCAGTCCCCGCGGGGGCGGGGAGGCGGCCGTGGCGGTCCTTCTCTTTGAGGAAGGAAGCGAGGTCGTGTCCCCATGAGGACTTGGCCTGTCCCAGGGGAATTCGGTCCTGGGGACGCTTGGGGCCGGCGAGCGACGATTCGACGGCGGCGAGATCGAGGTCCAGACGGGTCGAGAACTCCGGATCGGGCGAGCGATCCGAATGCAGAAGGCCCTGGGCCGCGAGATAATCCCGGATGAAGGAGATGCGCGCGGCCTCGCGGCCGGTTTGCTTCAAGTATTCAAGCGTCCTCGCGTCCACGGGGAAATAGGCGGCCGTCGCTCCGTATTCCGGGCACATGTTGGAAAGGGTCGCCCGGTCCGCGACGGAAAGATGCTTGAGTCCGGGCCCGAAAAACTCGACGAACTTGCCGACGACGCCGGCCTTGCGCAGCAGCTGCGTCAGCGTCAGCACGGCGTCCGTCGCCGTCGCGCCCTCGCGGAGTTTTCCCGAGACGCGCACGCCCACGACCTCGGGGACGAGCATGGAGGCGGGTTCGCCCAGCATCGCGGCTTCGGCCTCGATGCCCCCGACGCCCCATCCCAGGACGCCCAGGCCGTTGACCATGGTCGTGTGGGAGTCCGTGCCGACGAGCGTGTCGGGGTAGGCGAGAAGGGACCGGCCTTCCTGGCGCTCGAAGACGACGCTCGCCAGGTACTCCAGGTTGACCTGATGGCAGATGCCCGTGTCGGGCGGGACGACGCGGAACCGGTCGAAGGCCTGTTGCCCCCACTTTAGGAACAGGTACCGCTCGCGGTTCCTCGCCATCTCGATCGCGGCGTTGTCGGCGAAGGCCGCGGTGGAGCCGAAGGAGTCCACCTGCACCGAATGGTCGACGACGAGGTCGACCGGGATGCCGGGGTTGATGCGCGCCGGGTCGCCGCCCAGCCTCCGGAAGGCCTCCCGCATCGCGGCGAGGTCCACGACCGCCGGGACGCCGGTGAAGTCCTGCATGAGGACGCGCGCGGGACGGAAGGCGATCTCGCGGCCGACCCCCGAGCCCTTGGCGAGGGCCTCGATGTCCTCTCTCGTGACGGTCGCGGCGTCCTCGTGGCGCAGGAGGTTCTCCAGAAGGATGCGAAGGGAGTACGGCAGGCGATGAAGGGCGAAGCCTTGCTTTGAGAGGAGCTTAAGGCTGTAGAGGGAGGACTGGCGGCCTCCGATTTCGAGCGTCGTCAAGGTTTCGAAGCTGTTCGCGCAAGAAAAAGTCATTTTTCCATGATGGCATTAAAGAGGGTCCGGTCTCAACATTTTGGAATAATTGGTGACACCATACCTATTTCCAGTCCCCCATGCGGAGAAATCGGTATGGTGTCACGGGTTTCCCCCTGTCGCGGACGTCCCCTTGACGAGGATGGGAATGGGGGCTATGCTGTGCCCAGCGTTTATTAAGGGAGAGAGTCCTTGATGAAATCGAAAGCGTCGTCGCGCAGAAAGGTTCAGACGGTAGACCGGACGGAGCAAGACAAGAAGCCGGGCCGCGGTTCTTCCGATTCCGGAGAAAATCTCGAGACGGTGTTGCGCGCGGTGGTGGCCGAGGAGGAAGGGCCTCAGGTCATCGAGGAATGGCTTTCGATCCCCTGCCCCTATTGCGGGGAGCAATTCGAGCTTCATGTGAGTTCCGCCCAGGACGGACAGCTTCTTTCCGAGGATTGCCAGGTGTGCTGCCGGCCCATGGCGGTGAACGTCTGGGTGGAGGACGGCGCTATCCAGGCGGAAGCGACTCGATCGTAACGCTAGGGCGCTACTTCGCGACGCGGATCAGCTTGACCTTGAAGTCAAGAGTCGCTCCTCCGGGGATGGTGGGCGGACGGCCCTGGTCCCCGTAAGCCGCGGCCGGCGGACAGACGAGTTCCGCCTCGCCGCCGGGGCTCATGAGTTGGACGCCCTGGGTCCAGCAGGGGATGACTCCTTTTAAAGGAAAGGTGGCCGGAGTGCCGCGCTTAAAGGAGCTGTCGAAGACCTTGCCGTCGGCAAGCTTGCCCTCGTAGTCCACGGTGACACGATCCGTCTCGGTCGGCTTCGGGCCCTTGCCCTTCGCGATCGGGATGTAGAGGACGCCCGAGGGGAGGACTTGGCCTCCCTGCGTTTTTTGGGCCCGGGCCTTGGCTTTTTCATAGAAAGGGCGGTCTTCCTTTTTTTGGATGGAGACGTGAGCCGCCAAGCGCTTGCGGGCGAAAGCCTGGAGCTGGGCGGAATAAAGGGAGGGGTCGAGGAGGAGTTTGCGCCCCGTCGCGGCGTCGTCCATGCCCCGGGTCACGATGGAGAGCTCCGGGGCGGAAAGGCCCAGTTCCGAAATGTTGTCCCCGAGCCGGGCGCCCAGGACGTAAAGCGCCTTCTGGTCGTCGGTCTGGAGCGAGGCGGGGGCCGACCGGCCTCCGCCTCTCGCCGCTCGCTTTCCGGCATGCGGCGCGGGTTTCGCCGCCTTGGGGGCGGGAGACTGGGCGTTTTGGGCGGCGGCCGGAAAAGCGGCCGTCACAAGGATCATCGAGATTTTCAAGAGATTTTTCATGCGGAAAGTCTACCTTATTTCACGCGGCCGGAGCGTCTTGCTCCTGCGCCTCGATCAGGGAGAAAACGCCTTCCTTTTCTTGATAGTGAAAAAGGTTGCCGTAGCGCGACCATTGGACGAAGGTGTCGAAGATGCGGTCGGGGTTCTCGTAGGGCATGCGCAGGACGATCGTTTCCATGATGTCTTGGGAGCGCAGGGCTTTCTCCGGGCTCGCGCGCAGGCCCTCGTAGGCCTCGTGGAAAAGCCGCAGCTTCAAGATCGCGCCGCGCCAGAGATCCTGGCGCTCCTGGGGCGGCGCCTTCACGAAGCGCCGGCCCTCGGGCGTGAGGACGACCGCCTGCTTGGGGGTGTCGACGAGGTCGAGCATCTCGGCGGCCTTCGCGACCGTGATCACGCGCCCGTACTGGCGGTTCGTGTCGGCGGCGAGCCGGAAGACGTTCTCCGAGCCGCCGCGGGCGTCCAAGTATTCGAGAAGCCCCACGATCTCGCCGGGAGAGGCCCGAGGGAGAGGCTCCGGCATGGGGATCGCCGCGGCGACTCCCGCCGGAGCCTCGGGCATGTCCGGCATTTCGTGCCCCGCGATGATCTCGTGGAGGTAATCCACCAGCTTCTGGAATTCGCGGGACCGGTAGTCGCGGGGTCGGGGAAGGCTGTTTTTCACCACGGCGCGCACCGTCCCGGGCTGGGCGGAGAGAACGACGATGCGGTCCGCCATGTAGGCCACCTCCTTGGTGTCGTGGCTCACGAGGAGGATCGAGGAGGGGTTCTTGTCGAGCGAGGCCCAGATATCGAGAAGCTCGGCGCGAAGGCTCTCCGCGGTCAGGGCGTCCACGTGGCTGAAGGGCTCGTCCATGAAAAGCACCTCGGGCTCCATGGAAAGCGCCCGCGCGATGCCGACCCTCTGCTTCATGCCGCCCGAGAGCTCTCGCGGGGAGGCGCCCTCGAAGCCCTCGAGGCCCACGAGGCTGATCACCTTGGCGGCGCGCTTGCGAACCTCCGGCTCGGGGACATGCGCCGCGCGCAGGACGACGCGGATGTTCTCGGCGACGCTCATCCACGGAAAGAGGGCGAAGCTTTGGAAGACGATCGCGGTCGAGGGGTTGAGCCCCGAGAGCGGACGGTCATGGCGGAAGACGGCGCCCGCGGTGGGCTTCTGGAGGCCGGCGAGGATGCGCAGGATGGTCGATTTGCCGCAGCCCGAGGGCCCCAGCAGCGCCACGACCTCCCGCGGGTAGATCGCGAGATTGATGTCGTTGAGGACGCGCAGCACCTTGCCGTTGGGCAGCGAGAAGTCGTGAGACACCCCGCGCATCTCGCAAAGAATGTTTTCCATCAGGCCGCCATCCAAAGGCCTTCGCGGGCGACGGCGTAGAGTCGGCGCCAAACGAAGCGGTTAAAGAGCGTCACGATCGCCGACATGACGACGACCGCCGCCGTGAGCGTCGGGATATCCGAGCGTTCGGCCGCCTCGCTGATCAAGGAGCCGAGCCCCCACGTGGAGTAGACCTGGGATTTGAAGGTGACGTATTCGGAAACGATGCTCGCGTTCCAGGCGCCGCCCGCCGCGGTCACCCAGCCGGTCACGAGATACGGGAAAACCGCGGGCAGGAGCATGGTTTTGAACCGTTCCCATCCCTTGAGCCCGTAGGAGCGCGAGGCCTCGAGGAGGTCCGCCGGGATCGCCGCGGCGCCCGCGACGACGTTGAAGAGGATGTACCACTGCGTGCCCAGGAGCATGAGGAGAATCGAGCCCGCGGAAAGGGGGACTCCCGCCGCCCGCATCGCGGCGATCGCGGCCGGGAAAAGCATGGGAGCGGGGAAGGAGGCCATCATTTGGATCGCGGGGCCCAGCGCCGTCCAGAGCCTGGGCGACAGGCCGATCGCGAGCCCCGCCGGGAGCGCCCAGAGCGTCCCCAGCGCGGTCGAGACCAGGACGCGCCCGAGCGTCGCCGCGCCGGCGCCTCCGATCGAAAGCCAGCGCGCGGGCGAGAGCGCGCGCCAGGCGTAGAGGGCCCGCACGGCGCCCAGGCCGACCGCGGCGGCCAGGAGAAGAAGCGCCGCTCCCGAGAGGAAGGGCATGGCGCGCGCGGCGCGCGGCGCCGGACCGGACGCCGGCCCCGTCGGCCCGGGCCGCAGGCGGCCGATGATTTTGCGCCAGAGAAGCGCCGACAGGGCGTAGACTCGCGCGCGGCGCAAAACCCCCAAAAACCACGAGGAGCCCGCGTCCTCGGCGCCGGATTCGTCCAGACGGAACTTTTGGGACCAGACCGCGAGCGGCCGCCAAAGAACCTGGTCGAGAAGGACGATCACGAGCATCATCGCCGCGATCGCGAGCGCCATCGCCCGGGCGTTCCCGCCGGCCGCGGCCCGGCTCATGTAGGAGCCCAGGCCCGGCAGGCTGAAGTCCTGCCGGCCCAGCACGAAGGACTCGCTGATCATGAGGAAAAACCAGCCTCCCGCCATGCTGATCATCCCGTTCCAGACGAGCCCGATGGCGGCGGAGGGAAGCTCCAAGCTTCGGAAGCGCTCGAGGGATCCGAAGCTGAAGACGGAGGCCGCCTCGGCCAGATCGGGCTTGAGGCTTTTCAAGGACTGGTAGAAGCTGAAGGCCATGTTCCAGGCCTGGGCGGTGAAGATCATGACGATCGAGGCGAGCTCGAGGCCGGCGTTCGAGGACGGAAAGAGCGCGAGGAAAACGAGCAGCAGCCCCGGCATGAAGCCCAGCACCGGCACGCTCTGCAGGATGTCCAGAAGGGGGATCAGCACGCGCTCCGCCCGGGCGTCCTTGGCCGCCCAATAGCCGTAAACCAAGGCGAAGCCGAGCGAGATCGCGAAAGCGATCAAGCCCCTCAGCAAGGAGAGGAGGGCGTAGCCGGGCAGCGCCCACGCGGAGAGATCGATCGCCGCCGCGGGGCGCACGGGAGCGTTCATGTGCCGCGCGAATTGGAGGAGCGCGGCCAGCATCCCGGCCAGTCCCAGCAGCACGAGGAGGTCGGCCCCCCGCAGCCTTCTCGACCATTGAATAAAGAGCGCGGCGCCGCCCCAGGCCCTTCTCGCGCGCGACTTTTTCGCTTCAGCCATCGAACGATGTTATCTTTTTAAGGCCGGGGTTACTTCAGAACTCCGCTGGAATAATTGGTGACACCATACCTATTTCCTATTTCCAGTCCCCCACGCGGAGAAATCGGTATGGTGTCACCGGTTTACGCCCGGGAACAAAATCGGCCCCTCAACCGTATGATAAGTATAAGCAGCTCCGCCTTACAGGTCTTTTTTAGAGACAAGACAAGACTAGGTCTGTCGCGCGAAAATTAATATGTCCTGTTTGGCGCAAATAGAAATGTCCGGTTCCAAACTGCCATGTTTCCCTCAAAAAGGGGGTGCATGGCGACATGGAGGGACTGATCACAATGAGGGAACGGGACATCGACAAGGTGCGAGCGATTCGGGACGTCATAGAAGGGCGGCGTACGCAGCTTGAAGCCGCGCGAATCCTGCGCCTCAGCGACCGCCAAGTGCGGCGACTCTGCTTGCGAGTGCGGGATCGCGGCGCTCGTGGGGTCCTCCATGGTTTGCAGGGCCGTCCCTCCAACCATCAATTGCCTCCAGATCTCCTGGAACGGGCTCTCAACGCCCTACACGATCCCCTCTGGGAAGGTTTTGGTCCCACCTTCGCCCGCGACAAGTTAAGGAAGCGTTGGGGAATCATCTTAAGCGAAGGGACGGTGCGCCGATTGATGACGTTGGCGGGCCTGTGGGCGTCGCGACGGCACAAGACCAAGCACCGCGCCTGGCGGGAGCGTCGGCCGCGTCTTGGGATGCTGGTCCAGTTGGACGGTTCGGACCACGACTGGTTCGAGGGGCGCGCCCCTCGTTGCGTGCTTCTTATCTACATCGACGACGCCACCTCCCGCATCCTCTACGGCGAGTTCGTCGAGGTTGAAAATACCATCATCCTCATGCGCTCCACCCGCCATTACCTCCGGCTCCGGGGACGGCCGATCGCCTTCTACGTGGACAAGGACTCCATCTACAAAACCAACCGTCATGCGACCATCGAGGAGGAGTTGAGAG
>JAJZAK010000044.1 GCA_021799485.1 bacterium | reverse complement strand
CCAGACCCTTCTTCGCCAAATAGTGCGTGATCGCCGCCGTCAAGGTCGTCTTGCCGTGGTCCACGTGCCCGATCGTCCCGATGTTCACGTGCGGCTTCTTCCTCTCGTACTTCTGCTTCGCCATGTAAATCCTCTCCTTTTGATGACGCCCGATCGATTCGCGGCGAAGGCCACCGCCGCTTTGACGGCCGAATATATTACTAATTAATACGACCGCGGCCAAAACAAGCTGGGAATGGGATTCGAACCCACGACCTTCTCCTTACCATGGAGATGCTCTGCCAACTGAGCTATCCCAGCGCCGGATGCCGCCCATTATAGCAAAGACGGCCTGCCGCCGCTCTCGCGTATTTTGATTTGCTCTTGATGATTTCATTTAGTAGTATGGCGGCGCTCGATCGGATTAGAGCGCTTACAAAATGATTCGATTTGGAACATCCGGCTGGAGGGGCCTCATCTCGGAGGATTTCACGTTTACGAACGTCCGAAAGATCGCGGCAGCGATCGCTGCGCACGTAAAGGAGAACCCGGACTTCGGCGCTTCAAGCCCGGACTACCTGCTAAAACGAGGAGGCGCCTCCCCGAATCCGCCCGAGGTCGCCGTAGGCTTCGACGGGAGGTTCCTCTCGCCGGAGGCGGCCCAAGAGGCGGCGGGAGTCCTGGCCGCGCAGGGCATACGGGTCCTTTTGTCGGAGACCGAGATACCGACCCCCGCCATCGCCTATTCGGTCATGGCCAAGCATCTCGTCGGGGGCCTCATGATCACGGCTTCCCATAACCCCGCGCGCTATAACGGCGTCAAATGGATGCCCTTCTGGGGCGGCCAGGCGCCGCAGGAGGTCACGGGAGAGATCGAGCGCCATGTCGACCTTTCCGGAGAGCATGCGGTTAAAATCTTGGGGGCGGATCCGGCGCTGCGCCGTTCCTGGATCGAGCCTTTCGATTTCGCCGGACCCTACATCAAGCAGCTTCTTTCCCTCCTGGACGTCAAGGCGATCAAGAAGGCCCGTCTCAAGATCGCCTTCGACGCCATGCACGGCGCGGCGCGGTTCATCATCGCGCCCTTGGCGTCGTCTCTGGGGATCGAGGCCGTCACGCTGCACGACACCCGCGACGTGCTTTTCGGGGGCCGTCCTCCCGAGCCCAGCGGCGGAAACCTGGCCGAGCTTTCCGACATGGTCGTCAGCCGGCGCATGGATTTGGGCTTGGCGACCGATGGAGACGCGGACCGCTTCGGCATCGTGGACTCGGACGGCCATTGGATGGCGCCCGATCTCGTCCTAGGCCTCGTGCTGGACCATTTGACGGCGCGGCGGGGCTTGAGCGGGAAGGTCGCGCGCTCCATCATGACTTCGCATTTCGTCGACGCCGTCGCCAAGAGCCGCGGTCTCGAAACCCGAGAGACCCCCGTCGGCTTCAAGCACATCGGCGAGTTCATGCGCACCGGGCAATATCTTCTAGGCGGGGAGGAATCGGGCGGCCTCTCGATCGCCGGCCACGTGCCGAACAAGGATGGCCTCCTCGCCGCCCTGCTCGCCGCCGAGATCGCGGCCTATGAAAGGAAGCCCCTCAAGGCCGTTTTGGCCGCGCTCTTTAAGCGCGTCGGTCCCTTCCATCAAAAGCGCCTGAGCGTCCCCTTCGACGGCCTGAGAGAAAGCGAGGAGGTCATGGAGTCCCTGCGCTCCAAGCCGCCCCTCGAGATCGCCGGAGCCGCCGTATGGAGGATTGACGAGACCGACGGCTTCAAGTTCATCCTCAAGGACGGCTCCTGGCTGGGGCTGCGGGTCTCCGGAACGGGCGCCTACTTCCGCCTCTACGCCGAAGCCCAGGATCAGCGGCGGCTCGAATCCCTGGTGCGTTGCGGCAAAGATCTGCTCAAGGTCAAGCGCTAAGAAGCAGCCACGGCCGCGGTTGCCGGTGGCTCCCATACCCCCTTTTCCGGTACAATAGCTTCATGGCTAAGATCAAAAATCTTGTCGCGCGCGAAATTTTAGATTCGCGTGGTTTTCCCACGGTTGAAGCGGACGTTTTTCTCGATGACGGCTCTCTCGGCCGGGCGGCCGTGCCCTCTGGAGCCTCGACCGGCAAGCACGAGGCTTGCGAGCTCCGGGACGGGGATGCCGGGCGCTATCACGGCAAGGGAGTCCTCAAGGCCATCGGCCATCTCTCGGGAGAGATCAAGAAATATTTAATAGGAAAGGACGCCAAGAATCAGGCGGAACTAGACCGCGGCCTGTCCGATCTTGACGGAACGCCCAATAAGTCGCGCCTGGGCGCCAACGCGATTCTCGCCGCCTCCTGCGCCGCCGCGCGCGCGCAAGCATCCTCCCGGGCCGTGCCCTTCTACGTCCATTTAAGGGACACCTTCGGTTCCCCCCACAAGGAATTCGCCCTGCCCACTCCCATGCTCAACGTAATCAACGGCGGCAAGCATGCCGACAGCGGTCTGGCGGTTCAGGAGTTCATGCTGGTGCCTACGGGGCTTCCTTCCTTTAGAGAAGCGCTGCGGGCGGCGAGCGAGCTTTACCACTCCCTGAAATCCTATCTCGCCAAGGCGGGCTTTTCAACTTCCGTGGGGGACGAAGGCGGCTTCGCGCCGCGCATGAAGACGCACGAGGAGGTCTTGAACGCCCTCCGAAACGTCGTCCGGCAATCCCCCTATGAAGGCAAAATCCATTTGGCCATCGACTCGGCCGCTTCCTCCTTTTATGACGGCGGCGCGTACCAGATGGAGGGGAGGAAGCTGAGCGCTCGCGAGATGACAGGGATCTACGCGCGCTGGATCGAGAAATACGGCATCATCTCCCTGGAAGACCCTCTGGCGGAGGAAGACTGGGCGGGCTGGACCGAACTATCGAATCGCCTGGGCTCCGGAACGACCATCATTGGAGACGACATCTTTGTCACAAACCCAACCCTGGTCGCCCGAGGCATCCGGGAGAAGGCGGCCAACGCCGTCCTTATCAAGCCCAATCAAATTGGGACGCTGACCGAAACCATCGAGACGGTCGCCCTGGCCCGCAAAAACGGCTGGGCCTGCGTGATATCACACCGCTCTGGAGAAACGGAGGATCCTCTCATCGCGGATCTCGCCGTCGGGGTCGGCATCGGCGCCATCAAGACCGGGGCTCCCTGCCGCACCGAACGCCTGGTCAAGTACAACCAGCTCCTGCGTATCGAGGAGGCCCTCGGCGGCAAGTCCTCGTTCTCCGGAGCCGCCGCATTCCATAAGGTCGCCACCGCGGTCTCATGAGGAGATTCCTAGCATCCTCGCGATTCTTGCGCGCCAAGCCCTTCATCCTTTGGGGCGCCTTGACCGCCATCTTCCTTGGTAACGGCGGCTTCCGCAGCCTTGTCGGGAACTGGATCGAGTATCGTCGGCTGAGCCGGGAGATCGCGGATCTTCGCCGTCAAGAGACGGAGCTTTCCGACCGTCTCAAGGAAGCCGCCACTCCCGCCGCGGTTGAGCGCGCGGCCCGCGTCGAGCTCGGCATGGCCCGGCCCGGCGAAATCGAATACCGCTTCGAACCGCCGCCCGCGACGACGCGCTGATGCCGACGCGAACATTCGGCAGTTGAATGCTGACCGCGTCCATGATTCTCAAACAGCTTGAGATAGGCCCCATGGCGAACTACGTCTATCTCCTGGCCGACCCCGGAACGCGGGACGCGGCGGTGATCGATCCTGCCTGGGACGTCCCATCCATCCTGAACGCCGCGGAGCGGGAGGGCCTGCATCTTCGAGCCGCGATCGTCACCCACAAGCATTTCGACCATACCAACGGCATTCCAGATCTCCTCAAGGCGCTCGATATCCCCGTCTACGTCCATGCCAAGGACGCTCCCGAGATCAAGGGCGCGGCCGACAATCTCAAGCGCGTCTCAGGAGGAGACGCGATGGCGCTTGGCGCCCTTCGAATCGAGTTCCTTCACACGCCTGGCCATACCGCGGGCTCGCAATGCCTGCGCGTGGGCGACGTCCTTCTCACGGGCGATACGCTGTTCATCGACGGCTGCGGCCGCGTCGACTTGCCCGGCTCCGATCCCGAGGACATGCGAAAGAGCCTTGAGCGCTTGGCGGAACTTCCGGGGAAAACGGTTATCTGGCCGGGCCACAACTACTCGGAGGAGAAGCATTCCTTGCTGCAATCGCAGCTGGAGAGCAATCCCTATCTCCGCATGGCGCGTCAAAACCTACGCGACTTCATGCGCCTCGTCGGCCGATAACGATGCATCCCGTCCTCTTCCACATAGGCTCCTTCCCGATCCCGACCTACGGCGTCTTGACCGCAGCGGCCTACCTGCTCGCGATCGGGTGGCTCGCAACGCGCCGCCAGCGCATGGGGCTCAAGGAAGATGAGTTCTGGTCGCTCGTCTACTGGATCTTCTTCGGCGCCATCGTCGGCGGCAAGCTCCTCTATCTCGCCCTGGAATGGCACGAATATCCATCCGAGGGCGTCGAACTTCTGCAGAATTTTCGCTACGGCTTCGTTTTTTACGGCGGGCTCCTGGGAGGCACTCTGGCCGCCGCATGGGCGTTGCGCCGTTTCCGCGGCAACCGATGGAAAGTGGCGGATTACTGCGCCACGGCCCTGCCTCTAGGCCATTGGATCGGGCGCCTTGGATGCCTCTCAGCCGGATGTTGCTATGGAAGGTCGACCAAGGTTCCTTGGGCGATCACGTTCCAGGGGGCGCCCATGACCGTGATTCCTCCTCGATTTTGGGGCATCCCCATCCACCCCACCCAGCTCTACGAGGCCGGAACCGAGCTCGCGACGGCTCTCTTTCTCATGTTCATCGTCCTCCCCCGCATTGAGCGCGGCGCCCTGAAGTCGGGCACCGCGTTCTGGGGCTATCTCTTCATTTACTCCTTGTTCCGCTTCATCAACGAGTTTTATCGTGGCGATGACCGGGGCGGGTTTTGGCTGTCCTTCTCCATCTCGCAATGGATCGCCCTCGTCTTGCTGGCGGGATCGGCGCTCGCTCTTTGGAAAAAATACTCAAGGTCCCGCCAGACAGCGAAGGCCTAAGGCTCGATCGGTTCCTGGCCCAGAACATTCCCGGGGTCTCCAGGTCTTTCGTTGCGACCCTCATCCGCGGGGGCTCGGTGCTCGTCGAGGGAAAACCAGTCCAAGCCGACAGAAAGCTCCAACCGGGAGAGGAGGTCCGCCTGCAGGAGGCCGCTCGCGCGTGGTCCAGCGGGGATGATCCCCTCAAGGGCCGGATTATCCACGAGGATGCCAGCATCCTCGTTCTCGACAAGCCCTCGGGGCTTCTCATGCATCCGCTGGGGGTTAGCTGGCTGAACCGCCCCGAACTGGCCGCTCAAGAGACGGTCCCCAATCTGGCCGGCCTCCTCTTCGCGGCGCGGCCGGAGCTGCGCCGCATACCTCGGCTCGGCATCGTTCATCGCCTTGATCGAGGGACAAGCGGCGCCCTCGTCGTCGCCAAAACCTCGAATGCCTACTCGGTCTTGACGGAAGCCTTCGAGCGGCGCGCCGTTTCCAAGATCTATCGCGCCATCGTCCGGGGCCGCCCGGCCGAGAAAGTGACCCGCGTCGAGGCGCCCGTCGGCCGCCCCTCGGGAAGGCGAAAAATCGCGGTCACGCCATTTGGAAGGCCGGCCCGAACCGAGATTAAGCTCTTAGAACGTGGGCGGGAAGCTTCGCTTGTTGAGGCACGGCCCCAAACAGGCCGAACCCACCAAATTCGGGCGCACTTGGCCCATGCGGGGCATCCCGTGGCGGGAGATCCCGACTTCGACAAGGCGTCCGCTCCTCGGCTCATGCTGCACGCCTACGGCTTGGCGTTTCGCCATCCGCGCACCGGAAAGGCCGTCCGGTTCAACGCCCGGACGCCGGCCGACTTTATTGATTTTTGGAAGAAACTGAGGGGAGCGGCAAGACGTCCATGACCGGACGGAACCCGAGACGGTGGCGGCGCTCGCTCGCGGGGGCGTTGTCGCGGTAGACGGAGCGGGCGCGGATGGCCGTATCAAAGCAGGACCCGCCGCGCTTGACCCGGAGACTCGGCTCGGGTTTAGGCGAGAGCATGGCGGGAGGCAGTCGATAGCCGGAAAGTGGGTTGTCGCTTGACGCGGGCCCGATTCCCTCGGCGGCGTGATCCGACCAGACGCCTCCGTCCGACGGCGCTCCCTTGTAGTTTGAATGATAATCATCGGCCGTCCATTCCCAGGCATTCCCCGCCAAATCGCAGAGTCCCTGCTTTGAGTTGCCCTTTGGCTTGGAGCAAACAGGCCAGGTCGCGTGCCGGCCGCAACCAAGTCCGAAAGGCGGGTCGTTGATGATCGCCCGCTCGCAGGTCGCGCGTTCGTCGCCCCACGGATAATTGTCATCCTGCCCCTGGCTTCGCGCCGCGTATTCCCACTCAGCCTCGCTCGGCAGACGGCCCCCGACCCATGCCGAGAATTGCGCCGCCTGGCGCCAGTCGACGCAGACGACCGGCTGACTATCCGCTTGGAATTCGGCTCCCACGACTCCTTTGATCCACTGCGTTCCGTTCCATACCCAGCAGGATTTGTCGGCATAATGCGGAGGCGTGCAGGCGCGGGCCTCGACGCAGGCTTTATATTCTTTGTTCGTCACTTCGGTTTTCGCCATCTTAAAGGACTTGAGCGTCACTTGATGCGCCGGCTGCGCGTCCTTGAATTCGCCCGTGGAGTTGTCGACCCCCATCATGAAGGTTCCGCTCGCAAGTAAAACCCATTCGATCCCGGCCTTCGCCGCGTTGGCCGCTCCCTGCAAGGCGGCCGTGGAGAGGATGGCGCTGGCGGCCGCCGTGGAAACGACCGGCATGGATGTCGACACGGAGACCGCCGGCGCGAGCGTCGATGTGGAAACCGCGGGGATGGCTTCCACCATCGATGCCGCGGCGGCCGACGACGCATGAACCGCCATCTCCGCCGACGGCTCCTCCGCCCAAACCGCCGCGGCGGCCGCCAGCGCCATGGCTGCGATTCCCACTTTCAACGGTCGCACTGGAATCTTAATATAACAAACTTAAAAACTATAATTTCCACGTGAGCGAGACCATTCCCTACGCAGGCATCGAGTCTAAGTGGCAGGAACGCTGGGAAAAAGAGGGCCTTTTCGCCGCCCCGGCGAAACCCCGCCACGGCCGGAAGTTCTACTGCCTCGACATGTTCCCCTATCCCTCGGCGGATGGGCTCCATGTGGGCCATCCCGAGGGCTATACCGCGACCGATATCCTCTGCCGCATGAAAAGGATGCAGGGCTTCGACGTCCTGCATCCGATGGGCTGGGATGCTTTCGGTCTTCCGGCCGAGAATTTCGCGATCCAGACAGGCGCCCATCCCGCCGAGATCACCCGGCGCAACATCGCCAACTTCAAGCGCCAGATCCGCTCCCTGGGATTTTCCTACGACTGGAGCCGGGAAATCACGACCACCGATCCGGGCTATTACCGATTCACTCAATGGATTTTCATCAGGCTTTTCGAGAAGGGTCTCGCCTACGAAAGCACGGCGCCCATCAACTGGTGCCCTTCCTGCAAGACGGGGCTTGCCAACGAGGAGGTTTTTCGAGGAGCCTGCGAGCGCTGCGGGACTTCCGTCGAGCGCAAAAGCCTTCGGCAATGGTTTCTCAAGATCACGGCCTACGCGGACAGGCTCGAGAAGGACTTGGACGGTCTTGACTGGCCCTCCTCGACGTTGGCCATGCAAAAAAATTGGATCGGGCGCTCGGAAGGGGCCGAGATCAGCTTCCCTCTCGAGGCGGGCGGAAACATCAGGGTCTTCACGACACGACCCGACACGCTCTTTGGCGCGACCTACATCGTCCTCGCCCCCGAGAATCCTCTTGCCGCAACCTTGCCGACCGCCGAGCGGCGCGCGGAGGTCGCGGAGTACGTTCGGGCGGCGCTCTCCAAATCGGAGATGGAGAGGGGCGAGCCTTCAAGGGATAAGACCGGAGCCTTTACCGGGGCTTTCGCCATCCATCCCCTGACGGGACGCAAGCTCCCGGTCTGGGTCGCGGATTATGTTCTCTCCGGCTATGGTTCCGGCGCCGTCATGGCCGTCCCCGCTCATGACGAACGGGATTTCGACTTCGCCAAGGCCTTCGGGCTGGATATCGTCTGGGTGGTCGCACCCCTTTCGGGAGAGCTCGACCGAAAGTCGGCCTTCGTCGACGACGGCATCTCGGTTCATTCCCCGCCCACGGAGGGCCTGCCGAGCGCCGAAGCGCGGCGGAGCATCATCGAGATACTCTCCAAGAAAGGACTCGGCCGCGGGACCGTCCAGTACCGCCTGCGGGACTGGATTTTCTCGCGCCAACGTTATTGGGGCGAGCCCATCCCGATCATCCATTGCTCCGGCTGCGGCGCCGTTCCCGTGCCGGACAAAGATCTGCCCGTCCTTCTTCCCGCGGTCAAAAACTACAAGCCGACGGGCACCGGGGAGTCCCCCCTAGCGGCGATCGATGATTGGGTTTCGACGGCGTGCCCCCGCTGCGGCAAGCCCGCCCGGCGGGAAACAAACACCATGCCGCAGTGGGCGGGATCATGCTGGTATTATCTGCGATTCCTCGACCCGCGCAACGCCGATCTCCCTTGTTCCGAGGAAATCGAGCGCGCCTGGATGCCGGTCGATTGCTACGTGGGCGGCGCCGAACATGCCGTGCTCCATCTCCTCTACGCCCGCTTTTGGCACAAAGTCCTCTACGATCTCAAGCTCGTCTCGACTCCCGAGCCCTTCCTCAAGCTGCGCCACCAAGGGATGATCCTCAGCTTCTCTTTTAGGGACGACAAAGGCGTCTACCACCCCTACGACGAGGTCCGCTACGACGCGGAGGGACGGGCAACGCTCGAAAATAAAGATCCGCTCGACAGCCAGATCGAGAAGATGTCGAAGTCCAAGAAAAACGTCGTCAACCCCGATGGGGTCGTCAAAAGCCACGGCGCGGACGCCTTCCGGCTCTATGAGATGTTCATGGGGGCCTTCGAGGAATCGAAGCCTTGGGACATGCGCAACATCGAGGGCGTTTCAAGGTTTCTGCGTCGAATTTGGACCCTCATCGGGGACGGCACGGGCGCCGTCCCAGGGCCGGGACTCGAATCCCTGCGCCACAGAACCATCAAGAAAGTCACCGAGGACATCGCTTCTTTCGGCTTCAACACCGCGATCTCGGCTCTCATGATTTATTTGAACGAAATCCAAGCCCAAGAAGTGCCTTCTCAAATCGACTTGGAAACGCTTCTTCTTCTCCTTCATCCCTTCGCCCCCCATATGACCGAGGAGCTTTGGGAGAGGAGCGGGCACGCTTCCTGCCTCGCGAAAGAACCGTGGCCCTCCTATGATCTCCGGCTCATCGCCCAATCCCGCGTCGAATACGCGGTCCAAGTCAACGGCAAGCTCCGGGCGACGATCGAAATCGAGGCCCAGGCGACCGAAAAGGCGGTCCTAGACGCGGCCTTGTCCCTCGACAAAGTCCGCGCCATTCTCGCGGGCAGGCCCCCCCTCAAGACAATCGTCGTTCCTCGCCGGCTCGTCAACATTGTGGTAAAATAAAAATGGTTTGCGGCAACCGATGATCTCCAGACGCGTCCTCCCTCTGCTGGCCCTCCTCGCCGGAGCGGCCGCCTGCGCCCCCGAAGGCACGGATATTCAGTATAATCCGGCGCCGCAGCTTATACCGCACAGCATCCAGAAGATCGCCCTGCGTCACGTCATCAACAAGACCCAGCAGTTCGGGCTTGAAGATAAGCTGACGATCGCCGTTCGCGACGAGTTCCTTAGGAACGGCCAATGGGAAATCGTGCCGGAAAACCAGGCCTCCGGCATCGTGCAGGTCACGATCAACCTCTACGTCCTGCAGCCCTTGACCTTCGACGCCTCGCTTGTCCCCACTTCATTCAAGCTGCGCATCGGCACCGACGTCCAATTGATCGACGTCAAAACTCACACCGCGCTTTGGGACCAGCCCAATATCGAGGCCATCCAGACTTACGCGGCGGACACCTTGCCCGGTGGGATGACCGAGGAAATGGCCCGGGAAGCCTGCTGGGACATCCTGGCCCGCGAAATCGTCAAGCGGGTGATCAGCGGCTTCGGCACGGTGATGGGCACCGCGGCGCGCCGCGTCTCGGGTGAAACTCCCTCGACCCCGCCCCCCGCGGAGCAAGAGGGCCCCAATACGCCGATCATATCGAATCCCTATTAAGGCGCTCCCATGGCCGGGCGATCAGTCGGCATGATGACACCCGGAGATTTGGCTCGGGATTGGCAATCGGGGACCATCCATCCGGTCTACGGTTTTTGGGGATCGGAATCGGATGCCAAGGCCCGGGCGCTCGATCGGCTCAAAAGCCTCCTCAAGCTCGATGCGTTCAACGTGGTGGAGTTTCCTCCCGCCGCGGGGGTGGCGCCGGCGGAGCTGCGATCGGCCCTCTGGACCATGCCGGTCTTCGCCGAGAGGCGGCTTGTCGCGCTAAAAAACCCCAAGATCGGCGCCGAGGCGAAAAAGATACTTGTCGAGTACCTGCAAAGTCCTTCGCCCCAGACCGTTTTGGTCGTTTTCTTTGACGACTCGAAGATCGATGCCAAAGACGCGCTCCAGAGAGAGCTTTCGCGCGCCGGCCAAACCTGCCTCTTCGCTCCCCTGCGCGAGGGGGACGCCGTTGAATTCGTGAGGCGGCGCGCCAAGGAGATGGGCCGGGAGCTGGATGAGGAAGCCGCCTGGGCCCTCGTGAGCGAAGCGGGAACGAGCGCCGCCGTCCTTTCCCAGGAGATCGAGAAGGCCGCGCTTTTGAACGCCGGGGGCGTCATCATCTCGAAGTCCGACGTGGCGCTCTGCCTGGGGTTCCAAAAAGCCTACGATCCCTTTGCTCTCGGCCGCTCCGTCGCGACGCGCGACCGGGCCGCGTCGCTCAAGAACCTGGAAGAACTATTCGCCCAGGGGCGTCCCGAGGAGCAGGCTTTCAAGGCGCTGTATCAAGTTTCCGCCTCACTCTCGAAACAGCTCAAGGCCTCGCGGATGCTGCGCGCGGGCTTATCGCGGGAGGAGATATTCAAAGCCCTGCGGCTTCATCCGTATTGGGACAAAGACTATCTGGAGTCGGCGGGCCGGATTTCCGAGAAGGCCTCGGCGGCGGCCCTGCGGCGCTGCCTGCAAACGGAAAAGGATCTCAAATCGAAGTCATGGCTCGACGCCGCATTCGAAATCAAGAGGCTCGTCGCAAGCGTCTGTCGGACGGAACGGCGGCCTGCTTAGGAAGACGGCTAGGCGGAAGCGGGAGCCGCCGGAGCCCGCATCTGGGCCGCCAAGCGCCTCATGAGCCGCGACTTCTTGCGCGCCGCCGCCTTCCAGTGAATCAGGCCTCGGCGGGCCGCTTTGTCGATGAGAGAGGTCGTCTGGGCGGCGGATTCTCCCATCTTGGCGCCGTCTTTCGTTGCGGCGGCCTTCACGGCGGCACGGATGGAGAGACGGATATTCTTCTTGGCCGCGCGGTTGTGAGCGTAACGGCGAAGGGATTCCCGATGCGCCTTGAGAGCCGAGCGATGACGGTAGATCTTCTTGGGATTAGCCATGTCGAAGCCGTTATTAAAACAAGTTATCTCCCATGACGTCAATTCCCCAGACAGACGGCCTCGATCGGAGCCACCTGCCCCATGCCTGCGGGGTCTATCTGATGCGAGACGGCGCGGGGACGATCCTTTATATCGGCAAGGCCAAGGACTTGGCCGCGCGGGTCGCCCAGTACTTCGATGCGAGCCGGCATCCCCTCAAAAACGCCGTACTCATGCCTCTTGTGCGGCGCATCGATTACATTCCCTGCGCCTCGGAGCGGGAGGCCCTTCTCCTTGAGCAGCGGCTCATTCGCGCCCGGCAGCCCTTTTTCAACGTCCTCTGGAAGGACGACAAAAGCTATCCCTACATCAAGATCACGCTGCGCGAGGACTTCCCGCGCATCATGCTGACAAGGCGCAAGGTCCCGGATGGCGGCGCGTATTTCGGCCCCTATCCCAAGGTGGCCCCCGTCAAGGCCCTCCTCCGCGATCTTTGGCGCCGCAAATACTTCCCACTTCGGCCTTGCCGATGGAGCTTCGGCGTGGATCAACCTCTTTCCGAGCGCAAGATCAACGCCTGCCTCTACTACCATACCCGCGAGTGTCCCGCTCCCTGCGCCGGGCGCATCAGCCCAACCGATTACCGCAGGATCGCCGAGCGCGCGGTCCTGTTTTTCAAGGGGGACTACCGCCGCCTCAAGAAGGATCTCGAACTTGAAATGAGGCGCGCCTCGGCGCGCCTCGACTTCGAGGGCGCCGCGCGTTGCCGCGACAACCTCCAAGGGATGGAACAGCTCGCCGAGCGCGTACGGATGACGCGGGTGGACCCGGAAGAAATCGATAAACCGCTGGCATCAAGCCGCGCCGTGGAGGAGCTTCAGCGCGCCCTGGGCCTTGACCGCCCCCCCTTTCACATCGAATGCTTCGACGTCTCCCATTTCCAGGGCCGGGCCCACGTGGCCGCCATGTCCTGCTTCCGCGGAGCCGAGCCCTTCAAGGACCATTACCGTCGTTTCAAGATCCGGACGGTATCCGGCATCGACGACTTCGCCGCTCTTTTCGAGGTCGTGGGGCGCCGCTACCGGAGGCTCGCGGCCGAGGGCGAGCTCCCGGATCTCGTCTTGATTGACGGCGGCCTAGGGCAGCTTCACGCGGCCATTCGGGCCCTTCGGCAAACCGGGGTCCGAATTCCCATCGCTTCCTTGGCCAAACGCCTGGAGGCTGTGTATACGCCCGAGGCCAGAGAACCCCTGATCCTTCCCCGGTCGAGCGAGGCCCTGAAGCTTCTGCAGCGTCTGCGCGACGAGGCCCACCGATTCGGCGTGACCTATCACCGCCTTCTCAGGCGGAAGGGCCTGCTTATCACGAGTTAGGTTTTACTCGCAAGCTCGCCCATGTTGAAGATGGGCATGTACATGGCGATCACGATGAACCCGACGATCACGCCCATGACGACGATCACGATCGGCTCGATCATCGAAGAAAGGCCCTTGACCGCCTCGTCCACCTCGAGGTCGTAGAAATCGGCGACTTTCGTTAGCATCTTGTCGAGACCGCCCGTCTCCTCACCCACCGTGATCATGGAAGTCACCATCGGAGGAAATACGCCGCTTTTTTTAAGAGGATCGGAGAGCTTTCCCCCATCCCTTATCGAGTCGCGGGCGTCAAGAATGGTGCGCGAGATGACGACGTTACCCGCCGTCTCCGCCACGGTCTCCAAAGCCTGCATATGGCTGACACCGGCAGAAAGCAGCGTCCCCAGCGTCCTCGTGAACTGAGCGACGGCGGACTTTTTAAGCAGTATCCCAAACATCGGGAGCTTGAGCATCTTCTCGTCCACCCACCTCCTTCCTTGCTCGGTGGCATAGAAGCGCTTGAACCCCCATACCGCCGCGAAACCCAGGGCGATGAGGACGTACCACTTGGAGCGCAGCCAGTCCGAGGCGTCAAGAACCATCTGGGTTAGCGCGGGGAGATTTTGGCCGAAGCTCGCGAAGATGACTTTAAAGCGCGGAATGACCCATACGAGCAGGAAGATCGTGATGCTCGAGCACACGACGAGAATCACGACGGGATACATCATGGCGGACTTGATCTTGGCCTTCAAGGCCTCGGCTTTCTCCAAGTGAACGCTCAGGCGCTCCAGGATTTCGTTGAGCAAACCGCCGGTCTCGCCCGCCTTGATCATCGAGATGTAGAGCTTGGAGAAGGCGTTCGGATGCTTCTTGAGGCTCTCGGAGATCGAGAGGCCTCCTTCGATGTCGGCCCGGACCGCGGCGATCACCTCGCGGAAAGCCTTGCTCTGCATCTGGGATTCGAGGATGGAAAGTCCTTGGACGATCGGGACTCCGGAACCATTGAGGGTCGCGAGCTGCCGCGAAAAGATCGCGATTTCCTTGGTGGGGATCTTCGAGCTTTTTAAAAACCCCAGCAGCCCCCCCGCTTTCCTGCGGCCGACTTCCAGAGGGCTGAGCTTCTGGGCCTTAAGCCGCTCGAACGCGGCTTTTTCCTCGGGAGCGTCGATGACCCCCGAAACGACGGTTCCGTTGGCGGCGCGGGCTTTATAGGCGAAGGTCGGCATTCCTTAAATAACTCTCCGCTACGCCTGCGCCGGCACGGCTGTCGGAGCAAGCTTCTGCAGAAGCTTCCTTAAATCCTCCGGATCGGCTGAGCGAGCGACCGCTTGGGGGTATGTGATTTGGCGGCGCAGGTAGAGATCAGCCAGGGACTGATTCATGGTCTGCATCCCCATGACGCCGCCCGTCTGGATCGCGAATTGGATTTGCTCGACTTTTTGCTCGCGGATGAGGTTGCGTACCGCGGCGGTCACGATGAGGACCTCCGCAGCCAAGACTCGTCCCGTTCCCGAGGCGTGGGGCAAAAGCTGCTGGCCGACGACGGCTTGAAGGACGAAGGAAAGCTGGACCCGAGCCTGGGAGATCTGATGGGGAGGAAAGACATCGATGATGCGGTTGATCGTCTGGGCGCAGTCCGGCGTGTGCAGGGTCGCGAAAACCAAGTGGCCTGTCTCGGCGATCGTGAGGGCCGCGGAGATCGTATCCGGGTCGCGCATTTCGCCGATGAGGATAACGTTGGGATCCTCGCGGACCACGTGCCGGAGCGCCTCGGCGAACGATTCCGTGTCCTGGCCGACCTCGCGCTGATTGATGAGGCATTTCTTGTGGGAATGGACATACTCGATGGGATCCTCGATCGTCACGATATGTCCCGTGCGATGGGAGTTGATGTAATCGATCATGCTTGCCAGAGAGGTTGATTTGCCGCAGCCGGTGGGTCCCGTCACCACCACGAGCCCGCTGGGGAGCTTGACGAGGTCCTCGATGACCTTGGGCAGCCCCAGCTCCGTGAAGCTGCTGAACTTGTCGGGAATGAGGCGCACCGCGGCGGCGATGGCGCCGCGCTGGCGATAGACGTTCATGCGCAGGCGCCCGATGTCCCGGAAGCCGAACGCGACGTCGAGCTCGTTGGTCGCCTCGAATTTCTTGCGCTGGTTTTCCGCCAAGAGGGAGTAGACGATCGTCTGGACGTCCTCCGAATTGAGGACGGGATAGGCGGTGGCGTTGAGGGCTCCGTCGATGCGAATCATGGGCGGCGCGCCCGATGTCAGATGCAGGTCGGAGGCTCCGCGATCGCGGATGATGGCGAAGAGCTCATAAGCCGTGGGGAGACGCTTGCCGTTCAGGCCAGGCTGGCTCATGAGTCGGCCGCCGTAACGCGCAGCATTTCCTCGGCCGTCGTCGCCCCGGAAAGGAGCTTGCGGATGGCGCACTCCCGCAGCGAAATCAAGCCGTTTTTCCGCGCGGCATTGCGGATATCCGACGTCGACGCCCTCTTGAGTATCATGTCCCGGAGAAGATCGTTGACCTCGAGAACCTCGTAAAGCCCTTGGCGGCCGCGGTAACCCGTCTTGGCGCAATGATCGCAGCCCTTCCCCCTCCACAGGGTCACCTTGCCGTTGTGGACGTGGAGACGCTCCTGCGGGACGCCGAGCTTCACAAGCCAGTCCATATCCACTTCATAGGACTCCTTGCACTGCGCGCAGATGACCCGCGTCAAGCGCTGGGCGACGACCATGAGAAGGGCGGAGCTGATCAGGAAGGGCTCGACTCCCATCATGCCGAGACGGGTGATGGAGGAGGGGGCGTCGTTGGTGTGGAGCGTGGCGAAGACCAAGTGGCCCGTCAGGGCGGCGTTGACCGCGATTTGAGCCGTCTCGAGGTCGCGCACCTCGCCCACCATGATGACGTTCGGGTCCTGTCGCAGAAAGGAGCGAAGGGCCTCGGCAAAAGTCAGGCCCACCTGGTTGTTGACCTGGACCTGGTTGATGCCCAAAAGCTGGTATTCCACCGGATCCTCGACGGTGACGATATTGACGCCCGGCGTGTTGAGGTTCGAGAGCGCCGAATAGAGAGTCGTCGACTTGCCGCTGCCGGTGGGGCCCGTGATGAGGTTGATGCCGTAGGGCGCCTTCATGCACTTGGAAAAGACGGAGATGGCCTCGGGCTCGAATCCCAGCTGCGACATCTGCACCATGAGGCCGGAGGAATCCAGGACGCGCATCACGACCTTCTCGCCGTGAGCGCAGGGCAGCACCGACACGCGCATATCGACGGTCTTCCCCGAGACCTTGAGCTTGAGGCGCCCGTCCTGCGGCAGCCGTCGCTCGGCGATATTCAAGTTCGACATGATCTTGATGCGGGTCATGAGCTTGTTGTGCAGATGCGGGGGAGCCGAATGCTTGGGAATGAGGACCCCGTCGATGCGATAGCGAACCCGAGTCTCGGCGGGAAAGGGCTCGATATGAATGTCCGAAGCGCGGGCGGTGATGGCCTCGGCAAGAATGAGGTTGACGAGCCTCACGACGGGCGCTTCCTCGGCCGACTTCTCCAGTTCCGCGATGTCGAACTCCGTCGAGGCGCTGAGGGACTTGGCTTCGACTTCCTCGACCCCCACGACGCCGTTTTCGCTCACCAGCTTGTCGATCATCTCCTTGGCGCCGGAGTAGTTCTTGTCCAGGGCCGCCAGGACTTCGACCTCCGGCGCCAAAACCGCCGTGATATTGAAGCCGGTGATCATCTTGAGATCGTCGAGGACCATGACGTTCAGGGGGTCGGCAACGGCGATCGTCAGGTCGCGCCCCTCCAGGGACAAGGGCAGAAGAAGATGCTGTTTCGCCATGGCGACGGGGACATGGGCCTTGACGGCCTCGGGCACCACGGGAGGCGGCGCCAGGTGAACGTATTTCATGCCGCACTGCCGCGCCAGGAACTGGAGAAGCTCTTCCTGCGAAAGAAACCCGCTTTTGACGAGGACCGTTCCCAACTTCTCGCCTGTCTTGCGCTGGAGGGCCACGGCCTCGGCGAACTTCGCCGCCGTCAAAATCCGCTCCTCGACCAAAAGCTCTCCCAGCCTGCGCGACAATCCTAGGGAGACGACCGGCTCCGCGTTGGGCATAGATGGGCTCTTAAAAGAGAAGGGGCGAAAGAAGGTTACCCTCCCAATCCGGATTTGTCAATGGCGCCGATATCGCGGCCAAAGAATAAAATCCATTAAATAAAAGCTCTTCTTAAGCCGTTCTTTTGTTAAGAAAGGCGCCGCCGATCTCAAAACGCCGGAGAATGCGAGGCCACAGCGCCTGAGCCTTGAGAAGCCGTTCGGCGACCTCGCGCACGGCCCCCCGCCCGCCAGGCGACGAGGTGACCCAGTGCGCCGCGGCCTTCACCTCGGGCCTGGCGTTGGGAACGGCGACGGCCACGCCAGTCTCGCGCATCACCGCGATGTCCTGAAAGTCGTCCCCGATGAATAGGGCCTCCCCAGGATCGCAGTCGGCGCGCCGGCAGAGATCGCGGAAAACGTCCTTCTTGTCAAGGCGGCCCTGGACGATGAAGCGCACCTTGAGCATCTTGAGCCTCGCTTCCACGCCGTCCGAGTGCCGGCCGCTGATGACCCCGGTCATGAGTCCGCACTCCGACAGCCACATCAGAGAAAAAGAATCCTGTGCGTTGAAACCCTTCAACTCCACCAAGGATCCGTCCGTGGCGATAAAATGGAAAAGAAGGCCGTCCGTGAGAACGCCGTCCACGTCCATCAAGACGAGCTTGATCCGGCGCAGGGCTCTTGTCAAGGCGGCGGGCCCCATCTTCCGCGACGTCAAGGACGTCCCGTCCGGCAAAAGCGCCTCTCCATGGCTTTGATCTTCAAGACGCGGCGCCGATGCCGGGCGGCCTGGGAGAATCGCTCTGAAAGCCAGATCTTCGTGATCCTGAGGGCGAGACGAGGCGCAAGGACGCGAGCGCCCAGGCACAGGACGTTGGAGTCGTCATCGCGGACGCTCTGCCTCGCGGTGAAGACGTCATGACAGAGGGCCGCGCGCACCCCCGGGACCTTGTTGGCGGCGATGGCGGCGCCGACTCCGCTGCCGCAGACCATGATCCCCCGGCGCGAGCGTCCTCGCGCGACATCAAGGCCCACTCGAGCCGCGTAATCAGGGTAGTCCGAGGGTTCCGCGCTCGCGGCTCCGACGTCGATCACCTGGTGGCCGAGGCCGGCGAGGGCGCGCTTCAGCCTTTCTTTAAGAAGAAATCCCGCGTGGTCCGAGCCTAGGGCGATTCTCACCGATTGACCGAGGGAATCGAGATCGTGCGCTCGTCATGGGCCGGCTTCTTCGGAAGAGCCTCCCCCGGACCCAGGGGTTCGGCGTAGATGCGGCTGAGGGCCTGCTCCAGGGCGCTCATCCACGGGACGACCGTCTCCCGGAAGTCCTCGGATGACGACGGATCGGCCATGGCCTGGATAAGGCGCTCGATGATATCGCGGCGCGCGTCGCGGCTCGTGTTCCAGGAGACGCCAAGAAGACGCGCTCCCGAGGCGGTTGTCGAGACCGCCACGTCAAGACGTCCCGCAGGCAGAACCTGCCCGGAGGACAGCTCAAAGGACGGCATGTCGCGCATGGCCTGCGGAACGGGCAATTCGTAATCCTGGCCGAACAAATGAACCTCGATGCGCTCCTTGCTCCAGCCGAATGGATTCCGGACGGCTTCGAGGTGGTAGTTGCCTGGCTCGACTTGGGCGAAGAAAGCCCTGCCGGCGAGCAGCTCGATTTGGTAGCGCTCCGACCCCTCGGGTTCCTCGAGATTCAAATAGGCCCGCGCGGAGCTGCTCTGCGCCCCGTTAGGCAGAGTCACCCGCAACGCCATCGCATAACCCGCCAGCCCGGATGACGGCAGCTTTCCGGTAAGGGGAACGCTGCCTCGGCAGCCCGTCAAAAGCAGAAGAAGGCCGCACAAGGAAGCGTTGGAGGACGGAAGATAAAAAAATTTTTTTGTTTTCCGAAGCCTTCCGGGGCCGTCCATGGCCTTATTTTCGTTGCCTCCCGATGCCATTCGTCTCCGGTCCATGATACTAGTTTCGAAGCCGCCCGATGACGATCTTACCCAGATAATCCTTCAAGATGCCGCGGAAATCCTCCCCCGCCAACGCCCGCCCGAGCACCCCCGATCTACAGATGCCCGCCCCACATCCCCCTCCTG
>JAJZAK010000043.1 GCA_021799485.1 bacterium | reverse complement strand
ATCGTCCATGGTCACAGTCATGCCTCGAAGTTACCACGGCCCTGTCGCGCCTTAATGACGTCATTTCAGGCTCATTTGTGTTAGAAACTGCCCCAGCTTCAGGCTCATCTTGTGTTAGACAAGACTAAGCATTGCAAAGACTCCTTCAACTTCGGTAATATTCGTCGTGTCGCCGGGAGGACCCGAGCAGCCTCGCGCGTCGAGAACGAGGCGCCGCCTTTGGATCGGCCTGGGGGCGGACGAGGCGCGGCCCCTGTCGCTCGTCATGGGGTTGGGCGTCGAACTCGTGGGACTCGCCGGAGGCGGGACGGCGCTCGGGGCATGGCTTGACGGCAAGTATTTGACGGGGCCGTGGCTGATGCTGGCGGGCGCGGTCCTCGGCGTCGCACTCGGCTTTTACGAAATGATCAAAATCGCTTTAGCGGCGCGGGACGAGGGGCCCAAGAGACAATGATGAGAATGGCGCTGCTCGGCCTGGCGGCGTCCTGGATCGTCTGCCGGGTGTCGGGCAAGGCGATCAGACTGGCCATCGAGCATGGCCCCCGCTTTTTTTGGCCGGCCTATTGGAGCGGACTCGGCGCGCGCATCGTGGTCTTCGTGGCGCTCGCGATCCTAGGCTTCGAGGGACCGCGCCGGCTCATGTTGGCTCTTCTCCTCGCCTACGCCGGGGGCGTCGTTCTTTGGTTGCCCTGGGAGGCGCGCATGCTCCTCCGGGCCCGAGAGGTCCGCGGATGAATCTGACCGAAGCCCTCGAGCACCATCTGCTCGACCATGTCTACGCGGTGCTGGGAAACCTGGGGCCCATCCATTTCGCCATCACCAAATATCTGATCACCATGTGGATCGCGGGCGCCTTCTGCGTCCTCGTCTTGGGCTACGCGGCGCTGGCCCGGGCCCGCCCGGCGATGCTGCTGAGGGCCGGGGTCGAGGGGGCGATCGTGTACGCCCGCGCCCAGATGGAGCCTTTTTTCGGCCAGGACACAGATACCTATATCCCCTACATCCTCTCTCTTTTCTTCTTCATCCTCGTGAGCAATCTCGCGGGCCTGCTTCCTGATGGCGCGACCTCGACGGGCAACATCTCGGTCACGGCAGCTTTGGCGTTGTGCACGTTCGTATTGATCATTTTCGTGGGCGTCCGCAAGCAGGGCGTCATGGGCTATCTTTCCCATTTCGTCCCGGGCGGAACTCCCAAGGCGATCGCCCCCTTCCTGTTCGTGATCGAGGTATTCGGGCTTTTCGCGAAGTCGGCCGCGCTCTGCGTGCGTCTTTTCGCGAACATGATCGCCGGGCATATCGCCGCGATCACATTCCTGTCCTTCATTTTTCTTCTCGGCAAATCGAGCCTCGCCATGGGTCTTGGCGTCGCGCCCGCCGCCGTGGGCATGGCCCTTTTCACGCAGGCTCTGGACGTGCTGATCGCGGTTCTGCAGGCCTACATTTTCGCTCTTCTGACCGCCGTTTTCGCGGGGATGGCCGCTCATCCCCATTGATATCCATGCGAAAAAACGGCGAGGTCGCGCACGGACGCCCCGGGGCCGTGCCCCGCAGGGCGCCGAACTTGAAGTTCAAAGGAGACTGAGTTCATGGGAGCCGCTTATATCGGGGTTGGACTCGCGGCGGGTCTGGGCGTTCTCGGCGCGGGATTGGGCATCGGGCTCTTGGCTGGACGGGCGGCCGAGGGCGTCGCGCGCCAGCCGGAGGCGTATAATTCGCTGTTTACCATCATGATCGTGCCGGCCGCCATGGTGGAAGGATTGGGCTTTTTCGCCTGCATCATCGCGCTCATGGGGCTTTTCGCCCTCAACAAGGCTCTGCCTTCGGCTCCCGCCGGGGCCGCGCCTGAGCAGCATCAGGCCGCCGGCCGTTAAGACGGCGATGCCAAGAACCGGAAGGAGGAGCGTGGCGCAACATGGATAAGCTCGTCAGTTTCGATCCCGGTCTGATTATCTGGACCGTCGTCACGTTCCTCCTTCTGGTCGCCATCCTCACGAAGACCGCCTGGCGCCCTATTTTGAACGCTCTCGAGGAGCGCGACCGCAAGATTCGCGAGGATCTCGAGACCGCCAAGCGCGCCCGGGAGGAAGCCGAGCGCAAGCGCCTCGAAATGGAGGGGCGCTTGGCGGATCTCCGGACCCAGGGCGCCGAGATGCTGGCTAAGGCGGCCCAGGAAGGTGAGAAGCTGCGCCACGGCCTCAAGACCCAGGCCGAGGCCGAGATTCACAAGATGAAGGAGCGGGCCTCGGCTGATCTCGAGGCCGAAAAGGAGCGCCTGGTGGGCGAGCTTCGCCGGGAGGCCGCGGGGCTGTCGGTGCGGGCCGCGGAGAAGCTTTTGGGGCGTTCCGTGGACGGCGGGGTGCAGAAGGAAATCATGGGCTCGTTTCTAAAAGATTTGGAGGGGCAGGGCAAGGCCGAGCATGCAGGGAAACGATAGAATCCTGGCGCGGCGCTACGCCCGCGCCCTCTTCGCGGCGGCCCGCGAGCGCCATGCCGAGGAGAAGATCGCGAGCGAGTTGGGAGAAGCCTTGCCGGGGCTCATGGCGGCGGAGCTCGTCTGTCGGGACCCTCGTACGCAGGCCCCGGCCAAGGAGGCGGCCGTCGTCAAGGCCGTCGTCGACCGCTCTCCGCTGTTGAGGCATTTCGCGCTTCTCCTTCTGCGCCGCAAGAGGATGCCCCTGTTGCCGTTGATCGCGGAGGACATCCGCTCGATTCTGGATGCGCAGAGAGGCGTGATCTCGGCCCGGGTGGCCACGGCGAAACCCTTGTCGGCCGAGGAGCGGGGCCGGCTCGAGAAGATTTTGGAAAAGCTCTCGGGGCGCGCGGTCGCCCTGGAAGCGGCGGAGGACCCGGCCCTCTTGGGCGGCATCCAGGTGCGGGTTGGGGACGCGGTTTATGAGCGAAGCCTGCGCGCCGATCTGGCGCGGTTAAAGGAGGTTCTCGATGGCCATTCGTCCTGAGGAGATCACGGCGGTCATTAAGCGCGAACTCGATGAGTTCGAGAGCAAGACGGAAGCGCGCGAGGAGGGGACGGTCCTTCAGGTCGGAGACGGCATCGCCCGCGTCTACGGCCTGAGCCGCGCGATCGCGGGGGAGCTCCTGGAGCTTCCGCGCGGCGTCATGGGGATGGTCCTTAATTTGGAACGGGAAAGCGTCGGCTGCGTCCTTCTTGGCCCCGACGAGCTTATCAAGGAAGGCGATCCCGTTCGCCGCACGGGACGGGTGATGGAAGTGCCTGCCGGCCCCGAGCTCCTCGGACGAGTCGTGAGCCCGCTGGGCGTGCCCTTGGACGGCAAGGGGCCCATCAAGGCGCAGGCCCGCCGGCCGATCGAAATCGTGGCGCCCGGCATCATCGAGCGCGAGCCGGTGACGGTGCCGCTGCAGACGGGTCTCAAGGCGATCGACGCCATGATCCCGATTGGACGCGGCCAGCGCGAACTCATCATCGGCGACCGCCAGACCGGCAAAACCGCCATCGCGATCGATACGATCATCAACCAGAAAAAGGAGGCCAAGCCCCCCGTTTGCATCTACGTCGCGATCGGCCAGAAGCAGACGACCGTCGCCCGGGTGGCGGAGATCCTCGAGGAAAACGGCGCGATGGACTATTCGATCATCGTGTCGGCGACGGCGTCGGAGCCCGCGCCCCTTCTCTACATCGCGCCTTACGCCGGCTGCGCGATCGGCGAGGAGTTCCTGTGGAAGGGGCGGGACGTGCTCGTCATCTACGACGACCTGTCGAAGCACGCCCAGGCTTACCGCCAACTCTCTCTTCTTCTTCGCCGTCCGCCGGGCCGCGAAGCTTATCCCGGCGACGTCTTTTACCTGCATTCGAGGCTCTTGGAGCGCGCCTGCCGGCTTAACGCCAAGAACGGCGGCGGTTCCCTGACGGCGCTTCCGATCATCGAGACCCAGGCGGGAGACGTCTCGGCCTACATCCCGACCAACGTCATCTCGATTACGGACGGCCAGATCTACCTGGAAACGGGGCTTTTCTACTCCGGCGTGCGGCCGGCCGTCAACGTCGGCCTCTCCGTCTCGCGCGTGGGAGGCGCCGCCCAGACGAAGGCCATGAAGCAGGTGGCGGGCCACCTCCGCCTGGATCTCGCGCAGTACAACGAGCTCGCGGCGTTCGCCCAGTTCGGCTCCGAACTCGACAAGGCCTCCCAGATGCAGCTGGCGCGCGGGGAAAGGCTCGTCGAGCTCTTGAAGCAGGCCCAGTACGAGCCCATGCCTTTCGAGAAGCAGGTGGTCGCCATTTTCGCGGGCGTCAACGGCTTTCTCGACGACCTTCCGGTCGGCGAGGTGCGCCGGTTCGAAAAGGAGCTCCTGGACTTCGTCGCCTCCCAGCACCCCGACATCCCCCGGGACCTCGTCGCCAAGCGCGAGCTTGCCGAGGACATCAAGGGGCGGCTCAAGGCGGCGGTCGAGTCGTTCTCGGCGCGGTTCAAGGCGGGGCTGAAGAAATAATGTCCAGGAAAGCCGCAGGTTGGCGTTCCTGGCGGTGCCTTCCGGCGCTTTCTCTTGCCGTCTGCGGCGTTCCGTGGCGTTCCGCGGCCGCCCCCGTCAAGAGCCCCGCGATGCCGCGGCATGGCCGGGTGGTCAACCTTGAGTGCGTCGAGACGTTGATCGGCATCGGTGAGCCGGAGCTCGCCGGCGTGTTCACCTTTATCTCGGACGGGGACTCGGCGCCCGCCCTCGCCGATCTTTTGGTGCACAAGGAAAAGGATCTCAAACGCTTCATCAACCGGGAGAAAAAAATGCTCAAGAAGTCGGGGACGATTCCCCCCTGGAACCGCGATGTGGCGGGGTATGTCCTCTCGATCTATGCCAATCCTCCGGCGGGAACGCCGGAACCGCCGTCTAAAAGCGTCATGAAGGATCTCGTTGACCTCTACGGGGCTCCGGTCGCCTCCGGTCCCGAGTCCCAGGCCGCCGGCGGTCCCCGGGGCGCGGGAGGGCGCTGAGATGCGGGCTCTCGTCACCGGGGCGGCGGGCCTCATCGGCTCCAATCTCTGCGTCGAGCTTGAAAGGCGCGGCCATGACGTCACCGGCCTCGACGATTTTTCACACGGCAGCTTCGCCAATCTCGTCGGCTTCGGAGGCGACGTCGTATCGGCCGATCTCCTGGACGCCCCGGCTTGGCAGGAGGCCGTCGGCTCCGTGGACGTCGTCTTCCACCAGGCGGCGCTCACCGACACGACCGTGATGGACGAGCTGCGCATGATGCGGGCCAATGTCGAGGCCTTCCGGACGCTTTTAAGGTGGGTCGCCGCCGGACGCGCCCGCCAGGTCGTCTACGCCTCCTCCGCGGGTGTTTACGGGGACGGGCCTCTCCCGATGAGGGAGGACGCGGCGCCCAATCCCAAGAACGTCTACGCCTATTCAAAGGTCGTCATGGAAAAGGTCGCTCGGGATTTTTCCTCGGCCCATCCCCGCATTCCCATCGCGGGGCTTCGCTATTTCAACGTTTTCGGCCCGGGGGAGCGCTTTAAGGAGAAAAGCGCCAGCATGATCTGGCAGCTGGCCCAGCAGATGCTCCAAGGGCGGCGCCCCCGTATTTTCGAGTTCGGGGAACAATACCGCGACTTCATCTACGTCAAGGACGTGGTCGAGGCGAACTGCCTCGCCGCGGCCAAGAAGGCCCACGGCGCCTTCAATGTCGCGACGGGGCGCAAGACGAGCTTCAATGAAATCATCGCGAACCTTAATTTGACGCTTGGAACGAATCTGGAGCCGGAATATTTCAAGAACCCCTATGCCTTCTACCAAAGCGAGACCTTGGGAGATCCCTCGAAAGCCGAGAGAGAGTTCGGCTTCGCGGCCAGCTATACGACCTTGCGGGGGATCGAGGACTACCTGGGGGGGGTCAAGAAGGCCAAGGTTCCCGCTTAATCATGGCATCCCTCCGCGAAATTCGGCGCAAGATCCAGTCGGTGAACGCCACCGAGCAGATCACCAAAGCCATGCAGATGGTCGCGGCGGCGCGGCTTCGGCGCGCGCAGGCCTCGATCGTCTCGGCGCGGCCCTTCGCCGTCAAGATGGAGGAGATGATCCAACGCCTGGCGGGATCCGCGGAGGAGATGGCCGGCCACGAACTCTTGATGCCTCGGCCCGCCGGCGGCCCCGAATGCCTGATCGCGGTGTCGGGGGACAAGGGGCTCTGCGGGGCATTCAACGCCCAGATCGTCAAGGCGTCGGCCGCCTGGATTCGGGCCCGTCACGGCAAGAAGATTTATGTCGCCGCGGTCGGCCGCAAGATCCGCCAATTCTTCCACCGCCTGCAGGGCGTCGACATGGAGATCGTCTCCGAGCTCGTCGGGATATTCCCCAAGGCCCACTTCGCCCACGCGGAGCTCCTTTGGAAAGACGTCTCCGAGGCCTATTTCAAGCGAGGGATCTCGTCCGTGAGCCTCCTTTACACGGAATTTAAGTCCGCGGGCAAGCAGGCGCTGATCCGCGAGCAGCTCCTCCCGCTGCCGGCGCCGTTCAAGAAGGCGCCGGGCGTCGCGCCCCTTTACGATTTCGACTATGAGCCGGATGCCCGGACGGTCCTCGGCGCCTTGCTCCCGCGCTTCGTCAAGGCGAAGCTCTACAGGGTTTTGCTCGAGTCGCAGGCGTCGGAACTCGCCGCGCGCATGAACGCCATGGACGCCGCGTCCAAGAACGCGAGCGAGCTTAAGTCGAACTTGAAACTCAATCTCAACAGGCAGCGCCAGGCGATCATCACGAAGGAGATCGCGGAACTCGTCGGCGGCGCCGAGGCCCTGGCCGCGTAAAGGAGAACGACATGACGAACACGGGATCAATTGTCCAAGTCATCGGACCGGTCGTGGACGTGGAATTCCCATCCGGGAAGCTCCCCGCCATCTTGAGCGCCCTCAAGGTGAAGAAGGGCTCGGGATCGAACGGCTCCGGCCATGAGGATTCCGTGACGGTCGAGGTCGCTTCGCACTTGGGCGACAACGCGGTGCGGGCGATCGCGATGGGGCCGACGGACGGCCTTCGCCGCGGCACTCCCGTCGAGGACACGGGCGCTCCCATCAAGGTCCCGGTCGGCCGCGCCTGCCTGGGCCGTCTCCTCGACGTGCTCGGAGACGCGAAGGATCACGAAGGGGAGGTGAAGGCCTCCGACCATTGGTCCATCCACCGCGCGCCGCCGCCCTTGGTCGATCAGGTGACGACCCCGCAGATTTTCGAGACCGGCATCAAGGTCATCGACCTTCTCGAGCCCTATATGAAGGGCGGGAAGGTCGGCCTCTTCGGCGGCGCCGGCGTCGGCAAGACCGTCATCATCATGGAGCTCATCAACAACGTCGCCAAGGAGCACGGAGGCGTCTCGGTCTTCGGCGGGGTGGGCGAGCGCAGCCGCGAGGGCAACGACCTGCTCCTTGAAATGAAGCACGCCAAGCTTTCGGACGGAAGCCCCGTTCTCTCGAAGACCGTGCTCGTCTACGGCCAAATGAACGAGCCGCCGGGCGCCCGGGCCCGCGTCGGCCTCTCGGCCTTGACCCAGGCGGAGTACTTCCGCGACGTCGAAGGGCAGGACGTGCTCCTGTTCGTCGACAACGTCTTTCGCTACGTGCTCGCGGGCTGCGAGGTCTCGGCTCTTCTCGGCCGCATGCCCTCGGCCGTCGGCTACCAGCCGACGCTCACAACCGAGGTGGGCAACCTCCAGGAGAGGATCACCTCGACCAAGAAAGGCTCCATTACCTCGATTCAGGCGGTCTACGTGCCGGCCGACGACATGACGGACCCCGGCGTCGCGACGACATTCACTCACCTGGACGCGACGACGGTTCTCTCCCGCCAAATCGCCGAGTTGGGCATTTATCCGGCCGTCGATCCCTTGGATTCGACCTCCCGCATCTTGGATCCCCGCATCGTCGGGGAGCGCCACTACGACGTCGCCCGATCCGTCCAGAAGATCCTCCAGCGCTACAAGGACCTCCAGGACATCATCGCGATCTTGGGCATCGACGAACTTTCGGACGAGGACAAGCAGGTGGTCGCCCGCGCGCGCAAGATCCAGAAGTTCCTCTCGCAGCCCTTCTTCGTCGCCCAGCAGTTCACGGGGAGGCCGGGGAAATATGTGTCGCTCGAGGACACGATCCGAGGCTTCGAGGGGCTCGTCGCCGGGGAGTACGACCAGCTTCCGGAGCAGGCCTTCTACATGGTGGGCGGAATCGAGGAAGCCGTCGAGAACGCGAAGAAGCTCGCGGCCTAGTGTAGTGAGTCCATGATATCTTTACAATTGAAGGCCCAGGTTGGGAGCCAGCGCAAGGCGCGACGAGGGCGCAGGCCGAGGACTGTAACCGAGGAGCAACGCCGCGATGGCCCCGAAATGGGCCTTCCCGCTGCGGGCTGGGCCTCTTTCGCCCGGCTTCCGCGTTGCTCGTCGCTCACATACATTCAGTATGCTCGCTCCTCGCGCCTTGAATCCGGCCCAAATAGGCCCAGCAATTGTAAAGATATCATGGACTCACTACACTAGGAGGCGTCGTGGCGAAAACATTCCAATTCGATCTCGTGACCCCCGAGAAGGCGCAGGGCCCCATCGAAGCCGAGTTCGCGGCCATCCCCGCGCACGAGGGGGAGATGGGCGTTCTTCCTGGGCACGAGCCCTATCTGGCGATGCTCAAGCCGGGCGAGGTGCGCGTGACGGTGCCGGGAGGCGGGGTGCGTTATTACGCGGTCTCGGGCGGGTTCGCCGAGGTGACGCCCAAGGGCGTGGATCTTTTCGCCGAAACGGCCGAGATGGCCGATGAAATCGACGCCGAGCGGGCGCGCGCGGCTCTTGAGCGCTCAAAGGCGGAACTCGCCCGGAAGGCGCTCGATCCCCTGACGCTGGCCCAGGCCGAGGCCGCCTTCCAGCGCGCCTCCATCCGCCTCAAGGTCGCGGAGCTCGCCCGGCGTCCGGGCCGCAAGCCGGTTCGGTAAGTCCTTGGCCGCCGGGACGGCCGATCTCCTGCCGCCGCTCCGGCAGTATCAGGCGGCGGCGCTCATGGCCGGGGCGTTCGCCTTTCTCCTGCTCGGCTACGAGATGGTTCGGGGGCCTTCGAACGTCCTGTACATGAGGGCCTACGGCCCTCAAAATTTGGGTCTCATCCTGACGGTGACGCCGCCGCTCCTGACGGCCTTGCTCTACGGCTACAACCTCTGTCTCTCCCGCCTGGGCGCGAGAAAGACTCTCGCGGCGGCGGGCTTGCTCTCGACGGGAGCCCTGGCTCTCCTGCGCGTCCTCGCCGCCGGACGTTGGGCCTGGGCACCGGCGGCGCTCTATTTCATCCGTCAAGCCTACGTCGTCGTCCTCATCGAGCAGTACTGGTCCTTCTTGGACAGCAGGCTTTCGCCAAAAACGGCGGGACGCGCCAACGGCATCATGGCCGGGGTCGGAAGCCTGGGCGGCATCCTCGGGGGGTATTTATTGGGGCGATTTTCCGGTCGATGGGCGATCACGGACTGGATTCTCGGCTCGGCCCTGTGCACGCTCGTCGCGGGAGCGTTCGCTGACGCCGCTTATCATTTCGGAGGCGAGCCGCGCGCGGAGACGATCGCCGCCGGCCCCGGGAGCCACGCGCTGGGCCTGGGAAGCTTCCTGCGCGAACCGATCCTCTTGAGGCTGCTCCTTCTCGTCGGGATCAGCCAGGCTTTCGCGGTGATCGTCGACTTGAGGTTCCAGACCGCGATTTTCTCCAAGATTCCCGCCATGAATGCCCAGGCGGCCTATTATGGAAGATATTATTCCCTGCTCAACGCCGCCACCTTTTTCCTCCAGTTCGCCGTCACTCCGTTGGCGTTGAGCCGGCTGTCTCCGGGGATCGTCCAGGCGGCGATCCCGGCGGTTCATGTGGGGCTGGGCGTTTGGGCTCTCTATCATCCCTCGCTTTTGAGCTGTGCCGCGGCCTACCTCGTCTTTAAATCCGTTGATTACTCCCTCTTCAGGGCGTCGAAGGAGATTTTTTATATGGGCCTGTCCTTCGACGCGCGCTACCGGGCCAAAGAGCTCATCGACATCCTGGTCTATCGCTTCGGGAAGGGAAGCGCGGCCCTCCTGATCGCGGTCCTTCAGAGAGCCGGGATCATGACGATCGCGATCTTCTCGTGGGCCGCTTTGGCGGGAGGCCTCGCGTGGACGGGCCTTGTGGCGCCGCTGGCCGGCGGAATGGGGAAGACGGAAGGCTGAAGGAAGAAGGCCGAAGATGAAGAGAAGCTGCTGTCAATCGCCCTTCCTTCTTGCGCCCTCCTCCTATTCGGCGGCGGTGGCGGCCGTCATCGCCGCCGTCGGGGCCTCGTAGCCGTATTGCTGGAGGAAGCCCACGACTCGCCTTGTCATGTCGGGATCGGATTGCTGTCCCGCCGCGAGTTGTTCCCGGACGCGATCCGTCGCGCCGGCCTCGAGTTCGCAGGCGAAGGCGTCGGCCAGGCGATAAGCGGCGGCATCCTTGGGGCTCCAGAAATGCCTGTCCGGCAGCGTATGGAGACCGTCGTCGGGGCCGCACTGGGGCAGATAGCCGAGCGGAACGGCCGGCGCCGCCGTCGCGCCCGAATCGGCGGGGCCTTCGGCGGGAACGGGGACGAAGCCCTCCGCAAGCGCCGAAGCCGCGCCGAGCGCGAGAAAGGATGCCGCTAAGATCATGTTGGTCATCTTCATTTGTTTTCCTGACTCCAATTCAATTTTGTGAATCGCGGTCATGGTTGATTTTACCGGAAATGCGAGAGGGCCGCATGAGTCTAAAGCCCCATTTTTTTATAGGTCTTTGGGGAAGCGAAGCGCGCGGACTCTCGCTCTCCCGGAGGGGGGCGAGTTCCATTTGGTAAAATCTATCGTGAGCCAAATCCGAGGCATCTTTTGCGCCGCGTCCGCGGCTTTGGGGGCCGCCTGCGTGCCGGTTCCCCAAGGAGCGGGCGGGATGCGGCCGGCGGTGCCTGTCATCCATGCCGGTTTCGGCCATCTGGGCCTGGGCGGGGCGGAGGTCCAGAGCCTTCATTTCGACGTCCATGCCTACGGCGAAAACCACGCTCATGCCGTCTCCAGGGCCGCCGAGGCGGACTATACCCAGCTGATGATGGACACGAATCTCATCTCCTTTTATCAGCCCTCGGGGCTCCTGGGCATCACGGACTACTCGGGCCCGGCCGAATATCACGAGAAGACGAAGGCGCCCGAATGGTCGGGCGGCGTCTGCGTCGGCGACTCCGTCTACGTCTACGACGGGGCGGGGCTCTGGCCGACCTTGGCGCATGAGCTGACCCATGTCGTCTTCTATGAATACATGGCCGATCTGGCTTTCAATCCCGAGTTCCGCTGGGTCAACGAGGGGCTCGCGACCTATGAGGAGTGCAAGGCGGCCGGAGCGCAGGAAGGAGTCCCCTTCGTGGACATTTTCGCCCCGCTGCGCGGCGCCTTGCGGCGGCATCCCCTCTCGATCCACGATCTCGTCAAGCTTGTCCCGGCCCAGGTCGACAAGGACTACACCGTGAGCCTTTGGTACGCGCAAGCCGAGGCCCTCGTCCAATATATGATCCAGAAAGGGGGGACGCTGGGCTTTTATCAATTTCTCAAGGCGTTGAAATCCGGGAAAACCCTCGATGAGGCGGTCGCCCTGGCCTTCCCGAATAGGGGCTGGGCCAGCCTCGGCGATCTCTACGGAACATGGCTGGCGACGCAGCAGTAAAGACGCCTCGCGGGACCCCGGAACGGGACATCGAGACGGCGTTCCCCGTCCGCGGACTGCATTGCGCGAGCTGCGTCTCTCGGATCGAGGAAGCGCTGGGAAACCTCCCGGGCGTTTCCGCGGTGCGGGCCGACCTTTCGACGGGGATCGTCCGCATCCGCCATGGCTCGGATCGCCCGCCGGAGTTTTTCAGGAAAATACTCGAGGAGGCCGGCTACGAGGTCCTGCCCGGGGCTCTGAATCTGGATGAGGCCGAACGCCAGGGCTTGGCCGAGCAGAAAAAGGAAGAGCGGTTGCTTCTCCGGAAGCTGTTTTGGGCGATCGGGCTTTCCATCCCTCTCTTTTTGGCGCCGGCATTGGACCTCTCGCCTTTCACGGTCGTCTTCTGGGCGGCCGCCCTCCAGTTGGTCGCGGCCTGGCATTTCCACGAGGGATTCTGGAAAAGCCTCAAGAGAAGGACGGCGGACATGAATACCCTCGTATCCCTTTCGACCTGGGCGCTTTTCGCCTACGGAGTGGTCGTTTTGTTCTGGGGCGCCGATCTTCCGCCCGAGTCCCGATCGCCGCAATGGGCCGCCCTGGCCGAACTCGTGACGATCCTGACCTTCGGCCGATGGCTCGAGGCGCGCACGCGTGGAAGGGCGGGCGAGGCGGTGCTCAAGCTCATGCGGATGTCTCCCAAGACGGTGAGGATATTGAAGGAAGGGGAAGAGGAGACGATCCCCCTGGAGGCGGCGCGTCCCGGCATGATCATCCGGGTCAAGCCCGGCGAGCAGATCAGCCTCGACGGAGAGGTCGTCTCGGGCGATTCCGCGGTCAACGAGTCCCTGGTGACGGGGGAAAGCGTTCCTATCGAGAAATCCCCCGGAGCCGCGGTGTGGGGGGGGACCATGAACGGCGCGGGGAGCCTGGACATCCGCGTCACGAAGCCCGGCGCCGAATCGGCCTTGGCGAGAATCATCCAATCCGTCCGCTCGGCCCAGCTCTCAAAGCCCCGGATTCAGCGCCTGGCTGACAGGATCGCGGGGATATTCGTTCCCATCGTCCTTGGGATCGGCGCCGCCGCGGCCGTCGTGTGGTCCTTGTGGGGGCCGCCGCCCCAGACGCTCTACGCCCTCTCCGCTCTCTCCGCGGTGTTCGCGGTCGCCTGCCCCTGCGCCCTGGGCCTGGCGACCCCCTTGGCCGTCATCGCCGGGACGAACCGCGCCGCCCGCATGGGCATGCTGGTGCGCAACGCGGACGTCTTCGAGAAGGCGGCGGGCGTGGACGTGGTCCTTTTCGACAAGACCGGGGTCCTGACGGAGGGCTCTCCCACCGTCTCCGACGTCCAGTCCTTCGGCGTCCCCAAGAAGGAGCTCCTGAACTGGGCCCTGGCGGCGGAGAGGCGCTCCGAGCATCCCTACGCGAAAGCGATCGTCGCCTACGCGCGCGACCACGGGGCCGTCGAGCCTCCCGTCGAGTCCTTCGAGACCTTCCCGGGCCGTGGCGTCAAGGTCGTCTGCGGCGGGCGGACGGTCCGCATGGGAAGCGTGGTCTGGCTGCGCGGCGAGGGCGTCGCGATTCCCGAAGACAAGATTCCGGCGGGGGCCATCGAGGGCTCCTGCGCCGCGGTCGCTTCGGGAGAGGATCTCGCGGGTCTTTTCATCCTCCGGGACCGTTTGCGCGCGGATGCCGCCGATGCCGTTCTGAAACTCCAGTCGATGGGCCTGGAGGTGGGAATCGTCTCGGGAGACCGCCGCGAGATCGTCAGCCGCGCCGCGGCGGAGCTGGGGATCGGGCTCGTCTACGCGGAGACCCTCCCCGAGGCCAAGGCGGGGCTCGTCGCGAAGATCCAGGAGAGCGGCCGGCGGGTGGCGGTGGTCGGCGAGGGCTTCAACGACGCCCCGGCCCTTTCGCGCGCGGATCTGGGCTTCGCGCTCCTCTCCGGCACCGACGTGGCGGCCCAGTCGGCCGACGTCACCCTCGCCAAGCCCGACCTGGGCACGATCGCGCGGTCGATCGAGCTTTTGCGGCGCACGCGCCGCGCCATCGTCGAAAACTTTTTTTGGGCCTTCGCCTACAACCTGATCCTCATCCCGGTCGCGGCGGGAGCTCTTTTCCCGCGCTACGGGATTCTTCTGAGGCCCCAGTACGCGGCGCTCGCCATGGCGGCGAGCTCGCTTTCCGTGGTCCTCAACTCCCTGCGTCTGCTGGGAGACTAGAAGGCCCCGTCCGCCGGGGCCGCCGTTCGCCGACGGCCCCGGCCCCAGAGGGCATTGACTAATATTGAATATGACTTATACTATTCATATATGAATAAAATGTGGAGTCGGGCTTTCGGGCGGCTCGTCCATCAAAGGAGGGCGGCTCTTTCTTGGTCTCAAATGGAGATGTCCCGGAGGATGCGTTGGCCCCAGGCGAAGGTCTCTCGGGTCGAGCGGGGCAGGAGAGAGGTGACCCTCACGGAGCTTTTGGAGCTTGGCCGCGCCTTCGGCTGCTCCGCTTCCGACCTGCTGGCCGAATTGCAGGCCCAATCGGCCGAGGCCCTCGGACGCACGCCCGTCCTGGAGGCTTCGCTAAGTCCCGCGTTTTACGCCGCCTATCACGACAAGGAGGCCATGCTAGCGCAATTGTCGAGATACGGCGTGCATTTCCTGGGTGAGGCCGCGCGCCCGGCCCTGGTGGCTCTGCCGGTCGACGAGACCGTCTTGGCGGCCTTGCGCTTCTTAGAGGAGCCGCGGGTCTTCGAGGCCCTGCCGGCGCTGCTCCTCAAGCACGCGGAACGCGTCGACTGGACGAAGCTCGCTTCCGCGGCCTACGCTCTCGGCCTTCAGAACCGGCTTGGCATGACGCTCGCTGCAGCGCTCAAGCTCAAAGCCTCGGCCAAAAATGTGGGCGATAAGACCTGGGCGGATATCTACTCGCTCCACAACCGCCTCGCCGAAAGAAAGCTCGACCGGGAGGAGGTGGTGGGGACAAGGCCGAAGACAGAAGCCGCGCTTTCCCTCCTGCGCCAACGCACTCCTGAGTGGCTGCGCTTCTGGCACGGCCTGGGCTCCGGCGACCTTGAGTCGTTTAAACGGTATCTCGCCCGATGAAGCAAGCTGGCCGGGAGGAGCTTTTGGCGTTTCTTCGCGACATGGACGCCCGCCTGGACGGCGAGGGCCTGAAATCGAGGATCGATTTCTACGTTCTCGGCGGCGCCGCCGCGGTCGCGGCCTATGGCGCCCCGCGCGGGACCACGGACATCGACGCCCTTATCGATAACGAACGCATTCAAAGGAAGTTGGAGGAATGGGCGGGGCCGGGCAAGGAACTCGCCTTGAAGCATGGCATCTGCTTCCAGCCGGCCAACCTGACGCTCATGTTGCTTGAGGACCCGGATTGGAGGGGGCGATGCGTCGAGATGTTCCACGGCAAGTTGAGTCATCTTCGAGTCATGGCGGCGGGCAAGGAGGATTTGATCCTGAGTAAATTGAGCCGCTACAACGATCGTGACCGCGAGGACATCCGCTTTATCGCCGAGCGGCATAAGATTGACGTCAGGAAGCTGATGGCCTGCTACCAGTCGGCGCGAGGCTATTTTGTCGGGCATCTTCCCACGCTGGATCAGACTTTCAATATCGTGCTTGGGGAGCACTTCGGACACAAGCCAATTAAATTCGACAGGGGATAAAAGCGCCGGAACCTCCGCATGAAATTCGTCGCGATCGCGGATACGCATATGGCCGAGTCCGAGTATCCGCCGGGGGACGTGCTTCTTCACGCGGGCGACATGACCTACGAGGGGATGGCTGTCGAAGTCGCGGGCGTTGCCCAGTGGCTGAAAACTCAAAAAGAGCGACAAGGCTACAAGCAGGTGGTGGTCATCGCCGGCAACCATGACTGGCTGTTCCAAAGGGAGCCCGAGGCCGCGCGCGGAATCATGAGAGAAAACGGCCTTGTCTATCTGCAGGATTCTGCCGTGACGTTGGGCGCGGACGCCTCCGTGGCGGAAGGTCTGCATCCTGGCCCCGGCCGCATCACAATCTACGGATCGCCCTGGCAGCCGGAATTCATGAATTGGGCCTTCAATCTAAAGCGTGGCCCGGAGCTCAAGGCGAAGTGGGACATGATTACAACACGAAACGGCCGCACAGCTCTATCGACGGTAAAACGCCGACAGAGTTCGCTGGGAACATTAAATCAGGGCTTCAAAAAGCAAATTTTCTAAACCTAGCTTTGGCCTAGAAAACGGGGGAAGGTCAGCTTGAGATTGGCCTTTTGGCCCCCGTCTTTGAAACCCCGACAAAAGCCCCCGCCATCCTCCGAGACCTCAAGCAATTGGAGGGGTATGAAATGGGCCTCGATGGCGTTGCGATTTTAGGCAAAATCCCCGAGTGGACTAAATCAAAAACTTCCACGTCAGACGAAGAAACCCTATAACTTCACTGGACCATCATCCAGCCGCGCGTGCTGTCACTTAGGCCAGATTCAGCCATCGCATCCAAAATGATCGATCCTACTTTATGAACTTAATGTCTCGGGCGTATTGAACGACCCGGCCGAGGGCCATGTATAGATGCGGCGTCAGCTTGTCGGGATGATTGTACTTACGGCGCATCCGACGCAGGTCGAAAACGAAGATGTCGTCTCCCGTAAACAAGGCGGCGATCTCGATGTCGAGTGCCCGGGCGATTTGCCGGAGGGCCTGGACCGACGGGTCCTTGCGTCCAGACTCGATTTGCGCGATAGTCGCCTGGCTTAGCTTCGCGTCTTTCGCTAATTGCGCCTGAGAGAGACTTCGCAACCCTCGAAGATAGCGCAGACGTTCCCCCAGCGGATACTCATGGCTTCCGCCGTGTTTTGATGCCCCAGACGCGTTCCTGGCCAAACTCACGCCCTTATTCGTGTTATTACTATAGGCACTTGTTTATTTCCATGCGCCATGTTATAATTACCAGCATGCCGACCCCGATGATACTAAAAAGTCCCTTGGTGCAACTCGTTACGTCCAGTCCCCTATTAACAACCAGCATCGGGCTTTGGGGCGTGGCCATGCTGACTTTTCTAACAAAAGATGCCCCGCACGGCATCCTCTCCTTCCTCACGCGCCAGCTTACGACCAGCCTTGAAGTCACAAGCCGAGAGAAAGAGTTTGACGCTCTAGCCAATTGGATCGAATTCCAAGGCTTCGCCAGGAGGTTCCGTACCCTCAGGGCTCGGAACATGCGTCTCTCAGCCGGTTTCGGCCGACACTATTTCCTCCATAAAGGATATCTTTGCTGGTTCCATCGGACGCGGGTCAAGGAAAAGGATTACGAGCTGGAGGAGATCGCCCTAACCTGCCTTGGGAGAGATCAACGTCTGTTGCGCGATTTAGTCGCGGAGGCGGCCGCCTCCGTCGAACGTTCCGATCAGACACGGATATATTTCCCGAGATGGCATAATTGGAGTCTGCTCACGGTTCAAGACAAGAGGCCGCTATCATCGGTTTTTCTTTCGGCCAAAAATAAGAACGCCTTGATCTACCATCTCGATTGGTTCCAAAGCGCCGGGGAGTGGCATCGCCAACACGGGGTACCATACCGGACGGGGATTTTTCTCCACGGCCCCCCTGGCACGGGGAAGACCTCACTTGTCCGAGCAATCTGCGCCAGCTACGATTTGGGTCTCTACACCATGGACCTTATCAATTCCAACGACCATGAGCTCAAGGAAATGGTCTGCCAGCTTGGGCCTCGATCCCTATTTCTTCTTGAGGATATCGACACCGTTTCGGCGGCTTGGCGGCGCAAAAGCACCAAGGAGGGAGAAGGCAACGAAAAGCTGACCCTTGGCGGGGTGCTGAATGCCATCGATGGCGTGGCCCAGTCGGATGGCCGAGTCTTGGTGATGACCGCCAATCACCAAGATATGCTGGATCAAGCATTGCTACGGCCGGGCAGGGTCGACCTCCAACTTGAGCTTGGGCCAATGACTCCCGAAATGTTCCAGGAAGCCTTCGAGAGGTTTTTTCCTAACACGCCCGCTCCACCAAACTTCGAGTGGCCCGCACATATGACTCCCGCTGAGTTCCAGCAGATGGTCATGAGGCATATCCGCTCGCCGAAGGAGGTTTTAAAGTCTCTTGAGAACCACGGACTCCGAAGTTTGCAAACTGACCGAGAGCCGCTGATTTTAGAAACGTGCTGATGCAAAATGACGAATTTAGCTTATACTGATTACTAAGGAGAAAATCATGCCCTGCCAAGGATATCCGGACGGCCTGTATCTCGTGAAGCAAAAATCCCCGAACAAAGGCGTCGATCACTACGGAATCGTCGATATCGGGAACCGCAGTCATATTCAGAACTCATTTGGATTCTTTTCACGCCCGACAGTCATACATCAAGCTCCTCCGAAATTACGCGCGGATTGGTTTGAAACCACCGGGATGTGGACGGTCCTCGGCAAAATCACCGACGAGACCATGGCTCGGCAACGCCTAAAAGAAGCTGCGGCCAATCCGGCCTATGATCTTTTTGGCAACAACTGTGAGCATTTCGCCAGGTTCATCGCCACAGGTAAAAGGGAAAGCACGCAGCTGCAAGGTGTTGTTGCTCTCGCGTGCCTTGCAGTCGTGGCCGTCGTCGCATTAAACGCCTAAAAGCTAAAATCGCCTGGCGAACACGCCCAGCACCGGTTGGAAGATAAGCCGAGTGCCAACTCATGCCTGTTCGTTCAAGCCCCATCCCTAAGAAATGAGCGCACTCCAAAGGTCGGCTTCGTAAACAAGCTGAGCCGATGGATACTAGAGGATAAGTATTAATGCCTGATCCAGAACTAAAAGAAATCGAGAGAATCCTGGAAGCAGTCCGCCCTCTGGCGGTCCGATATTACAAACTGACCGGCAAGCCGCTTGGGGTCGCAGGGGAAATGGCGGAGTTTGAGGCGGCCAAACATTTGCGCCTTCAGCTATGCTCAGCAAGGCAGGACGGCTACGACGCCGAGCGCTTGCGGGGCCATGGCCCTCGATTCGTCCAAATCAAGGGCCGGGCAATCATGGAAAAATCGAAGCCTGGACAACAAGTCGGGAGAATCAATTTAAACAAGGAATGGGACTCGGTAGTTTTGGTCGTGCTCGACGACCACTATCGAGCAACTGAGATTTTCGAAGCCGAACGCCCGGCAATTGAGACCGCATTAAAGGCGCCGGGATCGAAGGCTCGAAACGAGCGCGGGGCTCTTAGCATTTCCAAATTCAAATCTATTGGGCAACTTGCCTGGTCACCGAAATAAATAATCTTTCAGTCCAAAGAACCATGCCGCGACCAATTGAGCGAAGGGATGCCAGGACCTTCCCCCGTTTTCTAGGCCAAAGCTAGGTTTAGAAAATTTGCTTTTTGAAGCCCTGATTTAATGTTCCCAGCGAACTCTGTCGGCGTTTTACCGTCGATAGAGCTGTGCGGCCGTTTCGTGTTGTAATCCCACCTCCAAGTCTCACTTTTGGCCCTAACTTCTTCCAACGATCCAAAGACCTCGACGTTCAGGAATTCATCCCGAAGACGCCCATTAAAGCTTTCGATAAAAGCATCGCCGCGGCGCAGGCCGTCTTTCTCAAGTTCGGCATGCCTTTCTCCTACTACGTCGACTCCCATTCCATCTTCCGCTTCGTCCAGGGAAGAGACTC
>JAJZAK010000042.1 GCA_021799485.1 bacterium | reverse complement strand
CTCGCGGCGCGAGGGGCCGGCCTCATGAACTACGCCGAGCTGTCGCGCTCCATGGGCCTGCCGCAATCGACGCTCAAGCGCTACCTCGCCCTGCTGGAGGCCGCCTTCCTGCTGCAAAAGCTCCCGCCCTGGAGCGGAAATCTGGGCAAGCGCCTCGTCAAGACTCCAAAAATCTTCCTCAACGACACCGGGCTCGCGGCCAACCTTCTGGCCTTGGACGCGGCGCGCCTCGAAGAGAACGCGCCCATGGCCGGGCCGCTCCTTGAGACTTTCGTGATGGCGGAACTGACGAAGCAGGCGGGATGGAGCCGTGTCAAGCCTCGGCTTTATCACTTCCGGACGGAAACCGGAGCGGAGGTGGACTTCGTCATGGAGGACGCGCGGGGCCGGATCGTCGGCGTCGAGGTCAAGGCGGGCTCGGCAGGCACCGGGGACTTCAAGGGACTCAAGGTCTTGGAGGAGGCGCTCGGAAAGAAGTTCCTGAGGGGCGTGGTCCTTTATCTCGGCCGCGAGGCAGTCCCCTTCGCCAAGAACATGCACGCCCTACCGCTTAGCGCCCTGTGGCGCACCCAGGCGCCCAGGGCATAATGGGAAATCCGGACGTGACCAGGATGTCGGCCAAGGGCCAGGTCGTCATCCCCGGCGACATCCGCCAGGCGATGGCCCTGGGGCCTGGAACGAAGTTCGTCGCCGTGGGCGAAGGCGACACGGTCATCTTAAAGAAGATCGGCCGCCCCACGCTCGCCGACGGCCGAGATCGGCAAGCTTTTCGCCAAGAGCCGCGACTTCGCCCGCAAGACGAGGCTCAAGCGCTCCGACGCCAGGAAAGCGGATCAGGCCCGCGGCCGGTGAGAATCGTTCTTGACGCCAACAGGGGCCGAAAGCCTTCTATTCCGATTTCGAGTGGGCCGGGCGAAGCTGGAGCTGGCGCTTCCAGTGCTCCCGGCCCTCGGGCGGCAGCGTGTCGATGGGGTCGTAATACTCGTAGCGGCGATTGAAGGCGTTGGGGTCCTCCGCCTCGATGCCGGTGCGGTAGTTCTTCGTCCAAAAGGAGATGCCGAGGGTCCGGTCGTAGTCCGCGACCTGGTGCACCCAGCGCTTGCCCACGTACGGGACGTCGCAGACGATGCGGGGCGTCGCGAATCCGGGAAGGTAGCCCATGATGTCGTGCTGGAGCTTCTGCGCCTCCCAGACGGCGATCCTCCAATGCTCCGAGCTGGGGATCATGTCGCACATGTAGAAGTAGTAGGGCATGATCTTGCCGAAGTCGAGCAGCGAGAAGCAGAGCTCCAAAAGATCCTTCGCCGTCGCGTTGACGCCGCGCAGGAGGACGCCCTGGTTGCGCACGTCCCGGAATCCCATCGAGAGATAGGCTTTCGCCGCCTTGGCGACCAAGGGGGTCACTTGGTTGGCGTGATTGACGTGGGTATGGAGAGCGAGGTCGATGCCCCGCTCGCGAGACTTCTTCGCGAGCCGCTCCATCGCCCTTAACACCTTGTCCTCGAGGAAATGCTGGGGAAGCGCCTGGAAAGCCTTCGAGGCCAGCCGGATATCGCGGATGTTCGGAAGGTCCATCAAAGAGGCGACGAAACTCTCCAACTGTTCGATGGGAACATTCGCGACGTCGCCGCCCGAGACGACGACGTCCCGCACCGAGGGGGTTTTTCTTAAGTAGTCGAGAATGAGTTCATAGCGCTTCTTGGGAGGTTGCGCGAAGCGGACTTTTTCGATCTGGGGCGTCGAGTTGCCGACGAGGTCCATGCGCGTGCAGTGCCCGCAGTACTGAGGGCAGGTCGAGATGAGCTCCGCCAGGACCTTGGTCGGGTAACGGTGGGTGAGCCCCTCGACCGCCCACATCTCGCTTTCATGGAGGCTGTCGCGAGAAGCCTTCGGGTGGCTCGGGAATTCGGGACGGCGGTCTTCGTAAGAGGGAAGCATATACCGGCGCACCGGGTCGTTGCGCAGGTCCTTCTCGTTCATGGTGTTGATCATCTGCGGCGGAACGAGAATCGACATCGTGGCGCGCTCATCCTGGTCCCGCAGGATGCCCTCGGCGAGGTCCTCCGGCAAATAGCGGCCCACGGCCTCCTTGAGCTCGGCGACGGATTTGACGGCGTGCTGCCGCTGCCAGAGGGCGCTTTCCCATTCTTGGCGCGTCACGTCCTTGTATCCAGGAAGGCGCCGCCAATCCGGCTCGACAAAATCCCTTTTCAAGGGATAGATGAAGGGCTGGTGCTCGGGGGCCGCATGGACTTTGGGATTCGGTTCTTTGATCATGGCTCTTGGGCTCATCCTAGACTTACATATTTTAGATCATTTATCTCGCTCGAGGCCGAAGGCGCGATGCAGATGCCGCAGGGCGGCTTCGCCCTTGGCGGCTTGGACATCGCAACAGATGAGCCGGTCGGACTCAAGGCCCAACCGCGCCGCGATCTTGCGCGCGCCGAGAGCCTTCTTCATCAGTTCCGCGGCCCACCGCCGTCGACTCAGGCCCGATCCGACGGCGGTGATGCGAACGGACGAGCGGGCGCCGTCTTTGCTGAGGGCGAGCGCCGCGACGCCGCCCCCTCCGCGCGCCTCCCCGGGCGGAACGATCCAGGTGCCAGGTCCCGCGTGGAAAGCCGAGCGGACATGAAGGCGCACGCCCCGGATCCTGGCGAGATCGATCGAACGCGGCTGCATGACCTGCGCGCCCGCCGCGGCGAGATCGAGCATTTCCGCGAAGCCGACGCGGGAAAGCTTGCGCGCCTCGGATACGATCCGCGGGTCCGCCGTGTAGACGCCCTTCACGTCGGTGTAGATCTCGCAGGAAGCGGCCTTCAGAGCGGCGGCCAAGGCCACCGCCGTCAAATCCGAGCCTCCGCGGCCAAGCGTCATCGTTTCCCCGCGAGAATTGGCGCCCTGAAAGCCCGCGACCGCCACGATCCGGCCTCGAGAAAGCTCCCGCCGCACGGCCGCCGCGTCGACGCCCAGGATACGGGCGCGGCCCGGCTCGCCGCCGACCCGGATGCCGGCCTGGGCTCCCGTCATCGAAATCGTTCGAGCCCCCCGCGACTCGACCGCCATCGAGAAGAGGGCGATCGCCACCTGCTCTCCCGTGGCCAGGAGCTGGTCGAGCTCCCGTCCCCCGGGCTTCCGGGAAACTCGATGGGCCAGGGCCAACAGCTCATCCGTCATCGTTCCAGGGGCCGAGACGACGACCGCGACGCGGCGGCCGCGCCGGCGTTCGGCGATCGCGATCGCCGCGGCCCGCTGGATCTTTTCCGGATCGGCGACGGATGTCCCGCCGAACTTCATCACGACGGCGTCCATGTTCCGTTAGTTTATAAAAATGCGCGCGCCGAGTTCGGTATAATGCCCCCATGGAGTTTCGCGAGGCGGCCGTGATCGGAGGCGGAACGATGGGAGCGGGAATCGCGCATGTGCTGGCGCTCTCGGGGATCAAGACCGCGCTCGTCGAGGCGGATGCCGCGGCCCTCAACCGCGCCCTCCAGACGATCGAGAAAAACCTCGAGCGCCAGGCGGCCAAGAAGACGATCTCGCCCGAGGACAAAGCCGCGGCGCTCAAGCGCCTCGCGGGCTCCCTGGACTTAAACGGGGCGCGTGCCGCCCAGATCGCGATCGAGGCCGTCCCGGAGAAAGCCGCGCTCAAGAAGTCCGTCATCGCGAAGCTCGCCGCCGTCATGAGCCAGGATGCCATCCTCGCGACGAATACGTCCTCCATCCCGATCACCGAAATCGCCGCGGCCGCCTCGCGCCCCGAACGGGTGGTCGGCCTCCACTTCATGAATCCGGTTCCCTTGATGAAGCTCGTCGAGATCGTGCGCGGCCTCCAAACCTCGGACGAAACCTGCGGGGCGGCGACGGAGCTCGCCAAGCGCCTCGGCAAGACCCCCGTTCTTTCCAACGATTTCCCCGGCTTCATCTCGAACCGCATTCTCATGCCCATGATCAACGAGGCCTGCTTCGCCTTCATGGAAGGCGTGGGAACCCGCGAGGGGATCGACACGGTGATGAAGCTCGGCATGAACCATCCGATGGGACCCCTGGAGCTCGCGGACTACATCGGCCTCGACGTCTGCCTCGCCATCATGGAGACCTTGTATTCGGGCTTTGGCGATCCCAAGTACCGGCCCTGCCCGCTGCTCAAGAGCATGGTCGCCGCGGGGCGTCTTGGGAAAAAATCCGGAAAAGGCTTTTATGACTATCCAGCTAAGCCCTGAAGCTTCCGAGATGCGCGAGATGGCGCGAAAGACCGCGCGTGATTTCGCCGAGAAGCGCCTCAAGCCCAACGCCGCGGCCTGGGACGAAGCCGAGGAAATCCCCGGGGAGTTCTACCGCGAGGCGGCGGAGCTGGGCTTTTTGGGCATGATGGTCCCGGATGAGTTCGGCGGCCTTGGCCTCGACTACGCCTCCTACGCGGGAGCGATGGAGGAGCTGGCGCGGGGGGCCGCCGCCTTCCAGGTGGGGCTCACGGTCCATAATTCCCTCGTTTGCGGGGCGATTCTCGCGGCGGGGAACGGCGACCAGAAAAAACGATGCCTCCCGAAACTCGCCTCCGGCGAATGGATCGGCGCCTACTGCCTCTCCGAGCCCGGCGCCGGCACCGACGCGGGAAGCCTCAAGACCGCCGCCGTCCCCGCCGGCGACTCCTATGTCCTCAACGGCACCAAGGCCTGGGTGACGAATGGAGGATTCGCCTCCCTTTTTCTCGTCTTTGTCTCAACCGACCCCGCGCGCGGCAACAAGGGGATCAGCTGCCTCTTGGTCGAGCGCTCGATCCCCGGCATCCACATCGGCAAAAAGGAAAAAAAACTGGGCATCCGCGCCTCGGACACGAGGGAAGTCCGCTTCGAGAACTGCCGCGTGCCCAAATCCGCCTTGGTTGGGGAGGAGAACCACGGCTTCAAGGTCGCCATGCAGGTCCTGGACCGCGGCCGCGTCGCGATCGCGGCGCAGTCGGTGGGGATCGCGCGCGCGGCCTTCGACGAGGCCGTCGCCTACGCCCAAGGCCGCGAGCAGTTCGGCCGACCCATCGCCCAGTTCCAGATGATCCAAATGAAGATCGCCCGCATGGCGATGGAGATCGACGCCGCGAAACTTCTTGTCGATCGGGCGGCGGGCCTTCTCTCCGCCGGCCTTCCCTGCACGAAAGAAGCCTCCATGGCGAAGCTCTTCGCCTCCCAGACCGCCAACCGCGCCGCCTTCGACGCGATCCAGATCCACGGCGGCAACGGCTACACCCGCGAGTTCCCGGTCGAGCGGCTCTACCGCGACGCCCGCATCACCGAGATCTACGAAGGGACTTCCGAGATCCAGCACCTCATCATCGCCCGCGAGGTGCTGGGATCCTCGAAAAAGCCCTCAAGCGCCTAAGGGCTCGTTAAGAAATAATTGATGCACTTCGCCGGGGCCAGTTCGGAGCGAGCCGAGGCGAGAGGAGCGCGCATAGCTGAAGCTATGGAAGCGACGATCAACGAAGGCGCAGCCCGAAATCGCCCCGGCCCCGACGGGGAGGCCCGATCTTGGCCGACTTCTTCGTTGCTCCTCGGTTACAGGCCTCGGGCCTCCGAAGTGCATCAATTATTTCTTAACGAGCCCTAAGCTCCCAGCTCGGCGAGGGACTCGTCCAGGATTGACAGCCCCTTGTCCACGTCGTAGGGCGTCAGGACAAGCGGCGGCGCGATCCGGATCACGGACTTGCCGCAGGACAACAGCAGAAGGCCTTTCTCAAAAGCCAGCGACTCGAGTCTCTCGACGAGACCGTGGTCGGGCTCCCTGGTCCTCCTGTCCTTGACGAACTCGACGCCGATCATGAGGCCCACGCCCCGCACGTCGCCGATCGAAGGGTGTTTCGCCTGGAGGTCCTTCAAGCCCTTCAACAGCCTCTCCCCCATGGACTGGGCGTTTCGCAAGAGCCCCGACTCCATGAGATCCAGGGTCTTGAGCGCGGCCGCGCAAGAAACCGGATTGCCGCCGAAGGTCGTCCCGTGCGAGCCCCGGGGCCAGATCATCCATTTCTCCTTGGCGATGATGGCGCCGATGGGAAGCCCCGATCCCAGTCCTTTGGCGGTCAAGACCACGTCCGGCTCCACGCCGGAATGTTCGAAGGCCCAGAGCTTTCCCGTGCGGCCCATGCCGCATTGAATCTCGTCAAAAATGAGCATGATGCCGTGATCGTCGCAGACTTTGCGCCAGGTTTTCAAAAATTCGACGCCGGGCACGACGTAGCCGCCCTCTCCAAGTATAGGCTCCATGATGACGGCCGCCACCTCCTTGGGGGAGGTCCTAGTTTCAAAGAGCTCCTCCATGCGCTCTCGCCATGGGGCGGGGCGGTAGGGATTGTCGTAAGGAAGATGGACGACAGGGAGGAAGGGCCCGAAACCCTCTCTATATTTCACCTTGCTCGCGGTGACGCTCATCGCGGCGTAGGAGCGGCCGTGGAAGGCTCCCTCGAAGGCGATGATGTAGGGGCGACGGGTCGCGTAGCGAGCGAGCTTGATCGCGCCCTCAACGGCCTCGGTTCCGGAATTGGACAGGAAAACCCGTTTTTTATCCTTGCCGGGCCAGCTTTTGGAGAGACGCTCGCAAAGCCGCGCCATCCCCTCGTAGTAGAAATCGGTCGAGCAGATATGGAGGAACCTGCCGGCCGCCTCCCGCACGGCGGCGACGATCTCGGGATGGTTGTAGCCGGTCGCCGAGACGGCGATACCGGTCATGAAGTCGATGTAGCGGTTGCCGTCGACATCCTCCGCCATGGCGCCGCGGCCTCCCGCCATGACGAAGGGGTATTCCTTAATATAGGAAGGGGACGACCATTCGCGGTCCTGGGCGATCACGGCCCGCGCCTTCGGGCCGGGCGGCGGGACCGACATGCGGGGATACTCGGGAGGCGGAAAGTCGAGGGCGTCGGAAAGAAGCCGCTCTTTTCGAGCCTTCCGCCTTCCTTCTTCGACCTTCGGGCCGTTTTTCATCCAGCCACCAAGCGGCTCTGCTCGTGCATGAACTGGGAGACATAATAGGGGCCGAGCCCGTTTTTGCCGGTCGAGCCGGAGGCCTTCCAGCCTCCGAAGGAATTGACCCCAGGCCAAGCGCCGGTCGTCGCCCCGCCGCGGCGATTGGCGTAGCAGACCCCCGCCTCGACTTGATCGAAGAAGCGCTCGATCTCCTCGGTCTTGCCGGCATAGATCCCGGCGGTGAGCCCGTATTCGGACTTGTTCGACTCCGCGATCGCCTCATCGAGATCCGAGACCGCGTTGATCGCCACGAAGGGGACGAAAAGCTCCCGGAAGTTGAGCTTATGCTTCAAGGGAAGTTTCGCGATCGTCGGTTCGACGTAGAATCCCTTTGCCAAAGCCCCGACGGTCATCCTCTGGCCGCCCAAGAGGATCTTTCCGCCGCCACGCGACGCCTCCCTCACCGCCGCCTCGAAGGTCCTCACCGCCTTCTCGTTGATGACGGGTCCGAAGAAAACGTCCTTGTCGGAGGGGTCGCCGATCTTGATCTTCTTGGTTTTCTCGATCAACATCTCGGTGAACTCCCGCTCGACTTTTTTATCGACGTACACGCGGGAGCAGGCGGAGCATTTCTGGCCCTGGAGCCCGAAGGCCGAACGCATGACGCCCTCCGCAGCGAGATCGAGGTCGGCCGACGCCGTCACGACGGCGGCGTTCTTTCCGCCCATCTCGACGATGACGGGACGAGGCCAGCCCCGGAGAGCCCCTTCGGAAAGAAGTTTATAGCCCACGTCCTTGGAACCCGTGAAGGCGATGCCGTCCACGTTGGGGCTCCTCCAAAGCTCGTCGCCCATGACGGAAGAGCGCCCCGTGAGCACGTTGAAGACCCCCGCCGGGAGCCCCGCGCGGACGTAGCACTCGCCCAAGAGAACCCCCGTCCAGGGCGTGTCCTGGGAGGGTTTGAAGATGACGCTATTGCCGCCGATCAAGGCGCCGGCGGTCATGCCGGTCGAGAGCGCGAACGGAAAATTGAAAGGAGCGATCACGGCGAAGACCCCGTAGGGGCGCAGGAGCGACACCGCGCTCTCCCCGGGCGCCATCGGCTTCATCGGCTTTTCGTAGCCGTTTTCCTCCTCCATCCGGGAACTGTAATAGTCGATGAGGTCCGCCGATTCCTCGACCTCGCCCATCGCCTCCATGCGGCTTTTCCCCACCTCGAGGGACATGACGGCCGCGAGTTCGTATTTGCGCTCCCGGATGATCTGGGCCGCGCGGCGCATGAGCTTAAGCCTCTCCCGCCACGGCGTGCGGGCCCAGCCGGCGGAGGCTTCCCTGGCGGCCTTGATCGCCGCCTTGACATGCGTGGGCGCGGCCTGGGCGAATTTACCGAGGACGACCGACTTGTCGCTCGGCATCAAGTCCAAGAGGGGAGGCTTGGACGACGAGACCGGCTTGCCGCCGATCAGGAGCTGGTGGGCGGCGCCGAGCCTTCCACGGAGCTCCGTCAGCGCCCGATCGTACAGACGGTGGAACTCCTCCAGGTCGGCGCCGGTCGACGTGTAGGTGATTTTCCCCTGCGGCTTTTCGGCCAAAGCGGTCGTGTCGTTCATGCGATATCTCCTTTTACTTGCGCTTGACGGTCAATTGATCCAACGTTTTTTCCCAGGATGTCTTCAATAGAAATATGGCTTCCTCGATCTCCCCTTCGGAAATGACGAAGGGCGGAGCAAGGAGGACGAGGTCTCCCTCCCCCTTCCAATGCCCGGGGTTGGGCCAGACGACAAGCCCTTGATCTCGGGCGGCGGCGGCGAGGCTTTCGCAGGCCCTCAACTCCCTCGGAAAGGGCTTTTTCGTTTCCTTGTCCGCGACGAACTCCACCGCCCAGAGCATCCCGAGGCCCCGCACGTCCCCCACGCCGGGCAATTGGAGCATCTCCTTGAGCCTCTCGCCCAGGAGGCCGCCCACCCGCCCGGCACGCTCGATCAAGCCCCGGGATTTCAGGTAGCGCACGCAAGCCAAGCCCGCCGCGCATATCAAGGGCGTGTGCGAGTAGGTTTGAGCGTGCTTGAAGCCGCCATCCGCCTTCAAGATCGGCTCCAAAAGCTTCTCGGATGTGGAGACGCAGGAAAGGGGCGCGTAACCGCCCGAAAGGCCCTTTCCCATGACAAGGATGTCGGGAACGGCGCCGAAATGTTCCAGAGCCGACCACTTTCCAGTGCGCCCGGCGCCCGACAAGACCTCGTCGGCGATCCACAAAATTCCGTGCCGGTCGCAGATCGCCCGGACGTTTCTCCAGTAATCGCTCCGCGGGACCGCGGCGCCGGTCGAGGAGCCGCCGACGGGCTCGGCGATGACGGCGGCGACTTGGTCTGGGCCCTCGGCGAGGATCGCCGACTCCAAGGCGTTGCCGGAGCAGGCCGGGCACGAGGGCTCCCCGCCGCACTCGCAGCGGTAGGCGTAAGGCGCGGGCATGAAGCGAACGGGGACGAGCCAGGGCTCATAGGCGTCCTTGTAGCTCCTCCGGGACGAAGTCGACAGGGCCAAAAGGGTATTGCCGTGGTAGCCGGGGTCCAAAGCGATGATCTTGCGCTTTGTCGCCATCCTTTTGGCGACCCAATGGTGCCGGGCGAGCTTGAGCGCCGCCTCGACGGCCTCCGAGCCGCTCGAAAGGAAATAGCTTTTCGACAGCTCCGTCGGATTGAGACGAGCAAGTTCCACCGCCAGATCCTCGGCGGGCCCATTCGTGAAGGCGGTCCCGTTGACGTAGGCGATCTTCGAAGCCTGGCGGGCCATCGCCTCGGCGATTTCCCGCACTCCATGGCCGACATTGACCACATAGGCCCCCCCGCAAGCGTCCAAGTATCTCTTGCCCCTCTCGTCATAGAGCGAAGCCCCTTCCCCGTGGGTGATCTTGGGGAAGTTTTGGACGAGGCTCCTGTAAAAAACCGAGCTGTGCGGATAGCGGTGATCGATCATCGCCTTCGACGGTCATGTTACCATTTTCGCTTGAAACGCTTCGGCCGATAATTAGTAGAATCGATGCCATTATGACCCCCTCAACCAAGGCTTCTCCCAAGCCCGTCAAGTCGGCCGTTTCCGCCGTTTCCCCCGAAATGAACGGGGGCTCCGAACTCAACCCTTGGCACCAGGCGATGACTCAACTCGGGCGCGCCGGCGCCCTCATGAATATGGAGCAACCGGTGCTCGAGCGCCTGCGCCACTGCAAGCGCATCCTCGAGGTCTCCGTTCCCGTCAAGATGGATGATGGGACGACCAGGGTCTTTGAAGGCTACCGCATCCAGCATAATTTGGACCGCGGTCCCGCCAAGGGCGGCATCCGCTATCATCCTCAGGTTTCCGTGGAGGAGGTCAAGGCTCTCGCTTTTTGGATGACCATGAAATGCGCCGTGGTCAACCTTCCCTACGGCGGCGCCAAGGGAGGGGTCATCTGCGATCCCAAGACGATGTCGAAGGCGGAGCTCGAGCGCCTCACCCGCCGCTACACTTCCGAAATCTCGATCATCATCGGCCCCGACAAGGACATACCCGCCCCCGACGTCAACACCAACGAGCAGATCATGGGTTGGATGATGGACACCTATTCCATGACGATCGGCTATTCCGCCCCCGGGGTCGTCACGGGCAAACCCATCGATATCGGCGGTTCGCTCGGCCGCCGCGAGGCGACCGGTCTGGGCGTCTTCTATGTCACCCGCGAGCTCGCCAAGGCCCGCGGCTTCGATCTGAAGGGAGCTTCCATCGCGATCCAGGGCTTCGGCAACGTCGGCGCCAACGCCGCCAAGGCTTTCCATGACAGGGGCGCCAAGGTCGTCGGGATCTCGGACGTCACCGGCGGTCTCTACAACGAAAAGGGCCTCGACGTCGAGGACATCCTCTCTTACGCGGCCGGCAACCACGGCATCACGGGCTACCGCAAAGCCCAGTCCGTTCCCGTCGACAGCTTCGTCGAGCTTCCCTGCGAAGTCTTGGTGCCCGCGGCGATGGAAAACACCATTACGAGCAAGAACGCCGACAAAGTCCAGGCCCGGTACATCATCGAGGGCGCCAACGGCCCCACGACGACGGAGGCGGACAAGATCCTCAGCAAAAAAGGCGTGGTGATCGTCCCCGACATTCTCGCCAACGCCGGCGGCGTCACCGTAAGCTACTTCGAGTGGGTCCAGGACATCCAGGCCTATTTCTGGAGCGAGAAGGACGTCTTCGCCAAGCTCCAAGACATTTTAGTCCTGGCCTTCAGACAGGTTCACGACATGTCCGTCAAGAAATCGGTGGACCTGCGGATGGGCGCTTTCATGGTCGGCCTTGAGCGGCTCGCGCAGGCGGTGCGGCTGCGCGGGATGTTCCCTTAAGAAGAAGCGCCCGCGTTGCGGCTGATCGCGGCTTCCAACGCCTTTAAGGGCAGCTTGAGCGCCCTTCAGGCGAGCCGCGCCATGGCCCTGGGCGCGCGCGATCTTTTCCGGGAGGCCTCGATCGAGATCGTCCCCGTCTCCGACGGCGGCGACGGCTTTCTCGACGTCATGCGGGCCTTGCGGGGGGGCCGCGTCGCCAAGGTGTCCGTATCCGGGCCGCTCGGGAGCCTCATTCGAGCGCCTCTTCTTCTCAAAGAGCATGCCGCTTATATCGAAATGGCGCTCGCCTCAGGCCTGGCTCTGCTTAAAAAATCGAGAAACCAACCGGATGCCTTGAATGCCAGCTCCAGAGGGACCGGCTTGCTCATCCGAGCGGCGCTCGACCGCGGCGCCAAGGAGATCGTCGTGGGCCTTGGCGGAAGCGCCACCAACGACGGCGGCGCGGGAATGGCGCAAGCTCTGGGATTTAAGCTTCTCGACGCGAAAGGCCGGGAGTTGGAGTCCGGGGCCGCGCCCCTCCGGGCGCTCGCCAGGATACTTCCTCCCGAGCTGCGGCTCCTCCGGCGGATCGAGGCGGCACATTTTGTCGGCGTGTCGGACGTGGAAAACCCTCTCCTAGGCGCCCGAGGTTCGGCGAGGACTTTCGGCCCTCAAAAAGGCGCGACTCCCGCCCAAGTCCGGCTCATTGAAATGGGTCTGTCTCGCTTGGCTCGCGTCGCCGGACGAGATCTCGGGCGGCAGGTCGCGGGGAAACCCGGAGCTGGGGCGGCCGGTGGTCTCGGCTTCGGCCTTATGGCCTTCCTGGGGGCCAAGATGCTGCCCGGGAGCGCGTGGATCTTGAAGGCCTCCGGGCTGCCCAGGCTTCTGAGGAATGCCGACGCCGTCTTGACAGGAGAGGGCCGTCTTGACAAAACGAGTTTTCACGGCAAGGCTCCTCTAACCCTGGCGCGAGCCGCGCAAGACCGTGGCATCCCCGTCGCCATCGTCTGCGGAAGCCTCGACGAAGCCGTCCGCGCCCGGTTATCCGGCTCCGGCGTCGGCGCCGTCGCGACCTTGACGGAGGTCGCGGAGAAGGAAGCCGACCTTTTCCGGCGCGCCCCCCTTCTCTGCCGCAAAGCCGCCTCTCTCGCCCTCAAGCGCCTGATTCTGGCCTGACATGATTTCCGGATAGCCATGCGTCTTTTCATCCGGTCCTTCGGTTGCCGCGTCAACCAGTATGAGACGGAGTCGCTGCGGGAGCGCTTGGCAGGAGAAGGCTCCGGACCGGAAACGGCGGACTACAAAGAAGCGGATCTCTGCCTCGTCAATACATGCTCCGTGACCGGCGAGGCGGACCGCGAGGCCCTCAAGCTCCTGCGTCTCATCACCCGGGACAACCCTGGAGCGCGTCTCGTCGTCACCGGCTGCCTGGCGACCCGCGACCCGGGCTCCGTCCGCCGCAGCGCGCCCCACGCGGAGATCGTGGACAATACGCGCAAGGACGATATTCCCTCTCTCCTGGGATGCCGTGTGACGCCCGAGTCCGGAGGGATCGCGGCGTTCCGCGGCCATAGCCGCGCCTTCGTCAAGATCCAGGACGGCTGCGACATGAACTGTTCCTACTGCATCATCCCCGCCGTGCGGCCTCGGCTTCAGTCACGGCCGGTCTCCGAATTGCGCGACGAGATTGAACGCCTCGTAGGCGCGGGCTTCTCCGAGATCGTTCTCTGCGGAATCCGCCTGGGACGCTATCTCTCGGAAGAAACCGGCCGGAGAGTCGATTTCGTCGGACTTTTGGAACGCCTGTCGGCCGTCAAGGGGTCTTTTCGCCTGCGGCTTTCCTCGATTGAGATCACCGACGTCACGGACCGGCTCATCGCCCTCATGGCCGGCTCCGGCGGCCGAATTTGCCCCTCGATTCACGTTCCCCTCCAGTCGGGTTCCGACCGCGTGCTCAAGCTCATGCGGCGCTGGTATTCAGCCGATTTCTACCGCCGCAGGATCCTCGCGCTCAAGCGGGTCATTCCCCATCCCGGGCTTTTCTCGGACGTGATGACAGGGTTTCCCGGGGAAAGCGCGGAGGATGTCGAGGACACCGTACGATTGATCGAAGAGCTTGAATTTTCCGGGCTGCATGTCTTCCGGTACTCGCCTCGGCCGAGCACGGATGCCGCGTCTCTTCCGGGCCTGATGCCGGAGAAAGACGCGGCGGAGCGCGGCCGTCGCTTGCGGGCGCTCGATGAACGGCTCCGGGCCGCCTTCGCGAAACAATGGGCCGGGAAAATCCGCACGGGGGTCGCCCTTGACGGCGGCCGGGAAGCCTTGACCGACGAGTTCTTGACCGTGCGCATGAGCGCCGCTCCGATTCCGCCAGGGCTGCGCCCCATCCGCATCCTTCCCAATCCAGGCCGGGGCGAGGGAGGCGGAAAACGCAAAAAACCGCTTTTTTATGCTGAAAATATGTCATAATTGTCAAGCCTTATGCTCGACGGGGGTGCTTGCGGCCCCGCGCGCGGGAGGTTTTACCGCCGGATGATCGGGCCCTGCGATGTTCATGCGCCGCGGGACGGGCAAGGAGACGATGATGGGCAAGAGGCTCTACGTCGGGGGGTTGCCGTTTGAGGCTACGGAGGATCAGGTCAAGTCTCATTTTGGCGCTTGTGGTTCTGTCGTCAGCGTGAAAGTCATCACGGATCGTTATACGGGACGATCCCGCGGCTTCGGCTTCGTCGAGATGGGAACAGACGACGAGGCTCAGGCCGCCATCCAGAAGTTGAACGGCAGCGAGATGGGCTCGCGCCGGATCACCGTCAGCGAAGCTCGGCCGATGGAAGAACGCGGTGAGCGCGGAGGCGGCGGTGGCGGTGGCGGCTACGGCGGGCGTGGCGGCGGTGGCCGCGGCGGTGGCGGCCGCGGGGGCGAGCGCCGCTGGTAGGACTAGTTTCTCTCAGCACGCAGCAAAGACCGGCCCTTTCCAACTAGAGAGTGCGTCGCACGAGCCTTGGGAAGGGCCGGTTCTTTTTGCCGTATTTTTAGGCTCCAGGCCCCTTGACAATTCGGAATTCCGGATCGAAACTGTTGCCATGATCCGGAGCTTCCGCGGAGCGGCCCTATGCGGAGCGGTCCTGGCGCTAGCCGCCGCCGCCCAAGCCTCGACGGACGCCGACTTCGAGTCCCAGCTCAAGCAGGTCGGCGCCGTCAAGATGCCCCGGGCCGCCGCCTTCCGATCCCCGCCATCGAGCGCTCGATTTCAAGACGGGAGGGAATCCAAGAAGCGCTTCTTTGTCGTCAAGGAGACCGGCGGACCGTGGCGAGGCGGCATCCGCTATGAATGCCAGGCGGGACTCGGCAGGAAAGGCCATAACAAAATGAGCCTCTCGACGGTGCTTCAATCGAGGGACGGCGAGTGCGTCAAGCTTGCCGGAGCCGACTTTGGCAAGGCGGACCTTGCCGGGGCGGATTTGCGCGGGGCGGACCTGCGCGGCGCAAATTTTTCCGGCGCGAATCTCGATGGAGCCGATCTCTCCGGGGCCGATATGCGCGGCGCCCAGCTCGCGGGCGCCAGCCTCTCGGAAGCGGTTCTTCTGGGCGCCGACATGCGCGGCACGAACCTCGCCCAAACGGCGGCATCTGGAGCGCTCTACGGAGAGCGCAGCACCCGGCTTCCGATCTCCCATCACGCGGCCAATAAGAAGGGCATGAAATGCCTCGACGATTCTTTTCGGGACCCCATGCCATGCCATTGACAAAGAGAGAGGGCGGGGCTAAACTCGATGAGCTTCGCAGTTTAATTGCCAGCTACTTCCGCATACTAAAGGAGAGAGCCACGATGAAACTCCACAAAAACGCCATGAAAAATTTCGCGGGCCTGCTCACGCGACTGACGGGACTGATGGTCCTGGGCTTGGCCGGCGCCGGAGCCGCCGTATCGAGCGATGGAGAATTTACAAACCAGATCAACGCGATCCAAAAGTCGGTGACGGCTTCTCCGGCGCGCATCAGTCGGCAGCCGGCGGCCGCGCAGGGCGCCGCCGCCCCCAAGACTCGCGCGCGGCGCTTTCAATTGGTTTTTGACCCATCGCATTCCCAGTTTGTCTGCGAAGATAAAAACCTCAAGAAAGGCTTCAACAAAATGACCCTGGCCGCCCTCCAGTCCGGATCAAGCGGCGAATGCGCGGACCTTCATGGCGACTCCAAGCTCATCGTTAAAAATGACCGAAGCTTCGGGCGAAGCGATTATCTTGTCACCATGGGCCGCCTTTCCGGGGCCAACTTGCGCGGCGCCAATTTCAAGAATTTCTCGCTCAACGGCAGCGACCTGAGCGGCGCCGACCTCACGGGCGCCGACCTGCGCAACACGGACCTGACCGGCGTCAACCTGGGCGGCGCCAACGTATCGGGCGCGGATATGCGGGGCGCCAAGCTCGACGCGACCCAGCTCGACGGAGCGATCTTCAGCCCCGAGACCAAGCTCCCCTGGACCGCGATGGCGGACAAGAAGGCGGCCAAAGAGGGCATGGTGAAGTCCTCGGGCATGTGGAAGTCCGCTCCGTAGCTTGTCGCGCCGTCTCCTTCTGATCCCGCTCTTGGCTTTCGCGGCGGAAAGCCCCGCCTTCGCCGACACGGTCTACCTCAAGAGCGGCAAAAACCTAGAAGGGACCGTCCAATCCGAGAGCCGCGGCCAGGTCGTCCTCAATATCGGGTACGGGACCGTCACCTTGGACCGTTCCGAGATCGTGCGCGTCCGCCGATCAAGCGCGCGAAGCCGCGGCCGACTCGACCGCGCGCTCGAGGAGCGAGAGTTCGAATCGGGGCTGCTCGTCCCGAAGCGGGCGGCCAAGCTCCATCGTTTTTTCTCGGCGGTCCTTAACGCCCGCGATGCGGCCTTGGACGCGAAGGCGCGCGACAAATCCCTCGAAGAGGAGATTTCCTCCCTTCATTCGGAGATCGCGAACCTCAAGGAGCGCGACGCGGAGATGTCCGCGAGCCTCGCCGACCTCAGCCCTTCCGCGAACCCGGCGGGCTACAACGAATTCGTGAGCCGATTGAACGCCGTCCGCGGCGCCCTGCGCAGCGACACCCTGCGCATCGACGATGATCGGAAGCGCGAGAAGGAGGACGGCCACGCGGTTTTTCGCTATGTCAACGCCTACGGCCGGCTGCAGGATTACTTGCGCGGAGAAGGCCGCCGGCGAGGGAATCTTCGGAAGAACGGCCTGGAGGCTCGTTATTACCGGTTCGTCCGATCCAAAGCGAGGATTTGGCGCAAAGACTTCGAGAGGGACAGCGTCTTGCCCGAAAGCACGCTCTCCGGAGGAAATCTCGTGGTCAAGGCGCTGATCAATGGGAAAGTTCCGGCTCGACTCATGGTGGACACCGGGGCGTCCTCCATCGTCCTCTATGACGAGACGTCCGCCGCCTTGCGTGTCGATCCCGACGACAGGCTGGGCGAGACCATGACGACCGTCGCCGATGGCCGGCTTGCGCGAGGAAAGCATGTCCGCCTGCGCTCCGTCTCCGTCGGGCGCTCCGTCATCCGAAACGTGGATGCCATCCTTCTTCCGGGCCACGGCGCCGGCTTCGACGGCCTGCTCGGCATGTCCTTCCTCAAGCATTTCGCCGTCCGCGTGGAGGACGGCCATCTCGTCCTCGAAAGCCTCAAATAGTCAGTGGGCCGCCAAGCTCCAGGTCAGGACTCCGAGGACGAAAAGCGTGATCGCCAGGTACCGTCCATCGCGCCTTAAGGCGTAATAAATCACCGCCACGGCGACGCGAAGATACGGCGTCAGCATCAGGACGGCGATCCCGAGCGCCATCACCGAGACGTGATCCGTCCCGCTTCCCAGGTCGCGGACCAGCCGCAGGAGGTAGGCGAAAAAGCTGTCGCCCGAGAGCCGCCAGGCCGGCGTGTAAGCGAGCGCCAAGCTCCCCGTCGTCTGGCGGTAAAGGAAAATTCCCCAGGCCTCGAGAATGCCGCTGAGGACGACCCCGCCCATCAAGATCCAGCTGATGACTTCCTCGAGTTTTTCCTCGCTCATGGCGCGCGCAAACCGGTATAGACCATCTGGCCGATCAAATAGACCAAGATGGCCAGGAATAGGAATCTCAACGTGCGATGGCTCATGCGATTGAGGATGCGCCCTCCCACGGCGGCGCCGATCGAGCTTCCCACGGCGATGGGAGCCGCCAGGCTCAAATAGAGGTATCCGGACGCGAAATAGACGCTGGCGCCGGCCAGAGCGGTCATTCCGATGATGAAATTGCTCGTGGCGCTCGAAACCTTGGAAGGCATGCGCAAGACGATCTCGTGAACGGAGACTTTAAACGCCCCGGCTCCGATCCCGAGCATTCCGGCGGCGAGCCCCGCGATGAACATGCCGACTCCGCCCAGCAAAGGCCTCGTCATTTTGTACGAGACTTCCCGGCCGAGAGCCTCGTCGTAATAGCTCCCCTCGAGGCTGAGCCAGCGCGCGGCGCGGTCTTGGACCACGTTCGCGTCCTGGGAGTCTCCGGAGTGGCGGTGGATGCCGAAGAAGGAGGTCGTCAGGAAGGCGGCGAAGAAAAAGTAAAGCAATTTCGGCTCGATCAAGGTCGTGATCGTCGCGCCGACGATGGCCCCGGTGATGGTGAACATCTCAAGGTAAAAGGCGGCGCGGACATTGGAAAGCCGGTGGCGGACGTAGGAAGCCGCGGAGGCCGAGGATGTCGCGATGATCGCGACCATGCTGGCCGCGATCGCGTATTGGATGGGAACGCCCATAGCGGCCAGAACGGGAATCAGGATGCTGCCTCCTCCCAGCCCCGTCAGCGCGCCCAAGCCCCCCGCGAGAATTGACAGGACGAGGACCGTGGCGATGTTCATCGGCGGCGCTCTCCGTCGTCAAGGATCTCCCGGACGACCCGTCCTTGCATGAAGGAGGGAACTTGAACTCCCAGAAGGGACATCAACGTCGGGGCCTGGTCGACATGGCGGATCGGAGCGGAGATAGCATAGCCTTTTTTGATCCCGGGTCCCATCACGATAAAAGGAGTCCAGAGCGCCCGAGTCAGCTCGGCTTTCGTCGAATGCTTGTAGCCCGACTGCAGGGGTCGCGCGAAGACGACCCTCTCCCGGTCCAAGGTCTCGGATAAATCGTAGCCGGGCCGCGTCGCGAGAACGAGATCGGGAACGCGGTCCTTGGGAAGACGCAGCTTCCCCGCCTCCTCCCACGGCACGACGGCGTCGAATACCCTCTCGCCATCGTCCCCCCGAAGGCGCTCGAGAAGCTTACGGACCCGCCGGCGCAGGGCCAGGTACTCCCGCCCCCGGCCCCGCTTCCAGTTCCCGGCCAAGCCCTCCGGCTTGACGTAAACCCCAAGCATCTGCAAATAGGCCGCCTGGCTGCGGCCCCAATCGACGGCGACGGACTCTCCGTCGGCCCCGACGGTCGCTTTGAGCAGCCCCTCTCGGGCTAGGAGATTATTGATCCGCAACTCTCTTTTGATCGGGATGATCCCGTGGTCGGAACTAAGCACCACATACGTTTGGGGACCGGCGGCCTTGAGCGCCGCCCCCAGAATGGCGTCGAGTCCCGCGTAGACGCCGCGCAGATCCTCCGCGGCGAGCTCCCGGCTTTGGGGATGGGAGGAAGCGAAGTCCGGGGAACCGGGGTCGACATGGCGAAGCCACCAACGGGATTCCAAGACTTGATTGGGGACATACGTATCTTGGATAAGAACATCGGGAGACTCGGCCTTTAAAACGGCGCCCACCGCTCGGCGGTGCCAGTCAAGGGCCATGCGCGTCTCCGCGAGAAGAACCGGCATCTCCTCCGGCCGCCTGTTGAGCTGGGCGGGCCAGTTGTCGGGGAAATCCACCATGGGGCCGATCGAGCCTTCGAGCCTGCCGGCCAGCCCCGCCGGTTCGACAACCGTGGGATTGAGCACGTCGTAAAGGATGCGGATCTCGACTCCGCCGTCCGGCTTCAGCAACACGCGGCAAATTTTCATGTGAGTCGGAATCGATATCCCCCCCCAATGAAGATCCACGGGCATCCAGGCGCTCCATTCGCCGTCGCGGGACAGGGTGGCGAGAATCCGCCGCTTATCGATGGAAATGAGGACTTTCGAGTAGGACGCCGCCGGAGCGGCTCCGTGATCAAAGAGCAAGGCGTAGACCGTCGTCCCGTAGCCCAGCATCGGTATCTCAAGAGGAGGAAGCCTCGACTCGGGCGCGAGGCGCCAGCCCTTCGCCGGAGATGCCCGTGGGAAGAGCCTCAGCCGCCGGCCGGCGAAAAATCCATTTCCTCCATCGTCAGGAGCGCTCGTCGAGAATCCGATCGTGTCGAAAATCAGGGCCGGAAAATCGGCCCCCCAATGCCCCCAGCGGCCTCGAACGACCGATCCGATGTCGACTTCCGGCGGAGTCGACCCCGGCACGGAGACGACGGCGGCCTTGAATCCCTTTTGCTCCAAAAAATTCCAGATGCTTGGGACCCTCCTGGACGCGGAGGAAAACCCATTCAAGGCCGGCGCCGCCAAGGGCGCCCCCTCGGGCCGCATCGGTCCGTCGGAGACGCCGTGGATCTCCGGGAAAGAGCCGGTCAGAAGGGTGGCGAAATTGGATGGGGTGTGGGACGGAAAGGCCGGCAAGGAATAGCCGTACGAGCCCTGCTCCATCATCTTCTTGATGTTCGGGTACGCGCCTTTTCGCGCAAGCCGGTAGATGTCCCATGGCCAAGGACCGGGGTCCGCCCTCATGCCATCCGCGATGAACCAATAGAGCCGCAACGGACGCCGTCGGGCCGCGAAGGCAAGGGACGATCCGGAGGCCGCCGAAACGGCGAGCGCGCCCAAAATCGCGAGAACGGCGCGACGGCGATTCATGCGTTCGTGCAGTTTAGCAGTTCCCCCAGGGGGTCAGGTCTCAACATTCAACAGAAAGCTATCCCGGCCTATCCCGAAGCATTTTCTAATCCAGAAATGAGCCTGAAGTAAACGCAGGCCGTAGTCTTTCTTTTTGTCGCCTTTTTCTTTCTGTTGACGGCTGTGGAGAAAGTGGGTGAGCGCGCGTGGAAGTTCTTGGTGGCAGGCCGACGGCTCGCAACAACTTGTCCTTGGCTTCCTGCATACGCCTGGCACACTCATTGTCGG
>JAJZAK010000009.1 GCA_021799485.1 bacterium | reverse complement strand
ATCGTCCATGGTCACAGTCATGCCTCGAAGTTACCACGGCCCTGTCGCGCCTTAATGACGTCATTTCAGGCTCATTTGTGTTAGAAACTGCCCCAGCTTCAGGCTCATCTTGTGTTAGACAAGACTACGGCTCGCGCTGATTCCCCAAAAAAGTTAGGATTCCTGTCGTACCGGCCCGCCGATTTCACGCGGTGCGATAGCCAAGTGGTCCAAGGCGACGGTCTGCAAAACCGTTATTCGCGGGTTCGAATCCCGCTCGCACCTCACCCCGGTCTTTCTCGGATGCGAAGCGACGAACCGACTTGCCCCGAGGATCTTCTAATTTTCTTTAAAGACCAGGACGTATTGGTAAGGCAGTTTCGTATGTGGCGGAACCTGGCTGTATCCCGCAGCGCTAAATTCGGAAGCGACCTTTTCCGGCGGGAGCTTCATCCCGGGAGGCGGACCAACCGGGAGCAAGCCCGGCTTAAAGTCCACGATCGCGACGCGGCCTTCAGGCTTTAAGGCCAACCGGAGCTTGCGCGCGTAGTCGACACGGCCCTCGATATGGTGCCACGTGTCGACGATCAGGACAAGATCGCAGGAATGCGGCGGCAGACGCGGCTCCTTCGCGGAGCCCAGCACGGGAACGACGTTCGCATACCCTTGCTTATCCGCGCGGTCGCGCAGCCATCGGACCATGTCCGGCTCGACGTCCGTCGCGTAGACGACGCCCCCGGGAGCCACGGCCGAGGCGAGGCGCACGACGAAGTAGCCCGTCCCGGCGCCGACGTCGGCGACCGCCATCCCGGGCTCGACGCCGAGCGCCGCGAGGATCTCCGCGGGCTTCTGCCAGGCGTCCCGATCCGGGGAATCGAAGGCGGCCGCCCATCGCGCGGCGTCCGTAAAGCCATGATGACGCCCGTGGTGGCCGCCGGCGGCCGCGGTCGAAACGGCCACGTCCGCGGCCGCCCCGATGCGCGCCGCGGATAAAACGAGCGCGACGGCCGCTTCCATCAACATCAGACGATTTTAGCGAATTTGCTCCGCCCCTTCCGGCTCGCGGCGGCGGCCTTCGTGGCCCTCGATGGACGATTAGCGAGGGCGCCCGGGGCGGCTCGCGCCGCCGCGAAGCGGCTCTTGGGCGCTGGATGGCGGCGTCAGGTCGTCGGCGGCAGCGGGCTTTCCCTTCGCGTAGAGGGCGTCGAAGTCGGACTGGAACGCCGCGATCGTCTTGGGGTCCGTCTCGTAAACCGCGTTCTCGAAGTTGCTGAAGGCGGCGCCGTTCGTGTAGTTATAAGACCCCGTCTCCACCATCTGGCCGTCGAAGACGCCGAACTTGTCGTGCATGACGCCGTTGCCGCTGATGCCGGAGAGGATTTTCACCTTGATGCCCGCATCCAGGAGGGATTTCCCGACCGAATACGGCGCCTCCGACTTGTCGAGGAGGAAGCGAACGGCGACGCCGCGGTTCTTGGCCTCGACCAGCGCCTGTGCGACGGGCTGGGAGGTGAAGGCGAACATGGCGATGTCGATCGTCGACTGCGAGGCGTTGATCAGGTCCACGAGCCGGTAGGTCGTCGCACCCTTGGGCGAGAAGGTCGCGGCCGGGTACTTTTGCCCCTTGAAGTAGCGTGCGGCGTCATAGCCGGACGGCGGTTTGCCCACATTGGGAGCCGAAAGGCCGCGCTCGGCCTCCTTGATCGTGCTGGCCGCGGACCACATCCAACTCCAATAGCCGACAAACGACTTGACCAGACCGGGATCGCCGCGGAAAATGACATTGTTGTAATCCGCCGTGTTGGAATTCTCGCTCCAGTTCATCGAGCCGGTCTCGAGAAGGCGTCCGTCGAAAACGGCGAACTTGTTGTGCTGGATCCCGTAAGCGTTAAACCCCCTGATGACGCGGACGTCGACGCCGGCCTTGATGAGAGCCCGCAAAGATCCCTCGCGGACATCGGCGCCGTGATTGGGGAAGGTATACGAGTAATCCATGAGAATCTGGACGTTCACGCCGCGATTGTGCGCCGCGATGAACGCTTGGGCTATATTGTCGAGATCGAGCTCGTAGAGGGCCGCCTGGATCGAACTTCGGGCGCCGTTAATCGTCTGCACGATCACGGACGAAATGTCGGTGCCGGCGCCGGTAAAATAATTCGCCATCCCCCCGGGGACGGAGGCCGAACGAGGGGCGGCGGCCGCGGCACGCTGGAGGCTCCGTGCCGCGCCGAAACCAACGGCCCCCGTGGCCATCCCGTTGAGCGTCCGGACATCGGTCATTCCCGGCCATGCGATGTCTCCGGCCGGAGATGAAAGCGGCGCCGACAGCGTCAGCGCCGCGACGAACGCCAGACTTCCCAACGCGCCCGAACGGCGCATGTAAGATTTCATAACTCCCACGAGAATACTAGAATCTTTCGGCAAGACCAAGGGCCAAACGGCCAAACATCGCAGGGACCAAAGGGCCCAGGATCTCTTTTATGAAACCGCTATCTCAACGCCATCACTCCTTCCTTTATATAGGCATTGCGGCCTCGGGGTTCCTGGTTTTCTCGGGCCTGGGGATCGCCTTCATCCGCGCCTCCGGTCCCACTTACGACGAACCCGTCCACCTCGCCACCGGCTACACCGACATCGTCGACGGCCGCTATAGGCTCAACGCGCGCGACCACCCTCCTTTCGGGGAGATGTGGGCATCCCTGCCCCTCCTGGGGATGCGCCTTCAAAGCTTCCGGCAAAGCGCCGATTGGCTGCGCGGCCGCGACCAATATAATTATGCCGACCTCTTTCTTTATCGCAACAACGTCCCCGCAGGCCGGCTGCTCAATGCGTCTCGGATATGGACCCTGGTCACCTGGGGAGCCCTGCTGACGCTGGGGTTGACGGAGTGGTCGTCCAGGCTTTGGGGAATCCCCGGAGCGGCCTGGGCGATGCTTTTTTTCGCTTTCTCCCCTCCGCTCATCTCGAATGCTTCCTTGGTGACAACGGATATCCCCGCGGCGGCGCTTTACTTCGCGACTTTTTGGATTCTCTCCCGCCGCCCGAGGAAGACGGCCGCATGGGCGGCCGCCGGAATCGCGATGGGTTTAGCTCTGGCGTCGAAATTTTCGATGCCGGTCCTCCCCCTGGCGGCGCTTATCTGCCTCTTAAGCGAATGCCAACAGCGCGCCGAGCGGCCTTCCTGGCGTTCCTGGCTCTTGATGGGCGCCGTCGCGCTTTTCATCGTCGCCGCGATCTACCGTTTCCGTTACCTGCCGCTTTACTTCGACGGCCTTGCGGCGACCTCGCGCCGCATCAACGAAGGCCGCAGCTCCTTTCTCTGGGGAAGCTACTCGACGACGGGGAGCCTTCTTTATTTCCCCCTGGCCCTCCTCATCAAGACGCCGCTCCCGGCCCTAGCCTTCGCCGCGCTGGGCCTGGCGCTTTGGCTTCGCGCGCCCGACACCGAAGGCCTTTGGCTCATCTTTCCGGCGTTCGCCTATTTCATCCCCGCTCTTTTCTCCAAAACCCAGATCGGCTACCGCCACATCCTTCCCGTCTACCCTTTCCTTGTCCTCTGGGCCGCCCACGGCGGCGCGTGGCTCTGGAGGCGCGCCTGGCCCTGGCGCGCGGCGGCGGCGGCGTTGGCGGCCTGGCTCATCACCGGAGTCTTGCGCGCGGCTCCCTACCAACTGGCCTACTTCAACGAACTCGCGGGAGGGCCCGCGGGAGGATACCGATTCCTGGCCGACTCCAATCTCGATTGGGGGCAGGACCTGAAAGCTTTGGCGGCGGATCTCCGACGCCTTGGAAACCCCCCGGTTCTCCTGGTTTATTTCGGCGTCGGAGATCCGGGCTACTACGGCATCCATTATCTCCCGATGGGAGTCGTCACGAACGTCGATTCCTCCCGTCGGCGCGGAGACACGCCCCTCGACTATCCCTGGCGCTACATCGCCGTGAGCGAGACGAATCTCCAGGGAGTCTACTACGCGAATAAGAAGGCCTTCGCCTGGCTTAAGGACTTAAAGCCCATCGCGCGCCCCGGATGGTCCATCTTCCTTTACGACCTTAAGGGACACCCCGAGGCGCGGAAAAAGCTTGCCGCCATGCTGGGACTCGCCGGCAAAAAAACCGGATGAACGCCGCCGACCCGGCTTTCGATTCGGCCCGGCGCGAGCTGCGCTCCAGGCTCGAAGCCTGGAGGCTCGAGATGGCGCGGGCCCGGCTCATAGACGGCGCCGCGCGGTTTTCGGCCTACGCCGTCGTGGCCCTGGCCCTGATCGCCGTCCTGGCGAGGGCCGCGCCAACGCCCCCATGGGCGCGTTGGCTGTTTTTCCTCGGCGGCGCCGCGGCCCTATTCTCCGGCTTTTTCCGCTTTCTCCTTAAGCCGTGGCTCGACTCGAATGCCTCCGCCGCCATCAACCTTGCCGAGGCGGTCTACCCCGACCTGCGGGAATGCCTGAGGAGCGCTTGGGATCTCGCCGAGAAGCCGCTCCCGCCGCGCTCCTCGTCCGAACTAAGCGTTCTCCACCTCGGCCAGACCATCGAAGCCCTCTCGATGCTTCCTCATCGCCCCCTGGCTTCCCCTGAGTTGCGGCTTGCGACGAGGCGGGCCCTGCTGGCGGCCGCGCCGGCCCTATTGCTCCTCGCCCGCCTCGCGCCCGGAATCTCCTGGCGGGCCATCCTGTGCCCCTGGACAGCGCCAAGCCTCGAAGCGCTCCTAACGATTCGGCCCGGAGACGCCATCGTCAACGAAGGGGGCGAGGTTCGCATCTCGGCCTCATGGACGCGGAGCTCCCCCCTTGAGCGGGACGCGGCCGACCTCAAGCTATGGGTCCGCGACGATGGAACCTGGGGCCGCCGCGATTGGTCCATGAAGCGGCCGGAAGAGGTCGCTCGCGATTTCCCATCCATCTCGCGGCCTCTCGATTACGAACTCCGCTGGCAAGGGATCACAAGCCTTCGCTATACGATCCGCTCGGCCGCGCCGCCGCGCTTCAAATCCATGTCCGTCGCCATCATCCGCCACGGCCGAACGGTCGAACGCACGCTCGAGGCGGGGGAAACTCTCACGGCCCCCAAGGGGAGCTTCTTGCGCTTCGCCGGGCTTCCCGACGGCGACATTTCGTCGGCGGAACTCGTGGTTTCAGGAGCACCAGCCCCCCGGGCGATGCGGCGCGCCGGCGGGTCCTTCCAGGCCGAGATCCGGGCCCTTCGGGATGCAACCTTCTCCTTCCGCCTTCGTTCCGCCGATGGCCGCCGCAACCCCGATCCCATCCAATACGACCTCAAAGTCGTCGCGGATCATCCTCCCTTGATCGAGCTTCTCTGGCCCGACCGGCCCCTCGCCGCCCAGCCCGGCGCGAAAATCCAGATTCTTTACCGCGCCACGGATGATTTCGGGCTCCGCGAGATCGCGCTTCTCATCGACGCACCTGGACAGCCTCATGAAACACGCCCCCTCGCCCTATTTAATGAGGAGAAATTGCGCGTCCTGGACGAATATTCCTGGGACTTAACGGGGCTCCCCGCGCAGGAGATCGGATTCCAGCTCGAGGCGGTCGACGACGCCGGACAGAAAAGCTTCTCGTCGAAAGGCATGCTCCGGATCGTGGATTTCGCGACACGCCATGATCGTTCGACGGCCCTTCTCAAGGAAACCGCCGAACGCGTGGAGGCCCTCTCCCAAGCGGCTTCGCAGGCCGCGAGGGACTTCGAAGGCGGCAAGACGCCGGCCGCTCGAACCGACGGGAATAAATTCCTACAAAGCTACGCCGGCGCGGAGCAGGCGATGGCGGCGTTATCCCGCGCCTTGGCTTCGGACCCCTACGCCCGCCCCGAATTCAGGGAGCAAACCCAAGCCCTCGCCGCCCAATTTTCGTCCCTCCATTCCGACGCGACGGCGGCCGCGGCGGCGGGCGCGGCCGGGGATTCCAACGCGGCGCGGAGCGCCCTGGATCCCGTCCAAGGGCTCGCGAACAAGTCCCTGGCGACGCTCCGGGCCGCGCAGAGCGCCGAAAGCTTCGACCGATGGCGGCAAAGCCTAAAAAATATCGAAGACAAATCCCGCGCGCTCGCGGACGAGATCGCTCGCCTGCGCGCCGCCGGAAAAACGTCTCACGGGACGTCCTCATTCCGAGCCCGGCTTGACGAGATTCTCGGGCAGCTGCGCCGAGAAATGGCGGCTCTCGCTAAAACCATCTCAAGACTGCCCCAAGCTTCCGAGTCTTCGTCGGCGGGAAGCAGCGCCCAGCCTCTTCCTCTCGGCGAGGCCCTGCGGGGTTTCTCGGAGCTTGAAAAGGCTCTGGCCGCCGGCGATCTCTCGCGCGCCGAGGAAATCGCAAGGCGGCTGTCCCAAACCCTTGCGGATATCGACAAAACGCTGGCTCAGTCTTCGCCCAGCGCGGGCTCCAGCGGCTGGGCCGAGCAGGAAAAAGCCCGGCTGGACGCCATTGAGGCCTCGTGGTCGGCGGCCGAACGAGCCCAGGAGAAGGCGGTCGCCGCGGCGCAGGGACCGGCCCAGTCCAGGCTTTCCCAACTCGTCAAAGCGGAGAGAGAACTCATCGAGAACCTCGCCGCCAAGCAAGGCTTGATCGTCTCTTCGGCGGCAACTCGTGTCCCCTGGATGCCTCCTCCGCCCCTGCTCAGGATGCGCGGGGCGCTCGCGGAACTTCAAAGCGGGCGCATCGACCGAGCCCCCGCCTTCCTCTCCGGAGCGATCCAGGAATTACGCTACCTTGGGAGCGTGAGGATTGGTTCGAGCAAGGACTTCGGATGGTACGCGGACGAAGAGCAGACGATCGCCAAGGACCTCGACCGGGGTCCTTCCCTCCCTCCCGAGAAGCCCAATACGGGCATCGAGGAGGCCAAGCGTCAAGGAGGCCAAGCGGGGGCCAAGACGGGCGAACTGTTAAGCGGCCTTCAAGTCCTCGACGCCTCTTCCGGCGGCGCCTTCGGGCAGGCGCTCGACGGAGCGCGGCGCGCACGGGACGAGGAGAAGAGATCCTTAAAGGCCCTCTCAAGGCCCGATTCCCGCTCGGCGCTCGATCACGCGGAGTCTTCCCTAGCCGAGCTTCAACGCGCCAAAAGCGGCTTCGACAAGGCGGCCGAACGCGAGCTCTCATTTCTCAAGCGAGTCGCGCCGGGGCCGATGCCGGGGGCCTCCGGCGGGGTTTTCATGCTCGGAGGAGCCTCGGGCGTCTACGAAGGGCCCGTGCGTCTTCCTTCCGTCAACGAATACCAGCCTCCCAAGGAGCTGCGTCAGGAGCTCGAGGACTCCATGAAGGAAAAACGCCCCGCCCTTTACGACAGCCTCATCAAATCCTACTTCCGCCGCATCTCCGAATGATCCTCCGCGTCCCTTCTCAAGCCCGCCCCCTGCTCCGCCGCGTCGCGGGGAAAGCCGGGGAGCTCGGACTCCCCCTCTTCGCGGTCGGCGGCTGCGTGCGCGACTGGCTTCTGGGGCGCCCGACGCTCGACGTCGACCTCGTCGTCGAAGGCGACCCCCAGCCCCTGGCCGAATGGGCGTCCGGAGCTTTCGGGGCGCGGGCCGAATCCTTCGGGCAGTTCGGGACTTGGCGGCTCCTCAAGGCGGGCTGGCGGCTTGATTTCGCCCGGGCGAGGCGCGAGGTTTATCCCCGTCCAGCCGCGTTGCCGCTCGTCGCCCCCGCGCCGATCTCGGAGGACCTTTTGCGCCGGGACTTTACGATCAACGCCCTGGCCCTCCCGCTGGGCCCCCAAAACGAGGGCGCGCTTCTCGATCCGGCCGCGGGCTTGGCGGATTTGCGCGGACGCGTTCTGAGGGCCCTGCACGAGGGGAGCTTCCGCGACGATCCGACGAGAGTCTATCGGGCGGCGCGCTTCGTTTCAAGGCTCCATCTCAAACCCGCCCCGGGGCTGTGGACCATGGCCCGGGAAAGCCTGCGCCATGGATGGCCCCGTCTCCTCTCCCGGGCCCGGCTTCTTCATGAGCTCTGGCGCATCCTCGAGGGAAATGACCCGGGACGGCCCTTAAAAATCCTGGCGCGGCTGGGATACCTCGACGTGATCTACCAAGGGCTGAAGCCCCCGCCCGCGGTGTTGCGCTCTCCCCGGGAGCGCCTGGGCGCCATGGCATTGAGATTGGGTCCCCGCGGCAAGGATTTCCTGGCATCGCTTCCCATCGACAAGGCATTGGCGCTTGATCTCCGCGAGACCTTGGACGTCGCATCCCATAGGCGCAGTCCCAGAAGAGATCTCCCCCCGCCCAGCCTCGCGATCCTGCGGGCGGCTTTCCCCCGTCTGCCGCGGACGGCCCTGCGCCCCCTTTTCGTCGGCGGCGAGGATCTTCGCGCGCTTGGGATACCCCCCGGCAAGGCCCTCGGGAAAGCCCTCGACGAGGCCGCCAGGGCTCAATGGCGGGGCCGCGTCCGTTCCCGCGTGGAAGCGATCCGCTGGCTCAAAAACCGGCTTTAGGGCTTGGCGCCGGCGACGGCTCGTCCCGAGACGATCATGTCTCCCACGATTTCGACGCCCTCCTCGAGATCAAGGTCCGGCGTTTCGGCGGCCCCGGTGCTGACCGCGACCGACGCCGCGGCTGAGGACACGGCCGTTGGCGCCGCGGCGTCCGAGATTTCCTCGAGCGTCACCTCTTTCGATTCCAAAAACGGCGATTTATGGCGGGCCAGCACCGCGTCGCGGTGCTTCTGCCAGGCCTCTTCCTCTTCTTTCTCCTGGAGACGCTTCTCCCAGACCAGAGACACCCGTTTTTCTTCCTTCGTCTTGCGGTAGCGCGCCATCTCCTGGCGTACGAGGGCGAATCCGTCCGAGGTCGCGACTCTCTTCGCGCTTTTCTGCCTCAGATCGGTCAACTCCGCGGCGACGTCGCCGTCGTGGTGGAAGGGCAACGGCGCGATCTGATCGAAGGGCAGGGCGTAGGGAAGCGAGGCCTCCGTGAAATCCATCAAATCCTCGACCGAGGGCAGCTGGATGTCCGGAATCACGCCTTTGAGTTGGGTCGAGTGCCCCGTGATGCGGTAAAACTTCTGGATCGTCAGCTTGAGCGCCCCCGCCTTCCGACCGGCCTCCCCCGTCAAATAGCGGCTCAATTCAAGAACGGCCTGGACCGTTCCCTTGCCGAAAGTGTCCTTGTCCCCGACGATGACCGCCCGGTCGTAATCCTGAAGGGCCGCCGCCAGGATTTCCGACGCCGATGCCGAGGCGCGGTTGGTCAGGACGACCAGCGGTCCTTGATAAAGAGGAGTCGTCTCGGGCGTGCCCAGGACGCGGACATCCCCTTCCTCGTCGCGGACTTGTACGGCTGGACCCTTGGGAACGAAGAGCCCAGCCATGGAGATCGATTCCGAAAGAGAGCCGCCGCCGTTGCTGCGCACGTCGAGCACCACGCCGTCCACGCCCTTGTCTTCGAGGTATCGCAGGAGCTTCATGACGTCCCGCGCGGAGCTCTTGGGCCTGAACGCGGCCTGCATATCGAGATAGAAGGAGGGCAGCGAGATGATGCCCACCGAGGCTTTTTCCCCTGACGCAAGATGGACCCTCACGATCCGCGCCTTGGCCTCGCGGTCCACCAAGTTGATCTTATCGCGCACCAGCGTCACGATCTGTCTGTGGGTCGGATCGGCGGCGAGCGCCGGGATCACTTTGAGCCGCACCGTGGTGCCCTTGGGCCCTCGAATGAGCTCGACGACGTGGTCGAGGCGCATCCCGACGACGCTGACGAAAGGCGCGTCTCCCTGCGCCACGGCTTCAATCTTGTCGTTGGGCTTGAGGCGATGACATTTCTCGGCCGGCCCGCCGGGCACCAAGCGCACGATCTTCGCGTAGCCGTCTTCGGAGGAGAGAACCGCGCCGATGCCGAAGAGGGATAGGCCCATCTCAATGTTGAAGGTGTCGCGCCGGGGCGGCCCCATATAGTCGGAATGAGGGTCGTAGGAGTGGGTGAGAGCCAGGAGGTACTCCTCAAGAATGTCCGAACTCTCAAACTCCTCATAGCCCTTCAGAAGCCGATCGTATCGTTTCTCGATGTCGGAGGCGGCGGCTTCGGGCTTGGTCTTATTAAGCCGCTCGGCAATAAGGTCGTATTTAACCCGGCGGCGCCACAAGTCCTCCGCCTTGGCCACGCTCGCGGGCCGGGGGCTGTCGTGGCGGTCAAGGACGATCGACTCGGGGACCGTGAAGTCGGTCTGAGTATGCGCGTAGCGGCGGACCCATGCGTCGAGATCCCGCAGCCGCCCGAGAAAAACCTTGAAAATTTCGTAGGCCGGGGAGAGATCGCCGTCCTTGAGGCGCTCGCCGAGCGTTCGTCCGAAGCGCGCCTTGAAGCTCCGGACGTCGGGCTCGATGAAGATCATATGGTTGTAATCCAGCGAATCGAGGTAGTTCTTCAGCATGCGCTCCGACGTGACGGCATCGATCGGATGGCGGTCGTAATGCTTGGTTTCGAGCAGCCTCGCCGTCACCTGGGCGATGACGGGACCGAAGCGGGGCGGCTCCAGCGGCGCCGAGATCGCCGAGGCGGGAGCGGCGCTCGCCGCTCCCAGGAGCGGGGCGCACGGAATGAGGAGAACAAAGGCGATGGCGGCGAGGGAAAGGCCTCGTGAGGCCATGATAGGCGCGTTTGAAGGGCCGCGCCTCCCTTGGGACGGGGGCTTCACGATTCGGGCTTCGCTTCGGATTTCGGCGATTCGGCCAGGAACGTCCTCATCGCCTTGAGGCACTCGACGGCCCTCGGCGCCTCGCCGTAGGGGATGCGGACTCCCTTTTTGGACCAACCCTTGTAGCTGGCGTCTTCGATCCACTCCCTCAGGTCGATGCCGATGGAATCCCTGAACCGCGCCACGCGCAGCACGAGATCGACTCCGACCCTGCGGGTGTAGCGCGCAAGCTCTTTCTCCGGGGCGGCGTTTCCGTCCGGCGGCAGGGCTTCGATGGCTTTGATCATGCCGACGACGATCTCGGCGGTCAGCGTCACGCCCGCCTTCGTCGGCCCGGTATATTCGCCGCTTTTAAGAAAAGTCCGTATCGAGACGTAGGAATGCCCACGATAGACGTCCGCGTAGAAGACGAGTTCCGTGGTGGGAGAGATTTGAATCCTGCCGAATTCCTTGACCGGCTTAAATGCCGGGTGACCGGCCTTCTCTGGCTTTTCGTCGGGCATAAGTCGAGGGGAAACCTTCATCTCAAGTATACCGAAGTCAGAGCCCCAAGTCGAACATCTGCCTTCCCCGCCTCGCCGACGATAGTGGTATAGTGTGCTATGGAGAAAATGTCCTTTTTCGATCCCAAGGTTTTCGACCAGATGTCAGCAGACATTTGGAACGAAGCCGCGCAACATTACGACCACCTCAGCCGGCTCCTCTTTAGAGCCGTCACCGATGGATTCATCGAGTTCTCCGGCATCCGGCCGGGAGAAAAGGTCCTTGACGTCGCCTGCGGCCCCGGCGCCGCGAGCCTCCGCGCCGCCGCGGCCGTTGGGCCCCAGGGGACGGTCGACGCCGTCGATTTCGCGGAGAAAATGCTCTCCATCGCCTCGGCCCGGACGCGGCAGGCCGGTTCGGCGCCGATCGTTTGGCGGCGCATGGATGCCCAGAGGCTGGAATTCCCCGACGGTTCCTTTGACGCCGTCATCTGCCAGCTGGGCCTCATGCTTTTCGCCCTGCCGAAGCTCGCTCTAGGCGAAATGGCGCGGGTCGCCAAGGCTGGAGGACGAGTCTCCTGCCTCGTCCAAGGGGAAGCGGACAAGATGCTGTTCACGAGTCTTCTCAACAAGACCATGATCAAGCATGTCCCCGAGCTCAAGATCCCAGGCGCCCCCACGATCTACGACTTCGGCCCGCCGGGAATCCTGGAGAACGCCCTTTCTCAGGCGGGTCTCGCGCGCGTCGAGTCCCGGCGGCTCTCGGGAAAATTCCGCTTCGAGTCCCCGGAAGCCTATTGGGAGACGATGGCCTCCGGAGCGGGCCGCACGGGCGTCTTGATCCAAAGCCTCGAACCGGCGAAGCGGCAGGCGCTCAAGGAGGACGTCCTGGCCAAGGCGGCCGCGTATATGACGCCGACGGGATTCGATATCCCCTATGAATTCGTGATGAGCAGGGGCGTGAAAGCGCCTACGTCCGGCGGCGAGAAAGCAACCGGCGCACCGTTCGCCTAAGGTCCTCCAAATCGAAAGGCTTGGCGAGGCAGGCCGCCTCTGTTTTCCGCAGGAACTCTAAAACACGCGGGTTGAGAATATCCCCGGTGACAAAGAGGAACTTCGAGGACCATCCAGGATCGCGCTCGATCAAGGCTTCGTACAGGTCCGGCCCCTTGGTCTTTTCCATCTCGAAGTCGCTGATGATCAGGTCGTAAGGCCTCGAGGTCGCGATCCGCAGGGCCTCGGGCGGCTCGACGATGTCCGCGATATCCCCCTCGTCGTGCAGGAATCTCGCGATGATCTGGGCGATGTCCTTCTCGTCTTCAACCACGAGGACCCGGCGGCCGGGGACCGGCGGCAAGCTCTCCTGCGCGTCAGCCACGGGCTTCAAGGCGGCCAAGTCTTCCGGCGACGACCGCGGCAGGAGAAGGCGGAACGAGGCCCCTCCTTTCTCGAGATTCGAAAAGCTGATCGTTCCTCCATGCTCCTCGGCGATCTGCCGGCAGATCGAGAGTCCGAGACCCGTCCCCCGCCCCGGCTCTTTCGTCGTGAAAAATGGCTCGAACACGCTCGCCCGAACCGCCTCCGGGACCCCGGGACCATTGTCCTCAACCAAGATTTCCGTCTTCTCCGCGTCCTGACGGGTGCGAACGGCGATGCGCTTGCCCTCCTGGCGGGGCGGCGCGCCTTCCATGGCGTCGCAGGCATTGTTGATTAAATTGACCAGAACCTGCACGATCTGCTGAAAATCCGCTCCAATCTCCCCCATGGAGGATGCCAGGTCGAGGTCCACGGCGACGTCCTCGGTCTTTTTGAGACGGTATTCGAGGAGATCGAGGGCCGCTCGGACGGCGGCGTTCACATCCACGCGCGACTTTTCGCCGCCGCTGCGGCGCACGAAAAAGAGAAGGTTTTCCACGGCCTTGCGGCAGCGCAGGGCGCTGTGATGGACGCGGCGCAGGTCCTCGCGCAACGATTCCGGGGGATTCTGTGTAAAGATGATTTGGACGTACCCGCAGACGGCCGCGAGGGGGTTGTTGAGTTCATGGGCGACGCTCGATATCAACTGCCCGACCGCGGAGAGTTTCTCCGATTGGATGAGCTGGGCCCGCAGGAGGGCGCCGGACTTCCGGTTATCCTCGAGGTTCCGCGCCATCTCGTTGAAGGCCCCGGCAAGAGCTCCCATCTCTCCTCCATCGGCCAAGACGACGCGGCGGTCGAGCCGCCCCCTCCCGATCTCCCGCGCGGCCTCGGCGAGAGCGGCAAGGGGCCGGGTATTGGAACAACAAAACAGCAGAATCACCAGGACCACGATTGCGGCGGCCGCGACGCCGATGGCGATTCCGAAATCGCGAACGCGCTTGAGCGGGCGCAGGAACTCGGCTCGGGGCGCCATGGCCATGACCGTCCATGGCATCGCTTTTAACGGGACGGACGCCACAAGCGCCGGCCGCCCAGGCCCGCTTGGCGGGCCTGGGAACGCCTGGCGCCCCATCTGGAGCCAAGCCTGCCCCCCGTTTCCCAGATAGCTCGCTTTCAAGAGCGCCGAGACGGGGCCTAAGTCGTAGGCGAGCGCGAGCACCCCCTCGAAATTTTTCGCCTCGTCGCGAAGCGGCGCGGCGAAATAGAGGACGGGGTGCCCGTCCGGCAGGCGCTCCGGCCCGGAAACCCATGCGGCGCCGGACGGCAGACGGCGAGCCGCGACGAAGAAACCAGCCGAGCCCAGCGCCTCCCCGGGCGGCAAGGCTTTTTCCTGCTCGATGCGGCAGACGGCGCGGCCGCGAGCATTCGCGAACAAAATGGCGTCGTAGACGGCGGAACGCCTTGCAAATTGCAGCAGATACATCTCCAGCTCCCGGCGATAGGACTCGGCCTCGGCCTTCAGGCCGTAATCCTCGCTGTGATGGTAATCGGAGATAAGCGGAGAGTCCGACAGGGTCAGAAGATCATTGCGGCGCTGGCGGAGCAGGCTGTCGACGGCGGCCGCCGTGCGCGCCGCGCGGTTCTGGATTTCCTGGTTGATGCCCGCCAAAATTTGGCTGCGGCTTAAATAGTACTGCGCTCCGACGACCACGACGATGCCCGCGATCACCACGGGGACGATGGCGAGAATCAGCCGCCAGCGCAGGGTCTTGGGCACGAAACTATCGCCTGATATCCGGCTTGCGTAAATTGAGGGCGGGAACGAAGACGGACATCACCTCGCAACCAGACGGACCCGCCCGGAATTCATGCACGGCTCCAGGCGCAAGATGCGCGCCGTCTCCCTTCCGCATCCGCCGGGGCCGCCCATTGATGACGGCAAGCAAGGCCCCCCTCGTCACGAGAAAGAATTCCGAGGTGCGGGCATGCCATATGGCCGGATGGCTCGCTCGCGGCTTCATCGTGATCCTAAAAATTGAAAAGCTCCTGCGGCCGGTCTCCGCGGCGACGCTGTCGACCAGCAGCGTTCCGATGGGCCGAGAGACCCCCGCGCCCCATCGGCCGAAGCGCGCGGATGCCGGTTTCGGCTTCATTCGATGGAACTTAAATAAAAGTACGGCATGCCGGTTTTGTAGGCGACGAAATGAATGTCCTTTGCCACGCCATATGTCTTGATGCGCTGGTAGGTAAACAGGCTCAAGGCTTGGTCATGGACGTAGCGGTCCAATTTCCGGCCGGCACGATCCTGCCCCGACGGATCGAGCGTCGACGTCATCTCCGCCATCAGGCGGTCAAAGACGGCGCTTTTATGGATGCTGTAGGGAGAGTAAGACGATAAAAAAATAAACTGAATGAAGAAGGAGTGCGCCAATGGATCCGGGCAACCCCCGAAGGTGAAATCCCAGCCGCCCCGCTGGATGTCGCGGATGACGGTGGCATCCGTCGTTTTCGTCGTCACAAGACGAATGCCAACCCGCTCCAATTGGCGCGCGATGATCCGCATGGTCCTCTCGCCTTGAACCTTGACGACTCCCTTGAGCGTCAGCCCCCGAGGGTAGCCGGCTTCTCGAAGAAGCCGTCGCGCCTCGGCCGGATCATAGGGGTAGGGCGTCAAAGCCGGATCGTGGCCGATCTCCCCCTTCATCGTCAAGGAAGGCAACGCCACGCCGTTGCCGAGAAGGTCATAGCGGATCAGATCGGCTCGATTGATCGCGTAGTTGATGGCGCGCCGCACTCGAACGTCGGAAAGAACGCTCGAACTCACGTTGACGCTTCCCGCGACGGTGTAGAAAACCCCCTTCTTCACGATCTTCGCGCGGCCGCTTTTCACCACCGCCATGGTTGCCGTCCCGGGAAGCTCCGTGACGATATCCACCCGCCCATCCAAAAGGCCGGCGATTTGCTCGGCTGTCGGAAGGAACAAAAAAGCGAGCCCGTCAGCTTTGGGGAAGCCCTGACGCCAATAGTCCCTGTTGGCCCCAAGATGAATGGCTTTGCCCGGCTCCCAGGAGACAAATCGGAAAGCGCCGGTCCCGACGGGATGCCGGCCGAAATAGCGCCTCCCCTTTCCGGCCAAATAACGCGGAGGCAGGATCGGGACGAGTCCCGCCAAACGGTGGAGAAGGATGCCGTCCGGGTATTTCGTCTTAATGCGGATCGTCAGTGGGTCGACGACTTCGGCGCCCGCGATCGAGTCAAGCATCCCCGCGCCGGGGAAGGCCGATTGGGGGTCGATGAACTTCTTGATCGTGACGCGGACGGCCTCCGCGTCAAAGGGCTCCCCGTCATGGAATCGCACCCCGCGGCGCAGCTTGAATTCCAGCGTCTTATCATCGACCCACCGCCAACTCGTCGCGAGATCTGGCTCCAGGCGGCCGTCGGGATCAAATCGAACGAGGCTGTCGAAAATCTGCTGGATGATCGTGTAGTACTTCTCGGAGAATTCCCTGAGAGGGTCGAGGCTGATCGGTTCGACGACGTCGTCGGAGATCTTGAGAATGCGTTGTGGAGCCGCGGGGGAAGACGCGGACGCGGAGGCCGAAAACAGGACGAGGAGGCTAAGGCTTGCGGCCGATGACGGCCGTCGAGGGGTAGATCGTGTCGAGCGCGACGCGCTTGTGGCCGATCTCCCGGAGCCCGGATCGCCGCATCCAGCGGACATAGTCCTGGAGAGTATAGACGTTTCCGCGTCCCGTGAAAACAAGGAGATGGACCGCCAACATAGCGACGAATTTCGAGCCCCGTCCGCCAGGGTCGCGGATATAGTCGTGGATCACGAGTCGCCCGCCGGGCTTGAGCGCCCGCACCGCCTTCTCAACGAGCCGTTCGTTGTTGGCCGGGCTCTCCATATGCGTGACGTTCGACAAAAGCGCCAAGTCATAGGCCCCCCGGCCCAGATCGTCTCGCAGGAAATCGGCGGGCTTGAACCGAAACCGGCGCGCATGCGGATGAGCCTTGAGGAGCCCCCGAGCCACGCGGAGCGTCTTGGGATAATCGAGCAGCGTCGCTTCGATCGCCGGCTCGCGCTCCACCAGGGCCCGGCTGTAGACGCCGGGACCGCAACCCACGTCAAGAATCCTCTCGACGCCTTCCAGATCGAGCCGGGAGGCCAGGTCCCGCGCTGGAGTCCAGGCGACGTCGCCCATCGCCCTGACGTAGTCCGGCGTGAAGGCATTCTTCGCGATCCAATCGACGAGGGCGCGCCGCGGCCGCCCCCGGCGAAGGACGCCCTTCAAGTCCGACCAAGCCTCCCACATCCTGTTCTGGTATCTCATGTTGGCGCCCCGGTAATGAGGGCTTGTGGAAACGAGCAGCCTCCTCGAAAGCGGGGTGTTGGCGTACTGGCCGTCCCGTTTGTCGAGGAAGCCGAGCGCCGCCACCGCGTCCAGGACGATCCCGACGGCCCGCGGATCCAGCTTTAGGGCGCGGCCCAGGGCGTGGGCGCTTGTCCGCCCTCGATCGATCCAGCTGAAAAGGTCGCAGTCCAGGGCGACAAGGAGCGGCTTGGAGTCGCGGTAGGCCAGAGCGGCGTTGAGAAGCTTGTTGTGCTCCTCGACAAGCGCGACGCGGCTCATGCGGAGGCCGGGACGCCCGCGAGGGCTCGCCCGACGTTCGCGACCCGCGCTCCCATCGGCGGGACCTCGTGAAGATCGGCGGCGACGTCGACGACGCAGGGCCCTCCCACGCGGAAGGCCCGCCGCAGGGCGCCCGCCATTTCGCCGGGATGATCGACTCGAAACGCGGAGGCTCCCATCGCGCGGGCGATATCGGCGATTTTAAGCCTTCCAGCAAACACGGAGCTTTTGAACTTTTTTCCATAGAGCATTCGCTCTCCATGGTAAATCATGCCGTGGCCGCCGTTGTTGATGACGATCCAGACGACAGGCACGCGGTGCTCGACCGCCGTGTGTATTTCCATGCCGTTCATGGCGAAGGCGGCGTCGCCCACCAACGCGGCGACGACGCGGCCCGGCGCCGAGAGCTTCCCGCCGATGCTCGCGGCGACCGCGAAGCCCATCCCGGCCAATCCCATATTGACGAAGAAGGAATTCTCCCGCAGAACGGGGAAATGGGCCCCGGACCAGGTCCGGATCGTCCCATTGTCGACAAAGAGGGCCGCGTCCCGCGGGAGAGCCCGGCGAAGCTCCCCGAGGATACGCCGGGATCCCAAGGGCCCCAACCCAGCCTTGTCCTCTGAATCGTCCGTCGGGAGCTTCGCCGGGCGGATGAATTCATGGTGCCGCGGCTTAAATTCCAGCGGGTTTTTCCGCAAGACCCGTTCCATCTCGAATCGGATCTCCGTCAAGACGGCCCCCGCGTCGCCGACGAGCCCGACCGTGACGGGAAAGTTCCTTCCGATCGCGCCTGGATCAACGTCGATTTGAAGGAGCGCCTTTTTCTTGCCAAGCCGGACGTCCCAACCGCAGCTGGACGCCTCGCCGAGGCTCGTTCCCGCGACGAGAATGGCGTCCGCCTCGTCCAGGAGATAGTCCCGGGCCAAGGCCGAACCCGAATAGCCGAAGACGCCGAGGGAAAGAGGGTGGTCCTCGGCGAGAGCTCCCTTGGCCTTGAAGGTCGTCGCGACGGGGATGCCGAAGCTCTCGGCGAGCCCTCTTAAGGGCCCCCAAGCCTGGGCGAGGTTGACGCCATGGCCCGCGAGCAGCGCCGGACGGTTCGCGGACAAAAGCCACGATGCGGCTTCCTTGACCGAGAGACGGTCGAAGGTTCGGGCGCGAGAGCCGCGCGTTTCCGGGGGGAACAAGTCCCGCGCGACCATCTGCGTCATGACGTCGCAAGGAAGGTTGATATGAACGGGCCCGGGCCGTCCGCTCGTCATCAGGCGCAGGGCTTTGCGGATCACCGGGCCCGTCGCCTCGGGATGATGGATCATCGTGCTCCACTTCGTGACGGGGCGATAGAGCTCGACGACATCAACGGCTTCGGGACTTGATTCTTGGAAAGCGCCCTTGCCGAAATGCCGGATCGGCACCTGCGCCGTCAGGATAAGCACGGGGCTGTGGTCGGCGTAAGCCACCGCGACGCCCGTCAGGGCGTTCGTCGCGCCCGGGCCGGCCGTCGTGCAGCAGACGCCGATGCCGCCGGAGATTCTCGCGTAGCCGTCCGCCATGAACGCCGCGCCTTCCTCGTGCTTGGCGAGAACCGGCGCGATGACGCCGCGGTCATAGAGGGCGTCGTAAAGGCCGATGACGGGGCCTCCGGGAATTCCGAAGATATGCCGGACACCTTCCCGTTCCAAATGCTCGAGAAGCCCATGGACGGCGGGAACGGCGCCGCGATTACGCTCTGCCGCGTTCTCCATCGGAGGCTTTACGGCGTATCCGGAGCCGCCGCCAACGTCACTCCCAGCAACTGCGCGGCCTTGACCAGCAACTGCTCGACATCGAAAGGCTTGCGGAAAAACGCGTCGATGTGATGCTCGTCGAGCTTGTGCTCGTTGATCGGAACCTTCTTGCCCGTCAAAGCGATGATCCGCACCGAGCTCGTTTCCGGACGCGTCTTCAAAATCCGGCAGACCTGGAAGCCGTCCATCTTGGGCATCACGACGTCGAGGACGACGAGATCGGGAGGGGACTGGCCGATCTTGATGAGGGCGTCGATCCCGGAGCCGCAGACCTCGATGTCGAAAAGGTCGGCATGCATGCGGAAGATCTTTTCCAGCATCCGCGCCATCTCGGGTTCGTCATCGACGACGAGGATACGGCGCCTCCCGGCTTGTAATTCCGCCGGAATGGGCATTTGGAACTGCTTTAAAAAGCGGATCAGATCCTCTCGGGCGACGCGACGATGCCCGCCGGGCGTCACGTGCGCCTTAAGCTTTCCCTCTTTGATCCAATGAAGGACGCTTGAAGGATAGACGTCGCAAAACTTCGCGATCTCGTGGGTCGTATAGGTTTTGAAAGCCACTGAGTTACCGAATTTTTACCGTCTTCTGATTGATTTGCCCGTATACTTCTATTACTTTGTTTTGGTAATTTACCATGTTCTAGTCTTTGTTGTCAAATATCGCGCCATGAAAACATCATGCGACGGATATTGATCATCGACGACGACGAGGACTTCTCCGACTACCTGTGCCGATGCCTGGTCATCTTTGGTTTCCAGACCGCGAGGGCGGGAAATGGTCCGACCGGCGTCAAGCTCACCAAGACCTTCCATCCTCATATCATCCTCCTCGATTGCATCCTCAAAAGCGGCTTTTCCTCCCGCGATGTCTTAAAGACGCTCAAGCTCGACGACACCACCCACGGCATTCCGGTCGTCATGATATCGGGAATCAAGGAGAGTCCCGATGATGCCGAGGCGGCGCGGCGCTCCGGCGCGGAGATCTTCCTGACTAAATCCGAGATCACGAACGACCCCCATGCGCTCCTAAGGCATCTCAAATGCCTTCTGGCGGGACCGACGTCGCGATTCCCAAGAACCATTCTCCTCATCGACGATGACGCCGCTTTCCGGGAGGCGGCGCGCGGGGCCGCCACGGAGCTATGCTGCGATCTCCGCGTGGCACGCGGCGGCGACGAGGGAATGCGGATGGCCACGGAATTCAGGCCCTCCCTGATCATCCTCAATCTGCGGCTTCCCGATTTCAACGGCTTCATTCTTGCCCAGCTTCTTCGGGATGGAGGCAAAACCCGCGGCGTTCCCATGATCGTGACCGCCGACGGCCCGGACGCCAAAGAGCTTCTTGGCTGCGCGTCCACCCTCCAAGCGCGGGCCTTCCTTAAAAATCCGGCCGCGTACCCGGAGCTCCGCTCGGAAATCGCCGTGGCGATGGCCTCGGTTTAGGCGCCCCCACCGCCATGCTCGGTGCGTGTTTTAAGCCGAGAAGATGCGCGCGAGCCAGCGCCGAAAGGCCGCCGCGAGCCCCGAAGGCGGCGGCGCCAGCAACTCGCGGGCCTGAATGCGGAGCTCGGTCTCGGGACCACGAGGCTTGGGCTTCGCTCCGGCGCCCGCGTCCGGAAGTCTCTCCAGCGGATTCAATCCGATCGTCTTGGGCTTGAATCGCGACTTTCTCCCGCGCCCCTGCTTGCTCACGAAATTTTTTCCGCGAACTCCCGCGCCAGGGCCCGGTAGTCCTCGGCGCCGGGGCTTGACGGCGCGTAAAGAGTGACCGGCTTGGCGAAGGAGGGGCTCTCGGCGAGCTTGACGTTTTCGCGGATGCGGGTGGAGTAGAAAAGCGAGCCGAACTTATCCTGGAGCAGCCGGAGCACCTCCCTCGCATGAAGCGTCCGGCCGTCAACACGGCAGGCGAGAACCCCGCAAACGGAAAGACCCGGGTTAAGCCTCTCTCGGACAATCGAGATGGTCTCCATCAAGGACACCACCCCTGAAAGCGCCATGACATGGGCCTCGACGGGAATAAGGACATGGGAGGCCGCGCTCAAGGCGTTCAAGGTCAGGAGCCCCAAGGTCGGCGGACAGTCGACCAGAAGATAATCCCAGCGTCCCGAGGGCAGCCCCGACGATTTTCTTTTGAGGACGGTTTCCCCGCCGATCTCCGACGCGAGCGATTTTTCCGCCTTCGACAAGGCGAGCGTGGATGGTATGATCTCAAGGCCCGGGACGGCGGTTTCTCGGATGAGCTCCGAGAGATCCGCCGATCCTCCGACGGCCTGCGCGAGTCCCGGTCGGCCGTCATCCGAAACGGCCCCCAGCCACATGGAGGCTCCCGCGGCCGGGTCGAAGTCGAGGACGAGAACGCGTTTCCCGGCTTCCGCCAAGGCGGCGCCGAGGTTGACCGTTGTCGTGGTCTTGCCGCTTCCTCCCTTATGGTTGAGGATGGCGACTCGTTTCATGAAGGATGGCGGCCTCGCATACTAGCGGCAGTTCCAGTCCTTGGCGTGCCATTTTTCGGGAGAGTAGCCGACCTTCCAGGCGCCGTACATGGGATTGGGAAGAACGAAATAACGGGGATCCCAGGCGCCGTCGCGGACGATGCGGGCCCTGGCCGAGCGCACCGCGTCGCCGTATAGGGATTTAAAATCAAGCACCTGGTCGCCGAAGAGCGCCGCGATCATCATCGGACCGTCCGCCTTGCAACGCGGGTCTATCGCGCGCTCGACGCAATCACGCCGTCTTTTCTGCTTCGTGTCATCCGGGTTGTCCTGGCCAATCAGAAGGTCCCCCTTTCCCCAAAGGCCGGCTCGCCGCAGATTCACCTTTGTCCGCTCCAGCATCACGGGCCTTCGGTCGGTGATGAAGACGACATGGGCGCCCGGCAGCCTCCGGACGCCGTCCAGGAATCGCTTGGCTCCGGGGACAGCGTCGAGGAAGTGGCTTTGGTTCCACTTGAGCCAACGGCACCCGTTGAAGGCGCGCCCCCTCTCCTCGACGCGGAAAGGCGCCGTCGTGAGGACGGTATCATCGATATCAAGCACCACGCACCAGTTCTTGAGCCCGGGATGGTTTTTCGCGAACTCTTGAACATAGCGAAGCCCCGACCCGTAGATCTCGGAGCAAACGGCCGCGTATTCCAGGGAATCGCGATCCCACGCGACCGCCGTCGCGTCGGGAGGCAACCCGCGCGCCTCGGGGTGAGCATCCACGGCCCCAGAAGAGGGACATAATCCCCATATCATCGGCGAAATCGCCGCTGCGCATACCAGCGCCGAACGGCTTGACACGTTACTTGACGATTCGCGCGGTCTTGATGTAGTCGAGTTTGGGGAAATCCTTCTTCAAGTAGGCGTTGCCCTGCGCCACGATCTGTCCCTGGTTGGGACCCACGCCCTGGGGAGGGCCGTCGCCGTAGCCGCTAAAGAGGCTTCGCACCGTGTCCATGCCGTTGCCGACGACTTCTCCCAGCGGGACGAAACCCATGCTGTCGAGCATCGGGTTATCGGCCAAATTAATGAAAAGCTGGGTCGTGCGGGTGCCGGGCCCCGCGGTCGCGAAGACGATCGTGCCGCGCTTGTTGGAATGGCCGGTCGGTGGGTCGTCCTGGATGCGCGCCTGCCGCCAGGCGGCGTTGACCTGGGGCGACCCGTTGAGTCCAAACTGGACAACGAAGCCGGGGACCACGCGGAAGAACGCGTCACCGGCAAAGAAGCCGTCTTTCACCAGGTTGTAGACGCGGTCGACTCCCAGCGGCGCCCAGTCGCGGCGGAAATCCACCGTGAACGTGCCGTTCGTCGTCTTAAAGGCCACCTTGAACTCCTTGGGCGCCTGCAGGACGGACTTCGATGGGTCAAGCAAGAGAGCCGCCTTTCCGGCCTTGCCGGAGGAGGCGGCTTGCGCCGGCGAGAGCCCGCCCCATAGCAAGGCGGCCGCGGCGATCACGACGTTTGCCGATATATCGTTGATGGCCATGGCGTCATCGTAGCATGGCGCCGCGTCCTCCCACAACCGGCCGCCTCCGGGAGTCCCCCGCAACGCCGCGCAAGGACCCGGGCCGTTGATGCAAGTCCATCTGCGCACCAAAATCTGTCGGAACTTTTTTCCTGACATTACAGATATTTAACTTGACTTGGCGTGCGATCAGGGGCTAAAGTCTCCCCGTTGCTTCGCAAGCGGGTCGAGGAGGAATATCGATGAAAGACGCCATTTTGTGTAGGCTGTTCAAAGATTTCGCGGCGCCCGGAGCCGCTTTTTTATTTGCGGCCAACATGGTGGTGGTCGCTTCCGCCGCTGAGGGGCAAGGCCGGGATTCTCCGGTCAATATTTCGAGCGAAGTTTATTATATGACACCATCCCAGGCGGAGGCCACGTTCCAACAGCTTCGCTCGTTGCTCAAGACGCCGGTTGGCCAAGTCCAAGGCGGTGACGGCTCCTCTAGTGGCTCCACAAACGGCGGCTTCCCGGGGAAGGAATCTCCTCCTGTTAGAGGCGGCGGGAATTCTTCCACACCCGCAACGGGCTCCCCCCCGGTTGGAGGCGACAGTGGCGGCTATACAAGTGGTGGCCCTCATTGCCCTCCGGATACGATCTCGGCGGGAAATCGCTGCATCCGCAATCCGGGCGGCCCAGCGAGCGACGGCGGGAGTGGTTCAGGCTCCGTGTTGGGTTCGGGGACCAGCGCTCCCACGGGGACCATAGCGGAGTCGGGGGCCGGCAGTTCCACGAGCAATAGCTCTGCATGCCCTGCCGGTGAGATTTCCATTCCGGTTACTATGCCAACCTTATTCGCGGCGGCGCCGAACGGCCACGGTCCCGCCGCCGGAGCGGTCAGCCAATCGGCCAATCAGGCCGGCGCGAACGTCTCCATCGCCCGCCACTGCATCCCGCTTCCCCAGCCGCCGATGGCTTGCCCTGGCGGCGGCCAGGCTTCCCCTGACCCGAACATGAATGCCGCGCTCAGCCAGAGCGGCTTTGTCGTTGAGCATTGGGTTTGTCCTTCCGTTGGAGTCGGCGGGTGGTGCCCGCACATCGTGGGTCCCGTGTACCCGATTCCTGCGGCCGGCGCCGCGGTTCCAACTAACGGCATAATCAACAGCATTTCTGGAGCCATAAGCGAAGCGACGAAAGCACCTCAACTCGTGATGGGAGATTGTCTCCCACAACAATCTCAGGGGATAGGCCCTGGTGGCCAAAACTGCCGCAACTTGCCTCCGGGATTCGCTTGCACGGGGGGAGGAACGGCGCTCGGGGGAGCGGCTGCACCCGCAGCCGCTGGAGGCGCCATCGGCATAATGCAGTCTCTTTTCCCTCAACCGTACAAGTATTGCACTGACCACCCAGGGGGGGTCCTAGGGACCTACATATTGAGGCAGATAGAAGTCTGCCAGTCCGGGATAGCCGGGGAACAAACGCATTTTTTTGCGCTTCCTTCGCAGGTTTCCGGTCGCATGGCGGAGTCTGACGGAGCCGTCGGCCTCTGGGACAACCAGGGGACTTGGCAGTCGGTCTTTATGACTCGGGTCAAAAACATCACCATCGAAGGTCTTTCGGATGCGCGCCATGTCGGCCAAATCCTCGACTTCGAGACGGACAATCCCGCCATGTCTTGTCTCAATGGTGAATCCGTCGACCTGTGGACCGCTCCCAAAGAGTTCCCAGGCATGCTGGTCGCTCACAATGGTGCTCAGGGCTCACAATGCACTTACGGAACGTGGACATTTCCCGCCTCCCCGTTTATTGGCGGGAGTCTTGGCGCGACAAACGCTACGTGGAACAATCTCGCGGGGTTTTTTGGCGGACTCTAATCAACAGAACATGGCTTCTCTGGCAAACCGGGAGGGGAGGATAGATTGATGAATAATAAGGCCAGTTCAAAGTTTGGGAAAGAGGTATTGACGTGGATCGCCGCCTGGATGCTTGCCGTCGGCTCGGCAGGCTTCGCGGCCGCAGATGGAGACATGGGGGCGTTTCCGCCTTCTGGGGGCGCCGTCGCAGGCTTCCAATGCCCCTCCGGCCAAATCGCAGTCCCCGGCCCGGCTCCGGCTAGCTTCCTGAATTTCTTTGGCGGCGCTTCGATTAACGCAAAATTCCACTGCATCCCGTTTCCCCAACCGCCGGGCGCTTGCCCGGGCGGCGGCCAGCCGACGCCCGACCCGGCCATGTCGGCCGACCTGGAGAATTCTGGTGAAACCCTTGGACATTGGGTTTGTCCGCAGATCGGAATCGGAGACTGGTGTCCGCATATTGTCGGACCAATCTACCCCATGGCGCAGCCATCTCCTTGGTTCGTGAATCCATCCGGTTCCATCCAGCCGAACATTGTGATGGGGCGTTGTCCGGTGCCGCGTGGGTTTTTAGCCTCGGGACCCATCATGACGCCGGGCATGACGGTTGCGGGGGCCGGCGGAGCGTCGTCGTTCAATGGGCCTCCCAACACCCCGGGAGCCTTCCCTCAACCGTTCCGATGGTGCCGGGCCTTTGTCGGCGGGATCATCGGCGGTTTTGCCGTGCCGGTCCCCGAGACGCTGATGGGCGTTTGCTCGACGGGGGAGTCCGCGCATTATTTTCAATTTCCCCCGGTTAATAACCAAGTTGCGGGCGCTTCGTCCCCTCTCGAGGGACCCGAACAGAATCCCCTGCAAAGCGCGTTCACCGGTTTCTTCGGCGACATCAGCAAAAAAGCTAGTTTCATCGAAAATTTCTTCTCGTCCGCCGAATCGTCGTTCGCCAACTTCTTTTAACGCGCTCGCACAACCACCGTCCGCGAGCTTCTCGGAAGGCTGGTCTGCCTTGAACCTGAAGACTGTCGCGGCCCTCAGCGCCGCGCAAGGACCCCGAGTCCACGAGGCCGTCGCACGGGAACGCCTCCCTAAGTGGACATGATCGCCCGCCAGGGGGCTTCGAGAAAAAAGACCGTCTCGACCGCCTCTCCCCGATTGATGCCGAAAAGAGGCGTGCCCGAGGACGGCGTCGCTAAAGAAGCGCTCGCCCCATCGGCCGGGATAGCCGCGCCCGTTTAATGAAGGCGGCGGCAGGCGTGACGGCGTTTTGGACCCTAAGGCGGCTGCATTAGGCGGCATCTTGCGCAAGTCGATGCGAAAACTTGACTAAAATACTCAGGTATCATAAACTACATGTTGTCGGCTGATTATCCCGTATTTTTAATTAGCGATACTTTTAATACTCTTCAAAGAGGAGACTCCATGCCAGCTCTACTGGAGATCGATAACTTACAAGTCGCCGTCAAGGGGCGCCCTATCTTAAAGGGCGTCTCCCTCAAGATTCAAAAGGGCGAAATCCACGCCCTCATGGGTCCCAATGGTTCCGGAAAAAGCACTCTCTCGTACGCCGTCATGGGACATCCACGCTACGAATTGATGGACGGTAAAATTCTTATCGAAGGCAAGGATGTCACGGGGCTTCCCCCCTTCGAGCGGGCTCGGCTCGGAATTTTCCTTGGGTTCCAATATCCGATGGCGCTTCCCGGGGTCAGCGTCGCCAATTTCATCCGCACGGCGATGAAGTCCGTCAAGGGAGCCGAGGCCGGCATCCGAGACTTCCGCAAGACCCTGCGCGAGAAGATGTCGCTCCTCGATATGGACGAAAAGTTCGCCACCCGCTACGTCAACGACGGATTTTCGGGCGGCGAGAAAAAGCGGCTTGAGATCCTGCAAATGGCCTGCCTGAACCCCAGGCTCGCGATCCTCGACGAGACGGACTCGGGCCTGGACATCGACGCCCTGCGCGTGGTTGCCTCCGGCATCATGAAGACCGCAGGACCGGAAAACGGCATCCTTCTCGTCACCCATTACCAGCGCATCCTCGATTATGTGAAGCCCCACTTCGTCCACGTGTTCAAGGACGGCCGCATCGTGGAATCCGGTGGGCCCGAGATGGCGCTTGAACTGGAGAAGAAAGGCTACGCCTGGCTCGAGGGGAAAGCCCTGGCCTCGGAGCTGGCCTCATGAACCCCTCGACCCAGGCCGCCGCCGGCATCAAGACCGGCTACCAATATGGCTTCCACGACGAGGAAATGCTCGTCTTCAAGAGCCGAAAGGGCCTTGACGAGCGGGTCGTCGAGCAAATCTCGCATATGAAGGGAGAGCCTTCCTGGATGCGGGATAAGCGCTTGGAAGCCTACCGGATTTTCAAGTCGAAGCCCATGCCCGCCTGGGGCGACACCGCGTTCTTAAACGCCATCGACTTCGACGACATCTACTATTACCTGAAACCCACCGAAAAGACCGAGGGCCGCTGGGAGGATGTGCCGGAGTCCATCAAGAACACTTTCGAGAAGATCGGCATCCCCGAGGCCGAGCGCAAATTCCTCGCGGGCGTCACGGCCCAGTACGACTCCGAGGCGGTGTACCACCGCATCAACGAGGACCTCAAGAAGCAGGGCGTCATCTTCACCGACATGGACACGGGGCTCAAGGAATACCCGGACGTCGTCAAGCGCTATTTCGGGACCGTCATCCCCTCGACGGACAACAAGTTCGCGGCCCTCAACACCGCCGTCTGGTCCGGCGGCTCCTTCGTCTACATCCCCAAGGGCGCCCAGGTGGCGATGCCGCTCCAGGCCTACTTCCGCATCAACGCCCAAAAGGCTGGGCAGTTCGAGCGCACGCTCATCATCGCCGAGGAAGGCTCCAAGGTGCACTACATCGAGGGGTGCACCGCCCCGACCTACGCGGCGGACTCCCTCCACTCAGCCGTCGTCGAGCTCATCGCCATGCCGGGCTCGCACATCCGCTACACCACGATCCAGAATTGGTCGAACAACGTCTACAACCTCGTGACGAAGCGCGCCATCGCCCGCGAGGACGCGATCGTCGAATGGGTCGACGGCAATCTGGGCTCCAAGCTCACCATGAAATACCCCGCGGTCTACCTCGTGGGCAAGGGCGCCCGCGGCGACATCCTCTCCTGCGCTCTCGCGGGAGAAGGACAGCATCAAGATGCCGGCGCCAAGCTCATCTTCGCCGCGCCCCACACCTCAGGAACGATCATATCCAAGTCCATCTCGAAGGACGGCGGGCGGGCGAGTTACCGGGGCCTCGTCAAGGTCCATTCCCAGGCCCACGACGTCAAGGTCAACGTCCGCTGCGACGCTCTGCTGCTCGACGAGAAGTCGCGATCGGACACCTACCCCACTATGGAGATCGATTCGAAGCGCGTTCGCGTCGAGCACGAGGCCTCCGTTTCCAAGATCGGCGAGGAACAGCTTTTCTACCTGATGAGCCGGGGCCTGAAGGAGCAGGAAGCCGTGACCATGATCGTCAACGGCTTCTTCGATCAGTTCGCCCGGGAACTCCCTCTCGAGTACTCAGTCGAGCTCAATCGGCTCATCCAGCTCGAGATGGAGGGCTCCGTCGGATGAGCCTTCTCTCCAGCCGCGGCGTGAGCGATCCCGCGACGGTCAACGGCCAACCGTCCCCCAAGCGCCATCCGTCCGCCGCGATTCCATCGAGAGAGGATGCCTGGAACGCCTATCTTTCGGCGGAGCCGCCGCTCCCGAGCGCCCCGGAGTGGCGCCGAACGGACTACGCCTCCCTCGGGCTCGACCGGCTCAAGGACCGAGGAGGCCGCCCGGAACTGGACGGAGGCGAACTCTCCATCGTCGCGCCGCCGGAGGCCGTCGTCCTTTCCCTGGAGGATGCCCTGCGCGATTCTCGATTCGCGGCGCAGGCGCGGCGCGTCCTCGAAGCCGATCCGGTCGGCTCCTACGCGAAGATCGAATTCCTCAGCCGGGCGCTAGCGGCCAAGGACCTAATGGTCTTCATCCCTCCGGCCGCCGATTCCGAGACGGTGGTGCGGGTCACGGCGCGGGCCTCAGACGGCTTCGCCTTTCCGCGATTCTCGATCTTCGCGGCCCCGGAAAGCCGCGCGATTGTCATTGAGGAGCATGTCGGAGCTTCCTCCAACGGGCCGTCGGCGTCCCAGGCGCCCGCCGTCCTTTCCTTCTCAAGGCTTTTCCTGGGCGCCGGAGCGAGCGTCAAGCATTTCTATCTCCAGGATCTGCCCATGGCCTCGCGGACGTTCTGGCGGCAGACAGCCGAAATTGAGTCTTCCGCCACTCTGGCGCACGCTTCGCTGATCCTTGGCGGCGCCCTCCACAAAAGCGACCTGGAGGTCCGCCTGCGCGGAACCGGCGCCGGAGCCTCTCTGTGGGGAGCGCTCATGGGATCAGGGACTCAGAAATTCGACTTCCATTCGCGCCAGGTCCACGACGCTCCCAAGACGCAGAGCCGCCTCCTTTTTAACGCCGCGCTCAAGGACCGCGCCCGCGCCGTCTACACGGGGCTCGTCCGCATCGAGAAGACGGCTTCCGATTCGGACGCCTACCAGGAAAACCATAATCTCCTTCTTTCCGACTCGGCGCGCGCGGACACGACGCCTCTTCTCGAGATCCTCACCGACTCCGTCCGCTGCAAGCATGGGGCGACGGCGGGGGCTCCGGATCCCGAGGACCTCTTCTATGTCGAAAGCCGCGGCCTCTCGCCCGAGGAAGCGCAGGAAACCCTGGTCATGGGTTTTTTCTCGCCTCTCCTCGGCCAGATCCATTCTCCGGAACTCGCGAGCCGGCTCGAGGATCGCATCGCGCAAAAGTTGCGGGAGCAAGCCCTCTCATGACGCTCGTCAAGGCCGCCAAGCTCTCCGGCATCCCGCCCGGCGGGCGCGCGATCGTCCTAGTTGGGGAGACGCGGGTGATCCTTTTCAACGCCGCGGGCAAGCTCTACGCCGTCGAGGACGTCTGCTCCCACGACGAAGGCTCCCTCGACAACGGCCCCCTCGAGGATTTCGAGGTTGAATGCCCCCGCCACGGGGCCCGCTTCGACATCCGCACGGGCGAGGCCACGCGCATGCCCGCCATCGCGCCCATCAGGACCTTCCCCGTCAAGGTGGAGGGAGACGACGTGCTCATCGAGACAAGCCATGATTGATCCCGCTAAAATTCGCAAGGATTTCCCCATCCTCTCGCGCCGCGTGAGGGGCAAGCCCCTCGTCTACCTGGACAACGCCGCCACGACGCAGAAGCCCCGCGCCGTGATCGAGTCGCTGGTCTCCTTCTATGAGCGCCACAACGCCAACGTTCACCGCGGCGTCCACGAGCTCTCCGAGGAGGCGACGAACCTTGTGGAGACGACTCGCGCCAAAGTCGCCTCCCTCATCGGCGCGCGCCATGCCCACTGCGTCATCTTCACGCGGAACACGACCGAGTCGATCAACCTCGTCGCCCACGCTTGGGGCCGCAAATTCCTTAAGGAAGGCGACGAGATCCTCCTGACGGAGATCGAGCACCACTCCAATCTGGTCCCCTGGCAGATGATCGCCCGGGAGAAAGGCGTGAAGCTGCGCTTCATCCCGCTCGCCCACGACGGCACGCTGGACGTCGACTCGGCGCGGCAGATGCTCTCCCCGAGGATCAAGCTCATCGCCTTTTCCGCCCTCTCGAACGCCCTGGGATCGGTCAGCCCCATCGATAAGATCCTCGCGATGGCGCGCTCGATCGGCGCGAAAACCCTGATCGACGCCGCCCAGTGGGCTCCGCACCGCCCCATCGACGTCCGGGCCTGGAGCTGCGACTTCCTCGCCTTCTCGGCCCACAAGATGCTGGGGCCGACGGGGATCGGCGTCCTCTACGGCAAGGAGGATATCCTCGAGGCGATGGATCCTTTTCTCGGCGGCGGCGACATGATCAGGCAGGTCTTTCTCGATCATTCGACCTATAACGTCCTGCCCTATAAATTCGAAGCCGGCACTCCGAACATCGCCGACGCCGCCGCCTTCGACGCCGCGATCGACTACCTCCGGGGCGTTGGCTTCGATGAGATCGAGCGTCACGAGCGGGCCTTGCTCGGCCGGGCGCTTTCCGTCCTGGGTTCGATGCCCGAGGTCGAGATGTACGGCCCGAAGGACCTCGACCGCCAGGCCTGCCTCGTCTCCTTTAACATCGCGGGGCTCCACCCTCACGACGCGAGCACGGCCATCGACCTGGAGGGCATCGCCGTGCGCGCCGGACATCATTGCTGCCAGCCCCTGATGGCCAAGCTCAAGATCCCAGGCACCGTGCGCGCGAGCTTTTATCTCTACAACACCCTGGAGGAGATCGACCTCCTGGCCGCGGCCGTCTCCAAGGCCGCGCGATTCTTCAAAAAGGAGGAGGCGATCGCCTAAGACTTCCCATGGCCGAAGGCGACTCGGAGCTCCAGGACCTCTACCGGGACGTGCTCCTGGACTATTTCAAGAGCGCGGCCCACAAGGGAGCGATCGCGGAAGCGGACATCCACTCCCACGGCGTCAATCCCGTGTGCGGAGACGAAATCGAGATCTCGGCGTCCTTGACGAAGGACGGCGTCCAGGAGGGCCGACGCCTGGCCCGGCTCCGCTACTCGGGCCACGGCTGCGTGATCAGCCAGGCCTCCTCGGCCATGATGGCCGAAGCCATGGAAGGCCTGAGCGTCGCCGAGGCCCGCGAGCTTGCCAGAGCCTTCAAGTCCATGATGCTGCGGGAAACCCCGCCGGAAGCCCTTCCCGAGCGCCTGGGCGAGGCGCGGGCCTTCGAAGGGGTGCGCAAGTACCCGATGCGGGTCAAATGCGCGACCCTCGCCTGGAATACGCTCCTCGAGGGCCTCAAAGCGCCCTCCGACGGCGCGGCCTCGACGGAATTCAAGGAAAAATAGACATGCCGACTTTTAAGGAAATCGGAGAAGCGTTAAAGCCGGTCGCGGACCCGGAGATCCACATCAGCGTCGTGGACCTGGGGCTCGTCTACGGAGCGGAGGTTAAATCGGGAGCGGCGGAAGGCGGCGACGCCGTCAAGGTGGTGATGAGCCTTACCTCGCCCGCCTGCCCCTACGGCCCGATGCTGCTCGCCTCGATCCATCAAGCCGTGGCGAAACTCCCCGGCGTCAAGGACGTGGACGTGGACCTCACCTTCGACCCTCTCTGGGATCCAAAAACAATGGCCTCGGAGGAGGCCAAGGACCAGCTGGGAATCTATTGATGAGGATCACGAGCTCGCTGGAATATGGCATGCGGCTCATGGCCGCGATCGCGAAGGCGGACGGGGACGCCCCCCTCTCGGCCGAGAAGCTCGCGCGCGAGGAGAACATCCCCCTCGACTACACGAATCAGATCCTTTGGAAGCTTAAAAGCGCGGGCGTGATCTCGAGCCGCCGCGGCTCCAGCGGGGGATACGTCCTCGCAAGGCCGCCCCATGAGATCACTTTGAACCGCATCGTGATCGCCCTCGATGGCTCGATTTTCGAGGACGTCTGCTCGAAATACGCCGACGCCCCGCGCGAATGCCACCACCAGTCCGGGTGCTCGCTGTCCCCCCTTTGGCGGCGCCTGGGCGCCCTCCTCACCGAATTTTTCTCGAGCACCACGCTCGAAGACTTGATCCGCGGGGAGCCCGCGACCGCGCGCGTTGAATTTATGCCGCCCGGCCGGCCCTTGCCGATGCGATAAGGAGCCCGCCATGGAAGACCCGACGAACCCCGTCCAGCCCAGCCAGTCCGCCCCCGCCTCTCTCAAGGACCGCGTGGAATCGGTCCTCGCCCGGATCCGGCCCTATATCCAATCCGATGGCGGCGACATCACCCTTGTCGCGATTCGCGAGGAAACCGGGACTGCCGAGGTCGCGCTCCACGGCGCCTGCGGCTCCTGCCCGAGCTCCATGGCGACCCTCAAAGGCGGCGTCGAGCGCGCCATGTGCGAGGCCGTCCCGGAAATCAAGGAGGTCGTCACGGTCTAGGAAAAGCTCGATTGAAGCGCTTCGACTGCCACACTCATTCCCGTCACTCGGACGGGACCCTCCCCCCCCAGAAAGTCGTCAAGCGCGCCGAAGCCTCGAAGCTCGACCTCCTGATTCTCACGGATCACGATACGGTCGCGGGCCTTGAGGAGGCCGCGGCCGCGGCGACGGCGGCGAAAATTCATTTTTCCCTCGGCATCGAGATCAACTCCAACTATCCCGAAGGCCAGGTCCACTTCCTTGGCTACGGAATTCGCGCCCAGGATCCCTCCTTTCTCGCGGCCCTGTCGCGTTTCCGCAGCCGGCGCCGGGACCGCGTCGACGCCATCATGCGCCGACTGCGCGAGCTGGGCCTCCCGCTTTCTCCCGAGGAACTTCCTTCCTCTCCCGACTCCCCCCTCGGAAGGCCGCACGTGGCCGACCTGATGCGGCGCAAGGGGATCGTGCGCACGCGTTCGGAGGCCTTCGAGAAATACCTGTCTCGGGGCCGTCCCGGATTCGCGGAGCCCTTGGGCCCGACCCCCGAGGAAGCGATCGCTCTTATCCGCGACGCCGGGGGATTCGCGAGCCTGGCTCATCCCAAGACGGCCAAAACGGCTCTCAAGCATCTTCCCGAATGGGTCCGGGCAGGTCTGGAAGGCATCGAATCCTACTACGCGGCCTTTTCGGAAGAGGAGCGGAAGCACTGGGCTGGCGTCGCGGCTGGGTTCAACCTCCTCTCGACCGGCGGCTCCGACTTCCACGGCCCCGGGACGGGCCGGGACCGGCCGCTTGGCGTCGAAATTCCGGAGTCGGTCTTCGATCGTTTCTCCGATCGCCTGGCTCGCTGTGGCTAGTTTTTTGATCGTCGCCCATCGGGGCGCGAGCGCCTTGGCCCCGGAAAACACCCTCTCCAGCTTCCGGCGGGCCATCGAGATGGGCGCCAAAGCGGTTGAGTTCGACGTGCACCAAAGCCGCGATGGCGAACTGCTCGTCATTCACGACGAGAACTTAAAGCGCACCTGCGGCCTCGACGCCCTCGTCAAGGACCTCGACGCCTCGCGCATTAGGAGCCTGGATGCCGGATCATGGTTTGGCCCCCAGTTCGCGGGAGAACGGGTTCCCACGCTGCGCGAGACGCTCGAACTTCTCCTCGGCCGCGCGGCCGTCCATCTCGAACTCAAGCAGGGATCGCGCTATTATCCCGGAATCGAGGCTCGCGCGGTGCGTCTCCTCAAGGAGATGGGCGGGCTGAGAGACAGCGTCATATCGAGCTTCGACCATCAAGCCCTCTTCGAGGTGCGAAGAGTTGATTTTTCGGCGCGGATCGGCTATTTATTAGGTCGTACGCCGACGATCAGAGCCTTGAAAGACACGAAAGAGCTGAAAGCGGAAAGCCTCCATCTTAGCCTACGGCAGACGACCGCCGCGAGCGTGCGCTCCGCCCACAAGCATGGCCTTCGCGTCCTGGCTTACACCGTCCTCTCGGCGGCGCAAGGCCGGCGCCTGCGTTTCCTGGGCGTCGACGGCGTCTTCGCGAATGATCCGAGCCTTCTCCGAGACTGCCGCCATCCCCACCTCTAAGATGAAAAATTCAGTCTGGACCGGAGCCGTCGGGAACGATCTGCCCGTCGATAGCCCGTCGGCGGGATGGAGCCGAAAGGCGCTTTCGAACATCCTGCGCAAGCCCGGCCCGATATCGAGAATCGCCGGGGCGGTGGACTTAGCGCTGTTCGCCGCGGCGGAATGGGCCTCTCCGCATGCCGAGGCCGCCCGAGGCCGTCTTGTCCTCGACCTGGCGGCCAGCGCCCGCCAGTCGGAAGGGCCCGGATGGAAAAACCTCGCCGAATCCGCCGTGACCGCCAAGCATGTCTGGGACGTTCACGCCCTGACCCAGGAGCCGTTGTTAAAGGAAATCGGAATCGGACTCATGGAGCACCTTCTGCGCAACGAGAACGCCTGGCTGGGAGATGCCGCTCCGCGGACGGAGGCCGTCCTCGCCCTGGCCTTCCTGCGCGCCAACGCCTGCTGCCCGCGGCCCGACTACTTGGCGGCGGCGGACCGCATGCTTTCCCGCCTGACGGACGGGAGCGCGCCGGACGCCCCCCTCAACGGCGGCCCCGCCCGCTCCCCGGCCCTCGCGGAACACGCATGGAGCATCCTTGCTCTGACGGAGTCCTTCCTGACCTCCGGCCACAGGCCCCATCGCGAGGCCGCCGAGGAGCTTCTGCGGGAGCTTTTTCAAGAGCTTTGGGACCGGGAACGCGGCGGCTTCATGGACCCATCCGCCGCGGCAGGGAGCGACCGGCTCGTCCTCCACGAGAACGCCGTCGCCCTCGAGGGCGCCTGGCGGCTCTCCGAACTCAAAGGAAACAAGCATTACTCGGATTGGGCCGCCTGGGGCATCAAGGGCCTCTGGTCGAAGCTCGCCTCGCCGCGGGAGGCGCGTCTTGCCCGCGTCTGGGAGCTCTTGAGCCGCGGCCGCATGGATTTTGAGCTTGTGGCCAAGCCCGAGGACCGGGCGCCGCTGCTCGCGGCCCTCAACCGCCACTATCTCCCCAGAAAAATCATCTCCTTCGTCCATCCCGACGACCAGGACTACCTGCAGGCCCACAAGCTGCTCCCCTGCGACAGGCCGACGCTCTTTGCCTGCAAGGATCTTCGCCCCGTGGCCCGGGCGGACGCTCCGAAGGCCGTCGCGGCCCTGGTCGAGACGTTGCGAAAAGCCCATCGCGATGACTCTCGTTGAAGCTCTTCGCTTCGGCCGGTGCAAGCCCTGCTCCGGAGGCGCGCCGCCTCTCAACGTCGCGCGCGCCCGGGAATACCTCGCGGCCCTGCCGGCATGGCGGATCTCGGGTGACGGCAGGCGCATTCGCCGCAATCTGCTCATGAAGGATTTTACGAGCGCCGTCGACCTCATCGTCCGGATCAAGGACGTCGCCGAGGCGGAGGGCCATCATCCGGACATCCACCTGACGGAATACCGCCGGCTTGCCGTCGAGCTTTGGACCCATGCCATCGGGGGCCTGTCGGAAAACGATTTCATCCTCGCCGCCAAGATCGAGGATCTTCCGAAGAACCTCCAAGAAAGCGCCGAATAGCCCCGGCAGTCTTTCAACACCCTTAACGCTTCTTATTAAAATCGCTATCTTTTTGTAACAATCCGGCTGGTAAGCTTCGGCTGCTGCGCCGTTAGCCGCCATCCTACTACTATGCGCGTGACAAAGGCCGTCCTTGCCTGCGCCGCCTTCTCCTCCGCATTTTTTGCGATTTCGGCGGCGGCCCAAACCCTCGCCGACCAAACCGCGACGCTTCTTCCGGACGACAACATCCTCCTGACGGGCGGTTATTCAACGACGAGCGGACTCTCCAATCAAATCGTGTTGATCAACGCCAACAACGGAAGCGCCACGACACTTTCGGCGACCATGTCCGTCGCGCGGGCTTCGCATACGGCCACGTTGCTGCCGAACGGCGACGTCTTGCTGGTGGGCGGCGTCTATTGCAGCGGCAACAGTTGTTCGCCTACGGGAGTCAGCAATACCGCCGAGGTCTACAATCCCGTCTATCACTGCATGTATGGAACGACGATCCCCCTGACGAAAGCCCGCTACGACCACACGGCGACCCTTCTGTCTAATGGCTCCGTCCTCGTCTGCGGCGGGCAGGACAACACGCCGACCTTTCATCAAAGCTGCGAGATGTTTACCCCCTCGGCCTCGCTTCCCCTTCCGGCCAACGATCCCAATTGCTCCTTTAGTGGAGCGCCCGGGGCGTTCAATACTTCTCTGATCACAATGACCACCCAACGCACGGGCCACACCGCGACGCTTCTCTCCGACGGCCGCGTCTTCATTGCGGGCGGCTACAACTCGACCGACGGATTTCTTCTCTCGACCGAACTTTACGATCCGTCGGCCAACGCCTTCAGCGCCTCCACCCCCCTCTCCGTCCATCGGGCCTATCACACGGCGACCTTGATGGGCGACAACCAGGTCCTCATCGCCGGCGGCATCGCCAATCCGGGCGACTCGACCACCGGCCCCGGCCCCGGCGGCTATCTCGCTGGAACGGAAATCTATGACCCGACCTCCGGCAGCGTCACGCTGGGCCAACCCATGGAGGAGTACAAGGCCCTTCACACGGCCACGCTGCAGGCGGACGGCGGCGTCTACCTTTTTGGCGGGCTCGGCACGATCACGACCACCTATGTCGCGGCCTCCGGCTCCCTGCAGACCGGCTCCACCGTGACCTTCAACTCCCCGTGCGCCATGCCCAGCGCATGCAGCAACTTCTCGTTGGCCCCGAACGCCTCGGCGCCAATACAAAGCTACAACCTGAACTTCTCCCAATTAAGCGTGTCCTTGGGCGTGCAGGCGACGGGCATGATCAAGGACGGCTATATTCTTTTCTCCTCCGCGAACGTCTCCTTCGCGAGCGGGACCGTCGTTTTCGGTTTCCAGGGAACGAATCCTCCGGGCTCGGACGGCGGGCAAGGGACGAGCTGCTCCAACCTTCAAGGCGCCGCCGTCTGCCTCGCGGGCGTGAGGGTCACGTGCGGCAGCTCGGGGAACTGCGGCCAGATCACCCTCAACAACATCTCCCTCAGCGCGATGAGCGACACCATGGCTTGCGGCGCCAGCGGTTGTGGAACCGTCTATGTCTCCACGACCCCGGTCGGGACAGACCCGAATAATGTGGGCGGGGCCGTGTCCGCCTATATTGATTTAACCGGAAAGAACTACTCGGTCGCCATCGCGACGATCGTCATCAACTCCATGATCTTCGGAGACGAGGAGCAATATTCCCCCGCGGCCAACACCTGGACGTTCGCCAACCATCCAAACTACGGCAGCATCGAATCCTACGGCCACGCCGCCGTGCTTCGCCCCAACGACTCGATCTTGGCGACAGGAGGCCTGACCTGCTCCGCCGCCGTTCCCACGATCGCTCCCTGCAGTCCCGCCAATCAGAACCTGCGGACTCTCCTTTATTATCGCAGCTTCGCGACGGGGAGCGCTTCCCTCCAGACGGCCCGGGCGAACCATACGAGCACCTTGCTTTCGAGCGGAACCATTCTGACGGCAGGCGGCGAAAATGTGTCCGGGTTCCTGAATTCGGCTGAAATTCTCAACCCGAACGGCAACTCCGTCACCGCGACGGGCTCGATGAGCTACCCGCGCGCCCTTCATACGGCGACGCTCCTGGTCAACGGCAATGTGCTGGTGGCCGGCGGCCAGACGGACGTCGGCGGATCGACCCAGACCACGGCGACGGCGGAAATCTATTTTTCGGCCCTGGGCGCCTGGGCCATGACGGGCAGCATGCAAAACGCGCGCCAAAACCACGGCATGCTTCTTTTGCCGGATGGAACCGTCTTGGTCGCCGGAGGCAACCAATTGGGCGGCTCCTACCTCAGCTCGGCCGAGGTTTACGCTTCCACGACCGGTCTATGGTCCGCCACCGCCAGCCTTCCCTATAGCGCGTCCAATCTCGCGATGACGCTGCTGCGCGACGGCGCCGTTCTCGCCTGCGGAGGCATCAATGCCGGGGGCCCGGTCAAAAACGCCGCCATTTACACCCCCGGATCAGGATGGGTGAGCGTCGACCCCATGCCGGCCGCGCTCTACAACCATCAGGCCACCCTTCTGCCCGATGGACGCGTCCTCGTCACCGGAGGCGACAACGGCGGCGGCGAAACGAGCTCCTCCTACATTTTCAATCCTAATATGCCGTCCGGATCGCAGTGGAGCGCCACAGGCCCGCTCCAGACGCCGCGCTTTGGACATAACGCCGTCGCCCTTCCCGACGGCGAAGTCTGGGTCATCGGCGGAGCCCAGGGGTCCGGCATTATCGCCAATCCCGACGCCGACGAATTCTTCGATCCCTACACTCAATCATGGAGCACCTACACTTTCGAAATCAAACAAGGACGGATCGGACATACGACCGTCCTCGCTCCCAACGGCTACCTTTACGTCATCGGAGGATCGGGCGGCGGCTCGAACTACCTCAATTCCATCGAGTCCGGTTACTTCACATCCTTCCCTGACGCCCTCACCGCCGGCGCCCCGCCAAGCATTCGCCAGCCCGCCGTCACGGGCTCGAACGCCTCGTCGTTCTACCCGGGAAACTCATTCACGCTGACCGGATCGAATTTCCAAGGAATGACCGAAGGCTCCAGCGGCGGCGGCGCCGGATCGAACTCGTTTTTTTACGGCCCGCGACTAAGCCTGCAGGCCCTGGCCGGATCCGGCGGGGGGCCGCAAGGAGGAGGAGGCTTCACGGTCGACCTATCGACCGAATTGTATTACGGACCGGCCGCCATTACGCCCTGGAATTTGATCAACAGCTCCCTGACGGCGGTCATGGGCGCCGCCTATCCTCCTCCTCTCTCCGACACACTGCCCTTGGGCTGGTATCAATTGCGCGTGGGAGCCAACGCCCAGTTCTCGAACGGCTACATCGTGCAGGCAGGGCCTCTCAAGCCGGCGGCCGCCCCGACCAATATCATGGGCTCGACCTTGACGGCGACGGCGATCCAGTGGACATGGAACCCCGTGTCGCAGCTGCCCGGCTACCCCGTCGACGGCTACGACGTTTACGACTCCTCGACGGGCCTCTGGATCGCGACGGTCGCGGTGAGCGGCGCGCCCAGCTACGTTCAGACCAACGCCGTTCCCGGAAGCCCCAATGCCATCATCGTCGCGGCGTACAATCTCTCGGGCGACGGGCCGTCGGCGGCATCCCCCGCCGTGATCACCGCGACCGCCTCCGCCTCCTGCTCCGCGCCCCCGGGCGAGATTTGCGGCATCGTCTATCCGACGACGATAAACAACGTCACGGGGTCTCTTGGAGACGGCGAACTCGTCCAACTGACGATACCCGCGGGATCATTCGCCACCTCTTATTCCTCGATCGAGGTCCTCGCGGCGGCCCCCTCCCCCCTGCCCTGCGGCAGCCTGGGCACCGGCATCGCCGTCGCTCTCAGCACCGTCTACCCCGGAGCGAACATCCAACCGACGGGATCCCTCCAACTCGTCATGTCCTACACCTCGGCGGAGCTTCCTCAACCCACCAGCGAATACTCCGTCATGCGCTACGACCCCGTCGGGAAGCAATGCCACCCCGTTCCGACCACCTTCGACTCCGCCACGAACCTCGTCACGGCCACCATCGACCAGCTCGCGACCTACGAAGTGACGCAAATCCAGCCCGCCTCGACTCTGGGCCCGGTCGAGATCTACCCGAACCCCTTTTATCCCTCGCGCTCCCTCGACATGACCTTCGCCAACCTGCCCTCCGGGTCGCGGCTGAGGATCTTCACCACGCGCGGCCTCCGGGTCTTGGATGTTAGCGTAGGCGCGACGGGCACCTACCTTTGGAACGGCAGCAACGCCTCCGGGCAACCGGTCGCGAGCGGGCTTTACCTCGCCGTCATCCAGTCGAACGGAGGCTCGCAAATCCACAAGATCGTGATCCTGCGATGACTTTAGGCTCCTTATCCCCGCGGATTCTCTCGCTTTGTCTTCTGGCCCTCCTCGCTCCGGGCCCCCCGGCCGTAGCGGGCCTTTTCAATGCCCAAAGCGTCGGAACGACATCCGACGATTTTCTTCTCATGGGCGTCGGAGCGCGAGGCATCGCCATGGGCGGCGCCATGACGGCGGTCACCGACGACTCGAATTCGATTTTTTGGAATCCCGCTGGATTGGCCCTCATTCCCCGCGCCTCCGGCAGCTTCATGTACGGAAGCCAGGTCGCGGGCATCAACTACCAGGCGGCCAACTACGCCCAACGGGTCAGCGACTTCGACGTCCTGGCCGGAGGCCTCCGCTATCAAAACCTGGGCTCGGTCCAGGAGACGGACGTCAACAACAACTCTCTCGGCACCTTTAATCCCAACAACCTCGTGGCCGAGTTCGGCTGGGGATCGGACATCTACGACATGTCCTCCGGAGACATGTCCGTCGACCTAGGCGCCACCCTCCGCTACATCCACTCGGATTATCTTATGACGGCCACCGGCTACGGCGCCGACATCGGGGCCATGGCGCGCTTCGAACGCGGGCTGTTCCCCTATACCCTCGCCGTGTCCGCGCAGAACATCGGCTCCGGCCCCAAATTCGTCCAAACCCAAGAGCCCCTTCCCTTCCAAGCGAAGATGGGCGGCGCGGCGCGGCCCTGGAGGCCTCTTCTCGTCTCTTGCGACGTGACCTTGCCGAACTACAGCCCCGCCTTCGCCGCCGTGGGGACCGAATACACCGCCGACTTCGACCGCGACATCTCGGGGGCGGTCCGGGCGGGATTTAACACCGAGACCCTATCGAGCTTGGGGGTTCTGTCGGCCGTCAGCGCCGGCCTCGGGATCAAGTTCAAGGGCTTCTCGATCGATTACGCCTTCGTGCCGATGGGGGTTCTGGGTACGGAAAGCTTCGTGAGCTTGACCTTTAACCTTCCCAAGAAACCGTCTCAAACCTTCTCCATGCCATGATGCCGCCCGAAGACGCGTCGCCCCATCTCGCGCCCGATGAGGTCGCCCGCTGGCGAGCGGCCTTCCAGCGCATCGAAGGAGGCTTTGAGCGCTTCTACGAGGAAGCCCATGCCCGAATCGCCGACCTCAAGCGGCGCGAGGCCTTATGGGACGAGAAGCTCGAGTCGCTCCTGCGCTCGCTGGAAAGGGAGCGCGCGTCCTGGCTTCGCGCCCTTGAGGATGAACGTGGACGGCTCCAAGCCGAGTACGCCAAGGCTCGCCTCGCCGAGGAAAAAGATCTCGCGCGTCGATTCCAGCGGATCGAGGAGAGAATCGAAGCCATGTCGCCCCCCGCGGAGCGAATCCTGGCGAAGCTCGCGGAGCTGGGCGAGAAATGGGAGCAGGCGCTCGATGCCATGCGCCCCCCCTCGGCCAAGGACGCGGCGATCGCCGCCCTCGATGCGGAGCGCGCGGAACTCGCGAAGGCCCTTTCCGAGAAGGAGGAAGCCTTCCAAAGCTACATGTCCCAGCGCCGCGGTTTCGAGAAGACATTAAACGAGCGCCTCTTCGAGCTCGAGCGCCGCCTCGACGCCGAGAGGCAAAAGGGCCTCGCATCCTCCCTGTCAGCCGCGGAACTCGACGTCCGACGCAAAACCCTCGAGGAGCGAGCCGCCGTCGCCGAAAAGGCGCTCGCCGATCGCGAGGACATCAGCCGGGAAAGGGAGGAACGGGACAAAGCTCTCCTGGGACGCCTGCGGTCAGATTTGGAGGCGGCCCGGCGGGAACTGGAGGAGGCCCGCAAAGCCCGGGACGAGGCTGCCTCCAGGCTCGCCAAGGATGAGGGATCCATCGCCGCGCTCACCGTTGATCTCCAGAAAGCCTCGGCGGAGGCGGCCAAGGCCAAGCAGGAAAAAGAAGAGTCGGCCGCGAGTTTCGCCCCCTGGGCCGAAGAAAAGGAGAAGCTTCAAGCCGCCCTCGCCCAAAAAGACGAGCTTCTAAGGCTCTTTGAGTCTTACTTTAAAGAACGGAGTTAGGGGCCAGGCTTTATACGACTTCGGCGTAGGAGTTAGGCGTTTCCCAGAGACGCACGCACAGCACGGGAAGCTTGCGGAGACGGGCTTGGTCGAAGATGAGCCGAGCGATATTTTCCGCCGTGGGGTTGCCCTTCATCGTGACGACCGGCTCTCCCATTTTCCTCAGGATCGCGACCAGAGGGTCCTTCTCGTTGAGCAGCATTTTATGGTCCAAGGCCTCGTCCACCCATCCCTGAACCTTCGATTTAATCTCCTCGAAGTCCATGACCATCCCGAGCCGGTCGAGGCGGTCCCGGCCGACAGTGACCTCGACAAGGCCGTTGTGGCCGTGCGGAAAACGGCATTTGCCGGCGTATCCGAGGAGCCTGTGCCCGTAGCAGAAATGGATGCGTCGCGTCGCGCGAAACGGCGCTCCAAGCTTTGGATTAGGCAATGAGCCTCCCCCCGTCGACCGTCAATGCGGCTCCCGTCGAAAACTCGGCCGAATCGAGAAAAAAAACGACCGCCTTCGCGACTTCCTCGGGGCCTCCCACGCGCTTGAGCAGGGTCGCCGCCTGGACGGCCCGCCTCTGGCCGGCGGTCATGGACTCGGGAAGCAGCACCGGACCCGGCAAGACGGCGTTGACCGCCACCTGGGGCGCGAGTTCCTTGGCGAGCGCCGCGTTGAGGCAGAGCAGGGCCGCCTTCGAGACGCAGTACGGCATGAAGCTCGCGTAAGGCCTCAAAGCCGACCAGTCGACGATGTTGACGATTTTGCCGCCGGCGCGGCGCAGATGAGGCGCGGCCGCCTGGGCCAGGAAAAAAGGAGCCCTCACGTTGGTGTCCATATGATCGTCCCAATCCTTGAGGGTCGCCGTTTTGAAAGGGGTTTTGACATACAGCGAGGCGTTGTTGACGAGGGCCCACAGCCCGCCCATCTCCCGCGCCGCGCGGGCGACCATGCGCTTGGTTTCGGGAACATCTCGCAAGTCCGCCTGGAAGGCCTCCACCCGGACTCCGCCGGATCGCCTCAGCTGCGCCGCCAAGGACGCGGCCTCGCGGCGGGAGCGATTGAAATGGAGCGCCAGGTTCATCCCCCGCCGCGCCAAGGCTTCGGCGATCGCGCGGCCGACGCGCCTCGCCGCCCCAGTGACGAGGGCCGTTTTCCCGCGGAGATCGGCCATGGTTTTTCGAGTATACTATTATGTCTAAACGCCATGCGGCTGTCCTTGCGCTACATCCTCTGGTTCGCGATCCTCCTGATCGTAGCCGCGGGCCTCCTCGGCCATCTTTTCGGAACGTTCCGGCGCCAAGCCCTCCTCCAGGCTCAGCGCTCCGCGGACCTGACGGCCAGAACGGTCGCGACCTTCGTCGAGGCCGAGGCGCGCCGCGGCCGCGCCCGGGACCTTTCCTTGGAGTTCGCGGGGCTCGTCCGTCAAGCGGGCGTCGCGGCGATCGCGGTCAAGAACAGCCGGGGGCGGACGATCGCGTTCCGGGCCGACTCGAAGGCTCTTGCGCGCCGGAAACCGCACCCCGGCGTCCCCCTCTCGGCCGTCCGCGACGGCATCTACGATATTCAAGTCCCCATATCCCTGGGAAGCCTGGGCAAGGGCGCGGCGCTCGTGAGCCTGCGCACCCAGGGTCTGGAATCCGCGTTCGTGGAAAGCTCCCATTACGCCATCGAGTTCGGGACGGCGGCCGTTCTCTCCATCGTTCTCCTCGCCTGGTTTTTAGGCGAGGAATTCGGCCTGCGGCTGCGGCTCGTCATTCCGCACATCGAGAGAATCGCCGACGACCCTCTGACGTTCACGCCCTTCTTGGAGCGCGGCGGCGCCGACGAGCTCTCCCGGCTCGAGCGCGCCGTCAACCGCATGGGGTCCGAGCTCAAGGAGGACAAAATCCGCATCATGAGCCTCGAGGCCGAAAAAGAGGAGCTCTCGGCGATGCTGGTTCACGACCTCAAGACCCCGCTTACCGTCCTTCGCTCGGGAGTGGACCTTTTGAAGGAGCAATGGGACGCCAACCACGTCGTCCCCGCGGGCATCGAGCGGCGCCGCGACGGCCAGAGCCCCCGGCCCCGCACCTTCGAGCTCATGGAGCAGTCAAGCGCGAGGCTCTTGCGGATGGTCGAGGATATCCTCCAACTCGCGAAGCTTTCGGAGCTGGGGGACCTCTCCCAGCGCGAGAAAGTGGACTTCGCCGAAATGGCGCGGAGCTGCGCGAAGGACTTCGGCCTCGTCACCCGCCGTCGAGGCCAGAAGCTTGAGCTGGAAATCTCCGACGGCGGCGCCTATCGCGTCTCCGGCGATCCGACGCTTTTGCGGCGGGTCCTCGACAACCTCCTCCATAACGCCGTCGAGCACACCCCGGAAAGCGGGACCATCCGCCTGGCGCTATGCCGCGAAAACGGAAGCCTTCGGGCATCGATATCGGACACCGGCCCCGGAATCCCCGAGGAGGCTCGCGCCGACGTTTTCCGAAAATTCTACCAGAAGGAGGTCAAGCGCCACGTGGGAAACGTCGGGCTGGGCCTCGCGCTCTGCCAGAAGGTGGTCGAAAAGCACGGCGGGACGATCGGCGTCACGGAGGCCGAGCCTCGCGGCGCCTGCTTCTACTTTTTGCTGCCCGTCGCGTAACGCCGCATCAACGCCCGCACGAGCTTCAAAGGGAGGCCGATCACGTTGTCCCGGTCCCCGGAGACCCGCGAGATGAAGGGGTCTTTTTGATCTTGAACGGCGTATCCGCCCGCCTTGTCCCCATGCTTGCCGGCCAGGCGAGCCAATTCATCCCGCGAGAGCCGCCGCGCGTAGACCGCCGAGGCCGCGGCGCCCGACAAGACGCGGCGGCCTCCATCCCAAGCGAGAGCCGCGCCGGTGTAGACCCAGTGCTTGCGGCCGTTTAGAAATCTCAAGATCCGCAAGGAATCCGCCCCGTTTTTCGGCTTGACGATGATGCGCCCCGCCCGCCAAACGATCGTGTCGGCGCCAAGCACCAAGGCTCCCGGCCGTTTCCTGGCTATCGCGACCGCCTTCTTGCGCGCCAGCGCGACGACAAGCCGCCGGGGGCTTCTCTCGCGCATGTTTTCCGCCACCCCGCTTGGGATGATCCGGAACGGGATGCCGAGCTTTCGAAGAAGGACTCTCCGCTGCGGAGAAGCCGAGGCGAGGATCAGCGGGTGCTTTGGGCGATCCATGCGAGATAGGGCGCGTAGCCGCCGGCGACGGGGAGCGCGATGATCTCCGGAAGCTCGTAGGGATGATTCTTCTTGACCGCGGCCGCCATCTGTCCCAGCAGATCGGAGCGCGTCTTGATCAGGAGAAGCGCCTCGCGATCGCGGCAAGCCTTCCCCTTCCAAGCATAATGGGAGACGATGCCGGGAACGCAATTGACGCAAGCCGCGAGCTTCCGCGCCACCAGAAGCCGGGCCAGTTTTCCGGCCGTCCGCATGTCGGGAGCCGTCACCAGGACGATATAAGCGCCTATCTTAGCGATATGTCAGCGAGCCGCAGACGTGGATCTTGAGCATGTTGGAGGCGCGGTGCTTGGCCGTGCCTCCGGCCGAGATGAGGACGGTCTGCCCCTTGCGAAGATAGCCCTTCTTAAGCATCAGCCGCTCCCCGATATGGAGCATGTCGTCGGTTGACTCCCCGAGGGGGCAGAGGATGGGGCGCACGCCCCAATAGAGGGCCAATTGATGGAGAGTGGATTTCAGAGGCGTCAAAGCGTAGATGGGAGCGCGAGGGCGGTACTTGGACATCACCTTCGCCGACCAGCCCGTCAGCGTGTAAACCGCGACGGCGGAGGCCCCCGTCACCTCGCAAGCGTCCGTCGCCGCGCGGGCAAGAGCGTTCGCAAAACCCGTCTTCTGCGTGTCCTTGAGTCCCGTGGGCACGTGGGACAGGCCGATCCGCGCGGACTCGGCGCGGCGAATGATGTCGGCCATCATGGAGACGGCCTCGACGGGGTATTGGCCCACGGCGGACTCCCCCGAAAGCATCACGACGTCCGCGCCGTCGAAAACCGCGTTCGCGACGTCCGAGGCCTCGGCGCGCGTCGGCGTTGGATGTGAAATCATCGACTCAAGCATCTGAGTCGCCACGATCGACAGCTTGCCCGCCTCGTTGGCCTTGCGCACGAGCAGCTTCTGCAGAGCCGGGACCTCGGCCGGAGAGAGTTCGACCGCAAGGTCGCCGCGGGCGACCATAATGCCGTCCGCCTCATCGAGAATGGCGTCGATGTTCTTGATCGCGAGGGGATGCTCGATCTTCGCGATCACCTTCATGGGGGACCGGGCCCGGCGAAGAACCTCCTTGGCCAAGCGGATATCGTTCGGCGTCCGCACAAAGGAGAGCGCCACATGGCCGATGCCGAGCTTGATTCCCATCTTGAAATCGGCCATGTCCTTCTCCGTGATGGCCGGAAGGTCGATGTCGGCTCCGGGACAATTGATGCCTTTATGTTCCTTAAGGAACCCCCCAACGGCGACCTGGCAGTCGACGTATTTGCCGGCGACGTCGATGACCGAGAGGACGATCGTCCCGTCATCCAAGAGGATACGGGAACCCTTGGTTACCACGCGGGGGAGGTGTTTGAAGTCGGTTGGGACAAGCCCCTCTCCACCCAGGACATCCTCGGTGGTCACGCGCACGGGGGCTCCCTTCTTGAGAGAGACGCCGCCCCCGGAGAGCCGTCCCACGCGCAGACGAGGCCCCTGGAGGTCCATGACGATCGCGCAGACGGCGTCGCACTGGGCCGCGGCGCGGCGGATGGTTTGGACGGTTTTGGCGAGCTCCGCCATGGAGGCATGCGAGCAGTTGAGGCGGAAGGCGTTCGCGCCGGCATTGAGGAGGGCCACCAAGGTATCGAGGCTCGAGCTTGAGGGCCCCAGCGTGGCGAGTATCTTCGCCATCTTGGGAAGCGCGCGTTCCGGGGCGGCGCCGGAGGCCGCCGCCGGAAGATTGGCGATCTCGGCCAGAGCGTCCGTCAAGAAAGCCGAGCCCCCGACAAGGCCCTGCCCGCCGCAACGGCGGGCGCGCGATGGCCGTTGACGCGGCTCAAACGCCGCCCCGCCGCCTCGGCCACGGCGCGAGCGACCGCGGGGCAAACCGCCTCGTCAAAAATCGAGGGGATAATCGAACGGGGCCCCAGGGAGGCGTGCGGCACGGCCTCCGCGATGGCCTTCGCCGCGGCGATGAGCATCGCGTCCGTGATCGTCCTCACCCGCGCCTCCATGGCGCCCTTGAAGACTCCCGGGAAGGCGAGGGCGTTGTTGATCTGGTTGGGATAATCGGAGCGGCCGGTCGCCACCACGCGGGCGAAAGGAACTTCCTCGGGCATGACCTCCGGCGTCGGGTTCGCCATGGCGAAAATGATGGCGTCGCGGCCCATGCGCTTGAGCTCCGCCGGAGCCACGGCGCCCGGCATCGAGAGGCCCAGAAAAACGTCCGCGCCTCTTAAGGCGCCTCCGATAGGCCCCTTGAAGCGCCTGGCGTTGGTTTTCCCGGCGAGCCAGGCCTTCATGGGATTCATGTTCTCCGCGCGTCCCTCGTAGATGGCTCCTTCCCGGTCGCACACGATCATGTCCCGGGCGCCCGCCTCGATGAGCAGGCTGCTCACCCCGACGGCCGCGGCGCCGGCGCCGGAGACGATGATGCGAACGCCCGCCAAGCGCTTGCCGACGAGCCGCAGAGCGTTCAGAAGCCCCGCCAAGACCACGACGGCCGTCCCGTGCTGGTCGTCGTGCATCACGGGGATGTCGAGCCGTTTTCCCAGTTCGCGCTCGATCTCGAAGCAGCGAGGCGCCGAGATGTCCTCGAGGTTGACCCCGCCGAAGGCCGGGGCGATCCGCTCGACCGTCGCGACGATCTCGCCCACATCCTGTGTTTTGAGGCAAATCGGAAAGGCGTTGATCCCCGCGAAGGCCTTGAAAAGGACGGCTTTCCCCTCCATGACGGGAAGAGCGGCCTCCGGCCCCAGGTTGCCCAGGCCGAGAACGGCCGAACCGTCCGTCACGATCGCGACCGTATTGCCTTTGATGGTGTAGTCCCAGACGGCCTCCGGACGCTCGTGAATCGCCGTGGATACCCGGCCGACGCCCGGGGTGTAGATCATCGAGAGTTCCTCGCAGGTATGAATGGGCCTCGTCGGCTGGACCTCGATCTTGCCGCCGCGATGCAGGAGGAAGGTCTGATCTAGGACGGAAACGACTTCCACGAAGGAAAGGCGGCGGATGGCTTTGAGCACTTTTCCCGCCTGCGCCTCGCTTGAGGCGTTGACCACGATATCGCGAACCAGGGTTTGGTCGCTCGTGCTGACGAGCGCGATCGTTCCCAGGGACCCCCCCGCCTTGCCGATCACGGAGGTGAGCTTGCCCAGCATGCCCGGCCGGTCGACGATCCTCACCCGAAGGATCAGGCTGAACTGCGAGCTCGGCTTAAAAGAGGAGGCCGCTTCGGGGAGTTTACCCATGTGCCTTATAAAAGGGAACAAAAAACCCGCAGTCCGTTTCAAGCTCGACCGCGGGTTTTGATTCCCTATTTATTCGCTTGATTAAGGGATGGACTCCATCACGCGCTTGAGCTGCTCTTCGGTCTTGCCGGTGATCTCGATCGTCTTTTCCCGGCCGTTGGCGCCCCGGAGGATCATCACCTTCCGCGCCGGAACCTGGAAAAACTCGGCCAGATAGCCTTTCAGGACATCGTTGGCCTTTTGATTGACGCTTGAGGCCGCCACCCGTACCCGGAGCACGCTCCCGATGCGGCTGATGACCTCGTTTTCAAAGGCATTCGGAATCACACGGACTTTAACGATCATGCTCTCCCCCTATGTTGAGAATCAAGGCTAGAAAGGCGAATAAAACTGGTTTTTGAGCCTTGGAAGGAACATTCAAACATCGTCAATTCATTTTATCATAAAAATAAGGGTTTTAAACGCGTCTAAACGCGAAGATAAGGCCTATTCCGCCGACTTGGCAGGTCTGATCCAGCGTGCGCAAGCGACGGCGGAGGCGGGCAGGACCACCAAAGTCAGCAAGGTCGATAGGAGCATGCCGCCGATGACGGCGATCGCGAGGGGCCGGAGAAGCTCGGAGCCCGTGCCCCACCCGGCGGCGATCGGCACCAGCCCCAGGATCGTCATGCTGGCCGTCATCAGGATCGGGCGCACGCGCTTACGCGCCGCCTGGGCCGCCGCCTCCTTGACGTCCAGGCCCGCGGCCAAACCGGCGTTCATGTAATCGAGCATCAGAATGCCGTTGCGCACGACGATGCCGATCAGCATCATCGCGCCGATCATCGAGGAGACGTTGATCGATTGCCCGCCGATCCAAAGGCTCGCGAAGGCTCCGACTCCCGCCAGAGGGACGGCCGAGAGGATCAAGAGGGTCTGGATGACGGAACGGAACTCAAACCACAGGATCACGGCCACGATGATCACGGCCAAAAGAAGCACGACGCCCATGTTTCCCAGCATGTCCGTCTCGGACTTGTATTTGCCGGTAAAAGTCCACGTATAACCGGCCGGAAGCTTCATCTCGGCCACCGCCTTGGCGAGGTCCGAGGCGACGTCCCTCACGTTCCGATTTTCAATGTTGGCCGAAACCATCACCTCGCGCTGCAGGTGCTCGTGGTAGATCTTGCTGGGAACCTCGCCATAGCCGATCTCCGCGACCTGCTCGAGCGGGACGGCGTCCCCGACCACCGAGCGCAAGGGCAGGTCGCCCATGGCGCTGGCGTTGAATTGTCCGTTGGGCGAAACGAGATGAAGCACGACGCCGACGGACTTAAAAACAAGCCGCACCGCCGTGGCCGTCAGCCCCTGCGACGCGGCGCGGAGGGCGTCGAAGACGGAACGGACCGGAATCCCCAGCCTTCCGGCAGCCGCCTTGTCGATATGCACGGTCACGGCCGGGAGGGGCTTGTCGTCGGGCGGATGGACGTCGATGAGTCCCTTGATATGGTGCATCCGAGCCAGCAGGCCCGCCGAGAAGCGGTGCAGCTCATCCAGATCGGCGCCGAAGAACGCGACCCCGATGTCAAAGGGGGTGGAGCCCATCGCGTCATTGATCTTGTCCTCCAAAGGCATCAGATACTCGACTTGGACGTCGGTGAGATCGCGGCTCTTCCGCCGCAAGAGCGAGAGGAAGGACTCGATCGGCATGGGCCGCTGGCTCTTGGGCAGAAGCTTGACCGTCACATCGCTGTGATTGACTCCGTCGACATCAAGAGTCCCCGCGGCGTGTCCGGTGTGCCTCGCGACCGTGACGACCCCCGGCATTTGCGCCAGCCACTTCTCGAAAAGGACGCCCACGCGCTTCGTCTCCGCCAGGGAGGTGCCCGGCGGCATGGCGGTGTTGAGGAGAACGGCGCCTTCGTCGAGCGAGGGAAGGAATTCAAGATCCAGATGCCTGAAGGCGAAGACCGTCAGGACGACGCAGGCCACGGCCCCGCCGATGACGGCGTAGGGCCGCCGCAAAGCGAAGCCCAAGGGCTTCTGATAGACACGGTTGACCCACGCATCATTTTCTTTTAAATGAGTTTGCGTGAGCCATTGGTCGGCCAGCAAAGGGATGACGCTCAGAGCCACCACAAGCGACGCCAACAGCGCGAAAGTGACGGTCAATCCGATCGGGGCGAAAAGCCGCCCCGCGAAGCCGGCGATGAAGACCATGGGAAGAAAGATGCCGATATTGGTCAAGGTCGAAACGACGACGGGCCGGACCACCTCGCGGGCGGCGCCGACGATCGCGTCCCGGGAGGAAAGTCCCGACCCCTCCTCCCGGGCCGAGAGCCAGCGGAAGATATTTTCGAGGACGACCACGGCGTCGTCCACGATGATGCCGGTGCCGACGGCGAGGCCCCCTAACGACATGATATTGAGCCCCACCTTGAAGAGGCGCATGAGCCCCAACGCCGCGATGATCGAAATCGGGATGCTCGTGATCGCGGCCAGGGTCGTCTTCCAGTCGCGCAGGAAAAGCGCCAGAACGATGACCACCAGGATTCCGCCCACGTAAACGGCCTCCTTGACGCTCCCGATCGAAGCGCCGACGAGCTGCGCCTGGTCGTAATAGTTATGGACGGTGTATCCCGGCGGCAGGCTCTTGACGAAATCGCGGATGGTCTTATTCACGCCCGCGGCGACCGACAGGGTGTCGTAGCGAGGCTGCTTATAAATGTTGATGAGAACGGCGGGCTTCCCTTTCTCCGAAGAATCGTCCCTGGGAATTTGGTAGGCTTCGGCGACCTTCCCGATGTCCTTGACGCGGATGGGATAGCCCTGCTTGACCGCGACCACGAGATTTTCCAGCTCCGCGGCGTCCGTGAACTGCCCGTTGGAGGTGATGGTGAACTCCTGGGGGCCGGAGTTGACGATTCCGGGCGAGGCGAGGATGTTGTTTTCAGCCAAGGCGGTCTTGATGTCGTCGAGGAACACGCCGTTTTCGATCATGAGCACGGGGTTGGGATAGACCGCGAATTCCCTGACTTGCCCTCCCGATACGACGACCCGATAGACCCCGAGCACGCCCTGGAGACGGGGTTTGAGGTCGTATTCGGCCAAATCACGCAGGGCCACGGGATCCGTTCCTCCCCGCAGCGCGTAGCTTTCGATGAGGCCCAAGGTCGCCGAGAGACTCTCGACGGAAACGTCGACGTCCCTTGGAATCTGGCCGGTCGTCCGGTAGAGAGCCTGCGTCAGGAGCTGCCTTGCCGACAGCATGTCGGCGCCCCATTGGAAGTAGGCCGAGATGTTGGCGATGCCCGTGGCGATGACCGCGCGCACCCGATAAACCCCCAGGACGCCGCTGAGAGCGTTTTCAATGGGGAGAGCCACTTGGCGCTCCATCTCCAGGGAAGGAAAGGCGGGGGCCTGGGCGACGACGCTCAAGACCGGAAATTCAAGCGTTGGAAACAGGTCGACCTGAAAGGCTTTGGACGCGGCGAGGCAGGCCGCGACAACGCAGGCGAGCGTCACGGCGACGACGACCGGCTGGCGCAGCAAGGCCCTCAAATACTTCTCAAACATCAGTCGCTCCCCGCGCCGGCAAAGCCGGGATAAAGAAAGCCCAAGGCTCCCCGGATGACGACCTGATCGCCGGGCTTGAGCCCCTTCTTAATCGCGGCCTGATCCCAAGAATATTCGCTGACCACGACCGGCGCCGCCTTATATTGTCGATCGCCGTCCTTGCCGGTGGCGCGCACCACCACCGAGGAACCGTTAAGAACAAGCACGGCGCCGCTCGGAACCGCCAGGACGCGGCGGGATTTGACCGTGATCTCCGCGTAGATGAAGCTCCACGCCACGAAGCCGTCGATGGTCTCGGGCTTGAGCCGCACGATCGACTGCCCGGTCGCCTTGTTGACGTCGCGGAGAATCTGTCGAACGACGCAGGGAACGGGCTTGCCGCCGGGAAGCTGCCACGCCACGGCGCGCTGGCCGATCTGGACACCCCTCGCGTCCACTTTGCCGACGTTCACCGAGATCTCGATATTTCCCGCCTCATCAACGTCGGCCACGCCGTAGGCGGGAGCCGTTTCGTCCATCCTGGCGTACTTGGCCTCGGCCAACACGGGAGGGTCCGAGAGCTCCGGAGCCTTCCCCGTGTCCTCGCCCGAGCCGGCGCATCCGAAGGACGCCGCGAGCGCCAGAAGAAGGAGCGGAGATCCGGCTTTATTCATCACCGCGCGGTCCCGTAATCGACCACGTCCTGTCCGATCAGTCTCTCGATCGTGGCCACGTCCGTCAGGTAGGAATAATAATCGGTCCTCTCGGTGATGAGGGTCTGCATCCAAAAGGAGACCGCTCCCGCCGCCTCCAGGATCGTGGTCGCCTCCCTTTGATACCGGTCGATCGAGGTGTCGGCCGCGAGCCTGGCGACCGCGAAGAGATGGCGCCGCCGCTCGTCGTCGCTTCGATGCGCGGCGGCGCGTATCCGGGCGGAGACGTAAGCCTGGCGCAGGGATTGATACCGGCTCTTATAGTTCATTTGGGCGATGTCCAAGTCCTTCTGCCTCTGGGCGATCCGCGCGTTGATCTCGCCCCAGTTAAAAAGCTGCTGGTTGATGTTGAGATCCACCTGGCCCCCGCGCCCCCAGGAAGGAGCGAATGTCTGCATGAAATTCTTGTAGCGCCAGGGCTCGATGCCGCCGTAGCCGTAGTCGAGGCCGACGCTCATCTGAGGAAGCCACTCCGCGCGCTGGGCGCGCAGCGCCCACTTCGCGGCCCGCACCTGGGCCCGCAGGGACTCGAGGCTCGGATTCCGAAGCACGTCCTCGTCCGGAGGGACGGCGGGAAGCGACTTGATGGGCCCAAGGATGATCTCATCCCCTCCCGCCTTTCCGACGATCAAGGCAAGAAGCTCCCGGCCCCCGCTCATGCCGGCTCGCGTGAGGTCGCGATTAAGCTTGAGATCCGAAAGTTGCGTCCTGACGTTGAGAAGGTCGAACGGCGGCGCCCGTCCGACCGTATATCGCGGAAGGACGCTGAGTTGGAGACGATAGAGCTGCTTTTCCACGCGGTTCATCATCGCGATCGAATCCGAACTCTGGAGAACCGAGAAATAGAGCGTCTTGACCAGGAGCTCGACGTCGAGCTTGCTGGCGATCCGGCCCGCCACGGCGGCATCGAGCTCCTGGCGGCGCTGGGTTCCGGTCTTCCAGAGCGCGTCGAAGGGGTTGATGTCTTGTTGCAAGTGAATGAAATCGTAGTTGGAGGCCATGTTCTGAATGGACGCGTCGTTGGACTGCTGGTTCGCGGCGTACGCCCAGAGATGCGGCAAGCGCTTGGCCGTCCATTCCTTCAGGGCCTTCTGGGCCTTTTCGGCCTGGAGGATGCCGATGATTCTTTGCGGCGAGAACCGGAGCGCGAGCCGGAGGCAGTCCGACAAGCTCAAGAGCCGCGCCGACGCGGGCGGCGGAGCCTTCGCGGCCGCGGGAAGCTGGGAGGACGGCGCCGCCGCCGCGAAAGCGAGTGGAGGCGCGAGGATCGCGGCGGCGCCGAGCGCGAGGAATCTGTCTCGCATTCGATGGATATTACAAATGTTCCGCTTCAACCGCCAATTCTTGGAAGGGCCTTTCGAGGCTTGCGCCCCCAACGGACCATGCGTATCAACGGGGAACAAAACCCGTTGAAGGCGCCGTTCTCGTCGTCAGGCCGGCGCGTGAGCGCCGCGCCGGCGTTCGAGGCTCCGTCGGGAGTCCATGGACGGAACAGAGAAGCTTATCGGCCGGAAAGCTGTTCGCCGGGCGAACAACGATGCGAACAAGAAAACCCGATTAAAAGCGGCTTTCCTGCGGGAAAAAACCAGTGACACCATACCGATTTCTCCGTTTTGGGGGCTGGAAATAGGTATGGTGTCACCAATTATCCGGGATTGAGCGATACAACGAGGGGGATATGTTCGTCGTGGAGGAAATGGGCCAGGGAAGCCGGGATGCCGCATAAAAACGAGGGCCCCCGCCCTTCCGGACGGGGGCCCTTTCCGTCGTCGGCGGCCAAGCCGCCGCTAAGCCTGCGCGATCAATACATCTCCCCGCCGTGCGAATGGTTGGCGGCTGCGGGCTCTTTCTTCTCGGGAATGTCGGCCACGAGAACCTCGGTCGTCAGGAGCGTCGAGACGACGGAGACGGCGTTCTCGAGAGCCGTCCGGGTGACCTTGACGGGGTCCACGATCCCGTTCTTGTAGAGGTCCACGTATTCGCCGCTCTCGGCGTCCAAGCCCATGCCGTTGCCGGAGGACAGGATCTTCTGGACCGCGACGGCGCCGTCGATGCCGGAGTTCTCGGCCAGCATGCGGATGGGAGCCTGGAGGGCCTTGCGGACGATCTGGCCGCCCGTGGTCTCGTCCTCGGACTCTCCCTTGAACTTTTCAAGGGCTTCCGCCGCGCGCAAAAGCGCCACGCCGCCGCCCGGGATCATGCCTTCCTCGACGCCCGCGCGGGTCGCGTTGGAGGCGTCCTCGACCTTGGCCTTCTTGGCCTTCATCTCGGTCTCGGTCGCCGCGCCCACGTTGATGACGGCCACGCCGCCGGAGAGCTTAGCCAGGCGCTCCTGGAGCTTCTCGCGGTCATAGTCGGAGGTCGTCTCGTCGATCTGCTTGCGGATGGACTCGGCGCGCTTTTTGATGTCGGATTTGTCGCCGTTGCCGTTGACGATGGTCGTGTTCTCCTTGTCGATGACCACCCTCTTGGCGCGGCCGAGCATGTCGATGCCGGCCTTCTCGAGCTTGTGGCCGAGCTCCTCGGCGATCACCTCGCCGCCGGTCAGGACGGCGATGTCCTGCAGCATCTCCTTGCGGCGGTCGCCGAAGCCGGGGGCCTTCACGGCCGCGGCTTTGAGCGTCCCGCGCAGCTTGTTGACGACCAACGTCGCCAGGGCCTCGCCCTCGACGTCCTCGGCGATGAGGCAGATCGGCTTGCCGGTCTGGACGATCTTCTCGAGGAGGGGCAGAAGATCCGACATCGCGGAGATCTTCTTGTCCGTGATGATGATGTAGGGGTCCTCGAGCACGGCCTCCATGCGCTCGGAATCCGTGACGAAGTAGGGCGAGATGTAGCCGCGGTCGAACTGCATGCCCTCGACGACCTCGAGCGTGGTCTCGGCCGACTTGCCTTCCTCGACCGTGATGACCCCCTCGTGGCCGACCTTCTCCATCGCCTCGGCGATCATCTCGCCGATCTTGCGGTCGTTGGAGGAGATCGTCGCGACCTGGGCCTTCTCCTCCTTGGTCTTGACGGGCTTCGACGAGCGCTTGATCTCCTTGACCACGAGATCCGCCGCCTTGTGCATGCCGGAGGCGATCTGCTTGGCGTTGGCGCCGGCGGTCACGTTCTTGATGCCCTCGGCGAGCATCGCCTGGGTCAGGACGATCGCGGTCGTCGTGCCGTCGCCGGCGATGTCGTTGGTCTTCGAGGCCACCTCGCGAACAAGCTGGGCGCCCATGTTCTCAAAAGGATCCTGCAGCTCGATTTCCTTCGCGATCGAGACGCCGTCGTCGACGACGGACGGGGACCCGAACTTCTTCTCGAGGACCACGGAACGGCCCTTGGGGCCGAGCGTCACCTTGGTCGCGTTGGCGAGCTTGTCGACGCCCACCTTCACCATTTTTCTCGCCTCTTCGGCGTATACGATTTGCTTTGCCATCGATATATTCTCCTTCTTTCCTTTATATTAGAATGGGATTACTTCAAAATCCCAAGGATGTCGTCCTGATGCATGATCAGGTACTCGACGTCGTCGATCTTGATCTCGTTGCCGGAATATTTCCCGTAGAGGATCCTGTCCCCGGGCTTGACGTCCATGGCGAGAGTCTTGCCCTCGTCGGTGGTCTTGCCTCGGCCCACGGCCACAACCTCGCCCTCTTGGGGCTTCTCCTTGGCGGTGTCGGGAATGATGATCCCGCCGCGCTTGACTTCCTTCTGCTCGATCGGCCTCACCAGCACCCGGTCGCCCAGGGGCTGTATCTTGACCTTGGTGAGAGTCGCTTCAGCCATTCTATCTCCTCCTCCAGCGTTCGATTTCCGTCTTCTCGAAGGCTGGCCGCGCTCGTTCATTTCTGGCACTCCAGCCTCGACAGCGCTCATTTTATCACACTCCGTCCAAAACTGTCAACTGGCCTGGGCGAGTGCCAACAAAGAATTCCGCGGCCCCCTGACTTGTCTGATCCGAACAGTTTAACTACAATCGAAGGGTGCCCAAGCCCCAGGCAGCCGCCCAAGCCCTCGCGTTCCCCATCCTCATAGGCCTCGGCGCTTGCGTGGGGCTTCCGCCCGCGGGCGGCCCGAACGCCGGATCGGCTTCCGCCGTAGGGGCCGCGGCCGCATCGACGTCGACGGTCGCGGGCGCTCAAGCTCCCGGCGCGAGCGCCCCCGGGGCCGGCGCCGCCCAGACGCCGGTCGACCCCCAAATCCTCCAAACCCTTCTCCAGCTCTTCGACAACCAGGACACGTTTCAGGTCAGCCTGAGCGGCGCCGCCGGAACGCCGGAAGGCGACCTCGCCACGGTCGGCTCGCCCCAGGGCTTCGCCCTGAGAAACTATTACTTCCACCTGGGGATCCCGCTGGCCAGGGCTTTCTCCTTCGACACCTCCGATCCGATGATCCAGAAGAAGCTCAAGACCGCGGCCTATTATGATCAGAATTCCCAGACGCGCTCGGCGGCGATGATCCTGCTCGCTCAGCGCCAAGACCTCAACGACAAGCCCGTGTTCGATCAGGCCCTTCAATTCTTCGACCATTCCGTGCGCTTTGGCGCCATGGAGGCCTTGGCCGTGTGGGGACACCCGGCGACGGCGATCCACATGCTCAACTCCTACATGCGCCAGGAGAATATCCCGATCCTCAAGATTTACGCCGCGACGATGATGGCGCGGCTTGGAAGCCAGCGCGGCCTCGCCGCCCTGCGCGACAGCCTGCAAAACAACGGCAGCTGGGTTGTCCAGGCGATGGCGGCCCGGGCGCTCGGCAATTACGGCTCGGCCCAGGACTATGACACCATGGTCTCCCTCATCAGCCAGGCGAGCCAGAACGATTTTCTCCTGGCGGAATACTGCTTGGCCGCGCTCAAGCTCTTTCCTAAGAAATCCACCGCGACGGCGCAGCAGCCTCTATGATCAAGAACGTCACGGACGGCGAAAGAAGGCCAAGCACGGCAACGGAGGACGCAAGGGGCTGGTCGCCATCATCCTTCCTTCTCCTTCCATGGCTTTCCGTAGCCTTCTGCGGCCTTCCGCTGCGCGCGGCGGCGCAGGGCGCCGCCGCGCCTCAGCCCGTCTACGAGCTCGCCCCCCTCGTCATCACGGCTCCCCGCCTCAAGATACCGCCCCAGGCCGTCCTCAACCCCAATATCGACGCCGACCTTCTCGAACTGCTTCAGAACCACGCCTCCGAGCGCCCGACCGGCGCCAATGCCCTCGATCCCTCTCTCCAGGACCTTGCGTCCCTGACGACGATCGATGGATACAACTTGCAGACCCGCTACACCCAACTGGGCTTCCTATTGACGGAGGGCCTCGCCGGAGCCAAGCGCCTGGACCTTCAGGCGGCCCTTCAAAACACCGCCCAATCGGCGACGAACCCGCAGATCCAAGCGTCCGCCATCGTCGCCCTGGCCTATACGAAAGACCCCCAATTCCTGGGGGTTTTTCAGCAGGCGCTCAACCCGAGCTCGAATTTGACGGCGCGATTCGCGGCGATCGAAGCCCTGACCCTGCTGGGCGGAGACGCGGCTCACCAAGCCGTCTTCACCGCCGCCCAATCGGATCCCGAGACCATCCTCCAGATTTACGCGGCGAACGCCCTGGCGAAATTCGGAGACGCCGCCACCGGGAAGACCATCCTTCTGAGCTATTATCAGAACTCGGATTGGCTGGTCCGAGCGATGGCGACTCATTACCTGGGGCTCATCGGGGACCAAAACACCTACCAACTCCTTTTCCTCCAGCTTCAGACGGAAACCCATCCCGTGGTCCTCGCCGAGCTGTGCTCGGCGCTGATACGCCTAAGAAATACCCAATAAAAGAAGCCCGCCATGAATGTCCCCCTGGTCTCGGCCATGGCGTTTTCCGGAGGCGATTGGGTCATCTATTTATTGCTCGCGTGCTCCATCCTGGCCGTCGCGGTCATCGTCGAGCGAGGAATCGTCCTCTATCGCGAAAATAAGATTCTCGACAGGCTCGCCGCCGCGCTGGAATCGGGCTCCGCGGACTTGAAAACGATCGATAAGGCGGCCCAAGCCGGCGACGGGGCGGCCCTGCGCGTCGCTCGGGCCGCGTTCTCGGCGGGACGCGCCCGCGGAGAGATTGATGAGATCCTCAACGAGGCCGCGAATCGCGAGCGGCCGGGCCTTGAAAAGCGCCTGCTGATTCTGGGGACTCTCGGCAACAACGCCCCCTTCATCGGCCTCCTGGGCACCGTCCTGGGCGTCATCAAGGCCTTCCACGACCTCGCGATCACCTCGGCGGGGCCCGAGGTGGTCATGTCGGGACTCTCGCAAGCCCTGGTCGCGACCGCGACGGGGCTCTTCGTCGCCATTCCCTGCGTCATCGCGTTCAACTTCTTCCAGAAAAAGACGCGGGACCTGCTCTCCGAAACCGACGTCCTTTGCCGCTCGGCCCTAAGAGGTGTCAGACTTTAACTTTTTGACTTTTTGCGGATGTCATGATCATTTCGAAAAGTCAAAAAGTTAAAGTCTGACACCATTGCAATGGCCGCCGTCCCCGGCAACGAAGCCTCCATCACGGGGATTAACGTCACGCCATTGGTCGACATTCTGCTGGTCGTCCTCATCATCTTCATGACCACGGCTCCCCTCATCCATCGCCGGGCGATCAAGGTCGCTTTGCCCCAAGCGGCCCACTCAAGCCGCGAGGCGCCCCAGGCGATCAACCTCGTCGTGGACGCCGCGGGAGACGTCCTCTATCATGGCCGGAGAATCGGGCCGGCGGCGCTCTCAAGCTTTCTTTCGATTCAGGCCAAAAACGCCCCGGGGCAGCGCGTGTCTCTTTCCGCGGACAAGGGCGCGCGCTACGGCGACGTGATCCGGGTTCTCGACGCGATCCGCGGAGCAGGGCTCAGCCGCGTCGGGCTTGAGGTCTCGTCTCCTTAAAGAAGAAGACAGGACGGTGACTGCATCGGGCTTTCTTGACGGGCGCGGCGTCAGCCGCCGCGAGCAGCTTTTTCTTTCCTGTCTTGCGGGCTCCGTCGTCCTGCATGCCGCGCTGCTTTTCATGCCGTGGCCCCAGCCCGCGGCGCCTCCGCCGGTGGAGGTCGATCTGACCATCCCCTCGATCCCCGGGCCCGGCATCGGCGGCATGCAGGGACTCGGCCAAAAACCCAACATCCCGCTGGGCGTTCCCGAGGCGCCCAAGCCCGCTCCCGCGGCGCCGGCGGCCAAAGCGCCCGTTCCCGCGCCCAAGGCGGCTCCGGCGAAAGCAGCGGCGCCCGTGCCGCGATCCGTCCCCCGCGTTCCGGCGCCATCGGTCCCTGCCGCGCCTCTTCCCGTCCATACGCTCCCGGCTCCAACGTCGCCGGCCCGCATTGCGACGCCAACGCCGCGGCCCCCGAAATCGTCGGCCAACCAAGCCGCCATGCCCGCCGCGGCGAAAAGCCTCATTTCCGGCGCTCCGGCGGCGGGCGTCGCGAGCCCCGTCTCGGGATCGGCGAAGAGCTCCAACGCCCCGGGACTGGGAATGCCCTTCGGAAAAGGCTCCGGCCTTCCCGGCGGCGGCGGAGGCCCCATCATCATCCCGCCCCGCCTTCTCAACGCCAATGAAATTCTAGCCGCCCTGCGGCGCTATTATCCGGAAAACGAGCGCCGGGAAGGCAAGGAAGGGACCGTGAACCTCTACCTCCACATCGGAGACGACGGGCTCATCCACGACATCGACATCGCGAAGACGGCGGGCCCCTATTTCGACGCCGCGGCCGAAAAAGTGGCGCGGCTCATGCGCTTCGCTCCCGCCGAAAACGCAACCGGCCCCGTCCCGGTCAAGATCGCCCAGCCCTTCGTCTTCAAGCTGACGGATTAGGCCGGGGTCGGCCTTTCAAACAAATTGGACTTACCATGGGCGCAGCATTTTCATAGCATCAGGCAGGGTGCCGGTCTTTCCGGACGCTTTCGAAAAAGCCGCCCGGGGCCTGACGACCCTGGAGGAGGCCCAAAGAGTCGTGTTTAACGAGACGAAGCGCTCTTGAGAAGGCGCTCCAGCTCGGCGCCGTAGCGGCGGCGCTTGGCGGGGCTCAGGGCGGAAAGGCAGTCGGACTCCCCTCTCGCGGCGCGGGAGGCCATCTCCCGCAAGACGGACCCGGAAAGGACGGCGGCCGGATCAAGGCCCTCCGCCTCGGCGCGGGTTTTGCGCCAAAGCTTAAGGTCTCCCAGAAGCTTGCGCTCCCTTCCGCTCATGCGCTCCGCGGGCTCTCGTTGGGGCCTGGCAGGAGCCGGCGCATGCCTGGCGTTATGGACGATATCGAGGATAGTTCCCGAATAACGCTGCCGCAGGTATTCCGAGAAGCCAGGAACTTTCGCGAGATCCTCTTTCGTGCGCGGCGCGGCGACCGCGATTCTAAGCAGAAGATGATCCGGCATGATCCGGAAGCTCGCCCGGTCGCGCCGCTCGGCCTCCCGCTCCCGAAAAAGATAGAGAGCCCGCAGGATGGGAAGGGCCGCGTCGGGGGCCGCGGAACGGCCGCGGATGTCCCACCAGCCCTCCGGGTCGAAGCCGCGCGACTGGGGGCCCGTCTCGGACAGATCCCGGAAGGCCTCCCGGGCCTCCTCGAGGCGCCCCGCCCGCGCGAGCTTCGCCTCCAGGCTTTCGGAGAGCCGGAGAAGATAGTGCGTGTCCATTTGGGCGTATCGGACCTGCTCGGCCGATAGGGGACGGAGACCCCAGTCCGCCTTCTGGAATTTCTTCGAGAGCTTGACCGAGAAGTGCGCCTCGATGAGCTTGGCGAGGCCCAGCTCCTTGAAGCCCAGGAGCCTTCCCGCGATCATCGTGTCGAAAAGGTTGACGAACTCGAAACCGTAGTCGCGCTTCAGGCACATGACGTCGTACTCGCCCGCGTGGAAGACCTTTTCGATCGACGGCTCGGCCATGACCCCTCGCAGAGGCGACAGATCCTTCACGGCGAGCGGATCCACGATGTAATCGCGCTCCGTGGTGGAAATTTGGACCAGGCAGACCCGCTCTCGCCAGGCGTAGAAACCGTTCGACTCGGTGTCGATCGCCAGCCGCGGGGACGAACGAAAATCCTCCACGGCCTCCCTGAGTTCCTCGTGCGTCGTGATGAAGATCGGGGGCAGGACGGCGGCGGCCGTCACGCGGCCGCCCTCTAAGAATGCGTCTTCGCGAATAGCCAACGTCCATAGTTTATATAATTTGAACATCGGCCTCGCCGCCTTTTCATGTTCCAAACTCTGGTCAATGCCGTCATCGGGAGCCCCAGCGAACGCACGCTCAAGCGCTACCGCCCCCTCCTCGACCGCGTCAACGCTCTTGAGCAAGAGGCAAAGGCTCTCGCCGATTCCGATTTTCCCGAGAAAACCCAGGCCCTGCGCGAGCGCGTCCGAGGGGCCCTCGACGTCCTCCCCGCGGACGCCCCGACCGAGGAGAAGAAGAAAGCCGAAAAGGCGATCTTAGACGAGATCCTCCCCGAGGCCTTCTCCCTCGTCCGGGAGGCCTCGCGGCGCGCGATCGGCCTCCGCCAGTTCGACGTCCAGATCCTGGGCGGCATCGTCTTGCACGAGGGCTCGATCGCCGAGATGACGACGGGCGAAGGGAAGACTCTCGTCGCCACGGCCCCCGCCTACTTGAACGCCCTGACGGGGACCGGCGTCCACGTGGTCACCGTCAACGACTACCTCGCCAAGCGCGACAGCGAGTGGATGGGCCCCGTCTACCGTTTCCTGGGCCTGACGGTGGGCTCGATCCAGCACGACACCCCCGGCCCCGAACGCCAGGAAATCTACCGCCGGGACATCACCTACGTCACCAACAACGAGGTGGGCTTCGACTACCTGCGCGACAACATGGTGGGTTCGGCCGCCGACCGCGTCCTTCGGGACCTCCATTACGCGGTCGTCGACGAGGTGGACTCGATCCTCATCGACGAGGCCCGCACCCCGCTCATCATCTCGGGCGCCGCCGAAAAGTCAACCGACCGCTACCACATCATCAACCGCATCATCCCCTCCCTGAAGGTCCGCGCCATCACCGAGGAGGAGGAGATCCAGGCGAAATACAAGGGCGAGGACCTGGGCGCGGGCTTCGACGCGATCGTCGACGAGAAAAACCACACGGCGGTCCTCACCGAACAGGGCATCCAGAAGTCCGAGCACCTCCTCGGCATCAAGAACCTCTACGACGACCTCGAGGGGGAGTGGGTCCATCACATCACCCAGGCCCTGCGCGCGCACCATCTCTACCATCGCGACGTCGACTACGTGGTCAAGGACGGCGAGGTCATCATCGTCGACGAGTTCACGGGACGGCTGATGCCCGGCCGGCGATGGTCCGAGGGCCTGCACCAAGCCGTCGAGGCGAAGGAGTCGTTGCCCCCCAAGGAGGAAAACCAGACCCTCGCGACGATCACCTTCCAGAACTTCTTCAAGCTCTACCATAAACTCGCGGGCATGACGGGCACCGCCATGACCGAGGCGGACGAGTTCCAGGAGATCTACGGGCTCCGGGTCTGCGCCATCCCGACCCACCGCAAGCTCATCCGCCAGGACATGCCGGACCTCATCTACCGCAACGAACGCGACAAATACAAGGCGATCGTCGAGGAGATTCAGGAGCTTTGGAAGACGGGACGCCCGGTCCTCGTCGGCACTCGCTCGATCGAGAAGTCCGAGAAGCTCTCCGGGATGCTGCGCGGGGTCGGCGTCCCTCACGAGGTGCTCAACGCCAAATACCACGAGCGGGAAGCCCAGATCATCGCCCAGGCGGGAAGGAAAGGCGCCGTGACGATCGCGACCAACATGGCGGGCCGAGGCACGGACATCCTTCTGGGCGGCAATCCCCAGGACCAGCAGGAATACGCCGAGGTGGTGAAAGCCGGCGGGCTCTTCGTCCTCGGAACCGAGCGGCACGAGGCGCGACGCATCGACAACCAGCTGCGCGGGCGCTGCGGCCGGCAAGGCGACCCCGGCACAACCCGCTTCTACCTCGCCCTGGACGACGAGCTCATGCGTCTTTTCGGCTCGGACCGCATCGCTCCCCTCATGGAGAGGCTCGGCATGAAGGAAGGGGAGGTCATCGAGTCCCCCCTCGTCTCCCGGCAGATCGAGGGGGCCCAGCGCCGCGTCGAGACCTACAACTTCGACGTGCGCAAGCAGCTTCTCGATTACGACAACGTCATGAACAAGCAGCGCGAGGTGGTCTATAACCTGCGCAACTCGATCCTGGACGGCGCCACCGCCAGGGAGCCGATCATGCTCATGGTCGAGGAGGACTTGGACGACAAGATCGACGCCATGTCGAAGGGCGGAGACTATCCCGAGGCGTGGGACTGGCTTTCGTTCCGGGCCTCGCTGCAAAGGACATTCGGCATCGACTGGAATCCGGGAGACGATGAGATCCGAGGCTTCGACCGCCAGCGTCTCAAGGAATCCGTCCTTCCTCTCGTCAAAAGCCGCTATGAGGAACGCGCCAAGGAGTTCTCGGACTTTGACTTCCACGAAATCGAGAGAACGCTCCTCCTCCAAATGATCGACCGCATTTGGAAAAATCATCTCTACGACCTCGATCACCTCAAAAAATCCATCGGGCTTCGGGCCTACGGCCAGAAGGACCCGAAGGTCGAATACCAGAAGGAATCCTTCGGCCTCTTCGAGGCCATGCTCGCCCACATCCGCGAGCAGACGGTGGAATATCTCTTCAAGATCGAGGCGCCTAAAATCCCTCCGCCGCGCCCGCTTCCCTCGGCGGACGGAGACGCCGTCCTGATCTCCGGCGGACGGAACTACGCCGAGGACGCAGGCGGGCCGCGCGACGGGAGACAGGCGCCCTCCCTCCGGCCTCAAGCCGCGGAGACCGCTCCGAAAGAAAACTCTCCCCGGGCGGCGGGGCGCATCGGCCGCAACGACCCCTGCTACTGCGGCTCGGGCAAGAAATACAAGAAGTGCCACGGCCAATGACCGCGGTTCGCCCATCCGGCGGGCAAGCCGCCGCGGCGCTCCTTTCGGGGACCGCGCTCGCCCTCTGCCTTCCCAAGCCGGGCCTCAACTTTCTCGGCTGGTTCGCCTTGGCGCCGCTTTTCTCGGCGCTTGACGAAGCCTCCGCGCGACGGGGAGCCGCTCTCGGCTTCCTAGCCGGAATCGCTTACCACGCGACGGCGCTCAATTGGATTTACTGGACCTGCCGTTTCGCCCATCTCTCCCGCTTCGTCGGCCTCGTCGCGCTCTTCGCCCTCGCGGCCTTCCTGGCGCTTAGTTGGGCCACGATCGGCCTCTTCGGCTCCTGGGCCCTCCGGGGACTTCCCTTGTGGATCAAGCCGTGGTCTTGGGCCGCCGCCTGGACGGCGATAAGCTTCCTATGGAACCGGCTGACCCCGCGGCTCGCCGCGGATTTTCTCGCCTACAGTCAATGGCGCCACCCGGCGCTCTTTCAAATGGATTCCGTCCTAGGGCCCTACGGCCTGGGAGCGATCATCCTGGCCGTCAACGCGGGGCTTGGAATCCTGTGGAACCAGGGGCCGAGGCGGGGAGGGTCGCGATGGGGGACGCCCATCGCCGCGGCACTCGGCCCCGCGGCGATTTTCTTGGCGCTTGGAGCCTGCTGGGGAAAATCCCAGCTCGCGCATCGCAGCCGTTTCCTGGAGCCCGCCCCCTCCCCGACGGCGACGGCCGTCATTCTCCAGCCCGATATCGATCAGTACCACAAATGGGACGGCGCCTACCGGACGGAGAATGCCCGCATCCTCTCCTCTCTCGTCTCCCAAGCCTTCGCTCTTAAGCCCTCCCTCGTCCTTTGGCCGGAATCGTCCATCCCCTTCGCCGTGGATGAAACCATCGGACACCTGGATCTCCCCCACACGGGGCGCGGCGACCGCCCCAAGGCGGATCAGCTCGTCGGCGCCGTCTCCTACCTGCAAGACGAGGACGGCGCCGAGTTCTACAACGCCGCCCTTCTCGTCTCCCCCACGGGAAGCGTCGTCGGCCGCTACCATAAGAGGAGGCTCGTGCCCTTCGGGGAATTCGTGCCGCTCAAGTTCTTGAAGCGCTTCATCGGCATTCTCAACACCTTCGGCGACCTGACGCCGGGCGACAGGGACCAGCCCCTTCTCAAGACGGCCGCCGGCCTCGTCGCCGTCACCATCTGCTACGAGGCCGCCTTTCCCGAGCTGGCCCGCTTCGACGCCGCCCGCGGCGCCCGGATCATCGCCAACCTGACCAACGACGGCTGGTATAAGGATACCTGGGGCCCCTACCAGCACTTCGGGACGAACGTCTATCGCGCGGTCGAGAACCGGATCTATGTCCTTCGTTCGGCCAATACCGGCATTTCCGCCGCGATCGACCCGTGGGGCCTTCCCATCGCCCGATTGGGGCTCGGTCGGCGCGGGGACATCTCGGCCGCGATCCCCGAAACCGATCCCTTTCCCGCGCGCTCCTTTTACGCGCGCCACGGCGATTGGCTCGCCCGGCTTTGCCTCCTCGCGGCGGCGGCGCTCGGCATCAGGAATTTTCTGAGGAGCCGCGCTTAACATGCTTCCTCAAACAGCCCAGGATACGGCCCAAGCGCTTGCGGCCGCCTTGGATCTTCACTCGCGGCTGGGCAAGCTCCTTAACATCTCAAAGCTCAAGGACGACATCCTGGCTTTGGAGGCTGCGTCGGCCGCGTCGGGTTTCTGGGCCGACCCCGAGTCGGCCCGCAAGAAGTCGACCGAGCTCGACCGGCTCAAAAAGACGCTCTCCCAATGGGAGGGCGCTGGGAAAAGCCTTGAGGATTTAAAGACTCATCTCGAACTCGCGCGGGAAGCGGACGACGCCTCCGAGCTCAAAATCGTCGACAAGGAGCTCGCCCAAGCACAAGGAATCCTGCGCTCCATGGACACGACGCTCAAGCTCTCGGGGGAGCTGGATCGCTCGGATGCGATCCTGAGCTTCCACGCGGGAGCCGGCGGCACCGAGGCCTGCGACTGGAACGAGATGTTGCTGCGCATGTATTCGCGCTGGGCGCAGCGCCGCGGCTTCGAGTTCGCCCTCACCGACATTTTAAAGGGAGAGGAGGCGGGCGTGAAAAGCGCCGCCGCCTTCGTGCGCGGCCCGAACGCCTACGGTCTTTTGAAGGGAGAAATCGGCGTGCATCGGCTCGTGCGCATCTCTCCCTTCGACTCCAACAAAAGGCGTCACACCTCCTTCGCCTCCCTCGACGTCCTAGCCGACATCGAGGACGATATCGAAATCAAGGTCGCGGACTCGGACGTCAAGCTCGAGACCTTTCGCGCGGGCGGCCACGGCGGACAAAACGTCAACAAGGTCGAGACCGCGGTCCGGCTCATCCATATACCGACGGGACTCGTCGTCGCCTGCCAGACGGAACGCTCGCAGATGCAGAACCGCATCAACGCCATGAGGATGCTCAAGGCCAAGCTCTATCAGATCGAGCTCGACAAGAAGCGGGCCGCTCAGGAGCGCCGCTACGACAGCATGGGAGAGATCGGCTGGGGAAGCCAGATCCGCTCCTACGTCTTCATGCCCTACCAGCTCATCAAGGACCTGCGCACGGGCCATTCGACTTCGCAGGTGGACGCCGTCATGGACGGGGATCTCGACGGCTTCATCGAGGAGTATCTTTCCTGGGTCGCCGCGGGCTCGCCGCCGCGCCGCGGGGCGAAGGACGAGGATTGACAAAGCCGCGGAAGGCTTTTTCGTTCCATCGCCCTCCATAGCCTTCCGTCGCCTTCTTTTGCCATGACGAAGGTCAAGATCGACCGCATCGCGCCCGAGGGAGCCGGGGTCGCGCGGCTGGGGCCTTCGAACCTCGTTGTTTTCGTGCCCTATGCCGTTCCTGGAGACGTGCTCGAAATTTCGCTCGACGAAAAACGATCGAGCTACGCTCGAGGCCGGATCGTCCAGGTCCTCGCCCCCGGCCCGGACAGGATCGAGCCGCGCTGCCCGTTCCATTTCGCGCCCGGGAAATCCGCGCGGGCCTTCTGCGGCGGCTGCGACTGGCAGCAGCTCGGTTACGAAGCCCAGCTCCGTCTCAAGCGCGACATCGTCGTCGACTGCTTAAAGAGGCTCGCCGGCCTCAACGACGTCCCCGTCCTCCCGACGATCGCCTCGCCGCGCCAATGGGGCTATCGCAATAAGGTCCAGGTGCCCTTCGGCGCGGGAGCGGTCGCCGGCTTCTACGCTCCGGGCTCCCACCGCATCGTCGATCTGACGGAGTGCGCCGTCCAACCCGAACTCTCCGTGAGAATCATCCTCAAGGCCAAGGATATCCTCCGGCGAGACGCCAACCCCTGGCTCCGGCATCTCCTCATCCGTCTCAACGGCCGGAATCGCGCCCTCGCGGCGATCGTCACGAAAACACGGATGATTCCTCCCTCCGGGATGGTTTTATCCGACGAGCTTCGAAAGGCTTTCCCCGAGATCGTCGGCCTCCACCACAACGCCCAACCCGAGGAGAGCTCGGTTATTCTGGGCCCCCATTGGCGCAAGCTCTGGGGCGCGGACGCCCTGGAGACCAAGCTCGGCGCCTTCTCCTTTCTCCTCTCGCCCGCCTCGTTTTTTCAAGTGAATTCCGGCGCCGCGGAGCTTCTCTACGACACGGCCCTCGATTTTCTTCGCGATGGCGGGGCGCGCTTCGATCTGGCCCTCGACCTCTACTGCGGCGTCGGCCCGCTGGCTTTTTGGATCAGCAGGGCCGTGCGAACCGTCATCGGCGTCGAGGAGAACAACGCGGCCGTCGAGGATGCGTGGAAAAACGCGCGGCGCAACGGCGTCACGAACGTCGACTTTCTGGCGATGAAGACCGAGGCGGCCGTCTCGCGCCTCTCAAAGCGGCTGGAGGGGCGCGTCGCCGCCGTCGCCGACCCTCCCCGATCGGGGCTCTCCCCGGCGGCCCGCAACCTTCTCAGGCACCAGGCGATCCGCCGGCTCGTCTATGTCTCCTGCGATCCGGCGACCTTTGCCCGCGACGCCAAGGAAACCGGCCGCTTCGGCTTCAAGCTTTCAAAGGTCCAGCCCGTCGATCTTTTTCCCCAGACCTCGCACGTCGAGCTCGTGGGACTGCTCGACAGGTCTAAAACTTAAACCCGAGCTTGGCGGTGGCGCCGGGGATGCCGTGGAGGGAGAGATAAGCCACGTCGATTCTCGTGAACGGGAAGGGCGTGAGCTCAAGCCCCGCCGTATAGCGGGTCCCTTCGACGGGCCCGTAATCTCCATTGACTCCCGGCACCGAATTCACGGTGACGCTCGTCCGGTCGAGGCCAGCGCCGATGAAAGGCTCGATGATCGGAAGATCGAAGGAGGCGTCGGCGTTGAAGGCGTAGTGGGTGGCGTCGAACGCGCCGTAGCTCGCCTGGTCGCCGAAGACCGAGACGCCCAGGTTCGGGATGAACTTCGCGATCATCCCGGAACGCAAGATTCCGTACCGCAGGCCGCCGCCCAATACCGTCATCCCGTCGTAGGACACGCCATGCGCGACGGCGTCGAACCTAAAAGGAAGGCCCACCGCCGCCTGGACCATGGGGATGCCCATGAAGGAATGGTTGCCGAAGGCTGCGCGCAGGATGGTGTCGTTCGAGTTCGGCGTGTCCTGGAAGCTTTCGATCGCCCCCACATCAAAACCGGGAAAGCCCAAGGTACGGCCGTCCCACTGGTCGTCGGCCCCGAGCAAGCCCCCCAAATCCAGCGCGAACGGACGGATCGTGTTTTGAGCCGCGTTGTTGACGAAACCGCCGAAAATGCCGCTAAACGTGCCCGCCCACGAGGTCCCCGACGCGGCGCACGCCATGGCAGCGGCGAATAGGATGTTTTTCATCGAGAGGAAGTATATCTTACGCCGCCCGGACGGGTCAATCATTCTTATTTATAATAACCCATGACTCATGAGGAGCTGGTGGTCTATCTCCAAGGACGCATCAAAGGAGCCGCGCCCGAGACCCTGCGCCAGGAGCTGGGAGACGCCGTCTCCGCCGAGGAGTTCGATGCGGCGCTCAAGGAAGCGCGCCCCGAGGGCGCCGCACGCCAGGAGGAATCCTACGGGCCGGGCTTTCAACTTATCTTCTTTCTCGCCATGACCGTAGCCGTCGCCGCGCTGATTACGGCCCTCCATCATCGCCAGAACAGCCGCGCCAAACCCGCCCTCCAGACCGTCAAAGGCGAAGGGCCCTTCATGGGGCGCTGGGGCTACGTGGTTTACGTCCCTTCGGGCTATACCGTTGAAGCCTTCTATGATCGGGCCAAGGGGGAGCAGACGGCCTACTTCTCCAAGACGGGCACGGAACTCGATGATCCCTCTCGCTGGCTGCGTTACGGCCGGCTGGGCGTCATCCAGATGACGGCGCGGCCCAGCCCCTTCTCCGGAACCGCCGCGGGCCTTTCAAAGCTCAAAAGCTACGTAGCGGCGGCCGACGCCAGGAATAAAGAACATCCGGCCGTCAAGGAACTGCGTCTCGGCCAACCGACGTTGCGGGGAATGGAATTCGACTATCAATTCCCGAACGCCCGCGTGACGGCCTACATCCTGGGCGAAAAACTCCTCTACGTCTTCTCCGCGGGCGAACGAACCGAGACCTTTGATAAGATCGTGGGCAGCCTCCACGACGCGGGGACTTCGGAATAGGCGCCGCATCGCGACCATATGGAAATCGGCATCGTCGGACTTCCCAACGCCGGCAAATCGACGCTGTTTAACGCCATGACCGCCTCCGGCGCCCCGGTGGGGGCCTATCCCTTCACGACGATCGAGCCGAACGTCGCCGCGGTCGCCGTCCCCGACCCTCGCCTCGAGAAACTCTCGGGGCTCTTTAAGCCCAAGAAGACCACTCCGGCGATGATGCGCTTCGTGGACATCGCGGGGCTCGTGCGAGGCGCCTCCCAGGGCGAGGGACTCGGCAATAAGTTCCTCTCCCATATCCGGGAGGTGGATGCGATCCTTCATGTGGTGAGGCTCTTCAAGAGCTCCGATGTCGCGCATACGCTGGGTTCCGTCGACCCGGCGCGCGACGCCGAGGTGATCGAAACCGAGCTGATGCTGGCCGATCTGGCGAGCCTCGACCGTCAGAAGGAAAAGCTTGAGGGCAAGGCCAAAAGCGGCGACAAGGAAGCCCGGGAGGCTCTGGAGAGCCTCCTCAAGATTCGCAAGGGAATCGAGGAAGGCCGGCCCGCGCGGCTCTCCGGCGCCGACCCGCGGGAACTCGCGAAATTTTTTCTCCTTTCCGCCAAGCCCCTGCTCTACGTCGGGAATGTCGGCGAGGCCGCCCAGGAAGGCGCGGCGGCCGCCTTCGCGGCCGTCGCCAAGAAATGGGGCGCCGAATCCATCGTCCTTTCCGCCAAGATCGAGGCCGAGATCGCGGCTTTGCCTCCCGAGGAACGCCCCGACTTCCTCAAGGAGATGGGGCTTGAGACCACCGGGCTTGAGCGTGTGATCCTCGCGGCCTACGACCTCCTGGGGCTGGCGAGCTTTTTCACCGCGGGGGAAGACGAGGTCCGGGCCTGGACCATCCACCGGGGCTACCGGGCTCCCCAAGCCGCGGGAGTCATCCACACCGATTTCGAAAAGGGCTTTATCCGCGCGGAGGTCTACGCCTACTCGGATATCGCGGCGCACTCCACCGAGGCCGAGCTCCGGAGACGCGGCCTCATCCGCACCGAGGGCAAGGACTATGCCGTCAAGGACGGCGATGTCTGCTTCTTCAAGTTCTCGAACTGACGGCGCCGAGGCCCTCTGCCGCCACTTCGGAAGCTGCGGCGGATGCGCCATCCAGAATCTTCCCTACCCGGACCAGTTGAAGTTCAAGGCGGAAAAACTCGCGCGCCTGATGTCCCGCCTCGGAGCGCCGGAGCCCGTGGTCCATCCATCGCCGCAGACCCGGTTTTACCGAAACAAGATGGAGTTCTCGTTTGGAAAAGCAGGCGATGGTGGCCGACTCCATCTCGGCCTTAAGGTCCGCAAAAGCTTTTCGCGGGTGCTTGACCTCGAGGAATGCCTGCTTTCATCTCCCGAGACGCCGCGTCTTCTTGGGGCCGTCCGGGAATGGGCGGCGCGACGGGGCCTCAAACCCTACGACGCCCGGGATCATTCGGGCCTTCTGCGCCACGTGATCGTCCGCGAAGCGAAAAGCTCCGCCGAATCCGGCGAGAGAATGGTGGGCCTCATCGCCGCCCCGGGAGACATCGACCCCGGGGCCTTCGCCGAGGCCGTCACGGCCGCCTATCCCGCGAGCTCCGTCTGGATCGGCTGGAACGCCAAGCCCTCCGACACCGCCGTCGCGGACGCCATACTCCCCGTTCAAGGCTCCCCTTCGATCGTCGAGACCCTGTTCGTCGCGGGCCGCGAGCTTTCTTTCAAGCTGTCCCCCTACTCCTTTTTCCAGACCAACACGAAGGCGGCCGAGGTCCTCTACGGCCAGATCGTCGAGTGGGCCGGATTGTCGGGCGCCGAAAGCGTTCTCGACGTTTACTCCGGATCCGGAGGGATCGCCCTCTCGATGGCGGGGAGCATCGCGAAGGTTTCAGCCCTGGAGATGAATCCCCAAGCCGTCGCCGACGCCACGGAGAACGCCGCGCGCAACGGCGTCGGGAACGTCCGGTTCTACGAAGGGACCTCCGAACTCCTGCTGGCGGCCCTTCTCGACACCGCGCCCGATCTCGTCGTCGTCGACCCGCCGCGGGCGGGTTTGATGCCCAGGGCGCTCAAGGCGCTCCTCGCCTCTCCTCCCCCCCGGCTCCTCTACGTCTCCTGCAACCCCGGCACGCTCGCCAGGGATGTCGCGGCCCTCGTCCCCTTTTTCCGGCCCGAACGCCTGGCTCTCGTCGACATGTTCCCGCACACGGAGCACCTGGAGAGCGCGCTTCTCTTGTCGCGCGTCTCGGCACCCAAATCCTCAGTTAAGCCCTGAAAGTCCGCGTTCTCGACGCCGCCGGCCGGGGACGCGGTCGGCCAGAAGCCGCCGCTCGGGCCTCGGCCTCCTGCCTGCGTAGGTCGGCCTCCG
>JAJZAK010000008.1 GCA_021799485.1 bacterium | reverse complement strand
GAGGTGTCACGGAACTCCGATTCTGGCGCGAGACGGAATTGCTGGACGTCCAGAGGCTCAAAACGAGCGACCTTTCGGGTGTCCAGTTTTAATCCGCAAACTGTCCACTTTTAAAAAACGCCTAACAGGCCCGATTATGGATTGCACCAGAATCGCTCCAGCGCCGCCACGCGTCGCGTCAGCCGAAGATCAGGTGAAAAAGGCCGCCCGACTTCCTCGGTGTCGGTTGAGCGTTCTGATTCTGCGTCGGAGCGGGCGTCGGCACGCTGGGCTGGGGGCGGGCGCCCCCCTCCCACGCGTTCGACTTGAACCGGACCGCCGTGCCTGACACTCGAATCGTCTGCCAACACCAGAGCCCGAGAAAGCCGATCCCGCGCTCGTCATCGACGACCGTGTTGATCAGCGCGTCGGCGTTCACCGTTGCGACGGCGTTGCGCGTGGCCTCCGCGACGGAGGCCCCTGTCGAGTCCTGCGGGATGGCGCACAGGATGAAATCCCGCGTGCTCTCTCCCGTCGCCGGGCCCATGATCCACATGTCGGCCGACGAGAAGTTCATGCTCGACACGTGCGGCACGCTGTGGGCACAGGCGGCCAGGAGAAACATGGTCGCTGGGGTGACAAAGAACCTGACTCTATCCATGGTCCGCATCATGCCGGGGCCCGCTCCAGGTTGAGGGCGAGGAGGCGTGCGAGCAAGTCATCGTCGCGGATGTCACGCGGCCAACCATACGCATCGAGGACGGAATGGTCAAGACGCTCATGGGCCTGAACGAGCCAGGCGGGACGAGAATTATAGAGGTTCGTAAAGGTACGTTTTGCCAGCTCAGCTTCGGAGAGGCCGGGGGGATTAAGCCATCCGTCCCTGAGGTCGTAGAGGGTTTTGGCTGCCGCGCCGATTTCGCCCCTTTGTATGGACGTCGGTCGAGGGAACGGAAAGGTCTCGAAGGTTGAGGTCGGTGTGTATCGGCAACCGCTTTCGGCCTCCCGAAGCTGCGTCCCCATTCGACGCGCCCACAACTCGTGTAGGCGCGATTGAAGGATGCCGAAGGTATAATCATCATCCTTTGCAATAACGATAAGCGCATGATCCGGAGTGATTTCTGTCGTAAGCCAGACAAAAATCCGATGCTTCGCGACGGTTGGGGTCGCAAGGTAGCGCCGCTTATTAACGAGCGCCTTGCGAAGACCTGCGCGGGGCTCCACGTGCAACCACCATTTCGTGGCGTAAGCCTTCCGATTGTTTTTCAATCGCTTGGGCCGGACACGCTCGCGGACATACTCGAACGGCGCTTCATACAATGCCGCCTCCCGCTCAGGCATATCCACACCGAAATCTACGATCCACATTTGGCGCGGACAGCGGGTGATGCTGACGGCGTTGGCCCACCGCCTGACCACGTCGGCGTTGTTCTTGCCGTCGGGGTTGGGCTTAGCGAGCATCTCCCGAGCCAAACTTTCAGGGATGTCGAATGGCCCCCCCTTCGTATCTCCCATAAATGAAAGACCAAGGTTCTCTTTGAGGCGCCGAGCCCGCGTCAGATCATCCCCAGCCGATAGATTCGCGTGGATCTCGGAAACTGGCTTCCCATCGAGCATTCGAGACTTCTCCGAGCCGTCGTCAAACCCTATGAAAGAGATATGGACGGCCGCCCCATCAAGAACCCACGGCTGGTCTGACCAAGCCATGAAAATGTCCCCCGTCTCCAGTACCCGCTCCAAAACTTGTCGATTCGCCCCACCCCGTATCCCTTGCGTAGCGAGAAGGCCGACTCGACCAATCTGCCCCGCCTCGACCATTGCGCGGGCCTTCTCAAACCAGTAGGTCACGAGGTCCGCTTCATGAGGAACGCGCTTCTCGTAAATTTGGAAGAGACTGTTTACGTAATCGTCGCCCAAGTTCTTGCGGAGTAGCTTGCCGCCTAGAAACGGGGGGTTCCCGCCAATAACGTCCGCCTTCGGCCATTTCGGCTCGACAGGTCTCGTCGGATTGTCAAGGTCCAAGATGGCGTCCCGGCACTCGATGCTATCAAGTGCCCGTAAAATCGGGTTCGTGTGGTAGTGGAAACCGTGCGAAAGCATCCACTGAATCTCGCCGATCCAGATTGTTACCCTAGCGAGTTCGGCCGCGTAATCGTTCACCTCGATCCCGTGGACGATCTCCGGCCCGACCCTCGGGAAGTAATGCGTCGTTTTAAGGGTCAACGCCCCCCATTCGATGGCTTCGCGTTCCAGATCCTTGATGAGCTGGAGTGATATGTAAAGGAAGTTCCCGGATCCGCAAGCCGGGTCGAGCACCCGGATGGAGGCAAGGCGGTCTAGGAACGCCCCGAAAGCCTTATCCGGGTTGTTTTCGTCCTTGACCCGAGCACGCGCCGAAGGGATCGTTTTCTCCCATTTGGGCAACAATCCCGCGATCCGTGCCTTCACCTCGTCGAACTCCCGCCGCAGAGGCGCGATCAGGACGGGCTCCACCAGCCGAAGGATCGACTCTCGGTCGGTGTACTGGGCCCCGAGTTGCGAGCGGCGGTCGGGGTCTAGGCCGCGGACGAATAGGGTTCCGAAGATCGACGGCTCGACCTGCGACCAGTCGAGCTCGGAGACCTTGCGCACCAAATCGATCTCGCCCACCTCCATCGGGAGAACGTCGGCCCCGTCGAAGAGGCCGCCGTTAAACCACTGAATCCGCTCGGCGCCGAATAGGCCGCCCGCTTTGGACATCTTCCCGAAGAGGTCCGCGAGCGCGGCGGCGAAAGCCGCCGGGTCGTGGCGCGTCCCCTCGGCGATCCGCTTCACGATGTCCTTGGGAAGGAGGCCCGCATCCTCGGCGAACATGGAGAAAACGAGCTTATTAAGGAAGTGTGCGACGCGATGTGGATCGAATCCCCGTCCCCGGAGCGCCTGCGCAAGGTCCGCAAACTGGCGGGCTGCATCCTCGGTGATCTGCTGCCTCGTGATCGTTGGCCGGAGCGCATTTGGGTCCCCCATGACGGCGCGCAGCACGCGAAGCGGCTCTGCAGGGGATTTGGCCAACTGGGAGAGATTAAAGCGGTGGATTTGTGTCGCGGTGTTGGTGAAATTAGTGTGGACCTCAAAGCGGTCCATGTCGCACACTACGAGAAGCGGGGGGTTGTTCAGCGCCTCGCGATAACGGAGGAGTTGGTCATAGGCGACCTTCAAATCCTTTTTCTTGCCCTTGTACTCCCACGCGAAGTGATCTTTTTTCCAAACGTCGGCGAACCCGTCCCCGCCATTGACTTTCGCCGCTCCTTTCTCGAAGGCGTACCAGTCGCCCGCCGAGTCCGCCTCATTGGGCGTGGGAACATCGAGCATCCGGCAGAGATCGATGAAGTGCTCCTGCGCCGCGGCGCGCTCCGTCCTGGTGCTCCCCGCCCATTTCGCCGCAAATTCCGATGGCGTGATTGACCCCGAGCTATTTGACATGGATAGTGCTCCTGTGCCGAGAGAATCGGCCGCAACCGGGAGCTTCGTGTTGGCAGGACGCCTTGGAAATGATCAGCGGCACCCGCCACCCGGCTACACCAATAACCGGAGAATCAGATGCCGCCTTTCCCACGCCGAAGCGTGGTACATCAGGCGGCTTCAGGTCGGTTTGGTGTATGCCGGAGCCTCGGTGGTCCCGAGGTCAGCTTGCCGCGCTCTTACGCGCGGTCCCGAGTGAAGCCAAGATTAGTCAGTTATCTGGTTGCTGTTTTGGTCCTCCTAATTCCGTCAAAGCGCCTAGAGTATAGGAAATCCCCCGTTAAAGACGGGGCCTGCGCCAAGCCTGGCGGACGCGGCCAGCCGGCGTGAAACAGAGATCGGCAACGACTTCCGAGGCGCACTGTATGAAGGCCGCCTCTCCCTCGTTCCATTCAAGATCCTTCAGGCATACCTCGCCGACACTGAAGATGCCTCCCCCGTATCCGCCGCGCTTCCAAACCAGGTAAGCTGCCCCGTTATCCAAAATCCGATTCCGATTGCCCTTCGCCCGTGCCTTTTCGCGTTTCCTGACGTTAAGCCACCATCGCGAGATCGGGAAATCCCTCTCTTTACCGCGCGACTTCAGATAAATCATGGAGCCCAATGTCGTGATTCCCCCGGCCCGCAACCGCTCATCGATCCACGACATGTCCGCGGAGACGACCCCGCCCATCGACTTCTCCCAATTCATCAACCAATCAATGCAACCTCGGTCGTCATCGAACATCTTCCGCCATTTCATGTAGGGGATCAGGGCGGCGAACACATACCGACGCCAGCCCATCGTTGGCCTATCCTCCAAGTCGCCGCGCATGCTTTTTATGCAGCCGAAGAGCCAAGCGATCTTTTGTTTCACGATCTGCAAGGCGGGCAAGGTGCGGCGCAAAAACAAATCGCTCCTCGACGCGCCTGCTGGAGCGGAGATGCAGGATAGGAGCTCCTCGATGTCGGGCTTCAAATCGCGGACGAGGCCGGCTCCTATTGTCGCGCGGTCGCGAACCACCGACGTGGCGCCTTCGTAGGCGATCAGCGAGCGAGCGAAGACGAACCGCAGGAAGCCGGGTTCCCCTCCCCTCCTCCCGAAATCGTCACACAGATTATCGTAGTCCGCCTGAGCTTTCCGCAGCGCCGCGACCGTCATGCAATCGAAGTTATTCACATCCTCTTCTGGGGGAAAACACTTTCCGGCCACCGAGTAAGTTCCTTTACGGCTACGCCGCAACTGAGATGATCCTCATCATGATACGAAAACCAGGGTTCATCCTATGAAAGTCTTCACGACAGGGGCTGTTTGCAAGATGCTCGGACTGTCCCGCGCACAGCTTCTTTACAGAGAGGAGGTGGGCCACTTGCCGCAGGCGAGGCGCGCCTCCAATGACAAGCGATTTTATACTGCACGTGACGTTCGGCGGCTTCGGGATATTCTTGTTCGATCGCCGCACGTCTTCCTAAAAGATCGAGGTCGCCGCCGATGACGCAGCCCGAAGCTAGTAGTCACCCGTCATCGTTCCTGTTCGTTTCGGGCGAGCGTCTTTGGGACTTAGTCCTCCCCGAGCCGCGGTGGCAGGTCGAGCAAATTCTGCTAGACCCTTCCGTCGCGATCGTCGGTGGCCCAACGGGCGCTGGGAAAACTTGGTTTTGCCTCGATATCGCGCTCTCGGTCGTCACGGGGACCCCTGCCCTTAGCCGTTTTCAGTCGTCATGCACGGGTCCAGCCGTAATGGTCTTCGGCGAGCATTCGTTAAGCACCGCGCGTTCGCGCTTGAAGAAGCTCGCCAGCGGCCGCGGCCTTACAAAGGACGACCTCAAAAGCTTGCACATGCTGGCGGAGCAGAACGTCCTCGCTTCTGAACCCGAGCGTGAGAAGATGTTGGCCTCTGTCCGCCGGCTTCGGCCGCGACTCGTCGTCCTCGACCCGCTCGTGCGGATGCACAACGCCGACGAGAACGACGCGAACGCGATGCGGCCAATCTTCTCCTTCCTCCGCCGCATGAGCAACGAGCTTGACGCTTCGGTCATCCTCCCCCATCACTTGCGAAAACGGCGACAGGACGACTTCGGGACTGGGGATCGCAAGCTCGAACTCCTTCGCGGGACCGGCGATCTAGGGGCATGGGCCGACGCCGTCCTCGTTCTTGAACGACTGGGGGACGATCCAAACTCTCCCACAAAGGTTACCGTCGCCAAACAACGCGACGCCGCTGGGCGCGCGCCGTTCCATTTCGAGTTGGACATCAAGGGCGACGCCGCCCACCTGATCGTCCATGAAGGAACGGCCGAGGACTTGCGCACGCGCGATCTCTCGACGAGGCTTCTTGAGGCGGTCATCAAGGCCGGAACGGCAGGCATCCCCAAGAACGTAGCCTTCAAAACCCTCCGAGGCTCGACCGACCTCAAGCGGTGCGCCCTCGAAATCCTCGTTGCGTCGGGTGCTGTCAAGTGCGAGCTCGTCAGGCGCGAGGCGAGGGACGGCAAGGAACGCGACCAAGCAGTCCTTTTCACCGCATCCCCAACCCCCGCCGACCAACCCCGGCCGGGGTCGGCCGAGGTTCCTCCAGGTCCCACTCCAACCCCTGCCCCCCCTGATAGGGGGGCGGGGGTTAGGGGCTGGTGGGGAAATCAAAACTCCAACAGACGAGTCGACACGTTCGACGACGTGATCGGTGGGCTCGACGGGCTCTCGTGACCTGCGCGTCTCGTGTCGTTGATCGCGACGCCTCTTGTCCCATCGCGAGGATCGTTGTCGTGTCCGTCGGCGAAGCCGTTCCCGCCGGCGGATGCGACGGTGCCGTCCGACGATGTGCCCCGCCGTTGGGGCGCGTCGGCGGCGGCTCCAAAGGCGTCGAACGACGAGGTGCCTCTTCGCGAAGACGCGTGAGAAACGTGTCGACCGCGACGCCCACTCCACGGTGGACATGGGCGCAACGCGGGCGCAACGACGCGCCCGTATCGCGCCCGCGGCTTGCGCCGCAACATCCGAACCGGCTTCCAACAAGGCAACGGCGACAAGCGGAGCTTGTCATCCGCGTCAACACGCTGTCAGGAGTCCGCCGCGCGTGACCACGCCGCGCCACGACGTCGCCCTTGGCGTCATCCACGTTGAGAACTGCATGTCGACGATGTCTCGCATGCCGGACGGCTACGTCCACTGCGTTGTCACGTCGCCGCCCTACAACGTCGGTGTCGGCTACGACGTTCACGCCGATCGGCGCCCGTTCGACGAGCACGTCGACGCGCTGACTGCCACGTTCAAGGAGGCCGTGCGCATCCTGGCGCCAGGAGGACACCTGGCAATCGAGATTGGGGACGCGGGGATCGCGCCGTGCTTCCCCGTGTCGGACCTCCTCGTCACGCGCCTCCACGAGGTCATCCCGTTCGGCGGGCGCGTGATTTGGGACAAATCGAGGTTCCTCGCGCCTACCGCGTGGGGGAGCTGGTGCTCGGCGAACAAGCCGCGCGTTCGCGTCCGGCACGAGTACGTGCTCATCTTTCGCAAGGACGGCGACAGACGCGGCAAGTCCGACATCTCGCGCGACGAGTTCATGGCCGCGACGAGCTCGGTCTGGCAGATCAAGCCCGAAACCGCGATCCCGTGGCACCCGGCGCCCTTTCCCGAAGAACTCGCAGGCCGCCTCGTGCGGTTGCTCACCTTCCCAGGGGAACGAGTATACGACCCGTTCACGGGCAGCGGGACGATCCCCGTCGTCTGCGAACGTCTTGGCCGCCGATGGATCGGCAGCGAACTCTCGCCTGACTATGCCGCCAAGGCAACGGAGCGCATACGCACAGTCGCGTCGACACTGGGGGTTGCGCACGCGTGACGACGAACTGGCTCAACCAAGTCGTAGTGGCCGACGCCGCGCACCTCCCCCGCGTGCCGGACGCGAGCATCGACGCGATCATCACGAGCCCGCCGTTCGAGCGAATGCGCAAGTATTCGGACGACCCCGTGGACCTCGGACAATTCGCGGGCGCAGATTTCATCAAGCACATGATCCCTGTGATCGACGAGTGGAAACGCGTGTTGAAGAAGCCGACGGGCCACATCTTCCTGAATTTCATGCCGCAGACGATCGACGGCGCCCTATCGCCGACGGCGTGGCTCCTCCCACAGACCCTCGTCGAACGTGGCTTCCACATCGTCCAGCAACTCACGATCCTGAAATCGAATGCGCATCCGCAGAACGACGACAAGACCCTCCGACGCATGACGGAGACGGTCTGGCACGCGGTCCTGGACCCGAGGGCGTACATCGTGAACAAGGACGGTGTGCGCAGGCCGAGTTACTGGTCGGGCATCGACAAGAGGCCGAAGTACGCGGTCAACGGCGCGGACCCTGGTGACGTGATCGCACCAGCCCTCGAGCGTCTTCGCCGCATGTCCGCGAAGGACGCGATGTCCCTGCTCCTGGGTCAGGACGCCGACGTACTCGTCATCCACAAAACGCAGGACCAAGTTTCGACGCACCCCGCGCGCATGTCATCGCTCGTCGCCGAGTGGTTGGTTTCGTACGCGACAAAAGAAGGTGACGTCGTCATGGACACGTTTTGTGGATCGGGGACGACACTCATCGCCGCCAAGACCCTCGGACGTCATTTCGTGGGCTCGGACCTCAACCACGAGTACGTCGAGCAGGCACGCGCCGCTCTCGCGAATGTCGAGTTCGGCCAGCACATGACGACATCGTCCACGTCCACGTCGACACCGTCACCCACGAACACCGCGTCCACGCCCGTCGACCAGGACATGACCCGACCAGGACACGCGCCCAAGACGTCCGCCCGCGCGATCGTGCGTCCCCGGGCGTGTCACCGCTGCGGTGCCGTTTTCACGCCGAAGAAACCGTGGGCCTCGTTCTGTTCCGACGCCTGCCGTTTCCGCACGCACAACGATAGGAGGAAAAGCGATGGCACGAAAACTTCTGACCGTGGCTGAGGCGGCCGAGATGACGCGTCTGTCACCCCGCACGCTATACAACTGGGCCTCCAGGAAGAAGGTTCCTCACATGAAGGTTGGAGGAAGACTGCTGTTCGACGAGGGAAAGATGGCGTCGTGGCTCGACCAGTTCAACGTCGAGACGGTCGAACGTCGCCGTGGGACGACACGGGATGAGGCTTGACCACGCAAGGCGGGATCTGGTGGACTGGCCAACCTTGCGTGTCATGCGTATCAAAACGAGACGATAACAGGAGGATGCGATGGCAAAATCGGATATCTGGAAGAGGCCGGGAACAACGACATGGTACGCGAACGTTTGGGACCCCGCACGAAAGGTCAAAATCAAGAAGAAGGCTGGCACGAGGCGGCATGCCGATGCTCTCGCGGCGCAAATTCGGACCGAGCTTAACTTGGGCAAGTTGGGCATCGCGACCAAGGCCCCAACCCTGGACGAGTTCACGCCTAGATTCATGAGGGAGCATGTCAATCCGCTCGCCTATCGCGGTCACGTCGAGCGATACCTGAAGCGGTTCCGGGCGTGGTCAGGCAACGTGCGCCTGACGCAGATCACGAACGGCTTGCTTTCCCGCTACCGAGGGATGCGCGAAAGCGAGAAGATTCTCTCTCCCTTCCGCGGCGAGCTGGCCAACTCGAAGCGCGCCACGGAGTGGCGGAAGAACACAGCGCGGACGGTCCAGAGTTCTTCCGTGAACCGTGAAATTTCAGTTATCCGCTGCATGCTCGCGTGCGCCGTCGAGTGGGGCATCCTGCCACTCCACCCTGCCCCGCGCTTCAAACGCAGGAGCGAAAAGGCACGCACACGCAAACGCCACCTCATCGACGACGAGCTCCACCACTTCCTCGACGCGCTCAAGACGCTCAAGCTCGAGGGCTCACGCCTCGCACTACGCCTTCTCCTTTTCATCGGTCGTCGGCGGACCGAGGTCTTGAGTTTACGCGTGGAGAACTACGACCGCAGGAACGGATACGTGTTCTTTGAGAAAACGAAGGAAGGCTCGCCTGATTGGATCCCGATTCCGCGTCTCGCCTGCGAGATCCTCGACGCGGCCGCCGACCGCGCCAAGGAGATGGGATGCCCCTGGCTTTTCCCGAATCCCAAAGGGACAGGCCCCTCCAGAGACGTGAGGACGGCGTTTAAGAACGTCGTCGCGCGCGCGGGCCTCGCGAACTTCAAGTTGCACGACCTGCGTCATACGGCGATAAGCATCATGGTGATGAGTGGCATGGACTTCGCGACGATCGCGGCACTCGTCGGACATACGAGCCCGTCGATGGTCGAAAAAGTTTACGGGCACTTGTCGCCGCGGCACAAGGAAGCGAGCGCGGTGCTCTACGGCAAGCACCTCGAGCGCCTGATCGGCAAGTCGGACGGCACGGTCAACGGGACCGTTGTCCCCGTCGAGAGGCCCATCGCGCTGCGGGTGGCGGAGATGGCGGCCTGACTATGGATGTGTCCCAAGGACGAAGCGCGCTCGTTCTCGCCTAAGCATCTCATAGGGCGTCATGCACTTTATGCCGAGCGCGATGCAGGCGTTGGGAATTTTGATTTTATTGATCGTCGCAGCAGCAACCTCGTGCGTAACCAAGACATGCTTATGTGCGAGGGCCTGGGCAACAATATAATAGTCCGCTACCTGAAGAAATGCGCTGATCGCGGCTTGGGAGTACCGTTGCTGGTTCCCCCAAGTATGGTTCGTTGCCCAGGTACTGACTTGAGCCAAGACCGACAACAAGGACTGGTCCGGCGGCAAGAAGAATCCGGCTCCACGTTGAGCCGCCCAGGTCGATAATTCGTCATTGCCAGCCTGAATCTCGTCGTTGACTTTCTCGATACTGAATACGCGGCCAGCTGCGTTGTTCTTAATCAACCATTCCCAGAAAGCCGGGCAAAAATCGAGTCCGTAATGCAGGTTCTTGGCCTGCATAAAAACGTTTGCATCGAGCAGATAGGTCGCGGCCGAGGTCACTTCACGATCACCCCAAGTCCGCGCCCGAGTTCCCGAAAGGTCTCCAGCTTGGAGAAGCCCAACATGCGGAAGGCATCGCGATGCAAAGTCTGGCCCTCCAAGGTGTTCGTGATGATTGCGCGGGCGAACCGTTTACTGACGCGGGTTGCGGTCGTCAGGTAAAAGTTGCCGCCACCATCGGGCTTAGGTAGCGAAGATAAGCGTTCGAGTTCAACGTGGTAGGCATCCCAAAATTGTTTCTGCGCAATCCCTCCCGCATCTAACATCCGGCGGAGGATCACGAGAGTGCTCACCTTAAAACGCCGCGAAAGGCGCGGAAGTTCGGTGTCGAGGTCCGCGTGCTTGTCGTATTCGGGCCGGAAAGAAGCCATCGGCACGAGCAGTTCGGCCGCTACCTGGTTGCACCACCTCTCGACCTCGTTGCCGGAGATGGAGGATGCCTGGGCGTCGTCAACCCCAGACTTCCCGGCCCAGATGTGCGCCAACTCATGGGCAAGCGTGAACATCTGTGCCGACTTGGTGTCGGAACCATTTATGAAAATGAGTGGCGCCAAGGGATCGCTCATGGCAAAGCCCCGGAACTCCTCCGGGTTCAAGCGACGCCTGTTGTTACTCGAAACAACGCCACTGCACATGACCATGATCCCCATCGAATCGGCCTGCTCGATTAGGCGGCGCAGCGCATCGACGAACGTCGCAATCTGTTGACGCTCTTGGATGTTGAGGCCGAGTTTATCCCGGATAGCCTTGGCAGTTTGGACAACGCTGGCACCGATGCGTGCCGATCCTACGAACGACTGCGACGGCTCACCCAACAATCGGGCATAATCGCGGTACCACTCTTGTCGTTGCTGGCAGATATAGATCGTATCCAGCAGGTCTGGGCTGGGTCGATGAACCTTCTTGTTTGCAACCGTGCGAAAATCAGGGATCGGAACTTGCTCGACGGGAGGCGCGGGAAGGAATAGAAAACCAACCGGGGTGTAGGTCGCCTTGGCGAACTGCTCAATCTGCCTAAAGGTTGGCTGGGTTTCCTTACTCACCCAGGCCATGTACTGCGGGAAGCGATGGCTGATCGCTTCGGCGGTGAGTCCCGCCCGCTGACAGGCCCAGTTTAGAAGCTCGGGCTTGATGTCAACGCGCATCATTGTAGTTCGATTTTACCAACCTTCCGACCCGCACAGATTAAAGCACTTGGGCTAGAACCTGGGACACCCCTCCCACGCCCTGGCTGGGGCCTTGGCAGTGCCGTCTCCACGGCTTAAGGAGGCGGACGCATTGCACGCAAGGGACTACTCGCCTCGCGCCAAGACGCCCTCTGGCGATGATTTACTAGAATCATCAAACGACGCGAGGCGCGACCAATAAGGTCGTGAATGGTGACGGAGCAAAGGAATTAATGGCCCTCTCTAGGTCCGAAAACGAATTAATCGAGCGCGATGCTGACGCACTGCGCGAGAAAATCTTCGAGGAAGCGCAATGTTGCGCCACATGCATGCCCTGGGAAGACGGAGAAGCCGTTTGGCTCACGACTCCCCACCCCTTGCAATACATCATTCAAAGCGCGCTCGAGAGTTGGGGAAAGATCAAGCGCAAACAACACCTTCGTTCTGATGAGGTCCTTGAAGTTGCCAGAAAACTAGAGCTGGATTGTCCGGGTTGCGGCGTGCGCTGGGACGGCACCGAAGAAGTTGGAGGGCCAAACGAGCCAATTGAGCTATCTTCTTTTGCCGTTCCGAAACCCAGAGTCAAAGCGGCCCGTAAAAAAATTATCGTGGCGTTCGGAGATATTATCTCTTTCTCTACGTGGCTGAAGCGCCCCACGCTCACCCAGACTGCCTTACGCAACGCAATGACGGATATCTATGCAGAGTTTTCCACATTGCGTCTGGATAAATCATATTTCGCTAAATTGCTTGGCGATGGCGTCATGTTCGTAAAGGAACTTTCCGACGACGCGACAGCTCCCGAGGTCGCTGAAATATTTCTGCGCGACACACTTGAGCTGATCAAGAGAATGAGATCTCTTATCCTTCAATGGCCATCACCTCGCCCCGGTGGCTTCCGCGCACGAATCACACTCGGTGAAGTTTGTAGGCTGCGCGTTTATAATCCGAAGAATCCCAATCGTTTCCGTCTCGATTACATTGGATACCCCGTCAATCTCGCTTCGCGTCTACTAGAAGTCAGTCCGGAGACTCCTTTGATTTTCTCCGAGCCCGTGAAGGAATTACTGGGCGGTAAACTTTGCGACTCGGCACGCATGGTTCGATTGGAACCCCCCGCGGCAGCGCCCAAAGGCGTGGACTCAGAGGACATTAAAACCCTTTGGTACCTTGATCGCTGACCGACTATTACTCAGAAGGGGCGCCACGTCACCCTTGAGCCGCATAAAATTCGGGTAGCAAGCCGTGAAGGGCCACTTGCATCGCGGCAACACGCCTGCCGGCAGGCTGACATTTCGACACCCGATTCACACATAGAAGCGGTAAAATGTGCGGCGTATCGAAATGCTGTCTGACGGAATGATCGGATACCTGCCGTGGTGGTTCCCATCGAGGCTCTCATCCATGGGCCCAAAGGGGACTGACGTTCACGCCCATCCATCAAGTTGGTGATATGACAACGCAGCTCATCGCATTTGAGTCCACCTTCCGTAAATTTCTCGATTCTCAGGAAGCCACGGTCCGAGAACGCTCGGGATATCTTCTACCACTGATTCCGAACCGTAATGAATGGGACAGATTTATCGGCGTTACTCGCCAAGCATGGGACCTATGGCGCACGAAGCCCGACACGTTCCCAGCGTGCTTGGTGGTCTTGTATGGGGGACATGCATTCTTCGAGTACGAAGACGCCACGTTTTGGCCCCGGTTTGCCGAAGCTGTCGGATGTCCCCAGAAGACTCTTCCTCTTGCAGCGTACAATCGACTTAACAGAGTCTATAGCTCCGCCGTCCAGCGATGGGGCCTTAAGCTGCTTGGCAACGATGCCCGAATGTCCTACGTCGGTTCAGCAGTCCACCATATTGGGATACCAATTTCCCTATGGGACGGCTTCCTCGATCTCTGTGAGTGGGCTGCCGCACGTGAAGATTGGCAGTCGTTGTCCGGCGACGAATGGGAGACCACCGTAACACGGTTATCGGGAAGCCGTCGGCGGCTGCGATCATTCCTGCTCTCCAACAGACAGGGCGGCACTGAAATTATCCGTGAAATGCTCGATGCGAGGCGTTGTCTAGCAAGCGATCCGGCCCTGACGGTTGATCAATTGAAGCAGGCGTGTTTGCTCCGAGTCGAGTACTTCGATGAAGTGCCGGAGACGGCCGAGTTTCTTAAACCGAATGACCCTGAATCGCTGTTCCGAGATCGGCCCCGCCTGGTCTGGAAGGACCAGAACTGTTCTCTAGTGCTGCACCTGCCCGGCTTGGACCGCCAACGTCTCCCAGCGACATGGAACATTGCCGGGCGGCCTCTCGCGGCAAATGCGACACCTGCAGAAATAGCGATCGATTCGGCCGCGTTCGCACCCGCGATACCAGCGACCATAACAGCTCAATCAGACTCACAAGCTGTGCGGCTCCCAGGGCTCAACCCCTGGGGCCTCTTCGATATGGAACGTGGCGGCTATTGGATAAATACCAATCGTGAGGAGTTGCCGCTCCGGAGCTACGTGCTCATCGCCACGAAGCCCGTGCAGCTCGTCAGACGGGGATTTGAAGAGGCGGACTGCCCGGCGAATGATCGATATGAACTGCCGGACGGAACTTCTTGCTATCTCACGCGGCTTTGGCCCAAGGATAGGTTCGCGGCTGCCTCGATAGCCGATGGGGCTAAAACTACTGAGCTGCGGTTCCGAACTCGGAAGCGCGTTCAGGCGCGACTATTTGTCGGACAGGGTTGGCACTCTGCCCGATTCCGGCGGGAAGGCGACTCGCTGAACATTGAGAAATTTCCTTTGGTGTGCGTACTCGTCCCGCTTGGCTACTTCGCGAACAGCGAGCAGACCGTCCAGGAAAACTTCATTGTCCAAATCGACGGCCATAGAGCTGGCGGCTCGTGGGAAAGACGGGGAGAAGCCCTCGAGGACTACGAATTGTTCTTTTGGAGCTGGTCAAAACGTCCGCTTCTAGAGAAGGTGCGCACCGGGAAGGCCACAAATCTCAGGGAGTTGGGAAAGTTCTTCGAGCCGATGGATCTCCAAGGTCACCGAATTTTAACGATTGAAGCGACACGGCTCGGAATCAGATTCGCATATGATCTTTGGTTCGAGAACCCAAGGATTGAGATTGAGCGGTGCTGGCGAGCCCTCCCCGGGAACTACTTGCTTTGGTTCCTTCTCGCTCAATCACGCGAAGGACTCAAGTGGGATGAGCTTGCGCTTGCGAGTCATGTGATAGCTCCGGATACGAAGGTTTCGTATTACCTGCTTAAAAAGTACTTGGATGTTCGCCTGATTATTCAACGCGGACGATGCTGGGCGATCGCTGAATCGCGCGCCATATTGAAAGCTCATTCACCTTGGCTAACGATGAGGTTTTGTGGTGACCCATCGATCTTGTGGGGCCTCTATCGGAAGATGTACCACCTCATGAAGGACAAATTGCCGCCAGTTTCCATCGTTGACCAACGGGGAGAGCCCCCCTTCGTCCAAATTGAGTGGCCCGCGGAAGCGAACGGAGAAATCTATCGATACCTGAAGTCGCGCGGTGCGCGAGTGGTGAATGACCTATGGAATCCCTAACTTCCCGTTTCAGATCAGATGTGTTTGTCCCTTACCTTGACCTGCTCAAGGCGCGCTATCGCTTTCATCCTGCGTTCAGCCACGCGAAAAGCGTTTGGGAAGAGAAACTCAATGTCGAGGCGCTCGTCCGCGGCCCCTACATGGAACGCTCCCAAGCGTATGCGCCTGGGGCGCCCTTAACGTCCCTTGACCTTCATAAGAAGACGATACAAACCGTTGAACGACGATTGTCCAACCGCACGCTCTATAAGCATCAAACCGAAGCCCTGGAAGCTGTCTTGAGTGGCGGCAACGTAGTAGTAGCCACTGGAACGAGTAGTGGTAAAACGCTCTGCTATCAGATCCCGATTCTCGATGATCTCATCCGGGACTGCACGCCGGGGCTTCGTGCGATCATTATCTACCCCCTTAACGCGCTGGTAAACGATCAACTCGGCGAATGGGAAGAAATTCTTCGAGAGTATCCGTCGATCCGATTCGCGCGCTTTTCAGGGCAGACACCAGGCACGCAGGGGGATTATCAGAATCGGCTTGAAGATGCACTTCGCAGAAGGCTCGAAGTGGAAATGCACGGCCAACAGGAGCTTCAACGGGAAGTATCGCGACAACTCCGCGAGCAACTTCGCCGCGACCGCGAAGAGATTTCAAATCGTCTCAATCACCGAGACCAGATTCGTCTTGCGCCGCCGCATATCCTAATAACGAACTTTTCGATGTTGGAGTACCTCCTCGAGCGGCCCGTTGATGCGCCCATCTTTGAAAACGCACGATTGAAGTTCATTGTGCTAGATGAAGTTCACGCCTACCGCGGCGTTCAGGCAACGGAGATCGGATTTCTCCTAAGGCGCCTCAGGGATCGGCTGAACGCGAATAAGGTGTGTTGTATCGCTACGTCCGCAACTTTGGGCAAGAAGGATGATCCACGGAGTATTCAAAAGGTTAGAGAATTTGCATCAGCGTTGTTCGGCGCAGGATTTGACCAGCGCAGCCCAATATACGGGACTATCGCCACACCGGTGATCACCAATCCGGTTATTCGCCCGTCCCCCGATCAGTACATCCGCGCCGCCACAGACGTTCGAGCAAAGAAGGACCCCGGGCAGAGTCTTGGCTTGCCGCCAGGGACGAACCTCCTCGATGGACTTCTTCGGGATGAAAACCTTCACAAACTCAGGAAAGATATCCTGACGGTACCGAAACCCTTGGCGTCCGTTGCGGCCGAATTGTGGCCAAAAAGTCCAAAGGCCGAAGAAGCACTTAACGCGCTACTCGAAGTTGTGGCTTCCGCAAAGGAACTTGGAGCGACTGAGGATTTACTGCCAACGCGCCTCCACTACTTTGTGAAGGCCGAAGATGGGCTCCACATCTGCTTATCGCCGCGCTGCCCTGCGCGACGAGAGGGTAAACCAAGCCTGTTCGTTACTCGGAACCATCTGCCCGACGCTCCAATAGGTTACTGTCCTGACTGCCATGCCGTGGGGATGCGGTCACAGCTCGTCGAACTCGTTTCGTGTAGAAAGTGTGGTTATCTTTATGGCGCGCTGCAGGACCTCGGGCCGCGCCGTGCTCGCAATCAAGAGGCTGGTGTTGATGAGCCGAAGCCATGCTTTGATGCCTTCTCGACTGAACTCGGCTGGGCCGCCGACTCGTTCTGGACCTACTTCAGCATCCAGGACGAGCTTCCTTTCCCGTCACAGGCCGCCACGGATGAAGAGGAGGATGCAGACCTCATTGACAGGCCGGAAAGGGTGCCGTGGTGCACCATATGCGGGAAGCGGAAGTACAACGACGCCGGAGACGATTGTCAGTGTGCGCCGCCGCTGATTCGGGAGTTGCTAGTGTTCCACAGGCAATGTCCGCACTCCAAGCGGTCCAAGGACCAAACAAAACTTTATGGTGGTGATAAGGAGCTTTTGCCTTGCTGTCCGAATTGTGGCGGCCGCAACGCTTCGGGCCTCGAGCCAGTAAGACGATTCCAAGAATCAGATGATGAAGTTGGCCTCGCGATGGCGATTCCGCTGGCGCATTTCAATATTTCGTCCTCATCGGCGGAGAGGCGTGCCCGGAAGCTCCTTTGCTTTACCGATAACCGCCAGCGCGCCGCAGCGTTTCCGTCCCTCCTTGAGGAGGAGACTTTCGGTTATGATCTCGGCCGCAAAATAGTATCGCTCATTAAAGATGGCGAGCATATTGACTTTATATCGCTGGGAGAGCGGCTCGCGGAATCCACAGACCCTGCTTCCAGCACGTTTGATCCGAATCTATTTCTACCGGCCTCGCGAAAGCCGGAGGAGCAGCTTGATAAAAAACGCGAGCGGGACTTGTGGGTAGCGGAGGTTTTTGCATACTTCGGCGTCCCCGACTCCGCGCGAGAATCAGCCGAAGACTTCGGTTTACTGACCGTCGAGTACGAGACGACCGCGGCGGAACGTGACAAGTTCCATGCGTTACTTCAGCCCAGCCATTTAACACATGAAGACTCGGCGGCGGCTCTTCAATCACTTCTGGCGTACGTTCGCCAGAGAAAGATATTCACTCTGCCAAGGGGACGCGTCTTGCCTGATGCGCCAGCCTTTGGGCGAATTACAGCTGATATCGCCCTGCTACATGAACGACAAGGTCGTCGGAACGCGGTAGGCTGGACGCCGCAAAAGAATGTGGACGGCTCTTACCGCGACAACTACTTCACGGATTACATTCGACGGCTCACTGGCAAATCGCCGACGGACATCCTCGCTATCGCGGAAGCGATCTGGCAATTCTTAATCACGCAAGTCCTTTTGATTCCGTCCCGCGGTGAATGGAAACTCGACCATGAACGCATTTTTGTGAGGAAGGCTACGGCGCGATTCGTATGTGATCGCTGTGGTATCGTGACCACGTTTTCCGCGCGAGGCTGCTGCCCGAAGAAGGGCTGTCTTGGCAGATTAGGGGCAGCGACGTTTAATCCCGACGACGCCAACCTTATCGCTAGGTGGGTAGCAGGCGATCGCTCAGTGACATTCAGCACTCTACGGTCAGAGGAACACACGGCACAAATAAACAAGGACCTTGCTAAAACGATCGAGGATGATTTCCGGGCGCAGGGACTAAACCTGCTAAGTAGTACAACCACCTTCGAGATGGGCATCAATATTGGAGACCTCCAAAAGGTCCTCCTGCGAAATGCCCCCCCGAGCAGCGCGAGTTATATCCAGCGAGTTGGTCGCGCGGGAAGAGGCAAGGATAAAAACGCCGTATGCGTCACCATGTGTCGGAGAACGAAGTATGACTCTGACGCTTGGAGTAAGCCACAACTCCTGATGTCAGGCGAAGTCCGCACCCCATCCGTGTTCGTAGACAATCGCATTATCGCGCAACGTCATTTCAATGCAGTCGCATTTGCGGATTTCTTGCGGATCAAAATCCGCGATGAGCGCGTGCTCGGCGATACAATCAAACAAAAAATCCGTCTCGAGGTTTTCCTTCCTATTGATTCCCGCCGCAATATTCCAACGGGGTGGATTCAAGCACGCCCCACAGATACATTTCTCGACTTCATTGCTTGGCTGGCAGCGCAAAATGAAGTCCAGATATTTCATACCGAAGTTGGGAAAGCCGTGGCTACGTCGGCCGGCGGATTCGTCGAGGCGCGCGAAGGAGCAATATCATCATACCGTGATGTTATAAATCGGCTTGGTGAAGAGCTTGCCGCGTTAGTCGCCGAACGAGGTCGACTTGTTGCGCTTGGCGAACATCTTGCCGACATCGAGCGTTCTATCAAAGAGTTGCTTGGAAGCAACGTTATTGACATCATGGCGAGAGAAGGTTTCTTGCCACGATACGCATTCCCGCTCGACGTTGTTAGTCTTGAAACAGGAAAGACTCGATGGTCGAGAGACTCCGACGTAGAACTGAGTCGTGAACGTGGGTTGGCAATTGCTGAATTTGCGCCAGGGGCACAGGTTATTGCGCATAAGAAGGTTTTCACGAGCGCAGGACTTTACATTATGGGCAATTCGGATGTCCCGGTCCGTCGCTGGTTCTCTCGATGCAGGAGTTGTGAGCAAATACGCACGGCTCCAACGCAGGACGCGCTCAAGGTCTCGTGCAGTGTGTGCGGGCGCGCGATCACCATACAGGATATCAAGCCATATATCCAGCCGGCCGCCTTTAGTGTCCGTCTGGATTCCAAGGGTGGCGGAGCCGAACGATTTCGACGTGGAACTTTGTTGCGGCAGCGCCAAACTGTCACGCAGTTTATTGACGCAGTAGAGGATCCTGAGTTCAAAGACAACGGCCTGTTCCGATTGGCTATGAAAGAAGAGGGCAGTCTCTTTAGATACAACCTCGGACCGCAAGCGCGTGGGTTTAGTCTCTGTCCGACATGTGGATCCAGCGAGCCGGAGATTAGCTCGCGAACCGAACGCAAACACAAACGGCTTCGTGTGTTCTCTGGCACTGCCAGTTGCGGCCACCCGCTATGGCGGCAAATATCATATGGGCATGTGTTCCAAAGCTATTGTTTGATAGCTCGTCCAATAGCCCCGCCTCCGTCTGTCGAGTCCCTCGCATATGCGCTTCAGCGAGGCATTTGCAGGGTATTGGACGTCGAGTCTCAAGACATCGGAGTGTCCTGGCGATGGCTCGGTCAGAAAATATCACGACCACGTCCCGAACTAATCTTCTTTGACCTTACGCCCGGCGGCGCGGGGTTTGTAAAGCAAGCGATGGACGCTTGGGCGTCGGTCGTGACGCAAAGCGCAGAAATCTGCTCTCAGTGCACCTGCGAAATGGCCTGTTATGATTGCTTGAAGACCTACTCCAATCAAGCCTACCACGAAAAGCTCGTTCGGAATACAACCGCTGATTTTTTAGCTCGTAGCTGAAGGCAACATATCCCCTCGACAGGCAGCACCTCCACGCACAAGATGGTCGCCGGAATCGACGGTTGCCGGGGCGGATGGTGCCTAGCCATGGGTACGGGCTCGGCGCGCGCGTTGACGGTCAAGGTCGGCGTTCACTCGACGTTCGCGGACGCGATCGACGCCGCCAAGGATGCCGCCCACGTCGCCGTGGACATCCCGATCGGCCTTGGCGAGCGTGACGGTAGGGCGGTTGACCTACTCGCCCGCAAAGCCCTGGGCGCGCGCTGGATGTGCGTGTTCCCGGCGCCTCCCAGGCCCGTTCTTGCCGCCAAGACCTACGAGAAGGCCAACCGCCTACACTGGGAACTCTGCGGGAAGGGGCTGTCGCGACAGGCATTCGCGATCATGCCGAAGATTGACGAGGTAGACCGTTATCTGATGACCCAACCTGGGAGCGCCGGCCGCATCTGGGAGGTGCATCCCGAGACCTGCTTTGCGGCCCTGAATGGCGGCGTTCCCCTGATGATCGGCAAGAAGAAGAAAGATGGCCTGCGGGCCCGGCGGGCGCTTCTGAGATGCTTTGTGCCGGGCCTAGACGTGGCCGTGACCAAGGCGTCGGGCTCGTGGCCCCGCAACAAGTTGCAGGAGGACGACGTATTGGACGCGGTCGTGGCCTGCGTCACGGCCGCGACATGGCGGCCGGAGGCCACGATCAAGGCCGCGGGCGAGGAACGGGACGCCTATGGGCTCCCGATCCAGATGCGGCGCCCAGTCCCGCGTTGAGGACGTAAAGGACTTTTCTCCTTGCGCGGACACGTCATCTGGGGATGATTTACTAGAATCGCCAAACGAGGATCGGGGTGGCAACATATAAGAGCAGGCTCAATTCGCGATTTGAGGTCGAAGTGGCCGGCGTATACGGCCTCCCCAATGCCGCCAGGCCGACTATCGTCTTCCGGGTTACCGCCACGAGCACGCATCCCTTCGTAATCGCCGTCTTGGGGATCGAGGGCACAATGTTATTACGAACTTCGCAAGGAGATCGCTACCTGGGACCGCTCTCCCGCCTTTGCCTGCAATCCCCTCCCTACCCCATGGAGTTCCATCCACACAACAAGTGGCAGGACCAATTGGTCCTATCCCTCGACTGGGAAACCGTGCATGAAATCGAGAAGTATCGGGATGGTGGTGGAGTAGGATTCTCCGCTGGTCTCCAATTCATGTGTGCGGAAGTGGCCAAGGAGAAGAGCGAGGTCCAATCCATCTTCTGGTTGCAGGCCGATCTCGTTCGAGATGGTAGAAGCGACTTCCAAGTTTCGCAAGCTGAGTGGATAGAGGTCCTGGGTCGATGGAACTACGCTGAGATATTGCCAATTGAGGTTGTCCTCCCGAAAGACGACGTCAACAGGAAGATATTCGCCTCCTCCTGGGCCCATATCAACGACGCCAAGCGTCGCTTCCTGGGTGGCGACTATCCCGGCACCCTCATGGAGGCCAGAAAGGCCGTTGAGGGCCTAGGAGAGCCATTCAGGGGATATATCAAAACCTTGGATGGCGACAAGGATCAATCGCTCCGACGCGACAACACGAAGAAACTCTATGACGCACTGAAGGGGTTCGCTTCCATAGGACCTCATTCGGGCCATCCCGCCACGCGCTCCGAGGCACTCGCCAGCTTATCCATGTGCCAGCAGTTCCTGGCCTTCCTCAGCAAGCAAGATATCCCTTCGGCTATCGCACCCCCAGAGCCATCCTCCGAGCCGACATAGGAAGGCGCATAATGACTGTGATCCAAACGATCCTGACGGCCTCCTTGACCGGCGCAATCGTCTCGGGAATAGTCGCCCTGGTGGGACAGTATTTTGACCGGAAGGCACGAAGGCGCGAACTCTTGGTCAACAAAGCCATCGAGTTGGCCAAGATGCGAATCGAGTTCCTCATGCGTGCGGCCGATAAAAGCGGACATGGCGTGCACTTAGAGGACGCAATCATAATGGCTGAGAGCTACTACCAATGGCTCGCACACCTTGAAACTCATGGGCGATTACCCAACGATCCCAAATTACAACGATAGGCTTCGTTAAGCATCTTATGCCCCCAACTCCCTACCAAGAAGGAGCTCCACCACCAAGACGCAAGGGACTACTCGCCCCCCGCTGACACGCATCCAGGCCCATGCGTGTAAAAAAGGGTAAAATCCTTTACACGCATGAACACGCATTCCCGGATTTGGCCGCATTTTGGCCACATCCGTGTAACTTTTAGACCCCGCGCTCAAAAAAATCCTTGAATTTCCTACACGGGCAGGTGGCGGAACTGGCAGACGCAAGGGACTTAAAATCCCTCGGCCGCAAGGCCGTGCGGGTTCGATTCCCGCCCTGCCCAGAAAAAACGGATCCATGAAAATCGCCCAGCCCGGGGAAAAACCCGTCCTTCTCTCCTTCATCGCCGCCGGGACGATCGTCGTCTTCTTCCTTGCCCTGCTCTCCATCGGAGGCGCCGCGAACCGGGCGACGGCACTGGCCGGCGTCCTCGCCCTGCTGGCCCTCGTCGCGTCGGGGCTCCTCCTCTATTTCTATCGCGACCCTGATCGGCCGTCGCCGGACGACCCCTCCAAGATCTACGCCCCGGGGGACGGCCGGGTCTTGAGCGTCGAGCAGGAGCGCGACGGCGGCGGCAAGACGGTGCGCATCTTCCTCTCCGTCTTCGACGTGCACGTCCAGCGCCTGCCCTGTTCGGGGCGCGTCCAAGCGATCGAATACCATAAAGGCGCCTTCCAGGCCGCGATGGCCGCCGCCGCGCGCCAAAACGAGCGGCTTGCGCTGACGCTCGTCCCCGACGGCCGCCCGGAGCCGGTCGTCGTCGAGCAGATCGCGGGGCTGCTCGCGCGCCGCATCGAATGTTGGATGAGGGAGGGCGCCAGCGGCCAGGCGGGAGACCGCTACGGCATCATTCATTTCGGCTCCCAGGTCGCGGTCCACCTTCCCCCATCGGCCGCGCCGATCGTCATCCCCGGCGTGCGAGTCGCGGCCGGCGTCACGCCCATCGCCCAATGGCGCTGATTGAATTCGGCCGCGCAAGCCGCGTCTTGGCGCCGTCCCTTTTCACACTCGGCAACATGGCATGCGGATTTTACTCCTTGGTCGCCGTCGGACGAGACGAGTACGGACCCGCGGCCGTGGCGATCCTCCTCGGCATGGTTTTCGATTCCTTGGACGGGCGCGTGGCGCGGCTTGTTCGGGCGGAATCCACTTTCGGCATCGAGTTCGACTCCCTCTCCGACTTCCTCAGCTTCGGCGTGGCCCCCGCGTGGATGATGTTCTCCTTCATCCTGAAAGACTACGGCGCCTGGGGCTATCTGCTCGCCTTCCTCTATGCGCTCTGCGGGGGCCTGCGCTTGGCGCGATTCAACGCCGTCGCCCACGGCGCGGGGTCGAGCAAGACCCACTTCACGGGCCTGCCCATCCCGGCCGCGGCCGGGGTGCTGGCCTCCTTCGTCTGGCTCTACCAAATCATCGAGGAGGGGCGTCCCGCCCGGACCTGGAAATTCCTCATGTCCGAGGTCCCCTCCCTCTACGGGCTCATCCCCGTCGCCACCTTGGGCCTCGCCTTCCTCATGATCTCGACCATCCCCTACCCCGCGTTCAAGGACCCGGGCAAACTCCGCCCCAAGTCTCCCTTGATGATTCTCTTCTACGCGCTCCTGGCCGCGACCTTGGTGCTCTACCCCCAAAACGCGGTTTTCGCCGTCTTCGCCGGCTATGCCCTGGCCGGCCCCCTGGGCTCCTTATTAAGGAAGGCTCGGCAACTTTTCAGACCCCGTCCCGGCACGGCAAATCTTCGGTAAAACTCGTCCCGCCCCCTTGACGGACCAAGAAACCAGGGTTAGGCTTTCCGAGGAAAGAGCGGCTCGCCTTTCTTGACCGCGCCGGCGGAAACGGGCCGGGCCTCGTCCGGGGTCCTCGGCCATGGCGCCTTCGGGACGCCGATCCTCTCATGGATTCGCGCGGACGTGCCGGGCATGAAGGGCGCGATCCAGCAGCCGATCGCCCGCAGCGCCCATAAAAGCTCCGAGATCACGGCGGCGGCCTTGGGGGGATCGGTCTTCGCGACGGTCCAGGGCGCCTTCTCGTTCAACCAGCCGTTCAAGCCTCCGATCGCGGTCCACAAATCATGGAGCGCCGCCCCGAATTCGAGCCTCTCGATCGCCGCGGAGGCCGCGGCGCCCGCGGCCATGAATTTCGCGCGGTCGAGCAAGGGCCCGTCCGGCAGAGCCTCCGGGATCGCCCCGCCGAGATAACGCGCCGCCATGTCGCAGCCGCGATTGACGAGATTGCCGAGGTCGTTGGCCAGATCGGCGTTGTAGCGGCGCTTCATGGAGGCAAGCGAGAAATCCCCGTCCTGGCCGAAGGGCATCTCGCGGAAGAGAAAAAAACGAAACGCGTCCACTCCGAATTCCCCCGTGACCGCCAAGGGATCGACAAAATTGCCCTTGGACTTCGACATTTTCTCCCCCTCGACCGTCCACCAGCCGTGGGCGAAGACCTTACCAGGAAGCTCCCGCCCCAGAGCCATGAGCATCGCGGGCCAGACGACCGCGTGGAAGCGGTAGATTTCCTTCCCGACGACGTGGACGTCGGGGGGCCAAAGAGAGGCGTCTTTCGACTCCGCCGCGGCGAGATAATTCAAAAGAGCGTCGAACCAGACATAGACCGTGTGAGCCTCGTCCCCGGGAACGGGAAGGCCCCATCGAACCTTCGTGCGCGAGACAGAGATGTCCTGAAGCCCCGCCTTGACGAAGTTCTTCATCTCCGAGGAGCGCGATGAGGGCGCGAGGAACTCCGGATGGGACTCGTAGTGGCTCAGGAGCTTGCCGCCGTAGGTGGAGAGCCTGAAAAAATAGCTTTCCTCCTCCACGCGTTCAAGCGGCCTCTTGCAGTCGGGATTCGGGCAAAGTTTGCCCCCGCCGGGGCCCGACAGAGTCTCCTTCTCCGTCCAAAAAGTCTCGTCCGAGACGCAATAGAATCCGCTGTAGCGGCCCTTGTAGATGTCCCCCGACTCGATCATCGCGGCGAAGGCGCGCCGCACGGTCTCCTCGTGCCTCGGCTCGGTCGTGCGGATGAAATCGTCCGGCAGGACGTCGAGAGCCTTCCATAGTTCTCGGAACTTGGCGGAGACGCCGTCCGCGTATTCCCTCGGGGATAGCTTCGCCGCCGACGCGGCCTTCTCGATCTTGAGCCCGTGCTCGTCGGTGCCGGTCAGGAGGTGAACCGGGCGGCCCTGGAGCCTCAGCGTCCGCGCGAGGACATCCGCCGCGATCGTCGTGTAGGCGTGCCCGATATGCGGCGCCGCGTTGATGTAGTAGATCGGCGTCGTGATATAGAAGGGCTTCATATAGAAAAACCGGTGACACCATACGCATTCCCCGCGTTATGAATAAGAAATAGGTATGGTGTCACCGGTTTTCCACTTTCATGATGAAAGGACCTCGAGGGCGATCCGCGAGAGGACGACGGCCGCTCGGGGATCGGCGTTGGATCCGACGGCTCGCAGGAGATCCCGCAGCTCCCGGAGCGCTGGGCCGGCTTTCGAGAAGGGAACCCGTCTTTCGATCACATCCAGCCGCAGCTTCTCGATCTCCAAGGCGATGATCCGCTCCGCCTTCCTGCGCGCGAGCGGCAATTCCCGCGGCAAAGATTCCGCCAGCGAGAAAGGAGCGAGGGGATCTCCCTTCGCCGGAGCCTCCTCCTCGCCGTCGGCGGCCTCCTCCCACATCTCGACCGCCCGGCCCGCCGAGCCGCCAGAGAGCCGCGCGATCGCCCGCGCCTTCGGGGCCGGGACTCCCCTCGCGGCCAGAATCTCCTCGACGTCGCCCGCGCGCAGGGCGCTGAAGGGCACGCGGGCGCAGCGGGAGACGATCGTTTTGGGGAGGGACTCCGGCGACACGGCGAGAAGAATCCAAAGCGTGCGGGGCTTGGGCTCCTCCAAGATCTTGAGGAGGGCGTTCGCCGAGGCGGACTCGAGCGTCTGCGCATCCTCCAGAATGGAGATCTTCCAACCGCCCCACAGGGACGTCGTCTCCATCTCCCGGCGCAGGTGCCGGATGGTGTCCACCTTGAGGGCGCGCTGCGTCTCGGGCTCCTCGCCGAGGAGAGCCGCCTGGTAGGCGGCGCCGACGAGCCGCAAGTCCGGATGCGCCCCTCGGCCGGCGGCCTCGCAGCCGCGGCATGCCCCGCAGGCGGCGCCCTCTTCGCCAGGGCGTTCGCAGACGATCGCCGCGGCCCACTCGAGGGCGAGAGTCCTCTTGCCGACTCCCGGGGGGCCGTGAAACAAGAGCGCCGACGGGATCTTCCCCGAGCATCGGAAGCCGGAGAGGATCTTGAGGGCCCGTTCCTGGCCTTTCACGTCCGCCTCTTGAGCAACGGATCGAGCCGCTTCAAAATCTCGCCCACGATCTCCCCGGAGTTTTTACGGCCGTCGATCAGGAAAGCCCCGCGGCGGCGGCGCACGTAGCCCCGGAAGCCCGCCCGGACCAGCCGCCGAAATCGCTCTCCTTCCCTTTCCAAGCGGTCCTCGCGCGATCGGCTCCCCCGCTTCTGGAATTCCGACTCCGGCAGGTCGATGACGGCGGTCAAGTCGGGTTGGAGCCCTTTCGTCGCCACGCCGTCGATGAGATCGATCAACCGGCGCGAGATCCCCCGCGCGGCGCCCTGGTAGGCGTAAGTCGCGGGGCTAAAGCGGTCGCAGAGAACCACCCTGTATTTCGACAAAGCCGGAAGGATGAGATCCTGGGCATGCTGGGTCCTGGCCGCCTCGTAGAGAAGAAGCTCCGCGAAGGGCGCGATGGCCCTGGACTTGTCGAGGAGAACGCGGCGGAGCGCCTCGGCCAGGGGAACGCCGCCCGGCTCGCGCGTCCGCAGGCAGGAAACGCCGCGGCGGCGAAGCCGTTCACACAGAAGCCCGGCCAACGTCGATTTCCCGGAGCGGTCGGGGCCGTCCAGGACGACGAAAAGCCCCCGCTTAAATCTCGGGGATGCCAAGCTGCTTGCAGATCTTGCGCGCGGCGTAGTCCTCGAGCTCCGGATGCCGCGTCACCGCGACCTCGGTCCCGGTCGCCTCGTTGCGATAAACGGAGTATTTCCCCCCTTCCCGCAACAGGACGCAGCCGTTGTCCGTCAAATGCTTGATCAGCTCCCTTCGTTTCATGATTCTCCTTTCGCCTGGGAGCGGCGGCGCTCCACGGCCTGGAAGACCCTCTCGATCTTGGCCTTGAGCGTGTCGAGTTCGATGGGCTTGACAAGATAATCGGCCGCGCCGAAGAGAAGGGCGTCGTTTAAGGTGCCGGCGTCCGCGAGGCCGCTCACCACGATGACGGGAATATCGAGAGTCCGGCGGATATCGCGGGTCAGCGATATGCCGTCCTCGCCCGGCATCATGATGTCCATGAGGATCAGGTCGGGCTTCTCCTTCTTGAGCCATTCCTTGGCTTTTTGCGCCGACGTCGCGCAGGCCACGTCGTAGCCCAGGGCCGGAAGCCCTTCGGAGTAAAACTCGCAAATCGAGGCGTCGTCGTCGACGGCCAGGATCAATTTCCTAGCCATGCCGCTCCCTCGCGGGGCCGCTGGCCCATCGGTCCCAGCTCCACAGGCGCGCTCCTCTCGAATACGCCGCGTAGGCCAGGATGAAGAGGACCGCGTCCATCGCCAGGGCGTGGCCCAGGCTCGGGTGGAAGGCGGCGCCAAAACAGCCGCAATTGGGTAGTTCCATATGCCGCATCTTCACCGACAGGAGAGCCGCGACGAAGGAGGCCACGAGCCCGCCCGCGGCGGCCGCCGCGGGCCTCGTAAAATCGCCCAACAGCAGGCAAAAACCGACGACAAGCTCGGCCCAGGGCAGGACGGCGGCGATCGCGAGGCTTGCCCCCGGCGAGACGATCCGGTAGGCGTCGATCACGACCGCGAATTCCTGAGAGGGCGCCGAAGCCTTCAGGGCTCCGGCCGCCACGAGCGCCCCCCCGACCGCCAGGCGGCCAAGGAAGCCAAGCCAGTCTCCCAGCGAGCCGCTCACGGCGTGTTCCTCTTTTTCAAGATTTGATCGATCCAATGAATTCCTAACGATGCGAATTGATTGCCCCCGACGAAGCGGCGGCCGTTGATAAAAAAGGTGGGGGTGCCGCTGATCCACCTGTTTCTTGCCTGCTGCATGTCCGAGCGCACGGAGGAGGCGGCCTCGGGGCTCGATAGGCATGAGTCAAAGGCCTTTCTCTTCAGTCCCAGCTTTTGGGCGTAGGAACGGAAAAAGACCTTCGGATCCTTGGAGGATACCCACTCGCCCTGGTTGTCGTAGAGCATGTCGTGATAAGGCCAGAACTTCCCCATCCGTCCGGCACATTCCGCCGCCACGGCCGCCTCGAAGGCCCAAGGATGAATCGTGGTCAGGGGATCGTCCCGGAACACAAGCCTCACCTTGTATCCATAGAGGCCCAAGGCCCCCCGCAGAGGCGCCTCGGCCGCGCGGCAGGCCGGACATTGAAAGTCGGAGTACTCGACGATCTCGATCGGCGCCGAGGCGCTGCCCATCACGCGAAAAGCGGGCGCTGGAATCCTCATCTCGACGCGCCCCGTGAAGCCACGGGCCCCGTAAGCGGAGGCGACCGACGCCGCGACGGCGAGGAGGAGCCCCCCAAGCCTGCGTTTAAGAGCTCGGTTCACCGCGATAAAAGCTACGGGCGGCGATCAGCGACGGCGCGGCGCGTGGGAACCGCCGGCCAGGACGCGGGCGTCGACGACGCCGTTGCCCTGCTCCGCCGCGTCCACGCCGGAGATCGGCGTGGCGGCGGACTTCAGGGCCGCGAGCACCGATTGGTAGCCCGAGACGCCTCGGGCGGCGATCGCGAGAGCCGCCAATCCGGTCATATGGGGGGTCGCCATCGAGGTTCCCGAAAGACTCCGGTAGCCTCCTCCCATATAGGTCGAAAGCACGTTGACGCCGGGAGCGATGAAGGCGACCTGGGGGCCGCGGCTCGAGAAATCGGCCGTCTTGTCCGAGCTGTCCATCGCCGCGATCGCGATCGCCCCCGGATAGCCCGCGGGATAGCCCACGGTGCCGGCGCCCGGGCCGGAGTTGCCGGCGGCGGCGATGAGGGTCACGCCTCCTTTCGCCATGGCGGCCACCGTTTCCTTGAGCGAATCGTTTCCTTGATCCGCGCCCAAGGACATGCTCGCGACCTGCATATGGTTCTGCACGCACCACTGCATGCCGGCGATCACGGCGTCGAAGCTTCCCGAGCCCGAGGCGTCAAGGACCTTCACGCCATAGAGAGACGCCTTGGGGGCGACTCCCACCACGCCGATCGCGTTATTGACGGCCGCGATCGTGCCGGAGACGTGGGTGCCATGGCCGTTGTCGTCCTTGAAGTTCGAGCTGTTATCGAGAGCGTTCCAGCCTCCGGCGATATTGCCCTTCAAATCCGGATGCGTCATGTCGATGCCGGTGTCGACGACGCAAACCTTGACGCCCTGTCCGGCCGTCTTCGCCCACGCCTCGGGGGCGTGGACGCGGCTCACCCCCCAGGGGGTCTTCTGGCCGGCGGGCTTGGCGGGCTGGGGCGCGGTCTTGAGCGTCTTGAGGGCCGAGGCCGCGGCGCCCAGGATCTCGGAGGCCGAAGGAGCGGCGAACTCTCCCATTCCCCGGTCGACGGAAACAAGCCAGTTGACGACCGGATCCGGATCGACGCGCAGCACCTCGGAATGCCGCGAGAGGCCGGCCTTGGCGTCCAAAATTCGGCTGGAGTCGCCTTGGATCACGACCGCGTTGATGAGCGGGAGCTCCCTGACGACTTGGCCTCCCTCGCCCTGGACGATCGAGAGCCTCGCCCCGCGTTCAATTCCGGACTTAAAAACCACGATGTGCCGAACGACGCCCGGCGGCAAGGCCGCCGATGAGGCGGCGAACGCCGGTGCGGCCGGAAGCCACGCGGCGAGGGAAAGCGCCAGCGCGGAGATGACGGCGGATTTAAATCTTCGAATCATGGAAAAACCTCCCCCAACGAGAATCGTGGACGGCATTCGCGCATGTTAGCAAATTGGCGGCTGATGCCGACGGCGCTACTTCGAATCGATCCGCTCGGCGCCGAAGTAGGGGATGAGGGGGCCGGGGATGCGCACGCCGCCGTCCGCTTCCTGGCAGTTCTCCAGAATCGCCGCGAAAAGCCGCCCCACGGCGACGCCGCTGCCGTTCAAGGTGTGAACCCATTCGAGAGGCTGCCGGGGCGCCCTCCGAAACCTCGCGTTCATCCTTCGGGCCTGGAAGTCGCCGCAGTCGGAGCAGGAGGATATCTCCCGGAATTTTCCCTCCCCCGGCATCCAGACCTCGATGTCGTACGTCTTGCGGGAGGCGAAGCCCAGGTCCCCCGCGCAGAGCTCGATCACCCGGTAGCGCAGCCCCAAGCTCTTTAAAACTCCCTCGGCGTCCGCGGTCAGGGACTCCAGGGCGGCAAGAGAATCCTCCGGCTTCGTCACCCAGACGAGCTCCACCTTGTCGAATTGGTGGTTTCGGATCAGGCCGCGGACGTCCTTGCCGTAGGAGCCCGCTTCCTGGCGGAAGCACGGCGTGTAGGCGCACCACTTGCGGGGCATATCCTTCCCCTCGAGCACGCTCTCGCGCACGAGGTTCGTCAGCGGCACTTCGGCCGTCGGGATGAGGTACAGCGCTCCTCCCTCCTGCTCCTCCGTCGATCCCGTCTTATAGAGCTGGTCCTCGAATTTAGGGAGTTGCCCCGTTCCCTCCAGAATCTCGGAGCGAACGAGAGCCGGAGGCCATATCTCCTCGTAGCCCGCGGCGATATGACGTTCGAGCTGATAACGGATGATCGCGCGGACGAGCTTGGCGCCGACGCCCCGCCACAGGCAAAACCTGGATCCGGCGAGCTTCGCCGCCGCGGCGAAATCCAGGAGGCCGAGCCGCTCGCCGATCTCCTGGTGGTCACGCTGCTTGAATCCCGCCGCCGGCGCGCTCCCCGCGGATTCCCGCACGACCTTGTTGTCCTCGGGGGACAGGCCCGGCGGCACGGACTCGTGCGGGGGGTTGGGCAGGCCGAGGGCCGAATCCTTGAGCTCCCTCTCGAGGCCGGCCAGTTCTTCTTCTTTCCTCGCTAGCGCCGCCTTGTCGAAGCCGGCCGTCTCCGCACCGCCCCCCACCGGAGCGGCGGCCCCGCCCCTGAACTTCATCTCCGCCATGCGCTTGGAATAGGCGTTCCTCGCCGCGCGCATCTCATCGACTTCCGCGCGGACGGCCTTCTCGCGCGCCGAAAGCGCCAAAAGGCCCTCGAAGGGCTCGTTAAAGCGTCCGCCGCGCGACTTGAAGGCCGCTCGCAGCGCGTCCGGATTTTTCCTCGCCAGGGCCAGATCGATCATCGGTTCTCGTAGCGAAGGCGCAGGTCCCCGGAGACCGCCTGCAGCGTCTCGACGAGGTCTCCGCGCGGCTTGAGAACGACCTTGATGCGCACGGAAATCGGGAGCGGGAGATTCGATCCCAGGGATTCCCTGAGATTGGAGGCTAGGTTGGGAACCTCCAGGGAAAGCCGCAGCGACTCCCCGGCTTTGACCATCGGAACGCGCCGCTCATCCATAAAAAACGGGATGTTTTCGGTTCCTGCCGCCGGCGCATCGTACCGCATGGAGACGACGTAGCGCAGAACCAGGCCGAGCATGGCGCGGGACGCGGCGTTGTCGAGCGTCGCCACGGCCCGAAGCCGTCCCGGCAGCTTCGATCCCCGCACGACGACGCTTCGGGCGTCTTCCCACGCCCCTTGGCGGCTTGCAGAGCTGGCGAAGAGCTGCCACGAGACCGCCTCGAGCCGGACCCCGCGCGACGACCGGGGCTCCTGGGACCAAGCGGGCCGCGAAGCGGCCGCCGCGACGGCGAGAAAAAGAGCGGCCGCCGCCGACTTCATTGCCATCGCAGGGGCGCCGTTAGGACGGCCGCTTCTCCGCGCCGCGGGAAGGTTCCGAGCCGTCGATCGGAGGCTCGGAGGCGACGGCGGCCACGCGGGAGACCTTGTCCCCGTCCTCGAGGCGCACGAGCCTCACGCCCTGGGTGTTGCGGGAGATGGTCTTGATGTCGCGGCAGCGAAGGCGGATCATCTTTCCTTGGGTCGTCATCACCATGAGGTCGTCCTCCGATTGGACGAGCTTGACCGCGTTCACGGTCCCGTTGCGCTCCCCCGTCTTGATCGTGATGACGCCCGAGCCGCCGCGATGGCGCATCGGGTACTCGGAAAGCTCCGTTCTCTTGCCGAAACCGCGCTCGCAGACGGTGAGAATCGTCTTCTTGCAGCCGGCCGGGAAGGTCTCGAGGGCGACCACTTGGTCCCCCGACTCAAGGCGCATGCCGCGCACGCCGGCGGCGTTGCGTCCCATGGATCGCACGTCCTTCTCCGAGAACCGGATCGCCATCCCCTCGCGCGAGGCGACGAGAACCTCATCCGAGCCCGAGGTGTGCTGGACGTCGACGAGGACGTCGCCCTCCGAGAGGCTGATCGCGATGATGCCCGAACGGCGGATGTTGGCGAAGTCCGACAAGGGCGTCTTCTTGACCGTGCCGTTTCGCGTTGCGAGGACGAGGAAGGTCGACTTCCCCTTGGCCTCCTCGAAGGAGCGGATCGGGATGGTCGAGGTGATCTTTTCCTCGCCCGAGATGGCGAGCAGGTTCACGACGGCCTTCCCGCGCGAGGTGCGGTTTCCCTCCGGCACCTCGTAGGCCTTGAGAGCGAAAACCCGGCCGCGGTTCGTGAAGAAAAGGAGCGTGGCGTGCGTGTCGGTGACGAAGAAGTGCTCGATGAAGTCCTCTTCCTTCACGTCCGCCGCGGTGATCCCCTTGCCGCCACGCCCCTGGGCTTCGTAGGTCGAGAGGGGGATGCGCTTGATGTAGCCGCCGTTGGACAGAGAGATCACGGCCTCTTCCTTGGCGATCAAGTCCTCGAGGGAAAGCTCGCTTGATTCCGCGGTGATCTGGCTCTTGCGCTTGTCGCCGAACTTCTCGGCGACTTCCCCATACTCCTTGACGACGAGCCCCATGAGCTTCTTGGAATCGGCCAGGATCTCCTTCAACTCCTTGATGCGCTTCATGAGCTCCGCGTGCTCCTTGGCGATCTCATCGGCGGAGAGGCGGGTCAGCTGGTGCAGGCGCATGTCGAGGATCGCCTGGGCCTGGACCTGCGTGAGCTCGAACTCGGAGACGAGCTTGGCTTTGGCCTCGGCGGGATCCTTGGCGCCCCGAATGATCTTGATGACGCGATCAAGATTCTTGAGGGCGATGAGGAAGCCCTCGAGGATGGAGGCCCGCTCGGAGGCCTTGCGCAGCTCGTATCGGGTTCTCCTCTCGACGACGACGCGGCGATGCTCGACCGTGTGAACGAGGATGTCCCGGAAGCTCAGAACCCTCGGGCGCCCGTCGACCAGCGCGAGGAGGATCACCCCGAAGGTGGTCTCGAGCTGGGTGTGCTTGAAGAGCTGGTTCATGACCACGTGGGCGTTCGCGTCGCGCTTGACCTCGATGACGACGCGCATGCCGGAGCGATCCGACTCGTCTCGAATGTCGGAAATGTCGGGGATCTTCTTGTCCCGGACGAGCTCCGCGATGGTCTCGAGGAGCGCCGCCTTATTGACTTGATAGGGGAGTTCCGTCACGATGATCGCCTGACGGTTCCCCTTGATGTCCTCGATCTCGGTCTTCGCCTGGACGCGCACGGAGCCGCGGCCGGTCTCGAAGTAGTCCCTGATGCCGCTTTTCCCGCGAATGATCCCGCCGGTCGGGAAATCGGGTCCCTTCACGATCTTGAGCAGCTCTGCGGTCGTGATCTCGGGGTTTTTGGCGACGGCGACCGCCGCCTCGCAGACCTCCGCCAGGTTGTGAGGCGGGATATTGGTCGCCATGCCGACGGCGATCCCGGAGGAGCCGTTGACGAGGAGATTGGGCGCCTTCGAGGGAAGAACGAGGGGCTCGACCGTGGTGTTGTCGAAATTGGGAGTAAAATCCACGGTCTCCTTCTCGATGTCGATAAGCACCTCCTCGGCGAACGGGGCCAGGCGGCACTCCGTGTAGCGGTAGGCGGCCGGCGGATCCCCGTCGATCGAGCCGAAGTTGCCCTGCCCGTCGACGAGCGGATGCAGCAGCGAGAATTCCTGCACCATGCGCACCAGGGCGTCGTAGACCGCCATGTCGCCGTGGGGGTGGTACTTCTTGAGCACCTCTCCGACGACGCCCGCGCACTTCGTGTATTTCCTGTTGGAGGCGAGACCCTCCATGTGCATGGCGTAGAGGATGCGGCGGTGAACCGGCTTTAAGCCGTCGCGGACGTCCGGCAGCGCGCGCCCCACGATGACCGACATCGCATAGTCGATGTAGGATGATTTCATCTCCGCGCCGACGTCGCGGGGGATGATGCTTTCGGGAGGCTCTTGCGGCAAGCTCATCTGGGATTCGGCCATGTTCTTTTTCCTCGATCTCCTCTGTTAAACGTCGAGATTGCGCACCTCGCGCGCATGCCTCTCGATGAAGGCCCTCCGCGGCTCGACCCGGTCCCCCATGAGGGTGGTGAAGGCCGCCTCCGCGTCCGCGGGGTCGTCCAAGCGGACCTTCAGAAGCTTGCGGCGGGCGGGGTCCATCGTGGTGTCCCAGAGCTGCTCCGCGTTCATCTCGCCCAAGCCTTTATACCGCTGAATGGAAGCGCCCGCGCGGCCCGCGTGCCGCGCGGTTTCCAGGAGCTCCTTTAAGCTGTAGCCCTCCGACTGAGTCTTTTCCGTCCTCGCGACGAAGAGAGGCTTCGTTTTATCGTCCCTGGTCACGTCGAACCATTTGATGTCCAGTCCCATTTCTTGGAGGCGGTCGGCGAGCTTGTCGAGCTTGGGCATCTCCCAAAGCTCCTGCATGTCCGGCTCGAAGGAAGCGTCGTCGACTTCGGCGGGAGTCTCCCCATCGGATGATTCGCCCTTCCGAGCCCCCGCCTCGGCCTTCTTGCGCGCGACAAATTCCTTGCGGTAAGCGAGCCACTCCTTGTCGCTCGCGAAGAAAACATGCCGGCCCGGCCCTTCCTCGACGCGGAAAAGGGGAAGCTTCCCCTTCGACTTGAAGGCGAGGAAATCCTGAAGCGCCAGCCCCTTTTTCTCAAGATGACGCAGGATATTTTCCAGCTCGGCCAGCAGCTTGAGAAGGTCCTTGAGTTCCGCCGAGGCCAGCTTCTTCGATTTGCCGGTCGCGGGGCTCATCGCCGTGATTTCGAGGGTCCGAATTCCCTCGTCGAGAAGGTACTTCTCCATCTTGTCCTCGGTCTCGATGTACATCTCCATTTTTCCGCGCTTGACTTTAAATAGCGGCGGCTGGGCGATGTAGACGTGCCCCTTATCGAGCAGCGGCTTGAGCTGCCGATAGAAAAAAGTGAGGAGCAGCGTCCGAATATGCTGGCCGTCGACGTCGGCGTCGGCCATGATGATGATCTTGTGGTAGCGGAGCTTGTCGAGCCGGAACCCCTCGTCCCCCTCCTGCCCGACCCCGGTGCCGATCGCGGCGATGAGCGTCCGAACCTCCTCATTCGAAAGGATTTTGACGAGCCGGGCCTTCTCGACGTTAAGGATCTTCCCTTTGATCGGGAGTATGGCCTGGAACCCGCGATCACGGGCCGTTTTCGCCGTGCCTCCGGCGGATTGTCCCTCCACGATAAAAAGCTCGGATCGCTCGGGGTTGCGCTCCTGGCAGTCGGCGAGCTTGCCGGGAAGGCTCGAAGAGTCGAGGACTCCCTTGCGGCGCGTGAGCTCCTTGGCTCGGCGCGCGGCCTCGCGGGCCTCCCCGGCCGCGATCGACTTCTGGCAGACCGCCTTCGCCGTCGCGGGATTTTCCTCGAAAAAAGTCGTCAAGGCGTCCCCCGCGATCGACTTGACCAAACCCTCGATCTCCTGGTTGCCCAGCTTCGTCTTGGTCTGGCCCTCGAACTGCGGGTTGGGCATTTTGACCGAGAGGACGAGCGCCAGGCCCTCGCGCACGTCGTCTCCCGTGACGTTGTAGTTCTTGCCCTTGAGCATGTCGTATTTGCGGATATAATCGTTGATGACGCGGGTCAAGGCCGAGCGGAAGCCCGAGAGATGGGTGCCTCCCTCGGTGGTTTTGATGTTGTTGACGAAGGAATAGACGTTCTCGGAATACTCCTCGTTGTAGTGGAGGGCGAACTCGACGGAAACGTCGTCTTTCGTCTTCGACAAGAAAATAGTCTCCGGGTGAATCACTTTCTTGTTCGCGTTCAGGTGTTTGACGAACTGGGCGATGCCCCCCTCGTAATGGAAGGTCTGAGTCTTGTCGTCGCGCTCGTCGATGAAGGTGATTTGGGCGCCGGCGTTGAGAAAAGCGAGTTCGCGCAGCCGGTTGGCGAGGACGTCGTAGGAGTAGACGTTGGCGCCGAAAATCTCGGCGTCCGCCTTGAACGTCACCTTGGTCCCATGCTCATCGGACTTTCCGGCGTTGACGACGCCCGTCTTGGGCTTGCCGCGCTCATAGCGCTGCTTCCAGACCCGGCCCGAGCGATAGACCTCCACCTCCAGCCACTCGGAGAGAGCGTTCACCACCGAGACGCCGACGCCATGAAGCCCTCCCGACACCTTGTAGGCCTTCCGGTCGAACTTGCCGCCGGCGTGAAGGACCGTCATGACGACCTCGAGGGCGGATTTCCCCTTCAGATTGGAAGGCAGCTTGGGATCCTTCATGGGATCGACGGGGATGCCCGAGCCGTTGTCGAGGACGGTCACGACGTTGTCCTGGTGGAGTATCACCTCGATCGAGGAGCAGCGGCCCGCCAGAATCTCATCGACCGAGTTGTCGACGACTTCATAGACGAGATGATGGAGGCCCGCGGCGCCCGTCGAGCCGATATACATGGCCGGGCGTTTGCGCACGGCATCGAGGCCCTCCAGGACCTGTATTTTTGAGGCGTCGTAAAGGTCCTCCGGCGCTCCCGTTTGAGGCTCCCTTTCCTTGACCGTTTCCTCTGGCATTTTTCTCCTCCCCTTTTGGCTTCTCACGCCGGACGCGTCAAAATCGTTTTGATCCTCTTGATCCACGGCTTGGCGAAGTAGCGGTTGAGGGACTCGACCAATTCCGTTTCCCTCATGTGAAGCTCCTGGGCCGCCGGGGCCGAGCCAGGCTTGACGAAAAGGACTCCCCTCTTAAGACCCACCAATTCCCAGTGACGCGACCACGCTCCTATCTCCCTATCCCAGGCCGCGTTCAAGATGGCCGCCCTGTCGACGCGGAACTCGGCTCTCTTTTTAAAAGCCCCGAGCAGGGCCGCCGGCGTCACCAAGTCCCGCACTAAATCCTCATGGGCATGACGACAAAGCGGTAATCGGCTCCTCCCGCGGGCTCGATGAGAGCGGGATTGAGCGAACTCGTGAGGGTGAAGGACGTCTCCGGGGAATCCACTCGCTTCAAGGCGTCGATGACAAACTGAGGATTAAAGGCGACGACCATCTCCGAGCCCTGGTAGCTCGCCGGCATCTCGTCCTCGAATTCAAGATAGGGGCTCGACGCCGAGACCTGGAGGCTCCCCGGCTTGAGAACGAATTTAACCGAGCTTCCCCTCTCCGCCGCGCACAGGGCGGCGCGCCTGGTCACCGCCAAAAAATCCGCCGTCTTCATCACGGCCGACTGGTCCTTTTGGGCCTTGGACGGAATAAGCTGGTCATAGCGCGGATACGGCCCCCCCACTAGCCGAGACAACAAAGTCGTTTCCCTGATCTGGAACGCGATCTGATTCTCGGAGACCGCGACCCAGGCGCTTTCCTTGGAGTCCGCGGGAAGATCCCAGGCTCCCAGAAGCCTCATCAGTTCGTTTAAAATTTTAGTCGGAACGATGATTTGGAATTCCTTGTCTTTCGGAAGGACATCGCGACTCGCCACGGCGAGACGGCGGCCGTCGGTGGCCGCGAGCTCAAGAACCCCTCCCTTCGCCGTCCAGCAGACTCCGTTTAAAGCGTGCCGCGTCTCGTCGCTGGCCGCGGAAAAGATCGTCCGCCCGATCATCTCGCCCACGGCGACCGCCGAAATCGTGAAGGCTTCGTCGCGGCTGAACTCCGGAATCAAGGGATATTCCGACTTCGGCGCACCCAAAATATCAAATCGAGTCCGTCCGCACTTAAGCTGAATCTTGCCGGCCGCGTCGGCGGCAAGCTCGATGTCCTGGTTTTCCGGAAGGCTATGGAGGATGTCGGCGAACTTCCTGGCCGGGATCGTGATGCTCCCCTCGGACTCTATTTCGACGGGAATATAATGCTTGACACCCATCTCAAGGTCCGTTGAGACCACCTTAAGCTTCGATTTTTCCGTTTCCATCATGAAGTTGAGCAGGATCGGAAGCGTCGTGCGGGCGGACAACCCCGACTGCACGGTTTGAACTCCGTCCACAAGTTCCGATTTCTGACAGTGAATTTTCATAATCATCCTAGTCTCTATTCATGCTGGGGATTGTGTGGAAAAGCCTGAAACATGGAGGGAAAACCCATGGGGAAAAACGGAGGAGAAAAACCTTGGAATTATCCACGCCGTCCACGGGCAATGCCGAGAATGCCATTCATCCACCGTTTGTCAACCGGTTTCCACGGCCGTTCGGATGTCGGACTGGAGCTTATTGACCAGCTCCAGGAAAAAAGGATCCGAGAGTTTCTCTTTGATTTTATTGCGGGCGTGGAGGACGGTCGAATGATCGCGGCCGCCGAAGAATTCCCCGATCTCCTTCAGGGAAAGCTCCGTCATTTCGCAGGCCAGATACATCGCGAGCTGCCGCGGCATCGAAACCGAGGATGTGCGTTTCTGCCCTTTCAGATCCTTGGTCTCGATCGAATACTTTTGGGCGACCATGCGCTGGATGGTGTCGACGCGCACGGGGCCCATATCCTCCGGGGACACGCTGTCCTTGAGGATTTCCTTGGCTTCATCGACGGTCAGGGCGCTTCCGGTCATGGACGTGAAGGCCCTGAGGCGGATGAGCGCGCCTTCGAGGGTGCGGATGCTGTTTTTGATCGATGAGGCGACATAGACGAGGACGTCATCCGGGACATAGAAGCGCTCGACGTCCGCTTTCTTCCTGAGGATGGCGATGCGGGTCTCAAGATCCGGGCTCTTGATGTCCGCCACGACCCCCCACTCGAGCCGCGACAGGAGCCTTTTCTCGATCTGGGACATGTCTTGCGGGGAGCGGTCGGAGGCGATGACGACTTGACGACGCGCTCCATGGAGGGCGTTGAAGGTGTGAAAGAATTCCTCCTCGCTCTTGTCCTTGGAGATGAGAAACTGGATGTCGTCGATAAGGAGGCAGTCGAGGCTCCGGTATTTGGATCGGAAGGCGTCGGTCGTGCCGAGCCGGATGGCGTTGATATAGTCGTTGACGAACTGCTCCGCCGTCGTGTAGAGGAGCCCCGCGCGCGGAGAAGCGCGCCGGATGTGGTTGCCGATCGCGTGGAGGAGATGGGTCTTTCCGAGACCGACGCCGCCGTAGAGGAAGAAGGGGTTGTATTGGGTTCCCGGCTTCTTCGCGATGGCCTCGGCCGTCGCGTGAGCGAGACGATTGGAGTCGCCGACCACAAAGGAATCGAAGGTGTAGCGCGGGTTGAACTCCGTCGAGGCGAAATCCGATTGCGGAGTCGGCGTGGGGATGGGGTCGGCCGCCGTTGGCAGCGAGGCAAGGCCTTGGGATATCTGATAGTCGATGAGGATGGGTTCTCCGGCCAGATCCTTGAGGATCGCCTCAAGGCGTTTCTGGTACCCGTCTCGGATGCCGTTGAGGAAAAACTTGTTCGGGACCTTCAGAGTCAAAATATGGTTTTCAAGCTTGAAAGCCTCGACCGGATGGAGCCATAAATCAACGGACTCCGCGCCGACCTCCTGCTGAAGCTTTTCAAGGGCTCCGCCCCAGAGTTCGGCGTGGGGGTTATTCACAGCTTATCAACAGGTGTTGACAACGGCTCAAAATAGAAATAATGAAGTAAATTAAAAGAAATATTTGGACGCGGCCGTCGCCCACAAAGTACCTTGAAACTTGAAGAAAACCCCTTTCCGATAAACATCATTTTATCTTATTTCTCATCCATCGTCAAACCGTCTCCGCTGTAAAATCGCGTTTGGCGCAGGCAATGGATTCTCGCCGATGACGAGAGCATCGCATCGCCGCAGACCTCTCCGGAAAGGCGCACGCGGACGAGAACGCCGCGGCTGACCGCCTCGACCGCCTCGACGGCGGCTTCGATGGGAGAAGGGGCTCCGTCGCGGACCGCTCCCAGGAGCCTCGCGAGGTATTGGGCGACGTCGCGATGATCCGTGATGGAAACCCACACGATGTCGCCCGAGCGCAGCTCTCGCGCCGGCACGCCCTGGGAATTCTCCGTCATGCGGACGTCGAGGACGAGGATCTCCGACTCTCGCGCCGCGGCGGAGGAAGGGCGCCGCTTGGCGGCCTGGGTTTTGCGGCCCTTGAGTTCCCGGTAATGGCTGAGGCTGATGAGCTTGCGCATGAGGATGACGGGGGCGTCGGGAGCGTCGAGGAGGGCGCGCAGGATGGAGGCCGCTTCCCTTGAAGCGGCCTCCAAGGGGCCCTCCTCGATCACTCTTTTCTTCCGGCGCGGCAGGACGCGAAGCCGCTCAAGAAGGCCGTGCTCGAGAGAGAGGCTTTCCTCGAGCAGGCTTCCCTCTCCCAGACGCAGGCCGTAGATTTGGCGCTCGAAATCGAACCAGTCTTGCGCGAGATCCTCCGCGTGGACGGCGGGGTCGAGGGAAAGGAGCGCCCGGGTCCGCAGCGGAGACGCCGTCTTGACGTCGAGAACGGCGAGGAAAAGACCAAAGACCCCGCGCGCCGGGTCGCGGAACTTCCCGGAGAGGACCAGGATGTTCTTGAGCATGCGCTCCAAGAGGCGCACGGCCCGCGGGACGTCGAAGCCCGAGAGGCTGAGCGCCAGTTCGGCCTCGCTCGGCTCGCAGCCTGTTTCCTCGATGAGGAGCGCGATCTTATCGTCCATCAGGGGGCGTCTTCCCGTCCCGCCGCGTCGAGCGGCTCCTCGCCAGCGGATGAGCGTCTCCGTAGGCTTTCCGCAGCCTTTCAAGGGAGATGTGGGTGTAGATCTGGGTCGTGTCGAGATTCTTGTGCCCCAGCATCTCCTGGACCGAGCGCAAATCGCAGCCGTTGTCGAGGAGATGGGTCGCGAAGCTGTGGCGCAGGGAGTGGGGAGAGACCGGCTTGGCGATAGGCGAGGCAAGCGCCCGGCGCCTGATCAGCCATGCGGCGGTCTCGGCCGAAATTCGAAGCCCTCGCGAGCTGAGAAAGAGCGGCTGGGCGGCGTCGAGATGGGGCCGCGTGTCCAGGTAGTCCCGCAAACGTCCCAAGGCCCTTTTCCCGACGGGGACGACGCGCTCGCGCCGGCCTTTCCCCCAGACGCGCAGGACGCCGGAGATCCAGTCCACGTCCCCGACGTTGAGGGCGCAAAGCTCCGCGCGGCGCAGGCCGCTCGAATAGAGAATCTCCGCGATGGCGTTGTTGCGCGCCGCGAGCTCCTTGGAGCGCTCCGGGGCCGATCCCAGGAACTCCTCCGTTTCCTTGGCCGTGAGGAACCGGGGCAGGCGTCTTTCCTTTTTGGGAAGAGGAAGGCCTACGAATGGATCCTCCCGCAGGGCGCCTTCCTGGCGCAGGAAACGCAGAAAGGAGCGAAGGGCCGAGATGCGCCTGAGGACGGTGTTGGGGCTCGATCGCCGCCCCGCGCCCAGACGCGCCAAATAGCTCCTCAACAGAGGACGCCGGATGTCGCCCGGTCCGGAGGGATTTTCCGCGCGCAGGAAGTCCCGTAGATCCTTCTCGTAGGCGCGCAGGGTATGCTCCGAGCAACGCAGAGACCACTTCATGTGCCGCAGGAAGCGGTCAAGCCAGGAGTTCACGAGACCGGCGTGGTCTTGGGACGCTTCGCTTCGAACTCGGCCTTCAGGGCTTCGCCCTCCTCCCGGCCGAGGCGCTTGAGGTTGCGGCACTTGGGATAGCCCGAGCAGGCGATGAAATAGCCGCGCTTGCCCAGGCGCAGCAAGAAGGGGCTTTGGCATTTTTCGCAGCGCCGGCTGGTCGGGATGGGGCGCGAGGACTCGATTTTTTTGCCCTCGGAGTCCAAGGTGTAGGAATTCTTGCAGGCGGGGTAGCCCGAGCAGGCGATGAAGCGCCCGCGCCGGCCCGTGCGGTAGACGAGGGGTTTCCCGCAGAGATCGCAGAGCTCCCCCGTCTCCTCGGCCACGAGCTTCTTGCCTTGGGCGTCGAGGGCGATTTTCCCCTTGCATTTTGGAAAATCGGAGCAGCCCAAGTATTTGCCGAAGCGGCTTTGCCGCAGGAGCATGGGCTTGCCGCAGAGGGGGCATCGATCATTGGTGGGCGCGGGCTTGACGCGCTCGTCGCTCATGACGCGCGCCGCTTCGGCAAGAGCCCGGGAAAAGGGATCATAAAAGTCCTTCACGACCCGCGACCAGGGTTCTTTCCCCTCGGCGATCGAGTCGAGCCGATCCTCCATCTTGGCGGTGTAGGCGAGGCTCACGACGTCGGGGAAATGCTCCTTGAGCTTGTCGATGACGAGCCCCCCCAGTTCCGTCGGAATGATGCGCCGGTCCTTGGGCTGGCGTTCGGCGTAACGGCGGTCGAATAGGGTCGAGATCGTCGGGGCGTAGGTCGAGGGACGGCCGATGCCGTGCTTCTCCATCGTCTTAATGAGGCTTGCCTCGTTGTAATGGGGCGGGGGGCTCGTCGAGATCTCCTGGGCCTTGAGATCGTCGAGCTTGAGCCGCTCGCCGTCGGCAAGCGGCGGGATGGGCGCCTCGGCGGCGGAAGCCGGCTCGGCGTCGATCTCGGCGTCCCCCTCCTGGGAGGCCTCGGCGGCCTTGAGGAATCCGTCGAATTTGAGGGTCCTTCCCGAGGCGCGGAAAACGGCTTCGCCGCAGGCGATGTCGGCCGACAGGGAATCGTAGACCGCCGGAGTCATTTGGCTCGCGGCGAAGCGGTTCCAAATAAGCTCGTAGAGCCGCGCTTGGTCGGGCGTCAGATGCTTCTTGACCTGGCCGGGTTCGCGCAGGATGCTGGTCGGCCTTATGGCTTCGTGGGCCTCCTGCGCGAGGGAGGATTTCTGCTGGTAGACGGGAGGCTTGTTGGGGACGTAGGCGGGCCCGAAGCGCCGCGCGAGATATTGGGACGCCTCCTGCGCGGCGCTCGCGGCGACGGAGAAGGAGTCCGTGCGCATGTAGGTGATGAGGCCGACGGCCTCTTCCCCGCCCAGCTCGACGCCCTCGTAGAGCGACTGCGCGACCATCATCGTCCTCTTGGCGGTGAAACCAAGCCTCTGCGAGGCGGCCTGCTGGAGCCCGCTCGTCGCGAAGGGAGGCGACGGGAAGCGGCGCGTCTCCTTGCGCTCGGTCGCCGCGACTAAGACGTCCTTGCCCGCGATCTCCTTCTTGAGATCCGAGACGCTCTCGGCGGTCCTCAGGATGGTGACCCGGACGCGGTAGGGCTCCGCGAAAAGGTCGAAGGTCCTCGATGACTCCACCTTCTGCCCTTTCCAGCGCGAGAGCTCCGCCTCGAAGGGGGGATGGCCCGGCTTTTCAAGAAGCGCCTTGACGGCCCAGTAGTTTTCAGGCTTGAAATCCTTGATCTCTCTTTCGCGCTCGACGAGGAGCGCGAGCGCCGCCGACTGGACGCGCCCCGCGGAGAGGCCGCGGCTGATCTTCTTCCATAGGAGCGGGGACAGCTTGTAGCCCACCAGGCGGTCGAGAACGCGACGGGCCTGCTGAGCCTGGACGAGCCTCTCGTCGATCGAGCGCGGGTGCTGGAGGGCATCGGCGATGGCCTGGGGCGTGATCTCGTGGAAGGTGATGCGGGCGGTTTTTTCCGGCGGGATGCCCAGGGCCTCGACGAGATGCCAGGCGATGGATTCTCCTTCCCGGTCCTGGTCGGTCGCGAGGTAGACGCGCGAGGACTTGCCGACCAACGTCCCGATCTCGGAGAGGATCTTTTTAGCCTTCGGCAGAATCACATAATCGGGCGCGAAGTCCTTCTTTTCGTCGACTCCCAAGCGCCTCTCCGGGAGGTCCCGGATGTGGCCGTAGGAGCTGCGCACGACGTAGCCCTTGGAGCCAATGTAGCGGGCGATGGTCTTTTCCTTGGCGGGCGACTCGACGATGAGAAGCGCCTTGGCGGAATCCTGGGAGGGCTTCTTGGATGCGGCCTCCCGCGGCTTGGGAGCCGTCTTCGCTTTAGGTTTTGCGGGCATAGCGTCGTCCGGGAAGGGAGATGATGAGATCGGAGAGTTCCATGTCGACTAGATGTTGAACCAAGGGCTGCGCGTCGGAGCCCACGGCCTCTTGAAGCTCGTCGAGCGTCAGGGCCTCGGAGCCCAAGGATTCTAGAATTTTGGACCAACCTTGGGAAACTAGGCGGTCGCCCGGACGTTCCACCGGCGCCGGTGGAACGTCCGGGCGACCGCGCGCCGCGAGCCTTTCCGCAAGCCCCGGGATTTTCCAGAGAATGTCCTCGGCGCTCGTCAAAAGGTCGGCGCCGTTTTCGAGGAGCCAGTGGGGGGCTTGGCTCAAGGGCGACGAGACGGGGCCCGGCACGGCGAAGACTTCGCGCCCCTGCTCGGCGGCGAGCTTCGCGGTGATGAGAGAGCCCGACTTGAGACGGCCTTCGACCACCACGCAGCCCATGCTCAGGCCGGAAATGATCCGGTTGCGGCGCGGGAAGTGGCCCGCCAGCGGCGCGGCGTCCAGGGGCAGTTCGCTCATCAGGCAACCGCCCGCGGCGACGATCCGTTCGGCGAGATCCCGGTGCTCCGGCGGGTAAACCTGGCCCAGGCCGCATCCCAACACCGCCCACGTGGCGCCTCCCGCGTCGAGCGCCGCTCGATGGGCCATGCCGTCGATGCCCCGCGCCAGGCCGCTGACGACGGCGATCCCCTTCGAAGCCATGCCGCGAGCGAGCGCCGCGGCGGCGCGAAGACCGTAGGGGCTCGGGCGCCGCGAGCCGACGATCGCGACGGCGGGGATCGCCGGATCGAGCCGTCCTCGGACATAAAGGATGTCGGGGGCGTCGGGGATCTCTTCTAGGAGGGGAGGAAAGCCCTTCTCCCCGCGCCGCAGGACGCAAAGCCCATCGCTCATAAAAGCTCCTCGGAGAGGGAGCTTCCAACCCGAGATCGCTGCGGCGCCGGAAGTCCGGAAGCCTTGAGTCCCGAGGACGCCGGTCGTGCCGGGAGCCGCATGAGGGCCGCCTGAAGCCGCGGGGGCGGCAGCCGGGCCGGCCGGTTGCCTGCGACGACGTTCGCGACGCGGCCGAAGACGAGCTTGTCGCGGCTCAAGCTCTCCCATTCGGCGGGGATGCGTCCGGCGCAGACGATGAGCCAGCGCGCGTCGAGGGAGAGAGCCCGGGCGAGGCGGCGCAAGGCGCCCTCGTCGGAGGGAGGGTTTCTCTTGCCGCAGAGGACCTTCGAGAAAAACGACGGATCAAGGCCGGAGAGGCGGCAGAGTTCCCTGAGGGACATCCCCTGCCGGCGCATGCTCGCCAGGATCTCGAGGGCGAAGGGATGGGCGGCGCGGGAGCTTTTCCGACCGGCGTCCGCCGTCCGGCTCTCCTTCATGGAGAGGGATCCTTTTCCAGCAGGTCCCCCTCCGTCGCGGCGTCTACGGCCTTGAGGAGGGTCATCTCGTATCGCCCCGGGCCGATTTTTTTCTTGACGACGGCGGTCGCGAACCACATGGCGTGGCGCGAACCCGGGGCGTCGCCGGATTTCACGCTGTCCATGCGCAGGAGCCTGAATCGTTGGCCCGCGGAGGGTCCGAGCCCGCGCCTGAGGATCGCGACGAAATCAGCGCCCTTCTCGACTAGAGCCGGCGATTCCTCCGTCATGGGTGAGCCGACCTTGCCGTCCGGCTTCCAAGACCGGCCGACCCGCAGACGCACCTCCGAGGGAGAGTATCCCGGCTGCGACTGGGGAGCCGTCTCGGAAAGCCCTTCTCGAGGGGGAAGCGGGGGCTTGGCGGGCGCCGCCGTCGAGATGGAGGGGATCATGAGGGTTTGCCCCGGATAAATCCAGTGGGGGTCGCGGATGACGGCATGGTTGGCGGCGTAGAGGCGCTTCCACAGCCATGGATCGCCGTAATAGCGCTGGGACAAATCCCAGAGATCCTCTCCGCGTTTGACCTGATGCTTGATCGCTCCCGCCGCCGACGCGGCGGGGATGAGAACGAGACAGACGAGATGCAATGCCCGGTTGACGGTCTTCACGGTTTTTGCCTCCGGCTTTGTCATGGCGCCGCCGGGGCCGCGGGCTCGGCCCAGAGCCGCTCCAGGCGGTTGAAATCGAGGGCCTCGGCCACGTGTTCGCGCCGGATGTCGGAGCTGTCTCCAAGATCCGCGATCGTTCTCGCCAGCCTGAGCGTGCGATCCAGGCTTCTCGCGGAAACGGACCATCTCCGAGAGGCGGCTTCGAGGAGCTTGAGCCCGTCGCCGTCCAAGCGGCAGAAACGGGGCAGCTCCCTCGGAGGAATGCGGGCGTTGACGGCGAAATCCATTCCTTGGAAGCGATCTTCCTGCGACTTCCGGGCCCCGAGAACGGCCTGCCGCGCGGTCGCCGAGGAGGGCGCGGCGGTCTCGCGCGCCTCTCCGGACCATTCGTCGAAGGCGAGGGGGTTCATCTCGGCCAGGATGTCGATGCGGTCGAGGAGCGGGCCCGAGAGCCGCTGGGCATAGCGCCCCAGCATCAAGGGGGTGCAGAGACATTCGCGGCGGGGATGGCCCCGGAAGCCGCAAGGGCAGGGGTTCGTCGCCGCGACGAGCATGAAGCGGGCCGGGTACTCGACGGACTCTCGCGCGCGGGCGACCGTGATGCGGCCCTCCTCGATGGGCTCCCGGAGCGCCTCGAGCGCCTGGCGGGAAAATTCGGCGAGTTCGTCGAGAAAAAGGACGCCGTGGTGCGCCAGCGCGACTTCCCCGGGCTTGGCCCAGGGCCCCCCGCCCACGAGCGCGACGGCGGAGGCCGAATGATGGGGAGCGCGGAAAGGTCTCTCCCGGATGAGACCCGAGCGCGCCGGGCCGCCGCGCCCCGAGAGGGCGTGGATGCGCGTGATCTCGATCATCTCCTGGGTTCCGAGCGGGGGGAGGAGGCCCGGAAGGCGCCTGGCGAGAAGGGATTTCCCCGTGCCGGGAGGGCCGATGAGGAGGATGTTGTGCGCGCCGGCCGCGGCGACGATCATGGCGCGCTTGGCGAAGGCCTGTCCCTTGATGTCGGAAAGGTCCTCGGAGCCTCCGGCCCCCGGCTCGTCGCTCGTGGCGCCTCCGGCGGCGGCGTAGGGCCGCGGTTTTTCATCGTCGGAGGCTCCGAGAAGGCCGGCCGCCTCGCGAAGGGAATTGACGGGATAGACGGGAAGGCCGGCCGCCGCGGCTTCCTCGGCGTTCGCCGCGGGAACCGCCAGCGCCGCGAAGCCGAGACGCTTCGCCTCCAAGGCCAACGGCAGCGTCGATTCGATTCTCACGACCGTCCCGTCCAAGGCGAGTTCTCCCAGCAGGCAGAGCCGGGCTCCGGAGATGCCTTTCGGGATTTGGCCCGTGGCCTTGAGGAGGGCGACGGCGATCGCCAGGTCGAAATGGGAGCCTTCCTTGCGGGCCCGGGCGGGCGACAAATTGACGGTGATCCGTTTGGGCGCGAGGAAAAAGCCCGAGTTGCGCAAGGCGCCCGTGAGCCTTTCCTTGGACTCCCGGACGGCCGCGTCGGGGAGCCCGACCACCGCGTAGGCCGGGAGGCCGTTGGCGACGTCCGCCTCGACGGCGACGCAGTAGCCCTCCAAGCCCCGCAGAGCGAGGGAGTGCGTCCGGGCGATCATGGCGGCGTCCCTTCCCCGTCGGCGCCTCCGGGCTCCCTCTGTCGGACGAGCAGGAAATGGAAGGTGGTCCCGAGGCCGGGCTGGGAGTCGAACCAGATCCGCCCGCCGTGCTTGGAGATGACCTCCCGGCAGAGCGCCAGCCCTAGTCCCGTCCCCGGGGCCTTGACCTCGGTATGGTTGGAGGCGCGGAAAAATTTCTCGAAGATGCGGTGATGCTCCGAGGGGGGGATGCCGATGCCGTTATCCTGGATGGAGACGACGATGAATTCTCCCTTGTCGCGCGCCGAAATCCTCACCTGCCCCCCCGGCCGCGTGAATTTCAAGGCGTTCGACAGGATATTGTCCACGACGAGGGAAAGCCATTTAGGGTCCCCCATGACGAGGGGGAGATCGCCGGGAAGGTCCATGGAGACGACCTTCTGGGCGTTTAAGGCCTGCGGGGCGTGAGAGTCGACGCTCGATTCGACGATCTCCGCGATTCGGAGAGGGCGCATCTCCATGGGAACTCCCCCCTCGAGCCTCGTCAGATCCAAGAGCTCCAAAACGATCGCCTCCAGGCGCCGCACCGATTTCAAGGCCATGTTCAAAAAACCCGTCTGTTTCTCGGTCAGCGGCCCCGCCTCGCCCTCCATGAGGATGGTTAAAAACCCACCCAGCGTCGTCAAGGGAGTGCGGAACTCATGGCTTGCCGTCGACACGAACTCATCTTTAATACGGTTGAGGGCCTCCAATTGTTCCGTCGCCCAGGACAACTTCCTGTTGAGCATGGCCGTTTCGACGAGGATGGCGACCTCGTCGGCGATGAGTCGGGCGAAGCGCAGGTCGTTCGGCGTGAAGGAATGAGGGCGGATGCTTCCCACCCGCAGGACGCCGAGGGAGTGGGACTTGGTTTTCAAGGGAACCACCATGAGAGATCGGATGTTCCAGAGCTTGGCGTATCCGGCGGCGACGGAGGGGTCGCTCTGGGCGTCGCCGGTCATGAACGGCTCCCCGGATTTGAAGACCCGGACCGATGAGGAATTCTCCGCGGAAATGGGGATGCGGTAGAACTGGTCCTCGCTGTCCAAGCCGAAGGCGCCCGGTTGGGTGACGAGATCCATCGTCTCCTCGTCGAGCGCCATGAGGGCCGCGAGGTCCGCCTTGAGGTATTTGGCGACGATCGTGACCACCGCGCTGAACGCCGGTCTCGCCTGCTCGGCTTGGGCGGTCAGCGCCGCGGCCACCACCCGCAGGGTCTTGACCTCCCGGCGGCGGTGGAGGGACTTTTCCCGCGCCGCGGCCAGGGCTTCCTGGGATTCGGATCGGGAGTCCGCGAGTTCGCGGCGCAGCCTCCGGTTGACGGCGAGCGCCCAAGCGGCGAGAGCCAGAGCCGAGAGCGCCGCGGCGCATAACGTGAGATTAAGGGTTTGCGTCATAATGATGAAAAAAGGCGTGGAGAAGATCCGCGTGAGCCGCGAGATAGGCGTCCGGCTCCGACTCTTGGTTCGCCGGGAGCGCCGCGCAGGCCAGGCCCTGGCCGGCGATAGCCGAGAGGAGGCGGCGCGCGCGGGGGCTTCTCGCCGCGGCGATCCAGTCGTCGGCGTCGCCGTCCGCGACGACGGCGGCGTCGCAGGAGAAGCGCGCGCGGGCGGTCGCGGCGAGGAGGCCGTCTTTTCCCGGAGCGTTCATCTCGGGATACGGGCGCGCCAAGACGGGCTCGTAGCGGGGCAACTGGGGCCGTCGGCGGCCCTCCGCCAAAAACCGGTCCAAGGACGCCCCGGCGCCGGCCTTTAGGCTTTCGGGATAGAAGAAGGCGAGGCGTCGCGGCTTTCCGCTGTCGCGCGCGGCTCCCGCGTCGAGAAGGCCCGCCGCCTTGAGCGGTTCCAGGGATAAATCGAAAGCGCTCGAGAAGCCGATTCGCCGCAAGGCCCCGATCCTTCTGAGCCAGGGATAAAGGACGGGGAATCCTCCATCATCCGGGAGCTCCGAGAGCATGGCCTCAAGCGCCTCGGGCTCGACAAGGAGTCCGTTGCGGCTGAAAAAACGGTCCGCGGCCGCGAAGAGGAGCTTTCCCGAAGGCGGGGAGGCCGCGACTTCCCGCGCCAGATCTCCGGAGGGCGCCGTCAACTCATTGGCTTGCCGGCCCATGAGATCCGAATCCGCCGCGACGGCGACCTGGAGGCCGCGGCGGCAGTAGTCGGCGGCGATTCCCGCCGCAAGCCGCGCGCCCGTTCCAGGCCCCAGGAGATGGGCGTCGTCGATGAGAAGAGCGCGCCGCGAACGGAAGGCCGCGCCGAAGGCCTCTGCTTTTCCCGCGCGCAAGGCCCCTGCCGCACCGAGCTCGAGATCGAGGGCGCCGACGAACATCGCGCTTCCGGGCCCCCAGCGGCGCTCGACTTCCCCCATGATGGCGTTGAGAAGATGGGTCTTGCCGGAGGAGGACGGTCCCCGGATGACGAGGGGGTTGTGCAGCATTCCCGGAGAGGCGGCCGCCTCTCGGGCCGCGGCGAAAGCCAAGCGGTTGGAGGGGCCCACGCAAAAGGCGTCGAAGGTCTGGCCCGAGTCGAAGCGCCTGGGACCAGGCCCGGCGGGGATGTCCGGATCGGCGCGAGAGGGCCGAGGGCTTTTTCGAGGCGCCGGAGAGATGTCCTCCAGGGCCGCGAGGATCATCCGGCGCGCGCGTTCGTCGAGCTGATGGAGGTAGAGCTTGTAATCGAAGCCCTCCGGGCAGGACGAGGAGTCGGGCCTGCCGCAGAGGGCGCCCATCTTCGCCACGAGAGCGGAGATGTCCTTGAGGCTTCCCTTGATGAAAAGCAGATGGCGGAGAGGATCGCGGCTTGACGGCGCGGGCTTGAGAAGCCAGCTCGGCGAAGTCACGGGAGCGCTCGACTTTGGGCTTGGCAAAATTAGAATTGAAGCTTAAAGATGATTTCGATGACGGCGGCCTTGCGTCCCGCGGAGAAGGCGTCGATCTGGTGCCGGGCGATGCCCGTGGCGCGCAAGGCCGCCGCGAGAACCTTGAGCCAATCGGCGTTGAGGCCGTCTGGAATGACGACGGCGAGATCCGCGCCGGCCGCCTTCGCTTCCGCCGCGACGGCGAAGGGGTCCTCTCCCTCCATCACCGTCCGATCAAGGCATTCCTCGATCGCGAGGGGGCTCTTGGTCGCGCCGGAGGAGAGAGTCTTGAGAAGAGAAGCCAAGCGCTCTTTCGCGGCCGCGCTCTTGGCGGTTCGAATGAAGGCGAGCAGGGATGTTCCCGGGCTTCGGGAGGCGGATTTCGCGGCGGGGGGCGACGACTCCGGCGCTGTCGGGAGACAGGCGCGCTCGGGCGGTTTGAGGGCTGAATCGGAGATAACGCTGAAAACGGCTTCGAGGTCGGTCCAGATGCCCAGGGCTTTTTCCGGCGGCAAGGAGCTCATGGGCGCACGATGCGAACGCCCTGGAGGGTCAGCCAGTCCGCGGCCAGGGGGCTCACGATGGCTCCAGCCGGCAGTCGAATCTCCTTGGCGCCCGGCTTGAGCAGCTTCTTGATCTCATATTCCGAAACGAAGATCCTCCCGGCGGGGCCGTCGGAGGTTTTTCCCGCTTTTTGCTTGCCCATGTCCGCCGTCCTCCTATCGCCGGGCGTGGACGGGGCGGGCGCGGAATTCCCGGCCTTGAGCGGCGTGAGCTGGGAGACGATCAGATCGATAAGATCGTCGCGGGTCAGCATCGCGATGAATGGGCGGCGCCTGCGCTCAACGACGTCTTAGCGCGCGATCTTGATCGAGATTTGGTCGAGATACTTCTCCAAATCGTCGTGCGGGCGAGGAATCACATGGACGCTGACGAGTTCGCCCACTTTCTGGGCCGCGGCCGCGGCCGCGTCGATGGCTGCCCGCACCGCTCCGACTTCTCCGCGGCACAGGGTGGTGACGAGCCCCGAGCCGATCTTCTCGTATCCCAGGAGCCGGACCTTGGCCGCCTTGGCCATCGCGTCCGACGCCTCAATCATCCCGACGAAGCCCTTGGTCTCGACGAGCCCCAGGGCCTCACGAACGGAAACTTCCGCCATAAGAGCCTCCTTTTTTATGCCTCGCTCCAATCGCCCTCGTCCATCTTTTTCTCCTGCTCGAGGATCGCCCCGCACGAGCCGCAGCGCTTGGCGGGGCTGTAGGTCCGCACGCATTCATCGTCCTCCGGCCACCACTCCTCGAAAAACATGTCCGCCTTCTTGCGGCAGGCGAGGCAGAAGCGCTCCATGCCCGCCCCGCATCGAGGGCAGAATTTGGGGGCGACCGTTTTTTCCGGCGAGGTTCCAGGCGCCTGGTGGATGAGGGCGCCGCAGGAGCCGCATTGGAAGTCGATCGTGAGCTTGAATTTGGCGGGCTTATTTTTGGACATGATCGTGATCACTCATATGATCGTGGCGCAAGCCCTAATATTTCCCCGAGGCCGGCTCCGAACCGGTGACGATGGCGACGCTTGCCGAGGTTCCGAGCCTTGTCGCCCCGGCGCGCACCATGGCCTCGGCCGCGTCGGCCGACCGGATGCCGCCCGAGGCCTTGACCCCCATCAAGGGGCCGACGGTCTCGCGCATGAGCCGGATATCCTCGACGGTCGCTCCGCCCCCGCCAAAGCCCGTCGAGGTCTTGACGAAGTCGGCGCCGGCCTTTTTCGAGAGGAGACAGGCGCGAACCTTCTCGTCCTGGGACAAAAGCGAGGTTTCAAGAATCACCTTGAGCACGCGTCCGCGCGTCGCTTCCCGAACGGCCCGGATATCGGAGAGGACCAAGGCGTCGTTGCCGGACTTCAAGGCGCCGATATTGAGCACCATGTCGATTTCCTCGGCGCCTCCCGCGATCGCGTCGCGCGCCTCGACGGCCTTGACGGTCGAGGTGGTGGAGCCGAGCGGAAAGCCGATCACCGTGCAGACCTTGACGCCGCTGCCCGTCAGGAGCCTTGCGGAAAGCGGAACATAGCTCGGAGGAATGCAGACGGAGGCGAAGCAGTAGGTCTTGGCCTCCTCGCAGAGCTTCGCGATCTCCTCCTGGGTCGCGTTGGGCTTCAAGAGAGTGTGGTCGACGAGCCGCGCGATGGGAGAGCGGCTTTTCGCCGGCTTGCAGACGGCGATGCGGTCGAGGCCCAATTCCTTCAAATCCTTTTCGCTCAAGCTCGACACTTTGTCGCAGTGAGGGCAGGAGGCGTCGGATCCGGAGTGATCCTCGTCGCCGGAAGGCGACGAGGCCGTTGGAGAGACGGCCCTCGACGGCGCCGCCGGGGTCTTGCGCCAATCGCCCGAGAAGACCTTGCCGGCGGTCCCGACGGTGGCCCGGGCGCCGTTCTCCAGCGGCTTGAGCGACCCCTCGCCGTCTCGCCAATCGGTCTTCGATGAGGATGCCGAATCTGGGCCGGCGAGATAGCCCCTCTTGTGGAGGACGCCCACGATCTCCTCGACGATTTTTCTGATATCAGGCTCACTCATAGCGCTTGGCTGTCCCCCCCGACACGACTCTGTCGACGATGCCGCAGACGACGGTGCGGACCGGAGCCCTCCGGTCGCCCAAAATCTGCCGTGCGCCGTTGCCCTCGTCCATGACCAAGACGACGCTTCCGGGACCCGATTCGACGCCGCCGTCGATCGCCATGACGGCGGCGCCCAGCGGCTTTTCCGTCAAGGGGTCGATTGGTTGGACGAGAAGCAGCCGGCGTTTTTCCATCGAAGGATGCTTGCGCGTTCCCCAGACGTTTCCCACGACGCTCGCGATGAACACGGCTATCCCGCGCCTCCGGCGGTCCTGAAATTCTTGACGCGGCGGCCGTCCACGATCCCGACGACGGCCGCGTCGACGGGAGGAACGTCCTCGAAGGCGACGGCCGCCTCGCGCGCGGCCACCCAGAAGACCTTTTCCGCCGCTCCGGCGCCGACGGCGTCCGCGGCGACGATGGCGGGGCCCGCCGGCGACTCGTCCTCCCAATTTAGAGGCTGGATCAGGAGGAGCTTTTTCCCCTCGATCGACGGCTCCTGCCTCGTGCAGAAGACTCGTCCTAAAATCCGCGCGAGACGCACGTTATGCGCCTCCCCGGCAGCCGCAGTCGGCCGCGAGCGGCGAATATTTATGCTCGATCTGGGAGATCTTGGCGATCCGGCGCTCATGGCGGCCGCCTTCGAACGGCGTCTTGAAAAAGACCTCCAGCATCTCGTCCCAGGCCGCCTCGCCGTGGGTCTTCCCGCCGAGACAGAGGATGTTCGCGTTGTCGTGGGCCGCCGCGAAGCGCGCGGAGACGGAGTTATAGGCCGCGACGGCCCGGACGCCGGGAACCTTATTGGCCGCGAGAGCCACGGCCCCGCCGAATCCGTCTAAAAGGACTCCCTTCTCGAATTCGCCCGAGGCCACGGCCTCTCCGACCAAAAGGGCCACGTCGGGGAAGTCGACGGCCTCGGGCGAGTGGCACCCGAAATCCGCCACTTCGTGGCCCGCGGCCTGGAGCCTCTTCTTGGCGAATTCCTTGGCGGCGAAACCCCCGTGGTCCGACCCGACGACAATCTTCATCGGGCGATGGTCTTCAACAGCTGCTCGTGGGCCTGGGGGATGACGACGTGGGAGACGAGCATCCCCTCGGGCAAAATCGAAATCCCGGCCGCGACGGCGGACCGGACGGCGCCCACGTCGGCCGTCATCGTGACGTAGCCCTTGCCGCCGCCCACGACGGTCTTGACCTCCAAGAGATGGACGCGCGCGGCCTTCGCGGCGGCGTCCGCGGCCATGACGGTCGAGATCGCCTCCTTGGTCTCGATGATCCCGACGGCGCCGAGGCTTTCGACGGGACGGCGCTTCTCCAAGGCCTCCAGGACCTGGGAATGGACGTTGCGGATGATGACTTCGTCGATCTTCGTTTTGCCCGCGATTTCGCGGCCGGCGCGAAGCGAGCTTTCGACTTCCCCCACGGGACCCGAGATGAGAATCGTGTATTTCCCGCGGGCGATGACGGCTGTCTTGACGAGGGACACCGAGGCCATCTTGCACATGGCGTCCGACGCCTCGATCCCCTTGGCGATCGAGGAGGTCTCCAGAAGTCCGACGGCGAGTTGAGCTTGCATGGGAAGTTCCTTGTGATTGATTAGGCGATCCTGAAGTAGCCGACCAGGCTGCAGTGGAGCGGCCGGGCGAAGTGCATGGCTTTCGTGAGCCCGTCCCCCGTCGGAGTCCCGATCGACATGGAGGCGTAGCCCTCGCCCATGCCGAGCCCGTAGAGGTTCGGCGCGTTCTTGACGTAAATCGAGCACTGCATGCGCCGGCCCATGCGGGTCAGATTGCCGACATGGGTCGAGTGCATGGAGGCCGTGTGGTGGTTCTCCCCCTCGGCCGCGTAGGCGAGTTCGATCGCGGAATCGACGTCGGGAACCCTGGTCACGGGCATGACCGGCATCAATTGCTCGGTCCAGACGAGCGGGTGATCGTTGGGGACCTGGGCCCAGAGGAGCTTGGTCTGCGGCGGGACCGCAAGGCCTATTCCTTTCGCGATGTAGGCGGCGTCCTTGCCGACGTACTCCCGGTTGAGCCGGGGGTCCTTGCAGCCGCGGCCCCCTTCGACGATGACAAGCTTCGTCAAGGCGTCAAGCTGGGCGGAGGAGAGCTCGAAGGCGCGCGCGTCCCGGCGCATGCATTCCAGAAACCGGCTCCAGGCGGGCTCGACGACGATCGTCTCCTTCTCCGCGGTGCACAGGACGTTGTTGTCGAAAGAGGCGCCGAAGATGATGTCCGAGGCGCATTGCGGGAAATTCGCGGTTTCGTCCACCACCGCCGGGGGGTTGCCCGGCCCCGCCGCGATCGTTTTGCAGGTTTTGCCGACCGTCATCGCGACCTTGACGATGGCGGGGCCGCCGGTCACGAGATTCACGCGCACGTCCGGGTGGGCCAAAAGGGCCTTCGTCGTCTCCTGGGACGCGGGGGAGACCGTGACCATGAGGTCGGGCGGCGCGCCGGCCTGGACGGCGGCCGCGCTCAGGATCCGCATCGCCTCGGTCGAGCATTTCGCCGCGGCCGGATGCGGCGAGAAGACGACGGCGTTTCCAGCCGAGAGGATCGAAATCGAGTTGTTGATGACGGTCGCGCCGGGGTTCGTCGAGGGGGTGACGGCCGCGACGACCCCGAAGGGGGCGTATTCGACCAAGGTGAGGCCCTTGTCTCCCGTGTAAGCGCGGGACTCCAGGTCCTCGACGCCGGGCGTCCTTAGGGCGCAGAGAAGGTTTTTCTGGGCCTTGTCCTCCGCGCGTCCCATCCCCGTCTCCTCGGCGGCCATACGCGCCAGGCGCTCGGCGTTGGCGATCGCGGCCTTTCGCATGGCGTCGATAATCTTGCGCCGCGCCTCAAGGCCCAGGCGCTGGAACTCCTCCTGGGCGGCGCGGGCGGCCTTGACGGCGTCATTGACGCTTGGAAAGACGACGTCGGAGTCGCGAGCCGCGTTCCCCGCCGCGCCCCAGGAGGGGTTCATCGTGCCCTGGGCCTTGAGGCGATCAAGGACTTGCGCGACGACGTTCGCCAGATCCTCCGGGGCCATGCTCAACGGGAGTTCCTTGCCGGCTGGGCGTCGGAGGCCTTCTCAAAGACCCGCCGGCCTCCCTCCTCGACCGAGTCGATGATGGCGAAGATGGAGGCGTCCACGGGGCGTTCCTGCGTCCGGACGGTCTGGCGCGCGGAGGAGCCCTGGACGACGAGGACGAGTTCCCCCTCCCCCGCGCCCACCGTGTCGACCGCCACCAGAGGGTTGCCCCGGGGCTCATTTTTGAGGTCGACGGGCTGGACGAGAAGAAGCTTGAAGCCCACGAGCTTCTCGTCTTTCAGGGTGCAGACGACTGTTCCCGTCACGCGCGCGAAGATCATTGCAGGAAGAAACGGTCCGTTGCCGGTTCCGTTATCTCTTGTTGCGGCTTAAGGTCTCGGGAAGGGAAATGGGCATCTTCCCCTCGAGGTCCGGGTGAGGCTGCGGGATCACATGGACGGCGATGAGCTCTCCCACTTTCTGCGCGGCGGCGGCGCCGGCGTCGCAGGAAGCCTTGCAGGCCGCGACCTCGCCCCGGAAGAGGATGGTCACGAGGCCCGTTCCGACCTTCTCGTAGCCGACAAGCCTCACGTCCGCGGCCTTGACGGCGGCGTCCGCGGCCTCGACGCAGGCGACGAGGCCTCTTGTTTCGATCATGCCGAGTGCGTACATGGTTATCTCCTTGGCTTAGCTTGTTGCGACATGGAAATCAGACGATGCGGACCTCGTCGCCGCTCCGGATCCAGGCGGCGTTGGCCTCGTCGGTGTCGACGTGGAACTCAAGGCTGAACTTGTCCGAGACGCGGCAGAGCACCTGCTCGAAGACGAGTTCGCGCGGCCCCTTCGTCCCGGCGCGCACGCGAACGCTCTCGCCGTCATGGATGCCCATGGCCTTGGCCTCGAGCGGGTGGAAATGGATGTGGCGCCGCGCGACGATGAGGCCTTCCTTGATCTCAAGAGAGCCCTTGGGGCCGATCACGCGCACGCGGGAGGAGCCCGCGAGATCCCCCGAGTCGCGGATCGGAGGCCGCAGGCCCAGGGCCTGGGCGTCGGTCTGCGAAATCTCAATTTGTGTCTTGGAGCGGTGGGGCGCCACGAGGCGGACGTTTTTAATGGCGCCTTTGGGCCCCTCGATGTCCACGGTCTCGTAGCAGGCGTAGAAGCCGGGCTGCTTGACCTGCTTGAATTTACGCACCGCCGCGCCCTTGCCGAAGAGGACGTCGAAGTCCTCCTGCCGGAAGTGGACGTGGCGGTTCGAAACCCCGACGGGGATCGCGGTCTTCGAGCGCTCCATGCGCGAGACGATTTCCGCGGTGATGCGCCTGGCGAGTTCGGGGTCCTGGTCCATCAGGGCCTCCGTGTTCCGGCGTCCGCGAGGGTCTTGTAATGGACAATGCGGAGGAAAGAGATCGGCTTGAGGCTCTCCCCGCCGACCAGGGCGCCGTCGACATCCGGCTGGGCCATGAGGGCGTCGATGTTGTCGGCCTTGACCGAGCCGCCATAAAGGATGCGCAGGGCCGACGCGAAGCCCTCGCCGTGGGCCTGGGAGGCAAGCTTGCGGATGAAAGCATGGGCTTCCTCGGCCTGGGAGGGGGAGGCGGTTTTGCCGGTCCCGATCGCCCAGACGGGCTCGTAGGCCAGCGTGATCTCGGCCGCCTCGACCGGCGGCAGGTCCTTGAGGGCGGCGCGGAATTGCTCGGCGAGCACCCCCCACGTCCTCTGGCTTTCGCGCTCCTCCAGGGTTTCTCCCACGCAGAGGATCGGCAGAAGGCCCGCGGCAAGCGCCGCGGCGAGCTTTTTCGCGACGATGGCGTTCGTCTCGCCGAAAAGACGGCGCCGTTCGCTATGCCCCACGATCACGTAGCGGCACCCCGCGTCGGCCAGTTGGGCGGCCGAAATCTCTCCCGTAAAGGCTCCTTGGGGCTCCCAATGAAGATTTTGCGCCCCGAGCCTGACGGGGCTTCCCTTGAGAATCTCGGCCACGACGGCCAGGGCCGTAAAGGGAACGCAGAGAGCGGCCTCGGCATCCCCCGCGCCCACGCCCTCTCGAATCTCGCGCGCGAGTTTGGCCGCGTCGGCCAATCCCAAATGCATTTTCCAGTTGGCGGCGATGAGGGGGAGGCGTTGAGGGTTCATCGTGGCGATGGCCAAATTGGCCACATCCGTTCGTTCCGACGACGGGCTGCCCTCTTGCACATGGCCGATGCGGTCGATTTTAGCGAATGGCGGGGAAACGGGTCAATATTGAGACAAGGGAACCCACAAGGTTTCCGCCGCGATGTTCGGCTCCGGTCCGGAGCCTTCGGGGCATGGCGGCGGGCCGCCATCCCGTAGAATGCGCAGGGGGCGCACGCCGGCTTCCCGGGCGGCGCTCAATTCCCACGCCGAGCTGGAAAAGAAAAGGACGAAGCGCCCCATTTTAAGCTTGTCGAGAAGCCCCGCGAGGGAACCGGCCAGGACAAAGCGCCCCGGAGCAAGCAGATAGCGCCAGTCCTTGACGAGGTGCTCCGAACCCTGTTCGGGACGGGGGCTTACGACCTCGACGCGAAAGCCCATGAGCCGGAAAAGCCAGGCGAGGGCGTAAGGGACTATTTTCACGCGCTCGAGGTCGTAGGAGCGGTTGACCTCGGCCCAGAAACCGCTTGAGCACGCGGGCGCGACCGCGGCGGCTTTGGAGAAGGCCGCCGCGGATTGCACGAGGGTTCCGTCGAAGCCGAAACCCACCGAGAGCCTCGCAAGCGTCGCGAAGCTGAAAAACGCCGCCCAGGCGGCGAGAAGGATGAGGGACTTCTTGATTCGCCCGGTCATTTTGCCGATGAATCCCTTGGAGCTCACCGCAAGCCCTCCGATTCAAGGAGAAAGCCCTCGACGGCCTCGTCGAGGGCCGCCGCCGCCTCAAGAAGCAGGCGCAGCACCTCGCCCCGCTCAAGACCCTGGATGAAGGGGGCGTCCCCTTTCCAAAGCCTTTCCTGCCCCTCCCGCAGCACGCGCGCCAGAGCCCGGACCGAGCGGCGCGACTCGAGAAGCAGGGGCTCGCGCTTGGCGGCCGAGCTGGCCGCGAGAGCTCGGCGCAGTTTGCCCAGAGCGTCATCGAGATGGGACGCCGCGCGTCCCGCGGAGCGGTCGTGGGGCAGCCGCCAGTAGGAGTTCTCCTTGACCGCCCAGCGCAAGGAATCGAATGCGGAGCGGAGGCGCTCCAGGGCGAGAAGGCCCGAGGGTCCGATGGAATCCCCGGCCGATTTCGAGGCGCTTTCAAGCCTCCTTTGAGCCGTCTCGAGGCGGCCGGCCGCCTTCAGGGCCCTGTCGGGGGAGGAACTGGCGAAATAGGCGCGCAGTTCCTCGGCGGCGCCGCCCAGTTCCTCCTCGACCGCGCGCAGCAGGGCTCCGCCGCGCCTCGAAGATTTTCTGTCTAAAAAGAGAAGGGCTTTCAACGGAAGAAATCAGGCGCCGGGGGCTTGGGCCGCTCGATCGTTTCGGGGAGAAAGCGGGAGTAGCGGCGGCAGGCGGCGCCCAGACCCAGGCAGGAAAGGGCGTAGGCGAGCTCGAAGCCCCCGTAGCGCATCCATTGATCGCGCGTGACGAAGGTCCAAGGCTTGACCGAATAGGCGTTCGCCTCCGGCTCTCCCGCGAAAAGATCGTAGAGCGACTTGGCCCCGACGAGGACGCCCCAGGCGATAAAGAGGTTCGCCAGGAGAAGAGCCAAGCCCCGGATCTTGATCTTTTCCACGGGGCGCTCCGGCGAGAATCAGCGCTTCGAGTATTGGAAGCGCTTGCGCGCCTTGGGCTGGCCGCTCTTTTTGCGCTCGACCATGCGCGGGTCGCGCGTGAGAAAGCCGTGCGCCCGCATGATCTTGCGGTTCTTGGAGTCCAGCTTGACCATGGCCTTGGCGATGGCGAGACGCGCGGCTTCCGCTTGGCCGGTGATCCCGCCGCCGACGATCTTGAGAATGAAATCGAACTTCTGCGAGCCCTCGACGAGCTTGAGCGGCTCGGTCACGGAGGCCTTTTGACGGTCCTGGCCTCCGAAGAATTCATCGAGAGACTTCTTGTTCACCGTGACCTGGCCCTTGCCTCCGGACACGAGACGCACTTGGGCGATGGAGGTCTTGCGCCGCCCGGTGGCCATCAAATGACTGAAAATCTGGGGCATGTTATTCCTTTGGTTGGCTAGGGGCGCTCCGCTCCCGGATAGATCCGCAGGCGCTTGAGTTGGCGGCTGCGCAGGCGGTTCGCCGGGATCATGCGCTTGACGCTCAAGTAGACGACCTTGGCCGGGTTTTTCTCCATGACCCGGGCGACGGGCGTCGTCTTGGCGCCCGAGGCGTATCCCGAATGGCTGAAATAGAACTTCTGCTCCATCTTGCGCCCGGTGAGCTTGACGTCCTTCGCGTTCGTGATGACGACGAAATCGCCGCAGTCGAGGGACGGGGTATAGACGGGCTTGTGCTTGCCGCGCAGCAGCGTCGCGGCGCGGGTGGAGAGGCGGCCCAGGACTTGGCCCGCGGCGTCAAGGCGGTGCCGGCGCCTCTGGTTGGGAAGGCTCGCGACCTCGGGGAGAGGAGTCTTCTGAAACGATCGCTTCGGCGTCAAGGTGGCGGTCATAACGAGCGCAAAACGATACTAAATCTTCTTCGGCGGCTTCAACTCATTTTTTGGCGGCGGCCTTGATGAGGCAATCGCGGCATAGGCAATCCTCCTTGGTCGGCGGGTCGGGGGCGGGAAGATCGGCGCACCAGCAAAGCTCCCGGCCTTCCTCCGGCCCGCAGATGAAACCCTTTCCGCAACGGGGGCATCGGGTCCGTCGCCGCGAGGGTTGATCCATTTAAAATCCGGCGTATTTGCGGATCGAAACGAGCCTCTTAATGTAATAAGGATCCAGGATCGACTGGATATGGACGCCCTCGCTCACCGAGGCATGAATGAAGTAGCCCTTGCCGAGGTAGATTCCCACATGGTCGACGACGCGCCTTTGGGGATGATGCATCGAGAAAAAAATCAGGTCGCCCGGGAGAACCCGGCGCGGCGGGAGATAGCGCGTCGCGGCGAATTGCTGGCGCGACACCCGAGGAAGATTAAACCCCGCTTTCCGGTAGACGAGCTGGACGAAGGCCGAGCAGTCGAGCCCCGTGCGCGGGCTTGTGCCTCCCCAAAGGTAGGGGATGTTGAGATAGGGCATCGTCAGGGCGACGACGCGGTCGCGCGCCCGCGCGATCGTCATGGCCTGGCTGCTTGATGGAAACGCCGCCAGCGCCAGCGCCGTCAGGAAGAGCCGGGCCGTCGAAAACATCGGGAAAGGTATAATGCATCCTCCGTGCGATTTCAAGGCTACTTTCTTCTATGGGCCGGCCTTGTCGCGCTGCCCGCCGCGCGGGTCGCCGCCCAACAGGTCCCGCCCCTCGGCGACCAGAAGGACTGGACCGATCAGGACAAGCGGGAGTTCTTGGATTACCTTCGGTCGAATCAGCCCATGCCGAAAGGCGAGGCTCGCGACATCGCTCTCCCTCGGGGGACCGTCGCGGCGGAGCGGCCGGCCTGGGCTTTGGAATTGGCGCCGGCGACCGTGACGATTTACCCTTATGATAAGAACGGCTACGGATCGACGGCGGGGGGGCTCTTGGGAGCGCGGGCGCTTTACGAACGGCATTTTTTCACATGGGTCAGGGGTTACGCGGGTTTTGAAGGAGTTCCCATGGACGAGAAAGAAAGCTCCGGCGCCACGGCGGACCTCGTTCGATGGGCGATTCCCGTCGGCCTTGAGTTCGCCCTCGTCCCGTTGGGGACGTCCCAGACCCGCTACGTCATCCTTCGCGCGGGAGTCGAGGCCGCGGACATGACGGGCGCTCCGGCCGGCTCCTTCCTCACGCCCCTCACGGGGCCGTCGGCCGCCTGGGACGTCGCCTTGGGCTGGGAGCGGCAGATTCCCGACACCCATTGGCGCATGAACATCGCCTTGGACGGGCTCCATTCCATCACAAGCCCCGGCGGGGTGGGCTATGTCGGCTTCGGCGCCACGGCCGCTCTGGCGTATACGTTTTAAAAAAGCTCCTCCGGTCGACTTGCTACAATAACCGGATGCCGAAAGAAGCCATGTCGCCGTCGACGCCCAACGTCCGCCGCGAGGACATCCGCAACGTCGCGATCATCGCGCACGTTGATCACGGGAAGACCACGCTGATCGATTCGCTCCTCAAGACGACGCATACCTTCACGGTCAAGGCCGACGAAGCCCAGGAGCAGGTCCTCGACGCCAATCCGCTCGAGCGCGAGCGAGGGATCACCATCCTCGCCAAGAACACCGCCGTTCCCTATAAGGGCGTCGTCGTCAACATCGTCGACACCCCGGGCCACGCGGATTTCGGAAGCGAAGTGGAGCGGGTCCTCAAGATGGTGGACGGAGCCCTCCTTTTGGTCGACGCGGTCGAGGGGCCGATGCCGCAAACGCGCTTTGTTCTGCGCAAGGCTCTTGCCCTGGGTCTGCGCCCCATCGTGGTCGTCAATAAGATGGACCGGCCGAACGCCCGTCCCCACGACGCCCTCTCCAAGGTGTTCGACCTCTTCGTCGACCTGGGCGCGACGGACCCGCAGCTCGAGTTCCCGATCATCTATGCCGCCGGCAAGGAAGGATGGGCGAGCATCGAGGCTGAACATCCCGGGCGCGACATGACGCCGCTTCTCGACACCATCCTCTCCCACGTGCCTGGCCCGGCGGCCGATCCGGGAAAGCCCTTCCAGATGCTGGTCACCATGCTCGATTACTCCAGCTATTTGGGGACGATCGGCATCGGCCGCATCCAGAACGGGCGCATCGCGAAGTCATCCCCCGCCGCGCTCGTCAAGCCCGGAGGGACCGTCCTTCCGGGCAAGATCACCCTCCTTCAAAAACATTTCGGCCTCGTGCGCCAGGACGTCGAGGAAGCCCGGGCGGGAGACATCGTGTGCTTGGCGGGGCTCGACGGCCTGAACGTCGGCGATACCGTGTCCTCCGCCGAGAACCCCCAGGCGCTTCCGCCGCTCGAGATCGACGAGCCCACGCTTTCGATCGAATTCACCGTCAACGCCAGCCCCTTCGCGGGCCGCGAGGGCCGCTTCGTCACGGCCCGGCACTTAAAGGAACGGCTCCTGAAGGAGCGCATGACGAACGTGGGGCTGCGCATCGAGCAGCTGTCGGGCGAGGGGCATTTCAAGGTTTCCGGTCGCGGGGAGCTTCATTTGTCGGTTCTCATCGAGACCATGCGCCGCGAGGGGTTCGAACTCGCCCTTTCGAGGCCCGAGGTCGTATATAAGGAAGAGAACGGAAAGATGCTCGAGCCCATGGAGCATCTCGTGGTTGACGTGCCCACCCAATTCCAGGGCGCCGTCATCGAGAGCCTAGGCCGCCGCGCCGCCCAGATGACGGGGATGACTCCCGAGGGTTCGACGCGCGTCCGGATCGAGTACGTTGTGAGCTCGCGCGGGCTCATGGGATTTAAGACCGAGCTTATGGCGATGACGAAGGGCCAGGGTCTCATGCATCACAGTTTCCACGGGTACGGGCCCAAGGGCCCCGACCCCGCCAAGCGCCCTCAGGGAGTCATGATCGCGAAGGAAGAAGGCTTGACGACGGGCTACGCCCTCGACAATCTCCAAAACCGCGGCCGGCTCTTTTTGGGGCCTGGCATCCCGGTCTACGAGGGCATGATCATCGGCTCCAATTCCCGCGCGGGGGACATGGTCGTCAACCCTTGCAAGGCAAAGGCGCTCACGAATATGCGCTCCAAGGCCTCCGACGAGGCGATCCAGCTCGAGCCTCCGGTCGAGATGACGCTCGAACAGGCGCTTGAATACATCGCGGAGGACGAGCTTCTGGAGGTCACGCCGAAGTCCTTCCGCCTGCGCAAGAAGATCCTGAGGGCCAGCTCCAGGAAGCGCGAAAAGGGGGACGAGGAAGAGTCGGAGTAGCGCGCCTTACGGTTCCGCGCGCCGGGCGGCGCGTTTCCATCTCTCGAGGCGCATCTCGCGCCGTCTTCGCGACAGGACCGGCCGGAACTCCCGGTCCTTGCGCCATAACGCTCGCACATCCTCCAGATTTTTCCACACGCCGGCGCCGAGACCGGCCATGAAGGCGGCTCCCATGGCCGTGGTTTCGACGATGCGCGGTCTCACGCAGCGCGCGCCCGAGTAGTCCGCCTGGAGAGACATCAAAAGATTGTTCGCCGAAGCGCCTCCATCGACCTTCATGACCACGACCCTCCGTCCCAGGTCGCGCTCCATGGCGCGCAGAAGCTCGACGTTCTGGAGCGCCAGGCCCTCGAGGACGGACCTGGCGATATGGGCCTTGGTGGTGCCTCGAGTCAGCCCGCAAAGAAGCCCTCGCGCGAGAGGCTTCCAGCGCGGCGCTCCCATGCCCGCGAAAGCCGGGACAAACTCCACTCCGGCCGCGTCGGGGACGGCGCTCGCGAGAGCCTCGACGTCGGAGGACCGGCGTAGGATCCCGAGGCCGTCCCGCAGCCATTGGACCGCCGCACCGCAGACGAAGGCCGAGCCTTCGAGGGCATAATGGACGCCTCCGTTCCAGCTCCATGCGACCGTCGGAAGGCAGCCGGAGCGGCTGATGAGCGGACGGCGGCCCGTGTTGATCAGGAGAAAACTCCCCGTCCCGAACGTGCATTTGGCCTCGCCCGGCCTGAAGCACGCCTGTCCGAAAAGCGCCGCCTGTTGGTCCCCGGCCATGGCCGTGATCGGGACGCCGTCCGGGACGAACGAGACCCCGCGCGTGCGGCCGAAGATCCCGATCGTCGGCCGAATATCGGGAAGCATCGCCTCCGGGACGCGGAGGGCTCGGCAGAGAACGGGATCCCACCGGAGGCTGCGAAGGTTCATCAGGAGGGTCCGGGAGGCGTTGGTCGCGTCGGTCGCGTGAACGGCGCCTCCTGTCAGGCGGTGGAGGAGGACGGAGTCCATGGTCCCGAAGGCGATATCCCCCGACTCGGCGCGGCGCCGCAGGCTTCTCGATTGGTCGAGAAGCCAGCGGATCTTGGTTCCTGAGAAATAGGGGTCGAGCCGCAGACCCGATCGGATCCTGACGACGGGATCGAGGCCGCGGCGTTTGAGCGCGCCGCAGAGCCCGGCTGTTCGGCGGTCCTGCCATACGATGGCGTTGCCGAGCGGTTTTCCCGTGCGGCGTTCCCAGAGGAGAGTCGTCTCCCTTTGATTGGCGACGCCGATCGCGGTTATTCGCTCGCGGCGCAGCCCCGCGGACTTGAGCGCCTCCCGGACGGCGGAGAGGACGGAGCTCCAAATGTCGTCGGGGCGGTGCTCCACCCAGCCGGGCTCTGGGAATATTTGGGGGAATTCCCTGGTGGCTTTTCCGCGGATATCGCCCCGCGGCCCGACGACCAGGACGGTCGTCCCGGTCGTCCCTTGATCGATCGCGAGGAGGTTGTTTGCCGGCAATTAGGGATGCTGCGAGGAGCCTGGATTTTCCGTCAGCCGGTAGGCCCACAGGTAGGTGCCGGCGCTCCAGAGGAAGTCCGGCTCGGCATGGTAGTCCCAGGTCTCAACAGGCGCCCGGACGGCGCCGGGCTGGTAGACTTCCCGGAACGTTCCGTCCCGGACCGCCTGGGCCGCGACGCGATCCAGGGCCTCGCGGGCGAGATCCGGCCGTCCCTCTTGGGCCGCCGCGACGGCGAGGAGATTCCCTTGCCAGGGCCAGATGTCCTCGTCTTGATAGTGCTCAAGGCCGCTCATCTTGGTCCAGATCGAGGCGGATCCTTTGGGGTAGCTGCCGTCCAGGGCCTGGAGCGGAAGACCGGAGCGGCGCATCATGGCTTGAAGATTGTCCAGAATCCTGCCTGCTTGACGCCGGTCCGCGACGCCGAAGATGACGGACAAAAGATTCCCGTCCGGGGAGAGCCCCGGAAAGAGGTCGCTGTCCTTATAGAAGCCGCGGTGATCGTCCCAAAGGAGGGAGTTGATCGCCGCTTTCGTTTTGGCCGCGCCCGCGGCATCACGGGCCGCCTCGCCGGCGTCGCCCATCCCGCGCGCGAGCTCAGCCAAGGATTCCTGGGCTTTGTAATAGAGAGCGTTGGTGTAGGCGACGCGGCCTTGACGATGCGTCATGTCCTTCCAATCGGAGCCGCCCTTCTGGCGGATGAGGCCGTCGGCGCCGGCCCGGCGCGAGAGGAAGTTCAAGCTTTTCCTCATCGCGGGGTAGTAGCGGGAGAGGAATGTCGAGTCTCCGGTGGACTCGACATAGGCTGCCGCAAGGATGATCGGCAGCGCCGTCGCGTCGAGCTGCGGGACTCCCAGCGTGCCGTTATAATCGGCGGATTTGAGCGAACGGGGGCCCGGGACCTTCATGCCCAGGAAGGCGCGCAGGAATATCTTGGCGTTCGACTCCGATCCTTGACGCCGCGGCAGCTGGCCTTTGGAGTTGGCGCGATCAAAGAGGGAGCTGAGAACGTCATGGACCGTTTTGTCGCCGCCCGGCTCGGCTAAAATCCCGAAGCCGGCGAAGCTCGCATCCCTGGTCCAGAAACTCTTGTATTGGCGGCTTCCGGCCGTCGTGATCAGCCGCAGCCCCGGCTGGCCCGGCATCGATACGGCGTAGCTGTCCTTGCGGATCGCCTCGCGGGCAAGCGCCGCCGCCTGGGCGAGGGTTCGGGCTTCGTTGAGCCGCGGCGCCGCCGGCATGGCGCTGGAAGCCCGAGGTTGGGCGGCGGCGGGCAGCCGACCGAAAGGCGATCCGGGAACCGCCGTGACCGCCGCTCGGGCGCCTCCGCCGTCGAAGACGCGCGGTGTCGAATCAGGGCTGAGCGCCGCCTCGAGACTGCCGCTAGGTGTTTGGTCCGCCCAGGAGGTCTGATGAGCGAGGGGGGGCATGAGAAAAGCCGGAACAGCCCACGCGATCAGACGACATCGTCCCATGGCTTAGGATTATAGCACCCAACGGCCAAAGATCAAGGTCAAGTCAGCCGCGACTTGGACACCCGCCTATGGAGTTCAGCGGAAACTTTATGAGGAAGCTTCAGTGATCGTCGAAGCGAAGGAGTCGGCCGCGTCGCGGGTCGCAGACCCAGAACCGGCGGCCGTTGGCGACGACGCAATGGGCTCCCGGCGCCGTCTGGAACATCCGCAGAGGAGTCAGCTTTCCCCGACGGCCCACGGACGCGACCGTCAGCGTGGCGTCTTCGGCGCCCGGCACGTAGAGATGGCGCAAGCCGGGGTCGTAGGCGATGATGTCGACTCCCCGGCCCGAGTCCATGCTTGAAAGCGGCTTGCCGCCGTGCAAGGCATCCAGGGCGGACGCCTTGCCCTCTTCACAGCCGACGAAGAGGAAGCCGTCGGCCTCATCCAACGCGAGTCCCCGCGATCCCGCGCAGCCGTTCCTCCAGCGGGCACTGATTCCGCGGCCGCTTAAGGAAATCTCGAAACTCGATCCCTTCCATGAATTCGTGAAGGCGGTCCCTCTCTTGGAGTCAACGACCAAAGACTCGGGCCCTCCGGGGACTCGGACAACGCCCGAACGCATGAGGCTTATGGCTTTTCCCATGCGCTCGATGGAGAAGATCTCGATTTGTTGCAACGTCGGTTCCGTGACCCAGATTTCATGGGTCGGGCCGACATAACGGACGTAGTCGGGTTTTCCTTTTAAAGCGACAGCGGCCTTGACCCGCCCGCTGCGGGGGTCAAGGGCCTCAAGCGACCGGGTGTCTCGGTCGGACGCGAAGACGAGTCCCAAGCCGGAATCCGCGGAAGTCACGCCCGCGTCGTGCCCATGCTCGCCGCCGGAGACGGATGGAAAGGCCTGAAGCGGATAGCCTCCGCCGCTCTTGGGGTCCAATAAATAGACGGCGCCGGTGCGCCCGCATGGTATAAGAATCTTGCCAAGGAATGCGTCGATGCCCAAGTCGTCGAAGCCGATCGCTTGGCCGCGGATCCCATCCAAGGGGACCGGCGTTCCCATGGGCAAGCCGGCGCAGCCTGAGATGGCCATGGCCGTCAGCGCGGTGGGAACAAGGCCTGCCGCGAAAAAATTCCTGAAAATCGTCATGAGCGGGGAGGCTCTTCAAAACCGCCCTCGTTCTTCAGGGCTTGGCCGTCGAAATAGACGGCCATGTCGTCGATGGCCTTCTCCGCGACGGCTTTCAGGCGGACCTGTTTGAGCTTTCTCTGCTCCAAGGGATATTTGTCGAACGCCTTATCGTGGCCGAAAATCTCGAAACTCATCTCCGTCTCCATGTTGGACGCCAAGCCGCGGCCGTCGGCGCCGCTCACGAGCTCTCCCTTGAGGATCACGGGAACGAAAAGACGATTCGTGAACCACAAGGCGCCTATCCATTTAACGGTGTCCAACACCGTCTCAAGAACGCCTGTTCCAATTCCGGCCCAGGGGTTCCCTGAGGCCGCGGCTACCGCGAAGCCCGTCACGCCGTTCTCCGCGTAATCCGCGGTCATCACGCCGGCCAGCCAAAGAGACTTGAGCTTGCCGTAGCCGTCAAGCCGACTTTTCAGGATCACGTCCGCCTTCATCCTTTGAGCCAGGCTTTTCATCTTCGCGGGCTTCAGTTCCCACAGAGCGCTTTCCGGCGAGAGGCCTTCCCGTTGGAGAGCCGTCAGCGCTTCCGAGTCCGGGACCACCTCGTAAGCGTAGGTGCGGGAAAATCTTTCGCCAAGGCTGCGGCGAAGCCAGATCAGATCGGCGGCCATGGCCTTCTCCGCCATCTTTTTTTGCTCCTCTTGGGACGTCGTGCTCGGATCGAGACCCTTGGGGATCGTCTCGATGCTGGAGAGTTTCGACAACTTGAAGTCCTGGGTGATGGGCAGGATGGCGACGCGCAGCTTCCTTGGCGGACGGACCGCCACGCCGTGCGCGTTCCACGCCGCGCAGCCAGAAAACGCCGCGGCCCCAAGCAAGAGGAGGGAGCGCGCTCTTTTGACGGCCGCGTTCATGGGGCCGGGAGGGGAGGCATCGCCAAGTTCCGAAAATAAAGACCGAGCTCCTTGCCGCCGCAGGGATTTTCCAGGCAATAGCCGGCCCTGAACTGGTTATCCCAGAAGTCAGGGTAGTCTTTTTCCACGCGATCGAAGTCCTCTCGAGCCAGGCTCGAAAGGCCCAGAGCCTCTTCGGCGTATCCGCGATAAAGATAAAGAGTGGAGAGCCAAGCCAGGTGATCGCGTTCGTTCCAGTCCGGCGGGAAATGGCCGGGGCCGAGCGCGCTCTCGGCTGGGATCGCCTTGCCGAACCAATCGAGCGACTCCTCGGCCAGGGAGCGGTCGGGGCAGGCTTTGCTGGAGAAGGAGCAGAGGAGGGTCATGAGCTTGGGTTGCGCGGTCGTTTGGTCGCGGGAAAAGGCGGCGAAAAAATCGCGGGCGGCGGAGGATGAGCCGGCGGGGTCTCCGGTTTTAAAGAGGAGGGCGATATCGACAAATTGAAAGTAGGGGCTGGCGGGATAATCCCGCCGCAAGGCCTGGATGATCGGGAGAGCCTTCGCGTAGTCATGCTTGAATCCGATGTAGAAGGAGGACAGGACGATCGCCGCCTGGTGCCTGACGTAGACGGCGTTCCGGGAGGCCTCCGTGAGGAGCGCGATCCCCTCCGCCTCGCTGCCGCCGACGCCCATCAAGTGGCGCGCTAAAAATCCCAGGAAGCCGGAATAGCGCGCGAGATCGCATTCAAACCAGCCCAGGCCGAACTTGGCATCGACATAATCCGGGTCGATGTCGAGGCATTTTTTGAGATGGTAGACGACGTTTTTGCCGGCCCGATAAGCCCGGAACCAATGCCTCGAAAGGAGGTCCGACTGGGCGCTGGCGCCGTAGGACAGGCCCAGGATGAAGTGGCCGTCCGCCTGGGCGCGCGGATCGGCCGAGGAGACGAGAGCGGAGGCTTTCTTGATAGCCTCGCGAACGTCGTTTTCGAAGCGCCGACGCAAATCGGGTCGGATTTTGAAGAGCCCTCTTTCATTGGAGGCTTGCCACCAAAGGGCTCCCGCGTCGAATAGATAGCTGAAGGCCCGGTCGGGCTCGGTTCTCTCGAGTAGGGCGAAGGTTTGCCGGGCCTTCTCATAGTCCAGCGAATACAGCTCGCGAAAGCCCTTGTCGGAGAGGCTCCAGGCCGCGGCGTCGAAATTCGCGCCCGTCCCGGACGAGACGGCGGCATGCGCCGGAATTCCCCCTAGAGCCATCAGAAGCAAGGCCCAAGCGTTCACGAGCGCGCCACCCGGAATCCGAGGTTGCCTTCATGGTATCCCGGATCAAAGCTTGAGCGGTTCGCCGCTCGGGCCGCGTCGGCGCCGGAATTCCACGAGCCGCCGCGGAACACCCGGGCGGAGCCCTCCGGTTCGATCCAGGCGCCGCCGTCGCGAGGAGCTCCCTTGTAGGAATCGTGGAACCAATCCGCCAGCCATTCCCAGACGTTTCCCGCCATGTCGCAGAGCCCCTGTGCCGTGTTCCCCGCGGGCTTCGAGCACACGGGCGCCGGCGCGTTCCAACCGCATCCCGCGATCACCGCGTTGCCGCAGTTCGCGTCGCTGGCGCCCCAGGGATACTTATAGCCCCGTCGTCCGCCCGATCGCGCCGCGTACTCCCACTCCGCCTCGCTGGGAAGCCGCCCTCCCGCCCATCTCGCGAACGCCTCCGCCTGGTCCCAATTCACTCCCACCACCGGTTGATCGTCGCCGTTGAACCCTTTTCTGTTGGGCGCCGCGGAGCACGCCCCCGCGTTCACGCAGGCCCGGTATTGGCGGTTCGTGACCAAGGTCCTCGACATATAAAAGCCCGGCAGCGTCACCCGATGGACGGGCTTGGCGTCGCTGAAGGCCGGCTTGGGATCATCGGTCCCCATCAGGAACGTCCCGCCCAGGATTTTCACCCATTCGATCAGGCGGCGATCCTTGGCCGCCGCGGCCCGTTGAAGGATGATGACGATATCGTTCCGGCCCAGCCGCCGCGCGATCGTCATGGCGGTCGTGTCCTTGTCCGAGGTGGTGGCTTCGACGTCGGCTCCGGCGGCGATGAGGGCCTCGACCGCGTCCGCGCGGGCGTGGCTCACGGCGTACATCAAGGGCCGCCATCCATCCGGCCCCGGGGCGTTCACGTCGGCCCCCGACGAGAGAAGCGCCTTGATCGTCGGGACGGAGCCGGTCGACGCCGCCAGATCAAGGGCCGTCTCTCCGATGTTGCTCTTGAGGCGGAGATCGGCGCCGGCCGCCAGGAGAATCTTCGCGACGTCCGCATGGCCGCCTTCGCAGGCGTCAAGGAGGGCCGTCCTCCCGAACACGTCGCCTTGATTGACGTTCGCGTGCGCCGCGATGAGCAGTTGGGCCGCGTCCGCGAGGCCCTTGGACGCGGCCAGCATCAACGCATTGCGTCCGGTCCTCGTCACGACGGCGTTGACGTCGGCGCCCGCCCTGAGGGCGTCCTCCATTCCGGGGAGGTAGTCATAGGACGTGTCGACGATCAATTGCTGGCCCAACTGCCTGGGGGATGTGAACAAGCTGTTCAGGCTGGCGCAACCTGAGAGTCCCCCCCACGCCAACAGGAGCGGGAATGTCGAAGCTTTGAAGGACATGATAGGCCTACCCCCTGATTTCCAATGCCTTCTTGATTTACTCTTCATTTTTGAACGCGACCTTCTCGAGCTTTTGCATCATGTCGTCGCGCGTCTTTTCGAACGTCAACAGGAGCCGGACCTGCTTTTTCTTTTGCTCGGCCTTGGGAAGCTTCTTGACCGCCTCCTTATTGTCCGTGTCGATGAACCACCACCCCCAGATATTCTTGCCGGTCTTGCCGCTGTAGAGATCGCCCTCCAAGACCACGGGCGAGTAGAAGCGGTCGAATAAATATCCTCCTCCGAACCATTCGAACCCTTCCTGCAGGACTTCCTCCGCCGCGACGGCGGCGCCCGCCCAGGCATTCGCCGCGGCCGCGGCGATGGCCACGCCCTGGGCGGCGCCTTCCCCGAAGCTGCTGGCCCATAAAAGCATCAGCCACGATGTCTTGATTTTCCCGTAGCCGTGGACACGGACTCTCAACAGGGCGTCGGCCTTGAGGCGGCGGGCGAGCTCTTGATACTGCCCGGGGGAGGGAGCGGAGGCCGTCGTGAGGCTCAGGGAGGCCAGGGCCTTCTCGACGTCGGCGAATGGGATGGGGCTAAAGACATAGCTCGACGACACCCGCGTATCGAAATCCTTGTCGAGTTCCTCGTTGAGCCGGACTTTCATGGCCTGGGCCAGCTTCTTGCGTTCGGACGCGGTCGCGGTGGACTTGGCGACCGTCGCGATGTCGGCCGGGCTGCCGACGCTGAAATCCATCTCCAACGGCAAAACCGCGAGCCGGATCTTTTCTGGAGGGATGACCGAGACGCCTTGCTTTTTCCAGGAGGCGCAGCCCGAGAGCAGGATGAGAAGAAAGCCGGCGGCAAGCCGGCGGAGGGGCGGGCTCACGAGACGCGCCCGGCGGGCCATTCGGCGCGCTTGAATCGGCGGTGGATCCAGAGCCACTGCTCGGGCCGATCGCGGACGTTTTTCTCGACGACGGCCGCCAGCGCCTGGGTGGCCTTGAGCGGGTCGTCGAGGTCGGCGCCGAGGTCGAGCTCCGCTCCGAGGAAGACCCGGGTGACTCCGTCCTCGTCGCGGTACGAGGTGGCCGGGATGATGGCGGCGCAGGTGCGCTTGGCCAGAAGCCCCACGGCGGAGAGCGTGTCCACGACCGCGCCGAAGAAACGCACGCGCAGACCCATCGGCGCGGGCGCGTATTGGTCGTTCATGAAGGCCACGGCCTCTCCCCGGCGAAGAGCCTTGAGCACGGCCGGGACCGAGCCCGGATGGAAGGCCGCCCGCACGCCGGTCTCGAGGCGGCGGGTTGTGAAGAGTCTGTGGAGCCAGGCGGGCTTGAGCACCGTCGTGACGACGGTGAGCGGCATGCCGGCCAGGCCGCCCGAGGCGGCCTGCATCTCCCACCATCCGAGGTGCAGGGAGACGATGAGAACGCCGCGGCCCTTGGCGCGGGCCTTCTCCCAGTTTTCGAGGCCGTACAAGCGCGAGTTGGCCGCCGCGTAGCGCCGGTAGTGGCCGGGCACGGGTGAAAAGAAATGCGCGTACTCGAAAAAGAGCCGACCCATGTGCTCGTAGTTGCGCGCCAGAATCTTCGCGCGCTCGGCGGCGGAGAGCTCGGGAAGGGCGCGGCGGATATTCTCCGCGGCGATCTCGCGCTTAAAGAGGCCCAGGGCCAGCGCGACGCTCCCAAGAAGGCTCCCCAGCGCCAACTCCGCGCGACGGGGCAGGACGGTGACGGCGAGGCCCAGCCCCCAGAGAAACAGGCGCAACGGAGCGGACTGCCAGAACGGCATCAGGCTCGCGCCCCGGCCGTCGGCCGCGCGATCCGCAGGTCCAGGGTCTCGATAAGATCGGCCAAGGACCGAGGGCCCGACTCCGTGCGCGCGTCGGCGAAGCGGCCGAGGGCCTGCCGGATGAGAACGAAGGCGCCGCGGTAGTCGTAGCCCGGAGCGGATCGCATCATGGTGATGGATCGGCGTTTATAGTCTTCGATGGCGTCGTAGAGCGGCATTTTGAAGGCCGCGACCGCCTCCTTGATCCTAGCGAAGTCCTCCGCGGAGGGTTCGGCCATGTAGGCGCGCAGGAGATCCGCGAAGAAACCGCAGTGATGCGCTTCATCGCGGCTCAAGGCCCGCAGGATCCGCTTGAGGACGGGTTCCTCGCAGGCGGCGCCCAGGCAGGAGTAAAAGACTTGAGTGGCCTTCTCCTGGATGACGGTGTAGACCGCCATCTGCATGGGGTTCTCATGGGGAACCCGGTAGGGCTTGACCGTCGCGCGGCGCATCTCGGCCGACAGCGACGCTTCGTCCACGCGCCCGCAGGCGCGCAGATAGTTCTCGAGAGTGTGGGCGTGGCGATCCTCGTCGGAGGCCCACTTGAAGACGAAGTGGAGCATCTGGCGCCGAAGGTCAAGCTCGGCGCCGGGCAGGCCCGGATCGAGCGAGAAGAGGCCGTGGTAGGCTTTGGCGTAATCGGGGATGTGGTCCTCGACGAGCATCGCGGTGCGCAGCGAATCGATCTGGCCCTCGGTCAGGGCTTCGGCCCGGATTTCGCCATAGGGAAAATCCAGGAAGCGGTTCCAGCCGGAGGTCTCGAATCGCCTCAGGTAGCGCTCGACGCAGGCGCGGACGCCTTGGATCGTCCTCATTGGTGTTTTTTCATCGCCCAACCGGCAAATCCAAAACAGATCGCGGCGGCGATCGCGGCCAGCAAAGCCAACTCGTGTTTAGGCATCTGCATGAATGTATTCCCCCCCTGATGAAACAGTATTGACGCCAATGGCGCGTCTACGGCTTTGGGTGTGGCGGGTTAGGCGGCGGGAGGGGCGAGGCTGAAAACGGCTGACGCCGCGAGGATGGAGACGAGGTGGGTCGGTTCGATGAGGAACGGGGGGCCGCTCCCCGGCGGGGAACGGCTCGCCTCCGCGACAACGATATCCCGAGAAGGTCCGGCGGGCGATGGAGAGGGCGCGAGGCTGGTTCGAGAATCGGGTTTTTCAGCGTTCACGGGGGCCGGCAACAACGTTCGGCCCAGAGTCAACGGAACCCAGTCATCGTAGTCTTTCCCGCCGGGATGCGAGATGGCAAGCGGGGATGCCTGCTCGGAATACGAGACGCCCAGCGCGAGCGCTCGGGAAGTGTCGCCGTAGAGGTCGCCTATCTGATAGAACGTCTGCCACGAGCACAGAAGCGCTAAGAGGAGGGCCGCCTGCCTGGCGAATCGCATTGATGAAAGTATGCCTCGCGTTCCCGGGCATTGTCAATAGCGCGCCCATTTCCTAAATCCTCAAGCAAGCCCGAGGTCTGAAGAAATAAAATACCTCGCGTCCCGACGGTAGGGAAGAATCGGTGAAAAGCGACAACTTTTCACCCGCGAGGTGAAAGCATGATACTTCAGAACGGGCACCGTTGGAAAGTCGAAAAATCGAAAGAAGTGGTGACGACGTCGTTTGCGGGGTTGCCGATGCTCACGGAGCTGGCGCACCAGACGGGGCTCGTCGAAGCTCTCGACGGCTTGCCCGGGCTCTGGAAGCGGCGAGGGGCTTACACGACATCGGACTATATCCTGGGCCTGGCCACGACGTTGATCGCGGGAGGCGAGGGGTTGGAGGACACTCGCGTGCTGAAGGGGGACGTGGGTCTTGGCCGCCTGGCGTTTTCGGGGCTTCCGGCGGCCAACAGCTTCGGGGAGTTTCTGCGGCGATTCACGCAAAGGAGCTTGACGCGTCTGGGCGAGATCGTGAGCCGCCAGGCGTTGCGGTGTCTCAAGCCGGGGCAGACGGTGACGCTGGATATCGATTCGACGGTGATCGAGTCGGACAAGAAGGCCGCCAAGCGAACCTACAAGGGGATCGACGGCTACAATCCCTTGCTGGCCTGGCTCGACGAGTTGGATGTTTTCGTGGGCGGGGTGTTTCGAGAAGGCAACGCCTCGCCCCAGTTGCACATCCTGTCTCTGTTGCGCTGGTGCCGCAGACGATTGGGCGGCGTGAAGCTTAGGTTTCGGTCGGACAGCGCGGGCTACCAGTTGAAGGTCATGGAGTATTGCCACAAGAACGGCATCGAGTTCGCGATCCGGGCCGACTTGGATGCCGCGGTGATGACGACGATTGAGGCGATTCCCGATAAAGATTGGCGGCTGGTGGTGAGAGGGCGCGACGTCTTCTTGCTGGCCGAGACGGTCCACGCGCCCGGTCAACAGGGGAGCCGCGCGCAATCGCGGCTGCCGGCGTTCCGGCTGGTGGTGGTGCGGCGGACGGGGCAATTGGACTTGTTCCGCAAGGCCATCGAGTACTACCCTATCATCAACAGTCTTCCCGAAAACTTGAGCGCGGAGGATGTCCTGGACTTTTACAACGGCCGAGGGAGAATGGAGAAGGCTATTGGGGAAGCCAAGAACGGCTTCGCGCTGCACTGGCTGCCGTGCGGGGAGCTCTTGGCCAACGCGGCGTACTTCCAGACGGCGCTCTTGGCCTACAATCTGGCGCGGATGTTCAAGCTGGCGGCCCTGCCGGAGAGCTG
>JAJZAK010000041.1 GCA_021799485.1 bacterium | reverse complement strand
CGTCCCGCAGATAGGGAAAGTTGAATCCCTTTTCCTGGGCGCGCTTTTTCATCTCCGCGAAGCCGTCCTCGGGATATTTCGAGGCGTCGTTGGCGTTGATGGCGACGAAACGCGCGCCCTTCCCCGCATAGTCCTTCTGCGCCTGGATGATGCGGTCCTCGTAGGCCTTGACATAGGGACAGTGGTTGCACGAGAAGATGACGACGAGGGCCTTGGCCCCGGCGAAGTCGGCGAGAGAGTGCGTTTGGCCGTCCGTTCCCGGAAGGGAAAAGTCGGGCGCTTCGTCGCCCAAGTTCATGGCGTTCCTCCTTTGGTGATGTCCTGGAAATTGATTCCGGCCCCTCCGACCTGCCCCTGGGGATCCTGGATGATGATCGTGCTGTAGCCGATGAGCTTCGTCTGGCCCCGGAAGGTCCAGGAAATCTCCTGGCGCCGCGCGGTTTTTCGCGTCGCCAGGGCGTCCAAGAGAATGTTCGCGATCTGGGGAGCGTTCCAAAGCGCCTCGGAGACGGGAGCGTTCAGCGCGATCTCGGGAGCGATCGACAGGATGCGCCGGGCCGCGGGGTTGGCGAGGATCATGCGGCCGTGCGTGTCGACGGCGATGAAGCCGCCCGTGAGGTTCTCGAGCACGCTCGCGTTTCTCATCGCGACCTTGTCCATCATGAGCTCGAGCTTGTGGGCCCGCACGGCGGTCGCCGCGGCTTGGCAAGCCGCGCGGGCGAGGGCCAGATCCTCTTCCCCGAAGCCGCCCCCGCGCTTGTTGACGAGGGCCACGGCGCCCTTGAGGTCGAGCCGGTCCATCAGAGGGACGACCAGGGCGGACTTGGCCGCGAGCCCCGCCGGCGAGTCGGCGGCGGCGACGAAACGAGAGTCCGCGGCGGCGTCCTGAACCACGAGGGGCTCCTTATAGAGGATGGACCATCCCACCAGCCCCTTGCCGGACTCGATGCGCAATCCTCCTCCAGGCGATTTCGCGGCGGCCGAGGGCTCTCCCAGGACGTAGCGCAGAACGAGGGAGCCGTCCGAGGGGTGGAAGGCATAGTAGGCGCCGGACTCGGCGTTAAGCGCGAGGGCCAGCTTCTGCACGATCCGCTCCCAGACTTTTTCCTCGTCGACTTCCTTTGTCTGCGCCAAGAGGTCGATGATGGCGTAGAGAGCGCGCAGAGAGGCCGCGTGATCGATGCCGCAGGGGGTCATCGCTTCTTGCGCCTCGTTCGCGCCCGTCTTGATGCCGACGGTTTCTTGGCGGCGGCGCGCGGCTTGGGCGCGATGCGGTTCCTTGCGGACGCGCGACCGGCGGGGGGCGGAGCGGGGCGCAGCGTTTTAAAGTACCGCCGCAGCCCGCGCACGACGGCCTTGGCCAGGAGGTCCTGGAATTTAGGCGACAGAAGGTCCATTTCCTGATCGGGAAGGATGAGATAGGCCGACTCGATGAGGACCTCCGGCATTTCCGTGGGACGCAGGACGAGGTAGTTGCCGAGCCGCACTCCTTCGTCCGCCAGTGGAACGAGGGACTCATAGGCCGAGTGGATCGCGCGGGCCAGAGGCAGGCTTCCGGGCTGGTAGTAGAAGATCGAATAGCCGTGCGGCGATGCCAGGGGATTTTCGCCGTCCGCCATATCGTTGTTGTGGAGGCTGACGAAGACGTCGGCCTTGGATTCCCAGGCGAGCTTGGGCCTCGCCGCGAGGTCGACTTCTTCTTCGGCGTTCTGGCGGCTCAGGATCGGAATGGCCCCCTCGCCGACTAGGCGCTTGGCGACGGCGTTCGCGATAGCCATATTGACGTCCATCTCGCGGGTCCCAAGAGGGCCGATGGCGCCGGGGTGATCCGGGTTATGCCCTGGATCGAGAAAGATCCTCCGGCCGGCCAGGGGCGATCCTTCGGCCTTGATCGACGGCGGACGGATAAGGAGAAGCTTGAGCGTCGAGCCGCTTTGGGAGTATTCCGCGTGGTAGCCCCAAAGCGAGCGGCCCCCGCGCAGCGTGATTTCGAGACGAAGCCCTTGGGGGCTTTCCCGCCCGAAGCGGATCGAATCGAGGAACGTGTCGGAGGAGTCGTAGACGATCCAGTTCGTGTGCGAGACGGCGCCGTAGAGAATGAGGGAGAGAGAGCCGCCGGACGGCGATTCGATCACTTGGAAGGGGACCCGGGTCCGCAGGGGAATGTGAACCTCCGTGCCCGCGGGAACGGCCTTCTCGGTGATGACGCCGGTCACGGCGCGCGGAATTGGAAAGCCGGATGGGAAGATATCGAGGTCGGAGGCCGGCAGCCAGCCGTAGAATCCCCGATCGATGCGCAGCTTTAACCGGCGGCCGTCCTGGCCCCAGATGGGGAGCGCGACGCCCGGCGCGACGTAAAAGAGATTGCCCCAGGACGGCGTTTGCGTTAACAGCACCGAGTCGGCTGTCTTCACGCGCCCAACAACCGGCGTTCGCGAGACGAAGGAGACCGTTCCGCGGCTCCACGCCGTCTTGTTCCACCAATGTTTCCCAAGGCGATACTGGATTTTCGAGGGGGGCAAATCCTCGCCGGGGCGGACGAGATAGTCTGTTTCATAGATGCCAAGGACGGGGTCCGTCTCCCGCATGGCCAGCCAATCTCCGCCGGATATCCTGGCGAACGCCGGGCGATGGCGCGACGCCTTCATGCGAAGCCGCAGCCAGTCGCCGGCGCGCAGGCCGAGGGGGCGGTTGGGAGTCAGGGAGGTTGGATCAATGGAAGGAGGGGCGTCCGGGAGGGGCGCGGGGGGCGTCGAAACGACGACTTGCCGCCGCACCGTAAAGGGATTCCTCCCCGGTCGCGAGAGGCTTAAGTCGAAGGCGAAGAGCCCCGGTTTGATCGGGAGCCACGCAAGATACGCTCCATCCGAGGCGACCGGGACGCTCGTCCCGTTGATCACGAGGACCGCTTGAGGATCGGAGACGGCGCCCATGATGAAGTCCCCGGCGGCCGCGGGAAGGACGCCGCTCTCCGCCGGCCGGACGACCGTGATCCAGGGCGCGCTCGAAGCAACGACGGCCGGCTGGGGCACAGTCTTCATGGGGACGTTCGCGGCGCGGGAGAAAGGGGCGAACAGAAACGCGAAGACAGTGGATGCTAACACGCGCGGATTCTACAATTTTGGCTTTCCGGGCTCAGCTCAAAAAAAGGTTCCGAAAAAGATGCGGCGACGTCGGGGCTTCGCGGCGGCGAAGTCCATGACGATCACGCCCGACTCGATCTCGGCCAGCGTTTGGCGGAAACGTTCCTTAAAAGTGGTCGCAAGCGCCCGGCCCGCGCCGCGGCTGCTTTCGAGAAGCCGGTCCCCTCCGGCGTAGATCATGACGTGGTTGATCCTGCGGGAGCGCTCCGAGGCGGTCAGGAAGACCAGGTCTCCCTCGTGCAGGTCCTCCCGGCGCGCGGGATGAGCCGCGCGCTTTTGATCCCGGGCGTTTCGCGGGATGTCCATGCCGGCGGCGCGATAGGCGAGCTCGACGAGACCCGAGCAGTCGACGCCGACATCGGGGGCGAACTGGACGCCGGAGCGTCCGCCCCAGTAGTAGCGCTCGCCGAGGAAGAGGCGGGCGCTTTGGACGATGCGGCGCCGGCGCGTCTTCTCGTCGAGATTGTCAAGGGCGCCGACGGTCTCCGGCGCGAAAGCCGCGGCCGAGCCGTCAAGAAGGCGCAGCGAGTATCCGGAGCGATTGGAGGAGACCTTGGAGAGACGGGTGCCCACGGAAAGGAGCTTGGGCGCCGCGGCGGAGCCTCGGGGCGAGGGTTGCTTGGCGAGGACGACGGCGTCGGCGGGGGCGGCGGGGAGTCCCAGGACGAGCCCCCCGGCCTGCGCCCAACCGGCGTATCCCGACCAACCGCGCCCCTTTCGAAATTGGCGCTGTTGAAGGGCTTCGATGCCGACCCAATCGCCCCGGACCTTCTTTAGCCTGGCCGGCTCGGCGTAGAGCAGCTGGGTGAGATGGCTGGGATCGTGGAGGCGCCGCGATGATGCGCCGCTGGAATCCTGGGGCTTGCTCCAGACGTCGACCGTCGCGTCGGCCGCCTCCATGAGAGAGCCCTTGAGGGGCCAGGCGATATAGGCGAGCCCGCCTTTGTTGACAAGCCAGGCCGCGTAAAATTGATCTCGGCGATAAACACGGCGCGTCACCGCGCGGCTTGCTGCCGCGGGGTCGAGGCAGATCACGTCCCCCGCGCGCGAAAATCCCACGACCAGGACGAAATGCCCCTTGGTCTTTTTCAGAGGAGCGCCGTCGAGCTCGCCGGGGCCGAAGGTCAGGCTCGCGGCGACCGGTCGTCCGGCGGCGATCAGCCGTTCGAGCGCCGCCAGGGAGCCCAGGCGCGCGGCGAAGGCGAGGAGATTCTGCGAGCCGGCGTAATACATATTGGCGCTCCAATCCCCGAAAAGCCTCGTCGTTTGGTCCCGGACTTTTTCGGCGACGAACGCCGTGGGACGATCGCGCCTCCAGTAGGAGAGGAGCATGGCGAGCGTCGTGGGGCTGCAGATGTCATGCTTGTATTTTTCCTGCTCCTCTTTCTGGGAGCGGGGCCGGACCTTGATCTCGCGCACCCAGGGCCCCGGGCGATAAGGGCCGGACGGCGCGGCCTTGCCGTCCCAGAACGCGAGCGCGACAAGCTTGAGGGTCACGGGCCCTCCGTCCGCCTTTAAAGTCGCGCGATAGCGGAGGGCGTCGGCGGGCCGACGGAGCTTCAAGGTGTCGATATCAACGAGTCCGTCGGCGTCCTCCTGGGAGGGCGGCGAATAAAAGAGGCCGCCCCGGCTTTCCCCCATGTCGTACCAGCGCGACCAGCGTCCGCCAAGACGCGCCCGCACTTGGAAGCCGAGGACGCCGCCTGCCGGAACCGTCGCGTTCCAAGAAGGAACGACGCTCGTGAAGGGAGCCGGCGTCTGGAGAGCGTCCGACGTGACGGCCCCGGACCCGACGGCGGCCTCGAACAGCCCCTTTTCAAAGGGAACTCTCTTGAGTCCGGACGCGGAGAGAATGCGGGCGTCGTGCGGCGTGCGATGGATGATGTTGAAGGACATCGCCAGTGTCTCCGCGGAGTTCCCCGCGAAAACTAATCCCGCGAGGAGTATTCCGAGCCGCGCGAGAAACCTCGTGATTACTTGACCAGCGTGTTCGTCGATTTGCGGGGCGGATCGTTGGCCGGCCGGACCGGGGGCTTGGGGTTGCCCTTGAATTGGGGCGTCAGCTCGGCGTTCGTCTTCGCCCAGTCAGGGCTCTCGTCCACGGAGCCCACGATGGCGCCGATGGGGCATTCCGGAAGGCAGACCCCGCAGTCGATGCACACCTCGGGGTCGATGATCATGAAAGCCTCGCCCTTATAGGTCCCGGGATGGATGCACTCCACGGGACAGACCTCCTGACAGGAGGCGTATACTTCGCCAAGGCACTTCTCCGTGATGACGTGTGGCATATTCCTTTTCCTTCCGTTACACTATATTCGATTCGCGCTCTCGACGGAAATGGACCACGCGCGCCGTCAGAATGATCATAGACATTTTGCCCGGGGCTGTCAACGCGCCCCGCGGTGGCGGTTGGTTGCTGTTTTTTTCGTTTTAGGGGCGGCGGTCCCGGGCCTCGGCATGCCCGACGCCGGAACCGTTTATTCCATTGATCCTTCGACGGCTCCGCCCTCCCACGACGGATTTGGGGCCGCCTTTCTTCACGGGATGCGTTTCACGGGGGCTTTTTCCCTCGATTGGCGCAACGTCGGCCCGCGCTACCCCGATTATGAAACTCAGGTGCAAGACGAAGTCTTCTTGAGCGACACGTACGTCGGATTCGAGGGCCCCTTCGTGGACAGCGTGCCCTTCAAAGTCGAGTTCAACATGCCGACTTCGAACCAGGGCGTGATGGACCTCTATCAGCTGTATTTCGCTTACGACCGGATTCCGGACGTCAAGCTCCAGGCTGGAAAATTCCTGGTCCCCTTTGGGTACTATAACCAGCTTTACCGCCCGGACGATTACCTTACCGTCACCCGTCCCCTCGCCTTCGCCTCCCCCGACGACCTCGACTTGGTTAGCCGCGTCAATTCCCCGACGCCGCCCTTGAGCGTGGGCTATACCGATATCGGCGGCCGAGCGAGCTATTATCCCACGGCGCGCTCGGCGCTCGTCCCAAAGGAATTGACGGTTTACGTGGTCAACGGCCTGGGGGAAACACCCAATCGGTCGAGGACGTTTCCCAACCCCGCTCAGTTGGGCGTGCCGGAGATCGCGGCGGGAGGAACGAATATCGACTTCGGGCATCAGGACAATAACTTGGCCGACAACAACAACCCCAAGGCTGTCGGCGGGAGGGTCTCCTGGTCGTTGGGCGATGTTCGATTGCCGCTTCCGGGTGGGGAGTTTACGGATTTGAAAGGGGTGACTTGGAGCGCCTCTATGATGGACAGCGACTACAACCTGGAAGGGAATCTCAACTACCAGATTTACGACTCGGCTCTGAACTTCCTTTGGGAGGGCTTTAGCATTTCCTCGGAATATGTATACGGGTATAACCAGTTCATCGCTCCCATTGATCATGGAGCCGATCCGTCGAACCAGCCCCAATGGTCCACCTCCGACCTTAACGCCTGCGATATCAATGGCGTCACTGGCGGCGTGCCGTGCGGGGAGAATTTTCAAATCAACCAGGGGTACTACGTCCAGGCCGCCTGGCCCCTGATCCGAAAACCTTGGTGGGGGAAGCGTCTCATGGGCGCGCTCGTCTTTAATCAATTGTTTCACCGCGGGCCGGCCCTGGATCTTTTTTCCGGCGTGGATATAGGAGGGACGACCTACTCTTCCATCGAGGCATTGGATCCAAGCGGCGTTCGGGCTTCAACGCGCATGAATAAATACACCGCGGCCGTGGACTACGAAATGACGCGGCATTTCCAGTTGAAGGCCGAATATTCATATTGGGTGATGGGGGACGCTACGACGCCGACCCCGGACTTCGCCAACGCCCCGCAACACGGCTCGACGGACATCTACCAGACCGTGCTGGCGCTCGTGATGGGATTTTGATGCTCCCGCGCCTGGCCGTTGCGGTTCTTCTTTGCGTTCATGCGGCTTCCGCAGGCCCTCTGGGCCGCCAAGGAGCCCCGTTCAAGGCGGCCCTGACGGAAAAATGCTCATCAAAGGATTCGACGGAATACATCCTCAAATTCCCGTCTCCGGTTAAGAGTCCCTTTCCGGCCAACGATGTCGTTTGGGGGCGTTGGTCCGTGCCGCGGGCCGTCCCCGGCCCTTATCCAGCGGTGCTGATCCTCCCGATCATGGCCGCGCCCAATCAGTGGATTGAAAGCCAATTCATGAAACGTTTGCTGCGCGGGGGCTTCGCGGTTCTTCTTCTTGAGACCCCTTACCAGTTTCATCGGCGGCCGAGGAAAGGAATTCCGAGCGGCCAAGTCTTTCTCGCGCGGACGGCCAAGCACTTGGCCTTCAACTTCCGCCAGTCGGTGCTCGACGGGAAGCGAGCTCTGGCCTGGTTGCGCGGGAATCCCCAGGTCATGAAGAATGATATCGGCATTTTGGGGGTAAGCCTCGGCGCCTTGGCCGGGGCGAGCCTCTATTCCGTCGACAAGACGCCGTCCTACGCCGTTTTTCTTCTGGGCGGCGCCGATTTTCCGAGCCTCGTCGAAAATAGCTCGATGACGGGAAAATTCGCGCGTCACTGGGGGATTGCGGAGTCGGCGCTTCGCGAGGCTTTCTCCGGCCTTGATCCTCTCTCCTACAGGAAGCAGAACGGCGGCAAGAAGGCATTGCTCATCAACGCCGCCTGGGATGATGTGATCCCGAAGGAAAACGCCGAGCTTTTGCGGGAGGCTTTCCCCTCGTCCCGGCAAATGTGGGTCCCCCTGGGACACTACGGCTCCATGCTTCATATGGTCTGGCTCCCCGGCTATGTGGAGAAGGCGTTCGCGAAGCATCTCAATAGGATTAGCGGCGGCCCGCGGCCTGTCCGCCGGACGGCCGGCGACGGCGGGCGGGGAAGTCGTGCGGTCTATATTCCGTGGATGCTGGGGATTGCGGCTGTCGCGGCCGTCACGGTGAAGGTTGCTTTTGCCTCAAGAAAAGCAACAAATAGGAAATAGATTTTGATTCTTGGGATATTATAATGCGCCGTGTTTCGCCGAGCATTTTCGGCGTATTTCGCGGCATTTTTGTGTCTGGGCCTCGGCTTGTCTCCGGCCTGGGCGGATCAATTCTATGATCTCCTTCCCGGGGCGAGGGCCATGGGCATGGGCATGGCCTACAGTTCGATCGCCAACGACGCGTTCGGAATGTTTTTTAATCCCGCCGGCACGGCGAACGCCCCCCTCCCGGACATGGGGACCTCGATCGGGCGGATGCCGGACCCGACGGGCAACCTTTCGTGGTGGGATCTGAGCTATATCAGACCCTATCCTTCCATCCACTCGGCTACGGTCGGGTTCTCCTATGACGGGCAGTGGCAGACCGAGAATCTTTATGAACAGGACTTCCTTTTCAACTACGCCCAGGATATCGACCTGTCAAAATATCATCTGTCGAGACCCCTCAAGGTCGGCGGCAATTTCAAGATCCTGGACACGGCCGCGGCGCCGGGCGCGGCGGGGGCGGTCGCCTTGGGCTTCGACGGCGGCGTGCTCGCCCAGTCGGATTTCGGATGGAACAGCGGCATGTCGCTGCTCAATGTCACGACCAACCCCGGCTTTCCGCACCCCACGTTTATTTGGGGCAACTCCTACGACTACGACCATTGGCTGACCGCGGCGGTCGATCTGCATATGCGGCCCGGGCTGACCGCGTTTTATCCCGGGATCGAGGCGTCCTTCGATCACGATCTCTTGCAGGCGAGAATCGGCAAGGGCCTGCCCTTGGAAGGCGTCAACCAACTCGCCTTTGGCTTCGGCGTTGATTTTTCGCCCTTTGTCCTGGACGCGGCCTCCACCTTCCCGACGGGAGGCGTCTATCGTTCGGGCGGCGGCTACCAGATGTCCTTGAGCTACCGTTTCGGAGCGCCGACCTACGAGGCGAAATTCGTCGGCGAGGCCGCCCGCGAGGCGGACGAACTCGTGGCCCGCATTCAGGCGCTCCAATCTCAGAAAAGTGATTGGGAGCGGAAATTGGGCCGCACCCGCACGGATTCCGAAGCCGCGAACGGCCAACTCTCAGTTCTCGAGGCGCGCATCAAGGATCTCGAGGGCCGCTACAAGGCCCTGACCCAGGCGATCGATCGCACGAACTTCGATCTTCAAACCCTGCAGAACCGCAAGGCCGCTCTTCTGGCGCCCGCCAGGCCCGGCCCCGAGTTGCCGAAGCCTCTTAAAAAAGCGGTTCCCGCCTGGCCCAAGAAGCACGTCGTCGTGGAAGGGGATACGCTTCGGTCATTGGCGAAGAGATATTACGGTGACGAAACCCTCTGGGAGGAGATTTATGACGCCAATCCCGACGAGATCGATCGCGGCCTGCCCCATCTGGGCAGCGTCTTGACGATCCCGGCCCCGAGGAAGTTGGCGCCCATGGGGCGGGAGACGCAGGGAGGCGGCGATGGCGGCCAATAACGCCGGGGTATCGGCGGCGACCGTCCTCCTGGCGGGAGGAGCGGCGGAACTGCGGCGGGAATGGACCCTCCTTTTAGGCGAGTGGGGACACGGCGTGCGGCAAGCCGTCGATTTGAAATCGACGATCGAGACGCTGGCCGAGGAAAGGCCCAAGGTTCTCGTTTGGATGCCGGCGGACGACGAGGGGGACGACAAGACCGCGTCCGCCGTGAGGGAAATCATCGCCGCCTGCCCGCTCCTTCCCGTTATCGTGGCGCCGGCGCGCCGGGACGCGTCGCGGGCGATCGAGCTTTTAAGGCTGGGCGCCTGGGAGGTTCTCCCTTGGCCTCAAAGCCAGGCCGCTCTTAAGTCGGCGCTGGCCCGCGCGATCCGCCTTGAGGGAACGAGCCTTTCCGTCATTCCCCCTCCTCGCGGCCCTTCGAGCCGGATCGTGCTCTGGGGGCTCGCGCTGGCCGCCCTGCTGGGCCTCGCCTTGGGAGTCATCTCGGTGCGGCGCGCCCAGCTTCGCCGCGAGGCGGCCTTGCGGGCGGGCGCCTATTGGGACCTGCCTTACAGTCACCCCTCATCGCTCGCCTTTGAGGGCGGGGGTTTCTGGATCTCCGATTGGTACACAAGGACTCTCAATTTCCATCGCCGCGCCGACATGAGTCTCGCGCGCGTGGTGCCGCTTTCTCGCGAGACGCCTATCGGGATCGGCTTTGGCGGGGGCTTTCTCTTCACCTCGGACGCCCGCGGGGTGATCGTGCGGCACATGAAGGACGCCTCCTTCACGACCTTGGGCGCCTACCGCCAGGATGCCTACGACACGATCGCAATCGCCTACGACGGGCTTTTCCTATGGACCGCATCAAGGCACACGCTCTACAAGCGCATCCTTGACGCGGATTTGAGCGTCGTTGAGAGCTGGCCGTATCCCGGCCGGAAGGCGGCGGCCTTGGCTTTTGACGGCGAGTTCCTCTGGTCTTTGGATTCGGGGACCGGGAATCTGATCCGTCATCGTCTCGACCGGCCCGGGGAGGCGGCGGCGCGAGTTCCCTTGCCGGAGTACAAGAATGGGAACTATGAGCCCGTGGGGCTGGCCTGGGATGGAGCGCGCTTCTGGAGCGTCGCCGCGCGCCGGCCGGACGGCCCTATCGGAGCCGGCGCCCCGGCGGCTAGGATTTTCCGCCACGCGGCCATGGGAAGCGAGTAGCGATGCCGAAAACCTGCGTGTCGCTTCCGGTCTTGATTGAATTCGAACCGGGGCTTTTTAAGCGCGAGGCATGGGGCCGCGTCGAAAGGCTTTCCCATGATGGAGCGACGTTGGCGACCTTGGCGCCGATCGCTTATGGAGAGCGTCTCCGGTTGAGCTTCCAGCTGTGGGGGGACTCCTTTCGGGATCTGTCCTGCGAGGCGGCCGACGCGTGGAAGGACGAAGACGGCTATTTTCAAGCGGAGATCGAGTTTCGGGACGAGGCCGACCGCCGCCGCTTGGCGAAGCTTCTGTGGGATCTCCTGTCGCGGTAGCGACAGCGTCCCTGGCGTCGAGTGGCCGTCAGGCGGGCAAATTTTCTATCGTATGAAACGTGATGGAGCCGGAGGCCGTTCTTCGCGAGACGCCCCTCGCCGCGCGGCATAAAGCGCTGGGCGCCAAGATGGTGGATTTTCACGGCTGGATGCTGCCTATCTATTATGGCGGCATCCTGGACGAGCATGAGACGGTGCGTAGGGCCTGCGGACTTTTCGACGTGTCTCACATGGCCCAGATCGAAGTTTCGGGTCCGGATGCTGTTTCATTTTGGCAGCGCCTGATTCCCACCGACGCCGCGAAGCTCCATCCCGGCAAGGCCGTCTATACGCATCTTCTCAATGAGCGCGGTGGGATCGTGGACGACCTGATCGTAAGCGGCCTGGCGCCGGACCGCACCCTCGCGGTCGTCAATGCGGCGACCACGGAGAAGGACTGGACGTGGCTTGAGGCCCACCGCGGCAAGCTCCGCGTCAATTTGCGCCGGCGCAGCCCCGAGCGCGGAATCATCGCGGTCCAGGGTCCCGGTTCCCGCGAATTGCTCGCGATGGAGCGGGGGCTGGAGACCGTTTCCCGCATGAGGCGTTTTGAGGCCTGGGAGGGACGGGCCTTCGGGACGGATCTTTTCGTCAGCACGACGGGCTATACGGGAGAGGAGGGCTTCGAGATCATGGCCCCCGCCAAGGACCTCCCGCGAATATGGGATGCGTTTCTGGATCGCGGCGCGTCCCGGGGCGTCAAGCCCTGCGGGCTGGGCGCTCGCGACACGCTGCGTCTCGAGGCGGGTTATCTTCTCTACGGACAGGACGCGGACGACGAGCATTCAAGCCTCGAGGCGGGCTATGGTTGGCTCGTGGATTGGGACAAAGGCGAATTCATCGGAAAGGAGGCGCTGATGCGGCAAAAAAAGGAGGGGTTGGCCAGGAGACTTTACGGGCTGCGGCTTAAGGAGGCGGGGATTCCACGCGCCGGCGCCGTGGTGTCGATTGGAGGAAGGACTGCGGGGTCTTTGACGAGCGCAGGCTTCTCCCCCACTCTCAAAGTCGGCCTCGGCCTCGGCTATCTCGACCAGCCGGGCCTCAAGCCGGGCGACGCCGCCGTTGTCGGCATTCGGGGCCGCTCCGCGGCCGCCGAGGTCGTCAAGCTCCCCTTCTACTCCCATGCCTAATCCCGCTTCCTGCCGGTACGCGCGGACGCATGAGTGGGCCTGGTCCTCCGGGGACGATGGCCTCGTTTGGGTCGGGCTTTCGGACCACGCCCAAAAGGAGATCGGCGACGTCGTCTTCGTCGATATGCCCAAGATCGGAAGCAAGGTCTCGGCAGGCCAGGCGGTCGGCGTCGTCGAGTCCGTCAAGGCGGCCTTCGACATCTATGCCCCCGTCGCGGGCGAGGTCGCGGCCGTTAACGTCGAGATCGCGAAGGATCCCGCTCTTCCGAACCGGTCTCCCTACGACGAGGGCTGGCTCTTCAAGCTCAAGCCTTCCGATCCCTCTCAGATGAACAGGCTTCTTGATCATGGCGCCTACGAGGCCTTCCTCAAGACGGATGCCGCGGCTCATGCAGGACACTGACGCGGCGGCCAAGCGCTCGGGGGAAGCCGAGTCCGCGGAGCTTCCCGGTTTTGCTTCGCGCCATATCGGCCTCGATTCGAAGTCGATCCGATCGATGCTGGAGGCGGTCGGACACGGCTCCTTGGAGGCTCTCGCCGCCGCGGCCGTTCCGGAGGAGCTGCGTCTGAGCCGGCCGCTCAAGCTCGGACCGGCCCTGGGCGAGGAGGAGGCCTTCCGGGAGTTGGAGGCTCTGGCGGCTCAAAATGAGACTTACAGGTCCTACATCGGGATGGGTTATTATGAGACGATCCTTCCCGCCGTCATCCGTCGCGGCATCCTCGAAAATCCCGGTTGGTATACGCCCTACACGCCGTACCAGGCCGAAATCTCTCAGGGACGGCTCGAGGCGCTTCTCAACTTCCAGACCATGATCGAGGATTTGACGGGCCTGCCGGTGGCGAACTCCTCGCTTCTCGATGAGGCGACGGCCGCGGCCGAGGCGATGACGATGTGCCTGGCAGCTTACCAGGGCGCGGAGGCGCCCGGGCCCTTTTTCGCCGGCGACCGCTGTCATCCTCAGACTCTGGCCGTCCTGCGCACACGCGCCGGAGCCCTCGGGATCGATCTCGTGGTCTCGGATCCGGCGTCGTGGGACTTCGGCCGCAAGCCCGTGGGCGTTCTGGTCCAGTACCCGGAGACGCTGGGGAGCATCCCGCCGAACATCGCGGAGGTCTCGCGCAAAGCCCATGAAGCGGGAGCCCTGACGGCGGTTGCCTGCGATCTGCTCGCCTTGACCCTTTTGAAGTCGCCGGGAGAGCTCGGCGCCGACATCGCGCTGGGCTCGGCCCAGCGTTTCGGCGTTCCTCCGGGCTACGGCGGCCCGCATGCCGCGTTCTTCGCGACGCGCAAGGAATACCAACGGCTCATACCGGGAAGAATCGTTGGAGTTTCGAAAGACGCATCGGGGAGACCAGCCTTGAGGCTCGCGCTCCAGACGCGCGAACAGCACATACGCAGGGAAAAGGCGACGTCGAATATCTGCACGGCGCAGGCCCTCCTCGCGGTCATAGCCTCGTTCTACGCCGTCTACCATGGGCCCGCGGGCCTCAAGCGCATCGCGTTGCGGATTCGGCGCCTCGCTTCGGCTCTTGCCCTGGGCCTTCAAAAGCTCGGCTACCAAATAGGACCGGAGCCTTTCTTCGACACGGTCTTGGTCGAGGCGAGCCCTTCGGCGAAAAAGCGCATTCTCGCCTTGGCCGGGCGGGCCCGCGTGAATTTTCGCGAATGCGACGAAGGATTCTGCGTTTCCATGGACGAAGCCGCCTCGGAGGCGGATGTCGAAAGCCTGCTCCGAATCTTCGCCGCGGGCAAGCGCGCTCATATCGACGTCGCGAGGCTCCTGCGGGCGGCCTCCGGGGAGTTCGAGCCCGCCCTGCGCCGAGAGGGCGCCTATCTCGCCCATCCGGTCTTCAGCAGCTTCCGCTCCGAGACCGAGCTCATGCGCTACATGAAGCGCCTCGAGAATCGGGACATCTCGCTCGTCCACTCCATGATTCCACTGGGCTCCTGCACGATGAAGCTCAACAGCGCTTCCGAGATGCGCTCGCTGAGCATCCCCTCGATGACGGGACTCCATCCCTTCGTCCCCGCGACGCAGGCCAAGGGGTGGGCGAAGATCTTGGAGGGCCTCGCGGGTGCGATCAAGGAGATCACGGGGTTCCATGCCGTTTCCTTCCAGCCCAACGCCGGCTCCCAAGGGGAATACACGGGGCTCATGGCGATCAGGCGCTATCACGAGTCGCGGGGGGAGGGACGCCGCCGCGTCTGCCTGATTCCCCGATCGGCTCACGGCACGAATCCCGCCTCGGCCGCCGCGGCCGGCTTCTCGGCCGTCCCGGTCGAGACGACCTCGGACGGCTCGATCGACAGGGAGGATCTCAAGCAGAAGATCGCGGCGAGCTCTCGGGAGTTGGCCGCGATCATGATCACCTATCCCTCCACGCACGGCGTGTTCGAGGAGGGCCTCAAGGAGATTTGCCGGCTCGTCCACGAGGCGGGCGGCCAAGTTTATCTGGACGGCGCGAACTTAAACGCCCTCGTCGGGCTCTGTCGGGTGGGAGAGGCCGGCGCGGACGTTTGCCACCTCAATCTCCACAAGACCTTCTGCATCCCTCATGGCGGCGGCGGCCCCGGCATGGGGCCTATCGCCGCGGCCAAACACCTGGCGCCCTTCATGCCGCGCCATCCCTTGGCCCGGGTCGGAGCCCGGGATCTCGGAGCCGTGTCCTCCTCGCCGTTCGGTTCGGCGTCCATCCTGCCGATTTCGTGGCTCTACATCAGGCAATTGGGCGGCGAGGGCCTCACGAGGGCCACTCAATCCGCCATCTTGAGCGCCAATTACGTCGCGCGGCGGCTTTCGAACCATTATCCCCTGCTCTACCGGGGCCGAGGAGGCTTGGTCGCCCACGAGTGCCTGCTGGATTTGCGGGCGTTCAAGGACAGCGCGGGCGTCACGGCCGAGGACGTGGCGAAGCGGCTGATGGATTACGGCTTCCACGCGCCGACCGTCTCCTGGCCGGTCGCCGGAACGCTGATGATCGAGCCGACCGAGAGCGAGTCCAAGGAGGAGATCGACCGCTTCGTGGACGCAATGATCTTGATCCGCGGCGAGATCCGGGACATCGAGGCGGGACGATCCGATCGATCCGACAACCCGTTAAAGAACGCCCCCCATACGGCTCTGATGATCGCCTCCGACGACTGGCGCCATCCCTATGGCCGCGAAAAGGCGGCGTTTCCGGCGCCGTGGACGCGGGAACGCAAGTTCTGGCCTTTCGTTGGGCGCATCGACAATGCCTACGGAGACCGCAACCTTGTCTGCGCCTGCCCTCCGTGGAGCTGACGGCGGGATAGAAAACGCTCATGGCAGTCCCCATCTCCTTTAGTAAACTCGTCCTGATCGTTGACGACGACGAGGGATCGATCGAGCTTTTGGAGCTTCTCGTTAAAAGGGAGGGGTTTCTGACGCAAATGGCGGGGGACGGGGCGACCGCCCTGGAAAAGGTCAAGAGCCTCAAGCCCGACTTGCTCATCCTCGACCTGATGCTCCCGCGCTATGGCGGCTTCGAGGTTCTTCGGCGCATGCAGCAGGACCGGGAGGCCTCCCGCATCCCGATCATCGTCGTCAGCGGCCGCTACACCGAGACGACGACCGTGGAGGTCATCCGCCAGGAGCCCAACGTTAGGGAAGTGTTCGCGAAACCCATTCCCCAGGAGGAATTCAAGGCGGCGCTGCACCGTATTTTGGATTCCCGATGAAGCTGTACGGAAAAGCGCTTCTTGCCGCATTGGGAGTCTGGTCCCTGGTCTTCGTTTTGGCGTGGACGGACTTGAATTTGCGAGCGAGGCAAGCCTACGCGGACGGCCTCAAGTATCTGGACTGGCAGGAGCATCCCGAGCGCAAAGCGGCTCATTACGACGCGGTGCTTGCGCGGCGCCAGATGAAGCTTGACGAGGAAATCAAAGCCGGGCGGTTGGCGCCGGATGCCTACATGGCGAAATCCTCTCTTCTGCGCTTCGAGCGCGACGAGCGGGTCTCCGAGAGCTCGCTTAAATACGCTTACGTCTGGTTCCAGACGGGTTGCGAACTCTTGTCGCCCCCTCGAGGCCCTTGGGCTCGGCTCTCCTGCGACAGAATGCCGGGAGTCTTGGGCCGGTGGAAAGCCGAACTCAAGGCTCAGCGCCTGGCCCATGAAGACTCCATTTTCGAATAGCGGAGGCTCCCCTTGAAAAATGTCCTCAAATCCGCCGTCGGGCTTTTGCTTCTTCCGGCCGTCGTCGCGCTCTGGATCGAGCTCCTTCGCGCCGCCTCGGGGGCGGCCGCGGCGCAAAAGGCCGCCGCCCTACCCTTTTTCGGCGGCTTCCTTGGATATGCGTTGCTTTGGCTGTGGAGCCGCGCGGGGCGGGGGCCGGCCGCCAGGCGGACCGCCTCGATTCTGCGCGGGCTTTACGTCTTGGGCCATGAGACGGCCCACGCGGCCGCCGCCTGGGCCTTCGGCGGCCATGTTTATGAATTTAAGGCGGGTCCCGAGGGAGGGCATGTGAAGCTCTCCAAGTCAAACGCCTTCGTCGCCTTGGCGCCGTATCTCGCGCCGGTGCCGGCCTTGGCGGCGCTCCTGGTCTTTCGAGTCGCGGTCTGGATCCGTCCGGGTTGGAATTCCCTTGGCGCCGTCGCCGGTATGATGGGCGTGGGGCTCGCATTTCACCTCCTGGAGACCCTTGCGTCCGTGGGAGACGTCTCCCAGCCCGACCTTCGCATGGCGGGAGGGGTTCTCTTCTCGATATCCCTCATCGGTCTTGGCAACGCGTTGATAACGCTCGCGGCTCTGAAGGTTTTTTTCCCCCACTCGGTGGCGCTCCTCGGCGTCCTGCGCCGCTCCGCGCTGGATGTCGCCGGCTTCGCGACGGCCGCCGCCTCGCATTGGCGCGCGGCGCCGGTAAAGTAAGACCGCGCCATGGCGCCTTTCCGCCCGGCGCTCCGCCGTCTTCTTCTCGCGTTCAAAATCGCCGGGGGAATATTTCTGGGGCTCGCCGTCCTTGCCAGCGTCGCCCTTGTCGCGGTCTTTGGATATCTGGAACGGGCGGCGACCCCCGAGCGTCTGAAGGCGGCTGTCACGGAAGGCTTGGGCCGTGCTACGGGGCGTCCCGTGTCGATCCGAAGGGCCTTCGTGACGCTCCGCGGACTTCGCCTCCGCGGGCTCTCCGTTTATGACAAGGAAGGCGCGCCGCCCGCTTTTCAGTGCCGTTCGGCCCTCTTGACCGTCAGCATCGCCGCGCTCCTTCGGGAGCGCCGGATTCGCTTCGCGACGCTGGCCCTCGACGGCCCCGAGCTTGACTGGCCCGCCGCCGGTTGGAGCCCTCCTGGTCGTCCCGGGGTCCCGGCGCCCGTCAAGGCTGTTCCGGAGAGGCTCATCGGCCTTCCCGTCGCATGGTCCGTCGAGAAAATCCGTATCGACAACGGCGTCGCCAGGTTCAGGAGCCGGGCGGGGGGATCCGACCTGCGCCTCGATAACCTTCGCGTTGCGGCGGGGCCCTTCCGCTTCTTCGGATCCTTGCCGTTTGAATGGAAGGCGGATTGGGATTGGATCGTGGCGGGAGCGCGCTTCAAGGGTTCCGGGCGCGGGAAGGGGACCGTCCGCGTACGGGCGTCGGATTGGCGCCGCGCGACGGTCGAGGACTCGGGCCTGAGACTTCACATCGTCGGCCTCGGTGATATCAAGGGCCGGGCGAAGATCGGAGGTTTTCCCGAGCCGGATATAAGCCTCGATGTCGAGTCTCCCGCGGTTTCTTGGGGCATCCCCCGGAAATGGCTCGGCAAGCCGAGCCGCGCGGCGTTGCCGGCCGCGCATTGGAGCGGACGGGCGCGGTGGAGCGGGAAAGCCCTGCGCGTTGATTCCTTGACGGCGCTCGTGCCCGAGGGGCGCCTTCAAGGCGGCGGCGTCATCGACGATTCCGGCCCCGATGTCGTATGGCATGCCGACATCGAGTCCCAACTGCCCTCGCTGAAGAGGTTGGAGGCCTTGGTTTCTCCGCCGATGAGTTTCTCCGCCGATGGGGACATGAAGGCGAGCGTCTCCTTGTCGGGAGTCGGGGGAAAATGGAAAGTCCTTTCCGCCCGGCTCCAATGGGGCAAGGCGCGGCTGTCGACGCCCGATTTCGACGTTCTTGGCGCGGATGTGCTGGCCCAGGCGCGGGAGAATTTTTCCACCATCGACTGGGCGGTCTCGCGGGGGACGGTCCGATGGCTTGATGAGTTTTTTCGCGGGATCAAGGGTGCGGCGACCCTCGCGGGAGGGAGGCTCTCCATTGAAAAGCTTTTTTTCGCATGGGGAAAGTTGGCGGCGCGCTTGAGCGGCCGCCTAGACGGCCTTCCCCGCTTAAAACGGCTCTCGGTGGCGGGGTCGATCACTCGAGTAGAGTGGGAGCGCGCGGCGACATTGTCCGAGAAGATCGTGGAGCATTACGGATCTCCGCGCGATCATCCCTATGCGCCGTCCGGGGACGAGGCCTGGGTCAAGGCCCTGAAGTACAGCCTCCCGAACAGTTTCCCGGCCTTGTCGGGAAACCTAAAGATTTTCGGCATCGTGGGGAAGGATTTTTTAATCGACCGGACAAATCTGCGGTGGTCGATGGACGGACTGACGCCCGCCCTGCACGCCTTGAACGGCTCCCTCGCGGCGACCTTGGGTCCGGGGCGCGTGGGGGACATTAAAAGTGTCCAAGAGTCGAGCAAAATTCTTAAAATATTGTTCCTCCCGTATATTTATATGTACCGTTTGAATCACCTGGCCATTTTCAACGCGGCGACGGCGTACCCGCGCAGCTTCGCCTTCAGCCGCATCGGCGCGAATTACATTGTCAAGCGCGGCCGCATCGACAGCCGCTACTTTTATGTCAGGAGCCCCGAATTCTCCGCCTTCGCGGATGGCAGCGCCGATTTCGCCGACGAGACCGTCGACTTGCGGGTGCTGACCCAGTTGACGCATTATCAAGCTCCTCTGCCGGAATATCTCGTGGACGAGGAGGGGCGGCCGGCGATTTCCTTCCATGTCCGGGGGAATCTCAACCATCCTAATATCGACCTGGATTTGCGGAAGATGGGCGCCCACGAAGTCGAGGCGGCGATTCTGCGCGCCCGGAGAGGCTCCCGGGCCGCCGCGCGATCATGAGGCCTGACGACCAAGCCTGCCATGAATAAGACCGACGCGCTGGGCCTGTTCGAGGAGCACGGCGCCATCGTGCCGGGACATTTCCAGCTTGCCAGCGGCCTCCACGCGCCGGTCTATATCCAAGCGGCGCTTGTCCTTCAATACCCGCATGTGGCCCATAAGCTCTCGAAGGCCCTCGCGGCCAAATTCCCCCAGCCCTTGGACGTCGTCATGACGCCCGGGGCGGCGTCCTTGGTTCTAGGCCAGGAGCTGGCGCGGATCAAGAAATGCCGCGCGATTTTCGCCGAGCGCTCCAACGGCTCGATGGCCTTCAGGCGCGACTTCAAGATCGAGCGGGGCGAACGCGTGCTGGTCGCGGCGGACGTTCTCACGACCGGGCGCTTAACGGGGGAATTGGCGGGTCTCGCGCTCGCGTACGGGGCGAAAGTGGTCGGCGTCGGCGCCCTCGTCGACCGATCGATCTCCGGTCTTGCGCTCGCGCTGCCCGTGCGCACGCTGGTCAATTATCCCCTCGAAGCGTATCCTCGGAGCGTCTGCGCCCAATGCCGCTTGGGAGTTCCGCTGACGGATTTGACCAGCCTCTCCTCCGGCGGCCAAGAAGGCGATTGACTTCGGCCTGAGGCCTTATCGCATGGGACCGATCGTTCTCCTGACTGATTTCGGGTCGAAGGATCCTTATGTCGGCGTCATGAAGGGCGTGATCGCCGGCATCGCTCCGAGAGCGCCCGTGATCGACCTCAGCCATGGCATCCCGCGCCACGACATCCGCGCGGCGGCTTTCAGCCTTCGAACGAGCGCGAGCTTTTTCCCGCCGCGCTCCATCTTCGTGGTCGTCGTGGACCCGGGGGTGGGCGGCGCTCGCCGGATCCTATGGGCGCGAAGCGATGGCCGGCAATATCTGGCGCCGGACAACGGCGCCTTGGCGTGGCTTGAAAAGACGCCGCGGGAGTTTCGCGAGGTGGATGTCTCGCGCTGGGGGCTGTCGCGCGTCAGCGCGACCTTTCACGGCCGGGATGTTTTCGCTCCGGTCGCTGCCAGGCTTTGGCTGGGCGCGGCGCCCTCGCGCCTCGGCCCGGCCGTCGGGCCCGCGTGGACGGAGCCGTTCCCGCCGCTTCGCCGGAGCCGCGGACGCCTCATCGGCGAGGTCGTCTACGTGGACGGTTTTGGGAACGTCGTGACCAATATCGAGGCCGCCGCGGTCGGGGACGACGCGCGCGTCCTATTCCGGGGCAAGGACGCGGGCCGCCTGCTGCGCGCTTACTGCGAGGCACCCGAGGACCGCCCCGGCGCGCTGGCCGCCTCGAGCGGCTACGTGGAATTGGCGATGAGGGAGGCGAATTTTGCCGAGGAGCATCGTGTCCGGATCGGAGAGACCGTTGAAGTCCTCGGCTGCTGAGGCGGCCGCGTCCATGCCTGCCGGCGGAAAGCTGCCGCGCATCCGGCTCAAGGCCCGCGAGGAAGACCGTCTCCTCGCCGGACATCTGTGGGTCTTTTCCAATGAGATATCCTCCGTCGAGGGGGAGGCGGGGGCGGGCGCCTTGGCCGAGGTCTTTTCCGCCGCGGGGCGATTCCTGGGCTGTGGATTCTACCATCCCCGCAGCCTTATCGCGGTGCGCCTGCTTTCCCGCGGGCCTCTCTCCGAGGAGGCTCTCGACGAGCTTTTCCGGAGGCGGCTTGGCCTGGCTCTCGCGAGAAGGGAGAGCCTTTTCCCCGGAGAGTCCGCCTACCGCTGGTGCTTTGGGGAGTCGGACGGCCTTCCCGGGCTTGTGATCGACCGTTTCGGCGACGTTCTTGTCATCGAGGCTCTCTGCGCCGGGATCGATGCGCGCCTGGATCGCCTCGCCGCGGCGATCAGGGTCTTGGCGCCGATCTCGGCGATTTATTTGAGGAATTCCCACAGAATGCGCGCCTTGGAGGGGCTCTCCACGGAGGACCGCGCCATTCTGGGCGAGGCGCCCGAAGAGGTCGAGATTGTCCACGACGGCATCCGGTTCAAAGTGGCGCTGGGCCGCGGGCAGAAGACGGGCTATTACTTCGACCAGAGGGAGAACCGTTCCTTCATACGGCCCTACGCGCGGGGCCGGCGCGTCGTCGATCTGTACTCTTACACGGGGAGCTTCGCCCTGAACGCGGCTAAATTCGGAGCCCTGGAGGTGCTCGGCGTCGAGAGTTCCGGCGAGGCGGTTCGCCTGGCGCGGGAGAATGCCGCGCTCAACGGGGTTGGCGCGAAAATCAGATGGATCGAGGGAGACTCCCTGGAGATTCTCCGCGGCCTCAAGGATGGGAGCGCGGGCTTTAAGCCGGATTTCATTATGATGGACCCGCCCAACCTCTGTCCGTCGAAAAAGGACTTGGGCCGCGCCCTTCGGGCGTACGCGGCGATGAACGCTCGGGCGCTGGAGGCGCTGCCGGAGGGAGGCTTGCTCGCGACATCGAGCTGCTCCCACCACGTCAGCCGCGAGCTCTTTGTCGACATGCTGCGCGCGGCGCAGGCCAAGGCGGGGCGGTCCGCGAGAATCGAGGCGCTGCGGACTCAGTGCTCGGACCATCCGATTCTCCTCGCGATGCCGGAGACGGAGTATCTTCATTTCGCCCTTCTGTCGGTGATTTGACGCGGCTCTCATGGACGTCGATTCGTCGAAAAAGTTCTCTCCCTCCAAGCTCAAGGAATATCAGATTTGCCCGCGCCGATACGCTTTCCATTACATCGAAAGGGTTCCCCGCGAGGGCACGTCCGTCGAGGCGCTGCTGGGCGTCTGCGTGCACGCGGCCCTCGAGGCGCTCTATAAGAATCTCCAGAACGGCCGACTCTTGACGCTCGCGGAGCTTCTCGAGGCCTACGACGCCGAATGGGAGAAGCGCTGGGCGAGCGAGAAAGTCGTCGTCTACGAGCCCGGGTTTTCGGGAGAGCATTACCGCGGCGTCGGCCGGGAGGTGATCTCCCTCTACGATGCCGCGCATCGTCCCTTCGATGCCGATAAAACGGTGGCGGTCGAGTGCCGCGTGGGCTTTCCTCTCGAGGCCGCCGGGGAGTCCTACCGGATCGAGGGCTTCGTCGACCGGCTGGCCTTGGCCCCAGACGGAGCCTTCGAGATTCACGATTACAAGACGGGCCGAAGCCTGCCGGAGCAGGCGGATCTCGATGAGGACTGGCAGTTGGCTCTCTATGACGCGGCGGTGCGCCATGCCTGGCCGGACACGAAAGCCGTGCGGCTGCGCTGGCACTATCTGCGTTTCGGCAAGACCTTGAGCGTGACCAAGACGGCCTCCCAACTGGCGGCGCTCAAGAAGGACGTGGCAAGCCTCATCATCAAGATCAAGAGCGACCGGCGCTTCGATCCCGAAAAAAACGCCCTCTGCTCTCGTTGCGATTACCGGGCCATCTGTCCGCTTTTCAAGCACGCCGAGGAAATGTCGCGGATGCCGGTCGCGCAAGCCCGGCTTGAGGAGGGGTCCTTGCTCGTCGATAG